>JAUCQB010000033.1 GCA_030372985.1 Phycisphaerae bacterium
TTCGGAACTCGTCGGCAGCGTCAGATGTGTATAAGAGACAGGACAAAACTTCGTGGATTTCCAATTTTGTCAATTCAATTACTCTTGAGCGGAGAAGACGAAATTGCTGCCAAAATACGGCAATGGATTGAATAGCAGGATTAACAAAGCCCACCCGATAGACGGTCTAACCGAATTGGATTAAACCTGAATGCTCTAATCGCGTTTTTGAAGTCGTCCATATACACTTCAGAGTGAGTTAGGCAAATGGTGGGCGATTGGTTGTCTACTGCGAAGTCCACGTCTTGCCGCATTGCAGGCAAACCCAGAGACGATCCCAGGTTTTGAAGCGGTATTCATACTCTGCCATTTCTTTCGGATATCGCTTTGCGCGGATATAGAAGTAAATGCCCATTGCGGCAAGAACGAGACCAAACATCACTATCATAAACAGCGTGGAGCCTTTTTGATGGTGAGGGGTCTTGCTCAGTTCAGCAAGCAAGACAATATCAGCGATAAAAAAGACGATACCGAAAGTCGCAGATACAACCAACGCAGTTATGGTCGGTCGTGATGGTGGAGCAAGTCTTGTGGCTAGGAGCGATTTGGTTTTTATCCCTGCGCCAAACACATCCAACGATCCTTGATCGTCCAAACTGATACCTGTTAGGTTGCCTGCCGACGTACCTTGCTCGTAAACGAGCGATGCCTTTTTAATTTGGTTTGCGCCGCAATGCGGGCAATGCTGTATGTTTGCAGGAATCGGAATACGAAGTGATTCGTTACAATTCGGACATTGCTCGATCTTGCCCGCTTTGTTAAGAGGGGCATTCAACGTCTTGCCACAGAGGGTACAGGCAAATGTAATCTTATCCATTGGTCAGCTCTCTTTAGTCGTCAATCAGGCAGATAGAGCATATAAGAACTACCACGCGCATGCTACCGATGTTGAATCGTCTACATTCTCAGACAGCCACGGTGGAGTATCGTAATCGCCTCGGTCGTGACGTTTGCCGTAGTCATCTAACCACGTATTGTGGTGAATCCAGCTCTGCTCTTTTTCAACGATATCCCATAATTGCTTCACATACCAGAGATCGGTCAGACTGACCGTTTTGAGATCGGCAGGCAGGATACTACGCAAAGGGACTACGCAAAGCATTGCAAAAACCGCATTGGCGATATCAAAAACGCGGTATCCTGCTGGTTCAAATCCAGTCGCCCCGATATGGCAGGTCACCCGAAGGGGGGGGCTGTCTTCGTCTGCTGGGTGGGCATGCCTTTCCACGTCAATGTGCTGATGAGCGAGAAGACAGGCCGACGATAGGCGGGTTCAACGAACAATGTCGACCGCCGGCTTTTCCAGCACAATATGGGATACTCCAAGAACGCCCGTCACGGCGTGCCGTGGCGACTGGTGTATGTTGAGTCCTTCGCAACACGAGCCGAGGCCGTCAACAAGGAGAGGCTCCACAAGACGGGCAACGGAAGCGACGAGCTCCAGGCTCTGCTGGCCTACAGGGGTCGCCGCGGCGATGTGCCGTTGTCAATGGATCCCAGCGATCCCCTGATCAACGACGACGATTACGATGGCTAGCCGGGCGTTCCGGTGTTCGTGAAACTGTTCGGCTTCATTCAGGGTGAGATCGACCTCGCCCGCCACGCCCAGGCAGGACGGTTCGGTCCGGCGAAACCGGCGATCGTTGGGTACGGTTTCCGTCGGATGCGCCTCGTGCTCAGCGAGCGCACGATTCGCGACGATGCAGGGCCTTCAATCCCAGCCTTGGAAGAGCCACGATTCTCGAGTAGGATGCGCGCACGTATCATTCAATGTGGTTAGATCTTATTGAGTACGCCGAATACTCTCCAACGTGGGTCGGAACGAGGTCAATGGAAAGCGAATTGCCCTGTGCCCGAAAGGCTTCAGCAGAACGAATGCCCGTCATGTTTCTCGGAGATGACGCGACCTCGGCGGATCAGCTTGCCCTGGCCGTCGTTGAGCTGTTGGGCAAGAAGGTGATCACGACGGATGCCGAGTTTCTGAGCCCGAGCAGTCCGTCATCTGACGACGGCTCGGTCCGGGTCATCAACAGCGGAACCAGAGCTTTGTCCCGGGCAAAAGCCGATGCTCGGAATCGTTTCCTCGCCCACCGCGTATTCTCACAAGCGGGCACCCTGCCCAGTCTTCAAATTGATTCCAGACTCCGTGGGATCGGGAATGCCTTGCGGGGCATGTATGAATCTCTGGACTTTGACTTTCTGCTTCTGGTTCCGGCGGAGCACGAGTTGGGCCGTGTCATTCACAATGGCATCTTCTGCCACGTGGAAGATGGTCGTCTGATACCGTTTCATCAGAGTCTATTGGCGAATCCCGCGGAGACTCCCCTCCCGACCTCCGATCTGCGAGGTTTTGTTGCCACCGAGTTGGAGGTGCCGGCCGAGCGGGTCGTCTCGATTCATGGAAGCGTCGTCTCCGGCGATTCCGATGCCATCGTCGATTTCATTCGCGGCCTCAGGCGACATGAGAAACTCATCCTGATACCGGACGTCACCCAGACCGGGCATTTTGAAGCGGTTGTCCTGGCAATGAAAAAGCTGGAACCGGCCAGGATCCTGATCGCAGGCTCTCGAACGTTCCTTCGCAGCTACCTGGTATCCTTCGGAACTCGCAGCGCCGGAATACAACTCAGCCAGTCATTGTCGTCGGCGATTGACAGACACAAGAAAGGGGCGCCGCTCGCAGTCATCTCTTCCCTGGAACCCGCGATGAATTCGCAGATTGAGTATGCCCGGCGGGCGCTGGGTCCCAATCTGGTCACGGTCGAGTTCGACTCGATCGCGGTCTTGACCGACGACCAGGGCATCGGTCGCGAGATCGACCGCGTGCAACAGCTTGTCGTTCAGTCTCTGAAAGCAGCGCGACCCGTCCTGCTTCAGACATCCAGGACACCCGGCTTCAGCGATGCGGCGGTGCGGCAAAAGCACGTGGAGGCGGTCAGCAAGGTGGTGGCCGACGCGAGGATTCACAGGCACCTGACCGCGCTTCTGGTTTCCGGCGGCCAGACCGTCGAGGCGATCAAGAGGACACTGGCCGTCTCGGCCGTCGAAATCAAGGGCGCGTTTCAGGCGGGCATTCCCTGGGGCGCTCCGTTGGCGGGCCCTCTAAAGGGTATACCCCTTGTGACCAAAGGGGGCCGGATGGGCGGGGAGAACGTGTTGTTTGAATTCCTGGAACAAGGGCACCCCCTTCCAAGGGCTAATATTCTTCCCGTCGTCACTCCGCTGAGCAACGAAAAAGAGGTGGACGAACAAGGAATCGAAAGGCTGATTGCCCATCTGTTTCGTCTGGGTGCCACGGACATCTTCGCCGTCGGCAATGCGGGCGAATTCCGTTTTCTCACGAATGAGCGAAGACTCAAGGTGATCGAACTCTTCGCCCGGAAAGCTCAGGGCAGGCTCCGCGTGTTCGCGGGGATCACCGGCGATACCGCCGATGAAACCAGAGGGAATTATGAAGCGGCGTGCAGGCTGGGCGTTCATGCCGCGGTCGTAATGCCCCTCTATTTTCTGAAAACCTCGGAAGAAATTCCGTCGTTTGTCGAAAGCCTGGAACCGATACAGCCGAAGCTCCCGCTGATCCTGTACAACAATCCCGAGCGGACCAGGGGACAGAACATCGCCTCTGAGGCGGTCGAGGGGCTGCACTTTCCGGTTGTGGCGATAAAGGACAGCTCCGGCGACCTGGATCGGTTCGACCGGTACGCGCGATCGATGGCTGTGTATCAAGGCCAGCAACGTCAACTTCTTGAAGGCTATCGGCACGGCGCGCGGGGCTCCGTGGCGATCATCGGTCATGTCAGCGCGTTGCCGAACGAGTTCTTCGCTCCGGCAACAACCGCGGCAAGGCGCGAAGAAATCGCCGCGCACATCAATGAGTTGAGCAAGACGGTGAAACAGGGGGGGGCGGAAGTCGCAGCCTACAAGTTTGTGCTGTCGCTGATGGGCGTCATCGGAGCTACGGTCGCCTCGAACGAGCCGTCTCGCGAGCTGACGGGAGACCAAAGGGGACGCATTCGAGCCGGCAATGCCGAACTGATCTGCAAGATGTGTTTATAGCAGGACTCAGGTTTGCCTGCGGCGTCCCGTCCTTTTTGTTTGCGGTGTTCGCAGCAGGTCCTGTCATTGACCTCAATCACGACGTTCTCAGAGCGGTCTCGGGTCACAAGGGTGTTGCGGCCCGAAACCAGCGGTCGCAGAGGAGTCTCGGCCGTTGCCGTATGGAAACCGTTGCCGGTGCTCAGGGTCCGGGATTTGCGGATGTTCACCCCCAGCGTGCATCTGCCGCCGGTCCCTGGCCGTGCAGGAGGTCGTGCGGGCGGTGGCGCGAGCCGTCTGCGAGACTCGGGCGGTTACCCCACCAATCCCGGCCGCGCCGTACGAGGTGGCAAAACACCGTCATGCCAAGCGGGTTACGCGGGAAAAGCCCGTATGGCCGTCGTCATGGGGCGGATTGGCGACCGGTTACAGAGTGGTTGTCGGGATGCTCTGCCGCTTGACATCCCGCACCCCTCGTGGTAGGAGTCTACGCCCGCTTGGCAGGCGTGGCGAGGCCGCGTGGTGCGTCTTGGGGCATGCCTGGTCCTCTGCCCTGAGGTGCGGCCTTGCGAGAGGCGTCCGCGATCCCCGTACGGATGTCAGTGAAAATGAAACGTATGGGACCCTTGCCGGGGACGCTCTAAAAGCGTCGCACACAGGAGAAGGCTGAAGTGCGTCACGGTTCCCGACTGTGGTCGTGGCGGACATTCACAAGACGGTGGATACAACTGTGAAAGGAAACGTTGAAATGTCAGAGATGGTATCAGGGAACGGGAGACGCGGACATAAAGGGACGCGGGAGCAGGAGACTCCCTACCTCGCCGGAAGAACGGGGGGCGCATTCCTTGAGAGAGGCTGGGTGATTGCAAACCACAAGCTGGTTTCCTTCCACGCCGCCTTCATTTCGTCCGTGCTCAGCGTGCCGGAAACGGCGGCCAACAAGGGCGACGTCCTCAGATTCATGTTTGTCAGCGCGGAGACGTTCATCTCGCTGGCCATCCTGTACCTGTCCTGGCACATCGGCATCGCCATCCACGAGATGGGGCACTACCTGACCGCCGCGAAACTGACGGCGTTGAACAAGGATTCGCAGAAACATGCCGACGAGATGCGCGACAAGGGCGGTGTGGCCAAAGCGTTCTGGTATTTCAAGATGCTCGTGTTGATTCCCTGGGGCAAGTTTGAGGGCGTCAAGAAGGAAGAGGGCAACTTTGTGCCCGACGCTCCCTACAACCTCGCGGTGTCGGCGGCCGCTCCGGTCTGGAGCGGTTGGCTGGCTGTGGTCTGCCTGCCGATCGCGGTGGTCTGCATCTTCCTGGGGCTGATGTCCGCCCCGGACAACAATGTCCTGATCGTCATCGGTCGGTTCTTCCTGGCACCGGGCGTCGTCGGCCTGCTGGACCGTTTCCTGGCCGACCGCGGCAAGCTCAAGGAGTTCAGGGTTCGCGAGCAGCGCGCCGCCGAGGAAGCGGCCCGCGCCTCCGTGGGCGTCTCGGCCGAGAGCTGGATGACAAAGGCCAAGATTCTCAAGGAACGGATGATCGCCACCCGGACACAGACGGTGACTCTGGCCGACGGGAGCAAGGTGACCACACCCTGGCAGTGGCGCAATTGCGGCATGGGCGGGCTCCATACCCAGAAGGAATATCCCGAAAGCAATATCAGCATGCAAGAAAGCATGTTTATCCCGCTTTCGCCTAAGACCTTCGAAGAGGCCCAGGAGATGACCGTCAGGCTTCAGTACCGCCTCAAGGAAGTCATCGAATCAGCCCCGGGCGCCAAGGTCATGGGCATCGGCTCGGAGGGCGGGCTTTCGGCCTATATTGACAAGGAACCCACCGACCGCGTTCCCGAACAGCGGTTGTGGCGCATGATGAAGCAGACCATTCTTGACTGCGGCTACGTGCCGGGCGTGGACGTGGCCATTGCCCTTGACCCCGCCGCTTCGGCACTGGAAGACGCTTACCGCGAGGAAAAGGGGGAAAAGGATTCGGTTGGCATGTACCGCTTCTGGCGCGACGCGCACAAGGTGGACATGAGCCGCGACGAGATCCTCGAGCTCTATCGCGACGCGATGGAAAAAGACGGTGTGCCGATCGTCTCCATCGAGGACGGCTTTGGTGAGAAAGATCACGCCGGATGGAAACTGCTCATGGACAAAATGGGCGATCGCATCTTCGTGATCGGCGACGACCTGGTTACCACCAAGGACAGCAGCATCGAGGTATGCGCGAAGAACGGCGAAATCAATGCCGCCCTGATCAAGGCCAACCAGATCGGCACGCTCTCGGAAACGATCCTGGCGATGCTGACCGCCACGGCCTACGGGGCGGAGCTGATCGTCTCGCATCGCTCCAAGTCGCCGAACGACCCGTTTGAGGCCGACATCGCGACGGCCATGGATGCCGTGGGCATGAAGTGCGGCGGCGGGGCGAACACCGAACGCCTCCAGAAGTACGGACGGGTCATGGAGATCCTTGCCGTGGCCCAGTCCGGCAAGCGGCAAATCTCGGAGAAGGAACGCAAGGAGGCTGAATCGCTGCTGAAGGAGCTCGTGGCCACGCTCACCGGTCGCAAAGATGTCGAGTTGGCCCCCGGCGCTTCGGACCTGGATATGGTCAGACTCCTGCTCCGCGTGCTGGCCATCGAGATGGTCACCGGAACCGAGGAGGCGACCAACACCGGTATTCCGTCGGCGGCCGCGACCGTCTTCCTTGGCAAGACGGGCACGCTTCGCTTCAAGGGATCCACGCCGCTCGGGGCCTCGACCGGATCGGACGAGGCGATTCATTACATCGACAGCATGATCGTCCCGTGCGACGTCACGAAAAAGCACCCAGCCCTCTTCCAGAAGATGGGCGACGGCACTCTGCGGTTCGCCAAGAACCTCAGGCTCGCCGATATCGAGTCCAAGAACGATGCGGAACTGATGGCCCTCTGGAAGAAGGCCCAGCGCTACGACGGCAAAGGCTGTATGGAGGCCGTCGCTCATATTGAGAGTATCTTGGCACGGGCCTTCGTCGGCCGGACGCTCGCCCAACTGGGCACGGTCGAAGACATCGACCGTGAGCTCCTGGCCATGGAGAAAGCGGAAGCCACCAAGCTTGGCTGGCTGTCTCCCGATGCACCTGTCGAAAAGCAGATCCACACCATGCAGAGGAAGGCGGCGATCGGCATGAACGCCATTCTCTCCATGTCCATCGCTCTCGGCCGCGTCACCGCAGCCAAGGAAGGAAAGGAACTGTGGCAACTGATTCGCGAGGTGGCAACGAATACCATGGCCAAGTTCGTCGCGGCCAATGCCAAGGACGGCGGCAAGGATCAGGCGGCGATGAAGAGCATGCCTTTCGAGGAAGTCAAAGCCCTGTTCCGCAAAACGGCTGATCAGGCAATCAAAGAAGGCAAGCAGATACACCAACTGCTGCGGGCGCAACTGCCGATCTATTCAACGAATCATCGCGGTTGATGTGCCATACCGCGACACGTTGACGTCAAACGGGGCATTTCCAGGGCGGCTGCGAGCCTCCGATCTGCGGAGCAGCGCCCTGGATGCCCCGGATACGGCGGGTAACCCCCAAAAAGGTGGTCCGGGCAGCGCAGGCGGGCAGTACGCAACGGCCCAATAGTCGTCTCGGTCCCGAGGAAGATCACCGCCGTGTGCGCGAGACCATCCGCAGCTTGAGGGGCGGTGGGGCGATGATCGCCTCCCTGTTTTCACTGAGGCCGCTTGGCTTGTTGTTGTCGCAGAAGGGCTTCGAGCCCGCGGGCACCATCTGCATCGTGCTGAGCATGGCGATCATGCTGGACCGCCGCCCGTGCAGCTCTCCGACCTGTGGCCTGTCTGGCCCCGCCTTCATGTGGTCCGCGTCCCTTCCTTTGAAAAGATGAGCCCGCCGCCGTACAACATTGACGATATGGAACGGCTTGCTGAATACCTGAGTGTGAACGAATCTGGACCGGCCTTGGCCGCCCTCGGTGCCGAGACCGGCGCGACCGAGTTCGCCCGGGTGCGGAACATCGACTATGTCTTTGCGCCCTATGAGCTGTATCCGCTTGCTCCACCGCCCGCCCTGCCGCTCGAACGCATCGTGGCCTTCGCCGTGGACATGGACGGTACCAGCACGACGACTGAACCGCTGGCTCTTCACTCGCTGGAGTACATGGTCCGGCGATTCACCGGACGGCTGACGGCGGCCGAGTGGCCCGGCCTCGACAGGCAGCTCGACTACCCCTACGTCATCGGCAACAGCAACTTCAGGCACACGGAGTTCCTTGTCGGTCGCTATCGGGATCAAATCGATCGGGGCGCCCTCCGAAAGGCGTTTATCGAAGCCGTGTGCTGGACGCTGGCCAGTATGACCGATCCGCAGCGGCGGCGCGATATCGTTCAAAACGCCGTCAAGTGCGGCCTCGCCGGCCTGCTGTCCGACGACGGTTTTCAGCGGGTTCTTGCCGGCGGGACCGTCACGACCGATACCGTCGGCCGACTGGCAGAACCGTTCGTCCGAAGATTCGGACCCGCCTTCGAGTGCAGGCACGAAGGCGAGCTGGTCGGAGCGGCCCTGGATGTCTATTACATGCGGTACCACTCGATCATGCGGTTGATCGAAGAAGGCAAGGGCGAGCAGCTCAGCCAGGAGCTTCTTGGTCAGCCCGGACGTCATCTGATTGAGCCGATGCCCGGTTACGACGTTTTCGTGGCGCTCATCAAGGGTTGGCTGGGACCGGAGGTGGACGCTCTTTACGAGCCGCTCCGCGAGCACCTGCTTGGTCGCCCCGAGTTGGGGCACACGCGCGCTGAGTTGGACGGGTATCGGCCGCGACTCGTGCGGCTGGCCGAGTACTTCGGGCGCCAACCCGCCAGGCTGGCCCTGGTCACCGCCTCGATCGCCTACGAGGCCCATGCGAGCATGAAGGAAGTTACCCGGGTCATGCGTGAGCAGGTGCGGACATGGCCGGTGCCGGCTGCCTGCCGCGACAGAGTCGCCGAGCGGCTGGCTGACTACCTGGCGGTCTTCGACGCCTTCGTCAACGCCTCCGACGCCTGCGAGCACCGGCTCAAGCCGCACCGGGACCTCTACAGCCTTGCTCTGCACCAGATGTCGATTCCCAAAAGCGACTACGCCTGTTGTGTCGGCCTGGAGGATACCGAGCCGGGCATCATCGCGTTGCGCGCGTCGGGCATCGGGTGCGCCGTGGCACTGCCGAACCATGATACTTCCCGTCAAAACTATCAGGCGGCAATCCAGGTCGTCCGCGGCGGCCTGCCGGAACTGATCCTGGCCCGGAATCTGCTGCTCAAGTGAGGTCGCCGATGGCTACCGAGACAGGGTGGCTGATCACCAATACCAGGCACGACGCTCAAACGCTCGGCCAGTACAACAGCGTGTGCACCATCTCCAACGGTTACCTGGGGATCAAGGGTAATCTGGCGGAAGACCGCGACGGCTACAGCCCGGTGACGCTGATCAATGGCATCTACGACGAGCTGGACATGTTCAGCCAGATCCGGGCGTCGAACGAAGAGCGGCCTTACCTCGACCCCCGGTACTTCGACACGGCCGGCCGCAGCCCCGCCGTGGCCAATCTGCCAAACCCCCTCTTCGTTCGCGTATTCGTCGACAACCATGAGCTGACCCTCACGCGAGGCAGGATCTCGAACTTCAACCAGACGCTGAACCTGCTGTCTGGGCTTTACGAATACCGCTTCGAACACCAGGACGATCGGGGGCGAACCACGCGCATCGTCATGATGCGATTCGCTTCCCAGGAGCACCCTCATCGCGTGTACATGCGCTATCAGGTTACCCCCCTCAACTACCGGGAGCGAATCCGCATCCTGAGCGGGATCGACGGCCGAGTCTATTCGAACACCAACCGCGAACGGCAATTCTGCGTGATGGAACGGACGGCGGAGCCCGCGGAAACATGCAGACTCCGCGCCCGCACGCCGGCACGCCGGCACGAGATCGAAATGGCCGTGGTCAACACATTGATCGGAACGAGCCCGACGAGGCCTCCCGAAGGCGTGATCGAGCATGATGCCGTCTGCACGTTGTACGAGTTCGAGCAGCCGGCGAACAAGCCGATCATCCTGGGACGCTGCGTCATCCTGACGTCGTCGGAAGATGCCCGCCTCGGAGTTCAGGTGAACATTGAGCAGGAGATGGCCGAGGCCGCGGACTACGATCTCCGGATGCTCGCGGATGAAAACTCGGCTCCGCCGATGCGGGCGTGGAATCATGCAGACGTCGAGATTGAAGGCGACGACCTGGCCCAGCGTTATCTCCGCTTTTGTCTCCATCACATCCTGGCCGTCGCTCCCAGACATACGGATAAGCTCAGTGTGCCGGTCAAGCTGCTTAGCGGCGAGTACTACCAGGGCAACACGTTCTACGATACCGATACGTACATCGTCCCGGTCTATACGTTCACCCAACCCGAGGTCGCCCGTAACTGCCTGAACTGGCGATGGCTGGGCCTGGAGCCGGGTCGCAGGATCGCCAGGGATCTGGGTTATCAGGGAGCGAAGTTCGCGTGGCAGGCGGGACCGTTCGGCGAGGAGTGCCTGGGCCGATGGTGGCGGTTCACCCATACCAACATCCATATCAACAGCGATGTCTCTTATGCCGTGATGCAGTACTACTGGGCGACGGGTGACCAGACCTTCCTCTTCAACCAGGGCCTGGACATTCTCGTCGAGACCTCACGATTCTTTGCATGCCGGGCCCGGTACGACAGCGTCCGCGATGCTTATGACATCGTCGATGTCGCCGGGCCGGACGAGGGCCATTGCACCAGCACCAACAACTTCTATACGAACTACCTGGCGATCCAGAATCTCCGCTGGGCAGCCCAGGTGCTCGACGACATGCGCCGAGAGGACCCGGCCGCACACGCTGAGGCCGTCAAGCGTCTGGCCGTCGCCGCCGACGAGCCGGGCCGATGGCTCCGCGTGGCCGACCGCTTGCCCCTGCTGTTCGACCCGGCCACCCGGGTAAACGAGCAGTGCGAGGGATTCTACAAACTCAAGCGTGTGCCCGACGACCTGCTCGCCAACCGCAGAGCCTGGTTCGAGACGGTGTTTCCCTACCAGGCTCTCAACCAGCCCGACGTGGTCATGGCTCTGGTGCTCTTCCGGGACCAGTTCGACCAAGAAGTGCTGAAGGCCAACTGGGATTTCTATAAGGACAAGAGCATGAACTTCTCGTCCATGAGTTTCGCCCTGAACGCGATCATGGCCGCGGAGATGGGCGAGATGGATCGGGCCTATCGCGAGTTTCTGATTTGTGCCGGCTCGGACATCGACGAAGAGCTGACCGGGCGAAAGGACACCTTCGCCGGTCTGCACGGCACGGCCGCGGGCGGCGCGTGGATGGCGGCCGTCTTCGGGTTCGGCGGTGTCTGCCTGTCGCAGAAGGGCTTGCGAATCAACCCTCGGCTGCCGAGGCACTGGAAGAGCCTTCGGTTCGCATTGCAGTATCGGGGTCACTCGTTGCACGTTTCCATCGACCCGCGGGAGATCCTGATCGAGAGCCGGGAGGGCACCTCGCGAGAGCTTCATCTTACGGTTGCCGGTCGGCCGGTGATGCTCACCGGTGAGAAGAAATACAGAACGGCATACTAAGGTATTTCACCCCCGAGGCTGATGCTGTCACCGCGTATCCTGGGGATTATCGTACCTTGCCACGAGGACAGACCATCGTCCGATATTGCAAATATATTAATTCGTAGGAATAAAAGAGTAGCCCATTGATCCGACGCAAGGCCGACCGCTAGAATGGAAACGTGTGGACGGTCGATGCCGCGCCGTCGGGCCATGGTAACGGCCTGCACGCAATCGCGGCAAGGACAAGAACCGGTTCACCGGGGTGAGCCGGTCTGAATGAGGGGAGGAGCACATGGCACATTTCCGATTGGCCTGCTACGTATCGGTGGCATTCGCTTCAGGACTGGTTGCCCTGCCTGCCGACGCCGCCATGATCCAGACGGCTGACATCGTGGCGATACCTGAGCACCTGACCGGATCCGGCAACGGAACGCTCGATCTGCGGATGTTCACCTTCTCGGGCTCCGAGATTCTGAACACCGGGGGCACACTCGATGCCGACAACGGCAACAACGCCTTGCCGCAAGGCGGTGGCGCAGATATATCGTGGTTCGTCGAATCCTACGTCATCACGGCCGGCGAGTTGCAGGCCTTCTACGAGCTGAACTTCCCGCCGGAACTGCTCGACGACATCGAGATCGTGCTGTTCCTCGATCTGAATGAAACCGGCGAGGGCATGCCGTACAATACGCTGGCGAAGCTCGACGTGATCTTCAATCCAACGAGCATTCAGGGTGCCCCCGATCCCTTCGGCGACGTGTTGAGCGGCCAACAGGCGGCGATCGACCAGGTCTATACCGGCGGCGCCAAGATCGCCTACCTGAGCCCCGAGCCGGCGGCCAACCTGCCCGTCAACAGCCAAGGTGCCGGCTTCGCAGACTACGCCATCTTCACGGGAATCGATCCATTTGCCCTCGACGACAACGACGTGCTGCTGTTCAATGTCAGCATGAACACCCTCAACAATGGGGCCGAGGAGGTTTTCCTGAGCGGCACATATGCGGGAAACGATATTCCCGAGCCGGCTACGGTGATCTTCCTGGCTCTGGGGAGCCTGACTCTGCTGAGAAGCAGGCGGCGATAGGCGACACAAGACAGGACAGCGAACCTCGGGCCGTCCAACATGGGCGGCCCTGTCTTTGCGCACGTGTGGGCCGGCTTCTCCGAGGCAGGATTGACAGCGTCGCCAGGGCGGAGGGCAGGGACCGCAGCGCGAACAGCGGTGCTCGTTCACGACCCCGATTCCCAGAGAGTCGAACGCTCATGCGTCCGGTGGAGGGCGATGACCCAGGCGGCTTTGGTCGGCTCAACAGGATCTGAGCTCTCCAGGGGCACGCGGCGCTCTGGCTTCGGTTCGAGGCAGTCGATGCGTAAGCGCTGTTCATCACAGGTCTTCGGGTGATTCGTGCTTTCCGTCGCGTTGTTCGAACCATGGGGTGTGTCAATGCCGTCCATCGCAAAAACACAGAAAATCACCTAGCGCAGACATTGTCAACCTGTATTGTATCGTAAGCCATTTTCAATCAATGAGTTAAGTGCGGTCGCTGCTTGTTGGTCGTAGCAGTTTTGGTCGACCACGTAATGCATAGACCACTTGGCATATTCGTAGACCGACTCAGACAGACCTAAACACTTATCTTATAGGACGATTCGACGGTCGAACCAGAGCCGTCGCAAAATCACAGGCTTGTGATAAGAATCAAGCCCAGCTAACGAGTGCGAAAAAATCTGTAAAAATGCCAAGCCAGCCGTTGACAAACATAGGGTGTTCGCCTAGTCTTTACGCTTGGAGGCGCGAGGCGGAAAAGCAGCAAGTCTTCGCGGCTTCCGTGAACGAATTCTGGGGAATCTCGGAGGGAGCGGCAGGCACGCACTGGCCGCGGGCCTGGTCCGACGACGTCGGTGGCAATCGTCGCCGCTGAATTGCGCATGGATGCGCGGTCAAAGACCTTGCCGTGCTGATCGGCAGGGCCGAGAACCTCAGAAGGAACGCAAGTGAGTCTCGCACGTGGAAAAGCAAGTGCGCAGTTGCTCGCCGTGGAGCTTCCCGAGTTCGTCGGGCACAGCGCCGATGTGGAAGTGCTGCGGCATCTCATCGACGCGGTGAGCGGCCGCATGTGCACCGTCCTGATCTGCGGCGAATCCGGAACCGGGAAGGAGCTCGTGGCCCGTCAGATTCACGCCTCAGGGCTTCGTGCGAGCGGCCCGTTCGTGCCCGTCGATTGTGCCACCCTCAGCGACACGCTGATCGAATCGCAGCTCTTCGGCCACGAAAAGGGGGCTTTCACGGGGGCCGACCGGGCGAGCCTCGGATTCTTCCGGGCTGCGGACGGCGGTACGCTGTTCCTCGACGAAGTGGGAGAGCTTCCCGCTGGGATGCAGTCGAAGCTCCTGCGGTGTCTGGAGGAGGCTGCGGTTGTCCCGCTCGGCGGGGTTGAAGCCGTGCCGATCGATGTTCGGGTCCTCGCGGCCACCCATCGCGACCTGAAAGCGATGGTTGCGCGAGGCGAATTCCGGGAGGACCTGTACTTCCGGCTCAACGTGGTCCGTATCGAGGTGCCGCCGCTCCGG
This sequence comes from Phycisphaerae bacterium, assembly GCA_030372985.1. Lineage (GTDB taxonomy): Bacteria > Planctomycetota > Phycisphaerae > UBA1845 > PWPN01 > JAUCQB01. Next base: position 14,255 of record JAUCQB010000033.1, read on the forward strand.
ACGCGAAAGAGCGATCTTGTCTGCCTGGCCGAGCACTTTCTCAAGCGACAGGCGGAACTCTACGATGAGCGGCTGAAGACCCTCTCGTCCGACGCCCTATCGGCGCTGATGGCCTATGACTGGCCCGGCAACGTCCGGGAGCTCGCCAACGCCATCGAGCATGCCTACGTTCTCTCCGGTGATGACACGATTACCGCTCGTAATCTGCCGGCGTTCGTGCAGGCCGCTTCCGTGTCGGATCTGGCCGCCGGCGACGGTCCCGTGGTCCCGCTTGCGGTGGCCGAGCGTGCTCTCATCACTCGGGCCCTGCAGGCGGCGAACGGGAACCAGTCTCGGGCCGCCGCGATGCTCCAGATCGATCGACGCAGGCTGTATCGCAAGATCCGCGCTTACGGCCTGCACATCAACTGCCTGTGATTTCGCTAACTCCTCCGCCCGTGTGCCTCCTCTGGGGCACGCGGTGTGCCCGCATCGGGCTCCACAATGGTACAAGGAGCCATTTCGGCACAAGCACGTCTTAAGTACCGCTCACGCAACGTTCGGGTGAAGAACTGAGCTTTGATGCCGGTACCGAAATGGTACATGGGCTCCCGCGCCGGCCTGGCGGAGCTTTTGATTGAAAAGCCATGTGGCTGCGCATTTTGCGCATCGTCGTCCTGTGTGGCACATCACCTGCTATGTGTGGGAGGGTCGCGCGGTTGCGCGATCAAGGGCAAATCAGTGGGCGCTGCTTCTGCGCGTCGTGTTGGCGCGAAGCGCGCGCTCGCCGTGTGTGGAACTGTCGCCCTGGGCAGGCTGGCAGGAGTAAATCGAATGGCACGCGTGAGGGAACGGGTATTTGTGGTGGTGATGGATCGGGTGGTCAGTCCGGCGTTGGCCCGACTGCTCATGCGCCGGGGCTGGCCGTTGCTGAAGGCCGCCAGTGCGAGCCAAGCCGTGCAGGCTATCCGAGACGCGAACCCCCGGACGCTGGTGATCCAGGTCTCGCTGGATTCGGCGGAGACGCTGGACCTGCTCAAGCGGCTGCGGCAGCTCCGTCCGGGCCTGCCCGTGGTGACGGTGGCCACGTACGAGGGCCACGAGCTCGAACGGACGGTTCGCCGGATCGGCGTGAGCTGCTACATGGCGTCGGCCGATCCGGATCTCATCGAGCAAGCGGTGGCTTCGATCGTCGGCACGTCCGAGCCCGGCCGTTCCTGCGCCGCCGCCGGCGAGGGCGAACCCCGGCACAAGGAAAAAGCTACGCAGGTGGTGTTTTCTCTCCCTTCGGTTACGTCTCGGGAAAAGAAGCCTGCCGCCGGTCGCAATACCAACAGCAGGAAGATGCTGCCGTACGTCGCCTGATCAAGGGTATCTCCGTTCATCGTGAACGGTGTCAACGGTTCATACGGAAAGGAAAAGATCATGTCCCCAACACAGGTTCAGAAAGTGATCACCCGGTGCAGCGGTGAATACCTGCTGCTCCTCCGGATTGTCACCGGGTCGCGCTTCAGGCAGCAGATCGATGAGGAACTCGATCGCCGTGCCGGCGTCCGCGTCCGCCATGCCCATCAGGTGGCGCGGGTTCGCCGGGCGGCATAAGTGTCACAGGAGACGTGCGATAGACCAAGGAGAAAAGGAGATCTGCGATGGACAAGCGACTGCACAAATGGATGAGGCGAATGGACGATGAGCAGCTCTGCTCCTTGTCCGAGCTGGTGTCCGCCGAAATCGATCGGCGCACGCAGCGTCGGTTTCCGCGGGCCTACGTCCGCAGCACTTACATGAGCGACATCGTGCGCGGGGAGCGCAAGGCCGAGCCGCGGCGTCTGAGGTGGGCGGCCTGATGGGAAGAAGCGGCGGGGCAACCCGCCCCATGGAACGTGTTCGAGGGTGTCATGTCTGACAACAACAAAACACAAGCTCGTCGAGAAGGCCCGGCATTGCGGCTGGTGGTCGCGGACCTGGTCCGGCCGCTGATGGTGCAAGGACGAAGATCGCATCGAAGCGTGCTGAAGCTGATTCACGGCCGCTGGGATCCGGAGCCCGACCCGGCGGAGCGGCATTCGGCGAGGCTGGCCCTGGCCGCCTGAGGCCGGGCCGCAGGCGCACCCGAGGCGCGCTGGCCGGCAACGAGCCTTCGTGGGAGTGGTTGATGAGGTTTTCTGGAGGAACGACAAGACGATACGCGGCCCCGGGAACGAGAGGGGCCAGGTGTGTTCATCCGCGGCCACCGGCCGCGGACGGTATCCACGATCGAGGAAAGAAAAGCCGCCTGGGATCACGGCCGCATGGACTGGCCACGGACGGACAGAAGGCTGCCCCGGGCAAAAAGGCGCGAAAGCACGCCGGGCAACTTCGCGGCGTGCGAGGGGTACGCCAGTAAGGCCGCTCGCGTGAGCGGCCGGCATGCCGGAAGGCATGCGAAAAAGTGAACAAGAAGCGCCGTGCACGGCCTGACGAGGCCGCGGCACGGCCAGACTCGCCCGCAAGGGCGAAGAAGCGCCCGAGATGACTCGAATGAAGAATTCCATCGGTTCTACGGATCTTCGGATTCGAGCAGGCGCAAAAGGAGTACAAACAAAAATGAAAACAAAGATTTGTATTTGTGCGGTTTTTCTGGCGATCACGATGGGGGCTACGAGTGCCCTGGCCCTGCCATTCCTACGGGACATCCCGGCGCCCACGGTCAGCGCAATAGCCGGCGACTACACCGGATATACGCTTACTCAGCCGTACGGCATCACGCCGGACGGTGCCTACGTCACCGGTACCGCGACTAATTCGTCGAACGCCAAGGTGGGCTTCCTGTACCGAGTGTCGGACGACATCACGACGACCGTGTCTGGCGGCTCAATCAACACCGCGGCTACGGGCATCGGGTACACTGCCACCGGTGCGATCATGGTCAACGGCATGGATAACGGGTGGAACTCGGTCAATATCAGCAGCGACGGTGGTAATACATGGTCGGGCAGACGCTACACCAATATCGGTCCGTACGCGTTGGGTTCGTTCAACACGGCGGCCGGCGTCCCGTCGACCACCAACAGCGGCGGCAAGGGAGCCGTCGGCAACACCTATGCGACCGTGTACCATGCGGTCGATGGTGGTGCCGTGTACGCCGTGGGCGTTGATTCCGCAGACGCGCTGCTGATTCAACCGGCCTATCCGACTTTTCCCTTTCCGCTGAAGAGTTACACCGCCGCCGACAAGTATGCTGGTGGCATCTCGTCCGAAGGTGTCGCGGTCGGACAACGCGCTGGCCAGAACTACGTGATGAGACTCGACCAGACCCCCAACGCCGCTTACTTCAGGGCACTCGGTGGGGTCGGCGACAACAATGGTAAGGCTTGGGATATCAGCGATGATGGTGCGTGGGCGGTCGGGAACAGCAGCGACGGTCCCGGCACTTGGGCTTATGTCAAAGACTTGAGCGATCTTACCGGCGCCGCCACGAAACTCCCCGGATTGGAGGGTGCCACCTACAGTTACGCCTACGGCATCAGTGGCGATGGCAGCTATGCCGTCGGCATCAGCAACGGGACAGGTCTTGGAGAGCAGGCGATGCTCTGGGATCTGACCGGTCCTACGCCTGTGGCCACACACCTGAACACGTTCTTCACCGACCTGGGGTTGATGGGAGACTTCACGAATCTGTTCAAGCCGTACTCGGTTGGGGTGAACGCTAACGGTGAGCCCGTGGTTTCCGGGCGTGGCTATATCAGCTCGGGCGCCGAAGTGGGCTGGGTGGCCACTCTTCCCGAGCCGGCGGGTGTGGTGTTGCTGGCGTTGGGGAGCTTGTTGCTGCGGCGGCGTCGGTAGCGGAGTACGAACGTGAGTCCTTCCGCCGGGCGGAGAAAGGCGCCCGGCGGGGGCCGGAAAACACAATGAAGAAACGGATGAGTCTTTAAGAACACGTTACAAGCGAACAAACGGAAAGAAGTCATAACCAATGGAGTACAAGAATATGAAGAAACTCGTAACGATGTGTGCAGTATTGTGCATGGCCGCAACGGCGGCCCAGGGGGCGATTCTTTACTACACCGCCCATTTAACTCCATACAACAATACCACCGCGGATGTTGCGCCCTATTTAACCTTTACAGGCGCCTACGCCAACAGCGGTGGAACGCTGAAAGCCCCAGGGATTGAGCCTACTAACGCATACCAGGGCTTCTATATCAGCTCCAACGTCCCAATCGTTGGCGTGCGTTACGGCACCTACTCGATCGATTTGCCGACGGCTGGTTGGTACGACGTGTTTACAACCTTCGGAGCCACTACCTCTGCCAAGCCGGATGTAAAGCACGTGGTCACCGACAAGAACGGTTCGACGGATTACTTCGTTGACCAGACCGTTGCTGGCGGCCTGGTTAATACCTGGGTTTCGCTCGGAACCCATGCGTTCAACGCTAATGACGCCGCTAACACGAAGGTCAAGTTGACTAATGACAACCAGAGCACCTCGGGATCCTTGTATTTCGGCGCACTAAAGTTCGAAGCCTCCCTTCCCGGTGCTGCCATGCTCACCGGCCCGGCTAACGGTGCGACCGATGTTGCACTTGATGTGGACTTGACGTGGTCGGGCGGCAGCTTCACGTCGTTCTTTGACGTGTTTTTCTCGGTAGATCCGGATCCTGCCGTTTTTGCCACGGATCTGGCTGGCGGAACATCATCGCTCGATCTCGGCACCCTGGCCGAGAACACGACTTACTACTGGAAGGTGAGGGCCAAGAACGTAGACCAAACTGCTGATTCGGAGATCTACAGTTTCACGACGTTGCCCGAGCCGGCGGCGGTGGTGTTGCTGGCTCTCAGCTCCGTGCTACTGGTTCCCCGTCGTCGGAGGGCGTAGTCACGAATGTGAGTCCTCCCGCCGGGGAAAGGCTCCCGGCGGGGGAGGTCTGGCCGGGTTGCGGCGTCTGTGCCGGCTGGCCTGATTGAGGGACGGTGACCAGACAGGAGTGTGGGCAAAAAAGTCAGAAGCCTTTGCGAGAATGATCCATGAGCTTTTCGGGAGGAACAACAAGACGATACGCGGCCCCGCAAACAGGCCGGGGCCAGGGTTGTGCATCCGCGGCCGTGCGCCGCGGACAGCATCCCCGATCGAGGACAGGAATGCAGCCTGGGATCACGGCCGCAAGGACCGGCCACGGACGGCCAGGAGGCTGCCCCTGGGCCAAAGGGCGCGAAAGCACGCCACGAACAGAACGCGGCGTGCCGGAAAGATGCCGATGATGCCGCTCACGGAGCGGCCGGCAGACGAAGAGTTCAGAAAGGAAAAGCCGTGCACGGCCTTAGAAGGTCACGGCACGGCGATATCCGCCCATGAAGGGCGGAGGAGCAGATGAGATGAGTCGAATTGGATTGATTGGCTGCGTCGTGACAGCGGTACTGCTTGTGCCTGTAATGGCACTCGGGGACGTGATCTACATCGACGACCATTTCGAGGGGGCCATAGAGCCTGGCTGGACGCTTTACGGCGGGGCGCGGCTGGCCACCGCATTTCTGTTCAATGACCCATACTCACCGCCCTCAGGTGAGAAATGGGGTGTTGGCCAGGACGCTTGGGGTGGCACCGTGGATGGCGGGCTCTTCAAGACGTTCTATGACGAGGAAATGCCTGGCGAGACCAAGTACTTTACGGCCCTCGTCGAGGCGTTCTCGACAATTGGGACGGGGCTCCAACCCCCGGCGACGTCGGCATCCGGATCGGCAAGGGTCCAGGTATTCTCACCAACCCGGACGACCCCGCGATCGTCTGGACGGACATGTACTGGGGGCAGTGGACGACTCTGACGATCCAACAGCCCTGCGTCGAGGGCCCGGAGACGATCTTCATTGACTGGTTTGCTCCATGGGCAACTGGTCCCATGGTCGCCAAAGTCGACAATGTGATCGTCTGGCAGACCCCCGAGCCGGCCATGATGCTGTTGATGGGGCTTCCGGCGTTGTTCCTGCGGCGGCGCCGCCTTTAGAGGTGGTGGTCTGACGAGGACGCAAGTCCTCGATGAGAACGAGGCCGTCGCACCGGTCGGGTGCGGCGGCCCTTGGGCGGAGGGTCACAAGAGTAGGTCTGAAATGTGCGAGTGATCGCAATATAAACAATCGCTCATGACCCAAGAGTGCACCATCATGAAAACGCTGACAGACCCTCCGGAGGCGACAAGATCCGGCCGGCCAAGTACGGCGTGCCGGTTTGGGAATGAGCTGAAAGGAGTATGCATGATCAAGAGGTTGTTAGTCTTATTCAGCCTGGCGGTGCTGGCTGTCTTTCTGGCCGCCCCGGCGCTGGCCGACTGGGAAGAAGGCGATTTTCACAAGATGCACTATCCGCAGTTGCCGGACCGCAATGGCTGGGACGTCAAGGCCAGTTGGTCGAAGGTGCTGGCCGATGACTGGCGGTGCAGTGAGACCGGCGATGTCGAGGACATACATTTCTGGGGGTCATGGTACAAGGATGACTGGCGAGATGAGGGCAACCCTGCATCGTCCTTCGAATGGTTCTCGATCAGCATTTACGCGGACATTCCTGACCCCGACGGCACTGGGCCGGAGTTCAGCAAACCGGGCGCTCTGCTCTGGACGCGGGTCTTCAAACCTGAGCAGGTCGCCGTCCGTCTATGGGGGACCGGCGAGCAGGGTTGGTACGATCCGAACAGTGGTCAATGGGAGTACCCCAACCACGTGATGAACTTCCAGTACAACATTGAGAATATTCAAAACCCGTTCCCCCAGAAGGCGGGGACGATCTACTGGCTGGCCATCAGCATGGAGTGCAACTACGGCGAATGGGGCTGGAAGACGTCATTAGACCATTGGAACGATGATGGCGTCTGGGCTGATTATGAACCGGGCGGGCCGACGCCCTGGACGGAACTGCGTGATCCGCGCACCACCCCGGGGGAGTCGCTGGACATGGCTTTCGTGATCACGCCCGAGCCTGCGGCGGTGGTGTGTCTGGCTCTGGGGAGCCTGCTCCTGTGTCGGCGGATGAGGTGCTGATCGACGGCACAGCGTGGTTCAGCAGCCATGCTGAACCAGGAAAGGAAATACGATGCTCGGCATCAACGAGTTGAAAACCAGGGAAATACGGATATGTGCTCTGGAGGCGGGAAGGCCTTGCCGGCAGAGTATTCCGGTCCGGCTTTGGAATCAGCAGAAAGGAGTGTCAATGCGAGACAGGTTGTTAACGTTGTCGGCATCGCCCAGCCTGGCGGTGCTGGTGGTCGCTGCCCTGATGGCCGGGCCCGTGTTGGCCGACTGGCAGATGGACGATCCATACAAGATGCATTATCCGCAGTTGCCGGACCCCAATGGTTGGGACGTCAAGGCCAAATACACGAAGGTGCTGGCCGATGACTGGCAGTGCAGTGAGACCGGCCCTGTCGAGGACGTACATTTCTGGGGGTCATGGTACAAGGATGTGGTCGGAGCCGTCCGGTGGTACCAGATCAGCATCCACGAGGACATTCCGGACCCCGACGGAGATGGGCCGCTCTTCAGCCAGCCGGGCGAGCTGCTATGGCTGCGGATCTTTTACCCCCCGGAAGTGACGGTTAAGCCCTATGAACAGGGTGAGCAGGGTTGGTACGATCCCTACAATCAGTTCTGGGTCAAGCCCAATCACGAGCAGACCTGGCAGTACAACATCAACTTCATCCCCGACCCGTTCATCCAGGAAAAGGGAAAGACGTACTGGCTGGATGTCAGCGTGATGTGCAGCTACGGCGAATGGGGCTGGAAGACGTCATTAGACCATTGGGGCGACGATGCCGTCTGGTCTGACTACGTCCCCGGCGGATACACGCCCTGGCAGGACCTGCACGATCCGACCACGGGTGAGTCGCTGGACATGGCCTTTGTGATCACCCCCGAGCCGGCGGCGGTGGTGTTATTGGCAGTGGGGAGCTTGCTTCTGCGTCGTCGGAGAGTGTGACAATTTCCTCCCCTCCCCCCGCCGGGGCCGGCCGAAAGGCGACCGGCGGGGGGTTGGCCCAGCGCGGCGTTCGCGCCGGGCCTGATTGAAAAACCGGCGGGGCAACCCGCCCAGATGAACGTGTCCGACGGTGTCATGTTTGAAAAGAGCAAAGCACCAGCGCGTCGAGTAGGCTCGGCCCCGGAATTGCGCCTGGTGTTTGCGGACTTGGTCCGGCCCCTGGCGGTGCGGGGACGAAGAGCGCACCGACACGGGCCGAAGCCCGTACCGGGCCCAT
>JAUCQB010000034.1 GCA_030372985.1 Phycisphaerae bacterium
GTGCGGTGGTGAGATGCCGGAACGCAACGGCCACTCCGATCAGCCTTCGGCAGCCCCCAACGTCTCGACCCTCCTGGACTTCATTCCCGTCACCGTCCGCTATGCCTTCTACACGCTTTTCTTTCTGAGTTTCCTGCTCGGCGGATTGCCCTGGCTGGCCTATCAGCTTGACGTTCATGCCCCTTGGCTTCATATCGAGGTCGGTCGGCCGGTGCAAGCGATCGGCGTCGTTGTCTTCCTTGTCTTCCTCGTTGCCTACTTGCTCTCGTCCCGACTGCTCACCAGCCGCGGGCAAGGCGGCCACGTGGAGTTCGACCCGCCGAAGGAGTTTGTTGCCTGCGGGGTTTACCGCTGGGTCCGCAACCCCATCGCCGCCAGCGCGGTGTTGATGCTGCTCGGCGAGGCTCTGGCCTTTTCGTCGACGGGCATACTGCTGCTTTTCCTGCTGGCACTGATCGTTGCCCATCTGCAGGTCACCCTGCTAGAGGAGCCTCTGCTACGCAAGCGCTTCGGGACCAGCTATACTGCCTACCTTGCCCAGGTCCCGAGATGGATTCCGCGGCGTCCCAGAGGATCGGACTGATGCAGGCGGCAGTGACCGGTGGTACGGGATTCCTCGGCGAAGCAATTGTTCGCCTGTTGGTCCCGCAGACCGAGTGCGTCCGCGTTCTGGTGCGTCGGCCGGACGACGATGCCCGGATGGAAGCCCTGCATGCCCGTCCGGTTCGCGGTGACCTGGCCAGCCCGGAGGCCTGCGCCGCACTCATTCGCTCCGGCGATGTGGTTTTTCACTGTGCAGCTCGCGTTGAGATGACGGGAAGGTGGGAGGACTTTCGGCAGACGACCGTCGAAGGAACGCGGCGGCTGTTGCATGCGGCCTTGAGCCGGGGAGTCCAGCGCTTTGTTTATGTGAGTTCGGCGGCCGTCTACTCCAAGGAGGGTGCGACCGGCGTTCCGGTCTCGGCCGACAAGGCGCGGGCCACACCGGCGCGGTACAATCTGTACGGTCGCGCGAAAGCTCTGGCCGAGGCGCTCGTTCGGACCGAATGCGAACGGGCGGGCTGCTCGTGGGTGATTCTCCGACCGGTATTCATCTACGGGCCGGGCAATCGCGTGCTGGTCAGGAACTTCTCGCGACTGCTGGCGCGAAATCGCCTGTTTGTGATCGGTTCCGGCGACAACCGGATCGCCACGGCCTACATCGACGAATCGGCGGAGGCGGTCGTACTGGCCGGTCTGCACCCGAGGGCCCATGGCAGGGTCTACGATGTCGCGAGTGACGAGGCCGTGACTCAGGTCGACTTCGTCAATGCCACGGCTGACGCGTTGGGCATGCCTCGCCCAACCAGGCACATACCAGCGCGCCTGGCTTTCATCGCGGCCTGGGCAGCCGACATGGCGGCTCGAGTGCCGGGGCTGGAGCCTCCTTTTACGCGGGCCATGATTGACCTGATGAGCACCGATCAGGTCGTCGACACCGGCAGTCTACGCGAGGAATTGGGCTGGACGCACCGGACCCGGTTTGCGGAGGGTATGAGGCGAATGCGAGACTGGTACCGAGCGATCCAGGACAAGGAGAATTCCGGGGTCTCTGCCGCCTCCCGCGACAGGGTCCTGCAATCGGCATGAACGGCAAGCCTCCCAACATTCTGCTGATCGTGGCTGATTGCGGGCGCTCCGACCGGTGGCTCGGGGCCGGCCGGTCCGCGCTGACGCCGAACGTCGATCGCCTTGCCCAGGAAGGAATCTCTTTCCCCAACACGATTACCGAAAAGAGTTGTACTACGCCCAGCTTCGCGACGCTGCTCACGGGCCTCTACAGCACGCGTCACGGCGTCCACCTGGTCTGGGGTTATCGCTTGAGCGACCGGATTCCGCTATTGTCGCACATCCTGGCCGCCGAGGGCTATCATTGCTATGCCGAGGTGACCGGTCCGCTGTTGTCGGAGATGGGCCTGGACCGTGCTTTTGAAACCTACAATTACCGGGCTCCTTGCGACTACCTGCATACCGAGTGGGGAGACCTGTTTCTCGAACGCCTTCGGACGGGCTTCTATCGCGAGCCCTGGTTCATGGTCCTTCACCTCTGGGAGCTGCACCCCCGGAGGCAGGTTCAAGCGGAGTTCAACAACGAGCGTTTCGGTCGGACCGATTATGACCGCGCGGTGTCGAGCCTGGACGCGCAACTGGGGCGCGTCTTCGCGGTGGTTGCGGACAACACGCTGATCGCTTTCACCGGTGACCATGGCGAGAAACTCGACACCGAGACCTACCGTGAAGGCACCGCCGTGGATTACGCTCGCCGCCTGCTGCACGTCGATGAGGCCGAGGGCATGGTGCCTTTTAGTGTGGCCCGCTGGGCCGGCCCCAGCGTCCTGCAGCAGTTCTACGAGCACTGTATTCCACTGATGCGGAACGTGCGACTGCGCGGCGACGGCGGCAGCCCGGCCTACGGCCGATGGGAACGATTTAAGGATCGTCTTCGATTGCTCAGGCTGACTCCGCTGGTCTTCGTGCACGATCTTCTCAAACTCCGTGCCCCGGTGAAGCTGACCGACGTGCTGAAACGGCGAGGGCTGCTGGACGAGAACCGCGCGAAAGCCAAGATGAGCCGCTTCGTTCGCTCGGTGGGCGACGACCGGTTGCTCAACATGCACATGCGTATGTGGGCCAGCTCCTACAAGCAGAATATCCAAGAGGGGCACATCATTTCGCTGTACGACTTCGTGGTGCGCGTGCCGCTGGTCATCCGAGCCCCTGCGGGCGTGCCCCGTGGGCGATCGTGGAACCGAATGGTTCGCCAGCCGGACATTCTGCCGACCATCATGGACTTCGTCGGCATCAGCCCCGAGAGGCTCGGAGACATTGACGGCCGGTCCTTCAAGCCGCTGGTTGAGGGCCGGCCCTGGGAATGCCTGCCTGCCTATCTCTCGCTGACGGGTTTGCCTGAAGATCTCGAAACGCGCGGCGTGCGAACAGAACAGCATAAGTATACGTATGGGCCCTGCAATCCCGAGATGCCCCAGGAACTCTACGATCTGCAGAACGATCCTGGCGAGACGGTCAACCTGGCGGATCGCGAGCCGGCCAGGTGCAGCGAACTGCGACGACTGAGCGAGAGCATGCTGCCCGCCGACGGCCAGGCGCCGGCCGAAATGCTCGACATCACCGCCGATCAGCAACAAAGCATCGAGCGGCACTTGCAGGAGCTGGGTTACATCGAATAGACAGTCTTCGCGTGAGTGCCCCCACAACAGCCGAACGGCGCGAGTGCGGTTGCCAAGGGAGACCATGACCGTGGAGCACA
>JAUCQB010000035.1 GCA_030372985.1 Phycisphaerae bacterium
AACGGAGAGGGGGGGATTCGAACCCCCGGTACAGACAAGCCGTACACAGCCTTTCCAAGGCTGCCCGATCAGCCACTCCGGCACCTCTCCAAGCTGCTGATTCCAATGAACTTACGTTGGCAAGGCCTGCCGGGGCGAGCATTGCCTTGGTTCATCGGAGGGCCGCCGGGCGGTCTGAGGGAAGCGATCGGCGACACCAGAAAACCAAGGTATCGGCGAAGGATCAGGCGGTCAAGACGATGGTCCGGCAAGCTGGTGCCATGCCCGACGCGATTCCTGAACAAACTTAGACGGGCGGAAGGGCTGGTAGCGCGTCCTCACCTTCTCGACGAGTGGCGGATTGGTGCCCATCCAGAAACGGATGCACATGCGGAGCAGGTAGTCTGGCGGGTGCCGTCCCGGCGCCTCGGCGCATTTGCGGAGGCATGGTTCCTGGCATCAGGTCTGCCGTCCGGGCAGGGCGGCCATCGCAAGATCAACACGGGATTCACCGGACGGGGGTGCCCCAGCGCTGCATGCCGCAGTCCGGGGAATGAAGAATGGCGAATGCAGAACCAAGCATCGAGCATATTCTGTAACCAGCCGGTGAACCCCGTTCATGTCGTGAACGACGGAATTCACAGACGGTGAAGTACCGGCTCAAAGCAGGAAACCCGAGAACAAGACCGTCCCCAGGGCACCGGCCGACCGCCCCGTATCGGATCTTATGCAACTCAAGAACGCATGGTTACGGCTCACTTGCCGATCTCAAACTGCCAGCGCACGAGGTACGCGGTCTTGGCGTTCTTTCCGGTCGTGTCAGGCCAGACCCAGCGGGCACCCGTGCCGAGATAATCACCCGCCATGTAGAAGTGCGGTGCGATTCCCAGCTTGCCGATGGTCTTCATCGCTACCGGCGCATCGACCGCTGTGCTCGTATCGGCGAGGTATTCCTTCAGCGCGGCATCGTCGCACACCATGGCAGGGCATTTCTCCGAAAGCAGGGACACGATGCCGCCGGCGGCGCGGATCAGGCCGATCATCATTCCTGGCCCCTTCTCATTGCGAACGCGGATGGCCAGCTCGTTCCTGCCGACTCGGGCGTGGACCGGATAGACGATTCCCTGACTTACGGCCGGCAACCGAACCAACAGCTCGCCATTCAGGTAGAACTCGGATTCCCCGTCGCAGGCCAGCAGAATCTCGATCGGCACGCCGTTCTGCTGGAACGGCTCGCCCATGCTCTTGAACGCGCCCGGTTCCGCGTGCTTCACGTTGAAGAGGTACATGCACCCGCCTGAGGGCCGACGCGACATCGGCACGAGCCGTGTGAGGCACTTTCTCGAGCCGTCGGGAGATTCAGCGATCACCAGGATGAAGTTGCCTTCGACCTTGTCGGATGCGATCCGGACGGCCGGCACGCGGTCGTGGACCACGATCCCTTTTTCCACGAGATCGTCGGGCAGACACATCAGGTCGCCGCCGAGAAACAGGCGAACCGGCTCGCCGGCTTTGACCGTATCGGCGTACACACCTGCCCGGCGAATCTCCTTCGGGAAGGTCACATCCATGCTGATGGGCTCGGAGCCCCGGCATGCGACTTCGGCCCAGCCGCCGGCCGCCGGCCGAACCTTATCATCAACGCTCATCTCCCGGCACCAGCCGGGCACGCGCAACCGGACCACAGTGTCCAGCGGCTGCGGCGACTCAACCCGCACGCGCCAGGTGGTCGGGCCGCGCCGCTGCGTGATCACCGTTACCTCGCGGCCGTTGATCTTGAACGTCCATCGTCCCGAAGCCATCCAGGTCACAGTCGGAACGTCGTTGACAACAACGACTCCCCAGCGGGCAACGTCCGCCAGAATCTGCGTCCCGTGCATACAGCAGCACCAGTAGGCGTCCATTCCGAGCGGCTTGATGCCGCCGCCGGGCCAGGTGGCCTGACCATCATGCAGCGAGCGTAATGTCCGGTGCCCGAAGCCCCCGTTGAGCCACTGCACGGCCAGCAAATGATTTCGCAGCGCGCCCTCGGCGACGTCGAGGTACATCGGATCGCCCGTGGCCCGCCAGAGAAACAGGTTCACGCGGATCCAATCCGCCTCGGTGCAGCCCTCATCGTGGACGCCGGTGCGGTCAAAGGTCTCTGTGATGCCGCCGGTCGGAAGCAGGAAGCCTTCACGGATCTTGTGACAGTCGGTGACGATGGTATCGACGAATTCGGGCTTTGCCGCCTGGCGATCCAGGTCGAGCATTCCGCGGTAGGCGGTGAATCGGCCGTGGCTGTGATGCTTCTCGAATGCCCGGTCGAGAAGCGAGAGCCGGGCGATGAAGCGGCCCTCCTCGGCGTACTTGGCGTCGCCGCTGACTTCCGCCAGCGCGGCCAGGCCATCGATCAGCGAGGGATAACAAGTGGTGAAGCCCGATGCGTACGCCCCGCCAACCTGCTCGAAGTTCTCTCGCTTGCCGTAATAGGGACGTGTGCTGATAACATAGTCGCCGATCCGGCGGGCCATCTCCAGAAGCTTCGGATCGGGTTTGATCCGCTGGCGCTCGCACAGGGCCAGTAACAGCCGCCCGTTGCCCCACAGAATCGGCATATCGCGGTTCTGGTTCGCCCCGGCGGCCAGGTCCTGCTCGGCTCCGAAGTGCCCGTCGGCTTTCTGGTATTTCGGCAGCTCGGCCGCTAGTTGCTCCGCCATCGGCGAGGTTGCTCCGAGCAGCGGTCCGGCCGCCTGAAGGGCGCCGAGCATGCGTCCGGAGATGTCGCCGCTGTATTCGGTGAACCGCCGTTTCATCTGGAACCCGAGGTCGGAGACCACGAACTCAAGGTTGTCCAGCGGCGGCGAGTTCAGCCGGCGATACGCGTTATCCAGCGCCAGCCTTGTACCGCCCGCCGGGACAACCTGATCGGCGAACCGTATCTCAAGGCCGCGCCCGACCACCGATTGACCCGCCGCTGCCGTCGCCATCACCAGCAACGTCACCATCAACATATCCAGCTCCTTTCGCATAAAAGTGGCGCCGATGCCCCTGTCGGCGATTCTTTCGGCTGCAATCCATGGGCCGACGAGGACGTCGGCCCTACGATCGGCATGCGGAGCACGCCCTACGGTGCTGCCACTGCGCGAGCGTCAGCAAGGAAGGCGTCGACGTCCTCATCCGTCGTATCCCACGAACACATCAGGCGGGCGCCGCCGCAACCGATGAACGTGTAAAAATGCCAGCCGCGTTCGTGCAGCGCCTCCACCATGCCGGCCGGCATCTCGGCGAACACGGAATTCGCCTGGCAGGGGAACATGATCCGCACGCCCGGTATCCCCCGAAGCTGTTTCTCCAGGCGACGGGCGCAGCGATTGGCGTTCTCGGCATATCGCAGCCAGGCCCCGTTCTCCAGCAGCCCGATCCAGTGCGCCGCCAGGAACCGCATCTTTGACGCAAGCTGGCCGGCCTGCTTGCATCGATAGTCAAATTCCTCCGCAAGGCCGCGATCAAAGAACACCACCGCCTCGCCCAGGCACCCGCCGTTCTTTGTGGCGCCCAGGCAAAGCACGTCCACGCCGACCTTCCAGGTGATTTCCTTCGGGCTGACAGACAGGCTCACCAGGGCATTGGCCAGACGGGCTCCATCCATGTGAATCTTCAGCTTCAGCTTACGCGCCAGGGCGCCGAGGGCTCGCAGCTCCTCAACCGAGTAGACCGTGCCCAGTTCGCTGGCTTGAGTGATGCTGAGGGCGTGCGGCTTGGGATAGTGGATGTCGCTGCGGCGATTGACGGTACGCTCGACGGCTGCCGGATCGAGCTTACCATCCTTGCCGGAAACGTGCAGCACCTTGCTGCCGCTGGAAAAGAACTCCGGTGCGCCGCACTCGTCGGTTTCGACGTGGGCCATGTCCTGGCAGATGACGCTGTGGTAAGGTTTGCACAGGGTGGCAATGGTTAGTGAGTTAGCCGCTGTGCCGTTGAATACAAAAAAAACTTCGCAATCGGTCTCGAAGACGTCGCGGATCAGATCGCAGGCCCTGCGGGTCCAGGCGTCGTCCCCATAGGACGGGGCATGTCCGCGATTGGCCGCAGCCATCGATTCCCACGCCTCGGGGCAGACGGGGGCGTAGTTGTCACTGGCGAACTGGCGACGCGGCAACGGTGATGCGGCGTCGCACCGGCTTTTGTCTTCATCCTTCGGCACGGGTGGTCATCTCCAACAGACACGAAAACAGGGCTGCACGGGGCCATCCGACAGTACCTGGCTTTCGGAGCCGTTGCGACGGGGGCAGTACGGTCCGAACGGCGGGCTCAGCAAGCCAGTCCCTGCTTTGGCCGTCAGCTTAGGTCTGGTGCCAAGTGATGGCAATACCGCAATACCGGCTGAGCATATTCAGGCGGTGTCAACACGGCCGGCTGCCCGGGCCCGCAGCCGGCGGGAGGCTTTCGGCCCTCCGCCGGCCACGGCCCCGGCGCCCGCGATGACCCCTGCGGGTCGCGCGGACTTGAATCACGGATAGATCAGCGTGTCGCTGTTCGCCGCCGGGAGCAGCGAGGGCAGAGCAGCCGACGGACGCCTGCCGCAATAGCGCGACAGGGGATCGGGCTGGTTCCCGTTCAGGCTCCAGGCGGTGTAGATGTTGTCCATGGCAACACCGACAACCGGCTTGCCCAGGAATTCGGCGTGACTATCAACGAAGAGCACTACCTGTCCTGCGCCGCTTCCCAGGCCGCCATGGTTGCCCGAGTTGTACGGCATACACTCGTCGGGACTGGCACTCCGCAGATCGAGGCTCGGCGGCGGAGCGATGATCTGGGAATTACCCAGCGATGTCCCGCCGTACGGTCCCTTGTCGGCGGCCAGGGCCATCCGCGGGTCGGCTTCGATGCCAGGCCGGCCTTTGGAGCCGTACGGGACCTGCGTGCCGTAGCTGACATAGGCCTCGTTGTTCCGGTTGGCAGTCCACCCGCGGTGCTGATCCATTCCCGGGGTTGCCGCCATGAAATCCCAATAGTCGGCCGGGTTCTCGGTATTATCCGGCGCGTCGCCGCTCGACGGGCAGATGAAGGAGCGGGATGAGGTCCCGTTGATCTTCACCAGCAACCAGAAGGTCCGCGTGGTGGACAACTGCGCCCAGTAGCTCCCGCTGGGCTGCTCGCCGGGGTCGCCGAGGGGCCCGGCCCCGCCGTACCTGCCGGTCATGTTGTAGTACTCCACCGGCGACGGGTTGGGGTTCATCGTCGAGTTGGGGACGGCAACCGGACAAGAATCCCCGTTGTCCATGGCGTAGGTGTAGAAACCCTTGCCGATCCCGCTGAGGTTAGCCGCACATGCGGCGCGCCTGGCCAGTTCGCGGGCCATGGCCAGGCTCGGCAGCAGTATCGCGATCAACAGGGCGATGATCGACACCACCACCAGCAGTTCAATGAGCGTGAAACCAGACGAGTTGCGTCGCCTCATGATGACACCTCCTGTGCTTTCGCACACGCTGCTCGCGCCGTCGGCTGATCCGGTGCATCGCGGGGTCGCCGCTCGATGGCGGAAGGGGGCGAATCGGGTATGAGAAAGATGAGAACGGGCCGCTTCGACTTTGTCGCACGCAAGGCCCACCTCTTCCACCGTCTTGTGGCCACCGGCGATTCATCATGACAGCCTCCGGCGCCGCCGCCGGTCGAGGCTACCGGGCCGGCGGCCGAGACCACTCGTTATCCGCAAACGAACCGGCGACGTTCGCCGGCCGTCGCACGCTCCGGTGGCGATCGGGCAGGCGCGGAGAGACCCTGGTCGAGGGCACGGTGCACCCGCAACCGACCGCTTTGAGCAGACCTGTGCTCCTGTCGTTGTCTCGCGGTCAGCCCGGCCCGCACTTCGGGCGACACGGTGCGGCCGCGATTCGGATGGCTGCGGATGGGAATGTATGAGTCGTCGGGAGAGACGATGAAGGTATGATGACAATTATTCCACTGACGACTGCCCTGCGTGCAATGGCTTATGAATCATCGAGTTACGGCTTGCGCCGAAGCTCCTTATGTATGGTGAACATATCCACAGCCACTCTACTGATTCAATGCTTCCAGGCACTGAAAAGTCAACTGGCAACGAGGGGAAATCTGAGGGTTCGGGGTTCGGCAAAAACAAGAAGGGTCATGACCAATGACCAAACCCCAATGACCAGTCAATGACGAATGTCGAAATCCGAATGACGAAAGGAGAGCCAGCGGCCGGTTGTCATTTGGGTTTCGTCATTCCTTGGTCATTGGTGCTTGGACATTGGTCATTCCCACGCCCACTCTTTCCCGGGGTCGGGGCCGATCGATAGCCACCCATGTCCGCAAAACAGGAGAGGCACCCGATTGCGGGGTGCCTCTCGGTCGAAGCTGTCGTTGGATCTTAAACGCAGTGCTGTTGCCGGTGCCGCGCTTCAAGCCCTCGGATGAGCGCTGTCATATGCCTGTTTCATTCGGTTGGTGGTCACGTGGGTGTAGATCTGCGTCGTGGACAGTGACTGGTGGCCGAGCAGCTCCTGGACCGCGCGCAGGTCAGCGCCGCGGTTGAGCATGTGCGTCGCGAAGCTGTGACGCAGCGTGTGCGGGCTGATCGCCGGGTCCAGGCCGCAGATGGACAGATACTTGTCCAGCTTGCGGCGGACGCTTCGCGTGCTGAGGCGCTTTCCGTGCTTGTTCACGAACACGGGTTTCTGGTCGAAGCTGGCGGCACGCGGGTCGGCGCGGCGCATGTCCATGTAGTGCTTGATCCAGGCCAGGGCGGTCGGCGAGATCGGCGTGAGCCGCTCCTTCTTGCCCTTGCCGTGGATGTGCAGACATTCGTTGGTGGTGTCGACGTCCTCGATGTTGAGGTCAACGAGCTCGCTGACGCGGACCCCGGTGGAGTACATCGTCTCCAGCATGGCGCGATCGCGGGCCCCGAGCAGGCTGGACACGTCGGGCGTCTCGAGCAGCTTGCGGACTTCGGATTCCTCGAGGAACTTCGGCAGTCGTTTCTCCTGTTTCGGCGTCCGAATGGCCGCGAGCGGGTTGGCCGGGACGTAGCTGCGCTTGAGGCAGAACTTGTAGAAGCTGCGCAGGGTGGCCAGCTTCCTGGCGGTCGTGCTCTTGGAGTATTCCCGGTCGGTCAGGAAAGCGAGAAACCTTCGCACGTCTTCGGTCTGCACGCCTTTCAAGACCTCCCGGGCGTCCACGTGGGCCCGCGGTGGCGCGGCGACGGCCGTGCCGCCGCCGGGTGGCCGCCCGGTCACTGCGGACGCGGTTGGAAACTGGGAGCCCGTTCCGCCGCCGAGAAACTCCACGAACTGATGTAAATCAGCCGCGTAGCACTTGGCGGTATGCGGCGAAAAGTGCCGCTCGAAACGGAGATAATTGAGAAACTCGTCGATCAAGGTCATTTCACTCATGACGTTCTAGCACCGGCGGCGATTGCCTGCATTTATCAACCTGGCTCCGTGGCCGTTCGCTCGCATCCGAACCAGCGACCTCAAGCCGGCGTCTTCTCGAGATCCATCTCGAGTCTTCGACCCATTTGATAAGAAAGAACGGCAGCATCGAACCAATCGAAATCGTGTTCCGAGTCCGCCGCCATCGAGGCGAACACCGCGATGATCGATGCCTCCTCGCCGGCCTTGTACCGGAACACGTACCGGTGGTTCCCCTTCACCAAAGAGAGCTGCCGAACATGGTTCATTGTCCCGTCTCCCCGGCGGCGGCAACGGCCGCGGCCGACTTGTTCTCCATCCGCTGCAACAGCAACTCGCGGGCCACGCTGAAGCAGCAATACCTCAGGTACCCCTCCTGGCTGACGAGGTGCCGTTTCCATCCGAGCGGCCCCGTGGTCGCTGATCGCGAATGGGCGTAGCGTTGCACCTCGCGCTGCACGGCTTCATGGGCGGCGTTGAAAGTCCGCTGGACCTGGGCCTGGGGCCGGATCCCGCCGAAACCCTGCGGCACCGGAAAGGGCCGGGCCGCCCGGGACGCGGCGACAGGGTCCAGTTCGCCTTGCTGCTCCGCGGGTCGCCACGGACCGTAGAGCTGGGCCGCCAGTCCGACCACCGGGGTGTACGCGTCATACTCGGTGACCGCGAATACCAGGATCGCGTCGACTCCCAGTCGCTCGGAAACGTCCAGCGCGTGCTCGGGAGAACGGATCCGGACATCCCCCTGTTCCGCCAGAACCGCCAGCACGCGGCTCACACCAACGACTTTCACCCCCTCCAATCCCGACAGCTCGGAGGCCATCAGGTCGCCCACCTTGGCCGGATCGAACTCCGCGCCGCCGCTATGATTCAGCGCCGGAGCCACCGCCACGCGCACTTCTTCAGGAAGGCACAGTACCGGCTCAGCGGCTTCCTCCGTCACGGGGGGCCGCGTCGCCGAACAACCCGCCCAGCTCATCGCAAGAGTGATCAGGAGGCATTTGCATACGCCCCTGCATGCGCTCGTGCGGCCGCGGCGCGGGTGGCACCGTGGCTGCCGGACGGCAATCTGGCTCTCCGCCGCGATCATCCCTGATCCATCACCCTCTTCCGTGTCCTCTCGCAGTGCGGCCTAAACGCGATTCCGTTCGACCACATGCATCCCGGGCCTGCTCCTCGACTCATCTGTACGGACCCGACCCGAGACACTTCTAGTCCGTTATTCGGCTGTTTTCGGGACCGGCTTAAATGCCAGGTTCCCAAAAAACCTTTATTCGCGCATCCTCCATTTGCCTACCCTCCCTGCCCGCCCACGGCCGGCAGGACGACGCTGCTGGCCCCTGCCGGCAAAGCAGTATTATCTTCCGCCGCCACCGGCGTTTGGGTCATCGCCGGTTCCGTCGCCTGGACTGACCAGATATTTTCGGAATGACTTTGGAGGCTGGTGAAGTACACTCGCCCGTCGGCCGCCCAGCAGGGACCGAAGTGCGCTCCCTGACCGTCGGTCAGTTGTCGCGCTCCGGTCCCGTCGGCCCGCATCACCCAGATATCGCCCCGCGAAGTGGGGGGCAGCGCTCCGGCCGCGGGATCGACCGCGAGTGGCTGCGGTAATACAGTTCCATATGCCACCCATTCGCCATCCGGGCTCCAGGTCGGCTGAATCAGGGCCATCTGCGCACTGGCCGCCAACTCGACCGGAAATCCCGGCTCTCCCTCTCCCAGATCGATTCGCCAGATGCTGAACCATCTGCCACCTCGCTGGCGGGCCCGCTGGTAGAGAATGCTGTCGCCCCTGGGACCCCATCGCGGGAAGAGGCCCACGCCGATCATCCGCCGGGCATCGGGACGGTCGAGTTGGAGGACCCACAACTCCCACTGCTCGGCCCGGACGTTGAACATGCAGTAGGCCAGGTGCCGACCGTCGGGCGAGAACGAGGGGTGGATTTCGTGCCAGGGCGACCGCGTCAGTTGCGTCGCTTGTCCGTTGTCCGTCCCAATAACCCACAGGTCCCAGTTGCCCGAGCGACTGCTGGCAAAGGCGATGCTCCTGCCGTCAGGGCTGAAGCAGGGCTGGACGTCGGGAGCCGGATCGGACGTGACCTGGGTGACGGCCACGCCGTCCACCGCTTTGATGTAGAGGTCGGACTGGGTCGAATGCCGCGTCGAGGCGAAGACCAGATGCCTGGCATCCGGCGAGACGTCGACGTCAAAATCGGCCCCCTCGGCGGCAATGGAATGCTGCTTCATTGGGGCGTGGGCCCGGGGGTGAAATGGCAAGCGGGCCAGTTCAGGCAGTTCGCCGAACAAGGTGAGCTGGGCGTCCTGGGCTGCGGGCATGGCCGGCTCGGGTGCCGGGGGAGGCGGAAGCGGCAATCCGGCTTCCTCCTTGGCCCTCTGAAAGCAGGCACACCCTGTCAGCCACAGGCACGCGATCATGGTCGCCGCACGCGCTGCGCGGCGCCCCCGACAGACCATTCTGAGCCGTGTATGGATTGGCATGCCTGTGTCCCGATCCGATCCCCACGCAGAAGAAAACGAATCGGGCTCTTATCGGTTCCTCAGCAGCTACGTTCGACTTCAACCCGACACCGTCCCGACGCGTCTGTTCCGATAATATGCTGCGTATGTATCGACGCCCGATGGGGGGGCTCTTCAGACGTTTTCGACACCGAAAATGAGGATTCCCGGACCTCTCGAGATCGCGCAAGAATCGCCGGCGGACAGGCAAAAGATGCGCGTTGAACGGGCACCTTCTTGCGCCTGCGGCGAACGTGTCGCCGAGCGCAAACCGGGACGCTGCAAGCTCCGGAAGACATCCGCCGCCGGCCGCGTCGGCCGGGCGCCCCGTCAACCTTGCGGGGGTCAAAAGCCCTGCGGCCGGATCGTCCCAGGTCTTGAAAACCGCCTTGCCAGTACTGCCAATGCGGGCCCGAAATGCCAGGCCGCTTGTCGAGGCACTTTGTGGCCGACCGTTGGTTTCGTAGAATGCGGTTGTGGATAGCCACACACTGGAGAAGATCGAGTTCGAACGTGTTCGTCAGATTCTGGCGGAGCATGCGAACTGCGCGCTCGGACGGGCAATGATCTCGCGAGTCAAGCCTGTCTTGCGGGAGGAACTGGTCCGCCAGTGGCTCCGGCAGATCGAGGAGATGATCGAAGCGAACGCCACCATCGGCCCTCCGCCGTTTGGGGGTGTCCGCGATGTTCGAGAACTCGTCCGCTCGGCCGTGCCCCCCCACCTGCCCGAACCGGCCGAGTTTGCCACCGTAGCCGAGACGCTCGAGGCGACCCATCGGATCGTCCGCTGGGGCGCCAAGCTCAGCGCGGCTTCCAGGGAGCTGCGGGGAGTCTGTGACAGGATCGGTGACTTCCAGGCCATCGCGGACGTCATTCACCGGGTCATCGACGGCAGCGGCGAGGTCCGTGACGACGCCAGCGCCAAGCTGCGGGCCATCCGGACGGAGATCGCTAACGCTCGCATCAACATCGGACACGTCTTCGACCGGATCCTTCGCGACCGCCATCTGACCCGCTGGCTCCGTTACGCCAACGCCACTTTCCATGAAGACCGGCTGGTTCTGCCGTTGGCCGCCGAGCATCGCGGGCGGGTGCCGGGCATCGTGCATCGCAGCTCCGATTCGGGCGCCACGCTGTTTGTCGAGCCGGCCGAGGCCGTCGAACTGAATAACCGGATCATCACTCTCAAGAACGACGAGCAGACCGAGATCAGCCGTCTGCTCTGGAACCTCACGCACCAACTGCACCTCAACAGCGCGGAAATCCTGAAAACTCTCGATGCCTTGGCCGTTCTGGACCTGATCGCGGCCAAGGCCCGGTTCGCCCGCGCGTATGACCTGCATATTCCTCAGATCTCCGACGACGGCGCGTTGCGACTCCGGCAGGCGCGACACCTTTTGCTCGTCGAGATGCAGAAGCAGGCGGCAAGCCAAGGCGAGAAACGCGAGGTCGTCCCGATCGACATTCGCCTGGGAGATGATTTCGACGTCCTGATCATCACCGGACCGAACACCGGCGGAAAAACGGTGGTCCTCAAAACGATCGCACTGGCCTGCACCATGGCCCAGGCGGGCCTGCCCATCCCCGCGGCCGAGGGAAGCCGCGTGCCGATCTACCATGACATTCTGGTGGATATCGGAGACGAACAGAGCCTTCAGCAGTCGCTGAGCACCTTCAGCTCGCACATCTCGCGGGTGATGACCATGATCAAGCACGCCCGCCCCGGAACGCTGATGCTGATCGATGAACTCGGAGCCGGAACAGACCCGGAGGAAGGAGCCGCCCTGGGTCGGGCGATCGTGACCGAGCTGCTCAAACGCAAATGCCCGGCTTTGGTGACCACTCACCTTGGGGTGCTCAAGAGCCTGGCGTATACCGAGGCCCGTGCGGAAAACGCCTGCGTCGACTTCGACGCCGAAACCTTTCGGCCGACGTATCGCCTGCTGATCGGCGAGCCCGGCAACAGCAACGCGATCAACATTGCCTCGCGACTCGGTCTGCCACCTCACGTTGTCAAGGCCGCCCGCGCTTTCCTGGCCGATTCGCATCAGCAACTCACCCGGGCGATCGCCGGCACGCTTCAGTCTCGCCGTCAGGCCGAGCTGGCACGGCAGCAGTCCGAAGCGGCCCGAGTCGAAGCGGAGAAGCAGCAGGCAGCCGCCGAAAACGCCCGGCGTGAACTCGAAGAGCAGCAGGCCCGCTTCGATCGCTGGGTAGCAATGATCTCCTCGCTCCAGCCCGGCCACCGGGTCCTCGTCCGCCGCTTCGATCGGGAAGGCACCATCGTCCGCATGCTCCTGCACAAGCAGATGGCCGTCGTCTCGGTCGGGGCGATGGAGATGGAGGTGCCGGTGAAAGAGCTTCTGCCGTTGACGGACGATCATTCATGATCGGTAGCGACGCTTCTCTTTCCGGCTCCCAGCAGATCAAGCGTATCAGAGCATGTGTGAAGACCGTCGCGAGCATTCGGTAGGGCAGCGTCGAGGGGGGGGGGGGGGGGCGCGGC
>JAUCQB010000036.1 GCA_030372985.1 Phycisphaerae bacterium
GGCCGGGGTCGGGGCGGGGGGCGGGGGGGGGCGTCCGGGGGGAGGGCCGCCGCCCCCAACACCAGGACAGCCAGTGCCGTCGCCCAGCGATGAAGGCGTCCTTGCTCGGTCATGTTGCGAACTCCGCCGCACAGCAGGGCTGACGCCGCCGGACCGCCCGCGGCGATGGTGTCAGACCATCGCCGGCCAAAGACGGCCCCGCATCACGCCACGTTCCGTCTGGAGGTCAGACACCGGACTTTGTCCAGCAGGCTGCGCACCTGCTCGCCAGTGTTGACGTTCTCCTCTTCCTCCTCAGCGTCATCCTTCTCATATGCCTGGGATTCCTCCGAGAACACCCGGGCAAACTGATCGGTGATCGAACCCGGTCGGCGGCTGGCCGCCTCGCCGACCAGCATCGCAACCTGATCCGGGTCCTCGACCACACAGAGCGTATTCATGTCGTCGTTGGTCACGCCCAACAGCAGCAGTCGCCGTCCCATGCGAACCAGGACAAGACTCTGTTTGCTCGACAGCGCGACGCGGGAAAGCACCTCGATCGCACCCTGGCCGGTCAGCAAACGCCGGCCGGGCAGAGACTTCTTCACGATCCAGGCCAGGAGGACGATGAGGGCCAATACGGATAAGAGCGGCCAGAGATCCCTCGCCGACCACAAGCTGCCGTTGCGGCCACCGCGATGAATGTCTCGGGATCCACTTTCCCGTTGATTGGCCGCCGCTCGACGTTCGAGGAACGCCGTCGGGGCGATCGGAGCAGACTTGTGACCGACCGATTCCGGAAGTGCCGCGGCAGGTCGGGTGCCGGGGCCGGGCTGCCCGATCACGGGAGCAGCAGGACCGGCCTTGATCACGGTGACCGCAGGCTGCGTGGCCGGCGGCTCACGAAGCAGGGGAACCTGCGAGGTTGAGCCGCTCTGCTCATCACCGATGCTGAGAATATCTTGCGGAGGGATTCGCAGACTTGGCCGTGCCTCGATGAGCGGCGGGACCTGCTCGGCGGGAAGCCCGCCGGCAAGCGCCAGCGAAAGGCAAATGGCCGGAATGCCACGATTGAACACGCAACCAGTCATCGATTGGACCCTCCTGGTCCTGCGGACATCCTGTCTTGATGACTTCACTGACCCTTGCGCGACGGCCGGTTCGGCGGCCCGCCGCCCTGCTCAGGCCACCTCTTCCTGGCCGACGTCTCGCGAAAGGATATCGTTGATCCGCACGCAAAAGTTGTCGTTCAGCACCAGCACTTCGCCGCGTGCGACCAGTCGATCGTTAACCAGCACGTCCACCGGGTCACCGGCCAGCTTGTCCAGCTCGACGACCGAGCCTTCGCCCAGCCTGAGGACATCCTCGACCAGCATCCTGCTTCGCCCGAGTTCGATCTTGACGGACAGGTCGACGTCCCGCAGCAGATCCAGGCTGTGGGCGGCGGCCGGTGGCAGGCTCCCGGCGGGAAGTTTTGGTATGTCGAACGGCCGGGTGGCCGCCGGCGCAGACGCCGATGTCGCCGGCGCAGATGCGGCAGGCCCACCCTTCAGGGCGTCCTGTTCGACGGCGACGGCCTCGGCCATCGCAGCAGCGACCTCGTCAAAGGGACGCTTGCTCGAATCCACACGAGCGTCCGGCTGCGCTGCCGCGGAAGCATCCGCGGGATCGGGTGACGACGGCGTCTGCTCGTTCATTTCTGACTCCATGGACGCCGCTTGCAGCGCGGCGTCAACATCGTCCTGGCTCAACAGTCCGTCATTGGGGTCGTCTGCCATGGCCGCCGGCACTCCGTTTCGCGTTGTTCCCGGTCGGTCCGTTGGCCTGCCACACAATCAACGGACCTGAACTAGTCCGCCCGGTACGAGTTAAACTGCGGGATCAGCACCTTCTTCACGAACTCCTCACTGCCGAGCACTTCCACCAGAATCCGATGGAACTGCTGTCGCAGGGTCGCACAGTCCGGTTCGGCCAGCACCTGCGGGTCTGCGGCCCGAATCGTGCTCATGAAGCGATCGCCGATCGCGGCCTTCTTTCTCTCAAGCTGGGCCTTCAGATCCGTTTCCTTGTCGCTGCTGACCGACACCACGACCTTCACGTCGTACATCATCACCTGTCGGGCCCGCAAATTCTGGCCACGGAAGGCGGCGACCTCCACCTCCACATCCTCGGGCTTCTTCTGTCCCTCGGCCGGGTCGAGTCCGTTCACCGCGGCCAAGCCCTGAGCCTCAGCCCTGGCAGGTCCGCCCCCAAAATGCCTGGCCACGAGGGCAACACAGATTCCTTCGGCAACCATGATGCCCAGGAAAATGCTTCCGAAGACGATGTTCTTCTTCCGTCCGGCCGGCTTGGCCGTAACGTCCGTCCCGGCTTGAACGTCTGCTTGGTCAGCCATTCTCAGCTCGTTCTTTCTCGGCGATATTCAGTGCGTGCACACCCGGCTCCCGCGTATGCACGATCATCTCAATTCTGCGTCCCCAGGCCTGGTCGCTTTGTCCAACCTCCGTCGACGGGGATTTCTGGTCCCCGCAGGTCGTGACGGAGATGCGATCGGACGCTATGCCCGATCCGATCAGCAGGTTCGTCACCGCCCTCGCGCGGGCAAAGGACAGGTCCATCGCGTCCCCAAAGCCCGCTTGCGGGGGCAACTGCCCATCGCCGGCGTAAGCCCGGATTTCCAGGCGGGTCTGGCCGTTGGCCAGCGCCTCGCCAATCCGACCGAGCAACTGCCGCGCCTCGGGCATCAACTGGGCCCTGAAGCGCTCGAAGGCGACATCGCCGCCGACCTGGACGACAATCCGGTCCGGACCGGTGGTCACCTTGCAGCAGGCCGCCAGTTCCGGGTCAATCGGTTCCGGGACACGAAGCCCGGAGGAGATCAGCCCGGCTTTCTGGAGACGCTCGACAAACGTCGAGGCTCGATCCGAGAGGGCCGTCGTCCCCGATGAACGCTCGATGGCCGAAAACCCGAAACCGCTTCGGACGGCCGATCCGATTCTGTCGAACCGGTCATCCCGACGAAATTCGCTCATGGCGGCAATCATCACGAACACCGCCAGAAGCAGCGACATCATGTCGCCAAAAGGCAGCAGCCATGAGGAATCCGCCGCCTCATCCGTCTTTGTTCTGATCCAGAACAACCGCATCGTCAGGCCACCCCGACCAGACCCCGACGGCCGTCGCGGCCGGCTCGGGTCGGTGAATCGCCGCCGACCCCCGGAATCGGGCCTGGCGGCATGATCGGCGGTCTGGCCTGCGGAACGGTCGGCCGCGGAGCCTTTGCTGCAGGCTGGGGCACCTCGACCGGTATTCCCGGTACGCCGCCCGCCGCAGGTTGCTGAACAGGCGCCTCGTCGACCACGGCCTGAGCCACGGTCTTCGGCAGCCGCACCGGTCGCCGCTGCGGCGGCAGCAGTACCTGCAGCCTTTGAGCGAGCATCCGCGGGTGTTCCCCCGCCTGTATCGCCAGAACCCCTTCCAGCGCCATCGTCTTGCACAGCAGCTCTTCGCCGTTTCGCTGCGAGAGCTTGCGCACCAGCGGCATACAGAACACGTTGGCAATGATCAGCCCGTACAGGGTGGTCATCAGGGCCACTGCCATGCCGGGGCCAATCCTGCTGGGATCGTCCATTCTCCCGAGCATCACCACGAGGCCGATCAGCGTCCCCATCATGCCGAATGTCGGGGCACTGCGACCTATCGACTCGAGCATCCCCCAGTTCTCGCGATGCCGCAGATCGATGCTCTCGAGCTCGGCCTGCAGTATCGTGCGAATGGTGCTCGGCTCATAACCGTCAACCGCCATGTGAACGGCCCGCTTCAGGAAATCATCTCGCAAACCCGCCACGGGCCGATCCAAAGCCAGCAGCCCCTGCCGTCGAGCCACCTCGCCCAGGGCGATCAGGGTGACAAGCGTGTCTTCGATTGGGCGCGTGCTGACATAGAACGCGTTCCGCATCATTCCCCCGATGCACCGGAACTGCCCGGCAGGACAGGACATCACGGTCGTCAGCACCGCCCCGCCAAGAACCAGGGCCAGCGACGAGGCCTGCCAGAACACGTGCGCAGACAGGCCCGTGCCCGCGACCATCACTCCCGTTAACAGCAGGATGGTCAGAACCAGCCCGACAACGGTCGCGCGATCAACCATGGCCACCTCCTGTGCGCCAAGGCGCGCCGCTTATCGGACGAGGCCTACGACCACGCAACTCATCCTTTACATCGGTCATGCAATCCACGCGATTCACCTGCCGACCCGGCGCTGGCGATTCCCTTTTTTGCCGGCCTGTCGGTCTCCTGCCCACACCCGAGGCCCTCGCCGGGGCTGAGTCGCGCACCGGCGGGCAGCCTGCTCCGCCGAAGCAGCCGCTTCGACTGCGAAGATCGGGAACCGCCCGCAACACCCGCCGAGTTGGGCTCCGCACAGCCGGCAAAGGTCGCCGACCGGAAAGCACACTAAGGCCTGAAGACTCGGACCATTCGTCCGTATTCGATGGCTCTGGCAACAACCTCCTCCATCCGCTCCCGAACAATGAACGTCTCGCCGTTGACCAGCACGATGGTCGTATCCGGCCGTTCTTCGATGGTGCGGATCAACTCCGCATTGACCACGAAGTGCGTGCCATTCAGCCGGGTCAGCGTGATCACGTTTATGTGTCCAAGGTCACCTGACCGCGTCGGGGCGTCCCGGGGCCCAGCGCCTCCGGGCCCCACTCAGACGCGGGCCGCACCTCTTCTTATCGGGCTATCGACAACAATTCATTGAGCAGTTCGTTCGAGGTGGTGATCACCCGTCCGGACGCCGAAAAACCGGTCGATGCAGTGACAAGTCCGATAAACTCGCGTGTCAGATCCACGTTACTGAGCTCCAGAGTCGCTCCCTGGATGGTTCCCGCTCCCAGGTTCCCGGGGGCAGTGATCAGCGGCTGGCCTGAATTTGACCCTTCGTAGTACAAATTGTCCGTCCGGGAGACGAGGCCCTCGGCGTTGATAAAGGTGGCAATGGCGACCTGGCCGAGAGGGCGACTGAGCCCGTTGGTGAAGACGCCGTTAATAACCCCGTCCGCGCCGGTGTTAAAGCTGGTCAGCGTGCCGGCCTCAAAGCCGTCCTGGAAGGTCATGACCATCGTGGACATGTCCGTCGTCAGGCCGGTAAGGTTGCTGAAGTCCAGTTCAAAGCTGACCGGGTTGGAGGCCCCGCTGTTATCACGGTCAACCTGGATGATGTTGTTGGTCACATCGAGCAGCCGGCCGTTGTTGTCGAACTGGATGGTACCGGTAGTCCCCAGCGCGGGGGTCGCATCGGTGTCGTCGGCACTCTCGGTGTAGAACCGCCAGAGCGTGCCGCCATCCGTCTTGTCTTCGAGGACGGCGGTCACACTGACCTGAATCGGCGTGCCCAGCGAGTCGAACACCAGGAAACTGGTGTACACGCTTTCGCCGTTGGCTTGCTGCTGAGGGGTGAACTGAAACGGACTGGCGGTCACGGTTTCGTTTGAGTTGCGGATTCCCACCTGAGCGATCTCAATTCTGTTGTCGTAGCCGACGTTGCCTTCGATGATGATGGTTCCATCGGGCGGGGTCCCTAAACCGCTGGCGACGGTGATGCCGGGCGTATTGGGCACCGCCGAGTCTGTGTTCAGCCCGATCTCGTTGTTCAGGAATGTCAAGAAATCATTCAGGGTGCTGGCGGCGTCAACCGTGAAGGTGGCCGGTTCAATCTGTCGCCCGCCCTTGCGCACGTCCTGAAGGGTGATGACGTCGCCCTCCGCGAAGAGGGGGCTTGTCGTCGAAACAGCAGGGTCGTGCAGGTTGGTCAGCAAGGTTGTGCCGGTGGCGGCAGCTCCACCGCCACCTTCCGTGAATACCTGGGACTGGAGGATGGTGCCCTGAGTACCTTCCGTTCCATTGGCGTTTAGATTGCCGTCGAAGGCGGCCGACGACGTCGCCCGGGCAATGGTCAACGTCCCCAGGGGGATGTTCAGGTCGACCAGTTGGGACCGATCGATGTTGAATGCGGCATCAATGCCGTAGCCCTGTACCGGGAATCCGTCGGTGGTCACCAGCGTATTGGAGGCGTCCAGGGCAAACATGCCGTCGCGGGTGTAGGCCTGTCGGAGCTCCGGTGTTCTCACGATGAAGAAGCCATTGCCCTCAATGGCCATGTCCGTGGGCACGCCGGTGGTCTCGAGGGCCCCGGATTGGAAGTTGCGCTGGATCGCACCCACCAAGGATCCCATGCCAACCTGCGACGGGTTGGTGCCGCCGGAGGTGTCGCTGGGGGCCGATCCGCCGGAGAGCATCACGGCGAACTGGTTCTGAAAGGATGCTCGGCTTCCCTTGAAGGCCGTCGTGTTCACATTGGCGATGTTGTTGCCGACGGTATCAATCCGATACTGGTTGGCGTTGAGGCCTGAAAGGCCCGTGTACATTGCACTGGTCAATCCCATTGCCCGTCTCCTTTTCTGATCCGGCTCGGCTCTTGCCGCCGAGGCAACCTGTCATGTCTCTCACTTCCATCGGCCGGCTCTGTCGGTGCGGCCGGCCCAACGAAATCCCTTGGTCATGCCGCAGTCTCAGATTCTTCCGTCTGCGAGGAAACCTCGGCTTCGTCCTCCGACTCGTCCGCCGTCTCCTGTTCCAGTTGCGGCAGGGTAACCTCCGTCAAACTGGTGACGGGCAGTTTCAGCCCGTTGTCGAGTCGCAGCAGCGCCTCACCGCTGCTGGTGAACTCGACGCCCGTCACCACGCCTTCGAGTTCATATTCATTGCCCGCCGAGTCGGTCACATTGCCTCGAACCTGCTTACCGATCAGCCCGGAAGCGGAGGCAAACCTCTGCTGGTCAGTGAGTTGTTCAAGCCGCTCGGTGAGGCGGCTGTTCATCTCCAGCTCCCGGATGGTGGACATCTGGGCGATCATTTCCTGGTTGGTCATGGGTTCGAAGGGATCCTGAAGCTGGAGCTGCTTGATCAGGATCTTCATGAAGTCTTCGCCGCTGACACCCGAGAAATCCCGCTGGCTTGTCGCCTGGGAAGTCAGACTGTTGGCATATTGTGTCGCTGATATCTGCATCTCACTGTCCTCTCAGCCGTCCCGGCGGAACCGGGGCGGCCAGATCGATCTGCCTCATTCTCCGATGAGGCGAATCTCCATACGCCTTGTCACACGACCAGGTCGACGCCCGTCTCCGCCAGGCCGTCAAGATAGTCCTGCTCCTCCCCGAACCAAGCGTCCTCCTGCGAGAACGCGGAGCCTTCACTTGTCCATTCCGATTGCGACGACGTCTCGCTTCCGCCGCCGGCATGCCCCTGCCAGCCAGGGTCGTGAGAAGCCTGGCCCTCCCAATGCTCCTGATGCTGGAAAGGTCGGTCCTGATGGGACTCGGCAGGGGTTCCCTGGGGAACACGAAGCTCGACCTGTATCTGGCTGAGCTTGAAACCGTGTTGTTCGAGGGAACTCCGCAGCTCGCTCAGCCGGCTCTGCAGGGCATCGCGGCCCAGGAGTGTGTCGGCCTGCAGCCGGAGCGTCAGTTCGTCGCCGTGTACGCGGACATCGACCCTGAGCTGCCCCAACTCGGGGGGATCGAGCCTCAGGGCCATCGACGAATGCCTCGCGCCGATGTTCGCCCGGACCACGTTAGCGAGGTCGGTCATTGCCCGGGCCTCGTTCAGGCTGACGCCCTTGCCGCCCAGGTCGCGCCCGATCGAGACGGCCGCCGGCGGAAGATCTCGCGAGCCGATCCGCTCCCGCACACGCCCGGCGAGCTCAAGCAAGCCCCTGAACTCCTCACTCGCACCGGTTTGCTGGGCGGAGCCATCCGTGCTCTTCGCCGCATCGCCGGAAGAGGCTTGCGAACCCGCGTTCTCTCCTTGCGGGCGGTTTTCGTCCTGGCCCGGCAACTGCTTGTGCGTCGGACCGCCGCCTGCCAGTCCGCCGGTCAGCAGGGCTTTCGTCATCCGGCTTTCAGGCATCTGGTCGGCCGTCGGCTGTCCCTCAACGGCTTGCTGAAGACGAGCACCGGGCTGCTTATTCCCCGACGCACGATCCTGAGCCTCGACCACCTGTTCCAGGTGAGCGGCCACACCGCGCAGAAACTGCCAGACGGAAATCGACAGTTCTTGACTGTTCTGGATGTTCTCGCCGGAGAGCGGCTGGGCAGCCTGTTCCGCGGCCCCCGTTTCGACCGGCACCTGCTCTCCGGCGTTATCTGCCGCTTGCGGGACCGTACATTCGTCGGAACAGGACTCGGAAGCCTGGCCGGTCGCCGCCACCTGCAGAATCTCTGCCACAAGCGGACTCAGGGTTGTGGAGACCGCAGGCCTGGCATAGGTTTTCATCGTTGTCGAGTCCGCCGGGCGGGTCGGCGGCGACGGCGTCTCGACCGGGACCTCACTCACCTTGAGCAGCGATTCCCACGGCAAGTCTTCCATAGGGTCGATCTGCACCTGGGTCTGCGGCAACGGCTCAGGCTGAGTTGCCGCCTGGTTTACCGGCGTCTGGTCAGCAACAGGCTCCTGCGTCTGGCCGGCCGCGCCGGTTTCCGCCACCTGAGGCGGCTTCTCGCCGGGGCCGGGCTGCGGGGGCTCGGCCTGTTCAGGCCTAACCTGTCCAGGATCGGCCTGCCCAGGCTCAACCTGCTCGGACTCATCCTGGTCAGCCTTCTGTTTCATCACCGGTTCCGGCTGTGGAGCCTGCTGGTTTTCCTTCAGCGCTTCGTGCCCATTCAAACCCTTGTTTTTCTGCTCACCGGCGGTGGCGGCTTCCGCGTTGCCGGCCGTGGCCGCCTTCTTCTTCTCGTCGGCGGCGCAGGCCTGCCGCTCGGCGGCGGTCTTGTTGTTCAGCGAGCCTATCGAGCGGCGAGCCGAATCGAAGACGACCGCGAACACGTCGCCCGACGCTTCCGGTTTGTCACGCAGCGCCGGCGCGGAGCGCGCGACAGTGCAGATTTCCGCCCGTTCCACGGTGGACACGTCATCCTCCGTCGGATGCAGGGCCACCGGAACCATCCACGCCGGCCGCCGTCGAGTTTCCGTACTTGCCAATCTGGTTCAGGATCCTCCCGATCCAGGCCCTATCCTCTTCCGTCTTGCAGGCGTTGATGATCGCCTTGACGCGGTTCTCATCCATCTTCATCAGAAGCTGAACCGCGTCGGGCTCCTTGATCTGGTTCTTGAGCAACTGCATCGCCAGCTTGGGCTCGGTCTTGGACAACAGATTGAGCTGACGATCAAACCCCGCCTGCTCGCCCTCCTTCTCAAGGATCTGCTTCTGTTGCTTCAGCTCGTTTTCCTTCCGCTCCAGCTTCTCGATCAGTTGGCGGGTCTCGAGCTGGATCCGCTTGTCGAGCAAGTCCCGGTCGCGCAATTCGCGGGCCCGGCGACTGTCTTTCAGTGCGAGCAGTTCCTTCATCTCCTGTCGTCGGACGATCTCCTCGCCGGACGGCTGAGCATTCCGATCCCGCTCCGCAGGCCGGCTGGAGGCAACCGCCGGCTGCGATGTGGGAAACTCGCCTCGCAGCACGACGGCCATCTGCTCGACCCGCTCGGCGTTCAGACGTCCGCTGGCGAACAGGTATCCGATCAGACCCGCCACCGCGAAGAGGTTGATCATCGCCACCAGGGCCAGAAGATGATACAGACGCTTCAACATCGCTCAGACTGATCCTCGTCGAGGCCTCGCGCCAACGGCAGCGGTCAGATCCGCAGCAGTTCGGCGTGGTCCTCCCGATCGAACACGTATCGAACGGTGGCCAGTTCGTCGTCTTCCTTCACTTCGCGAACGCGTTCCTCATGAAGGTGCCGCCGCCACTGACGCTCCTTGAGTTTCTCCAGAATCTTCCTCTGCTTGACCGCCTCGGCCAGCACGACCCGCTCCTGGGCCAGTCGGGCCTCCAGGAACCGAAGCCGGGCATCGGCTTCCAGCACGCCCTTGTGAAGGTGGCTCAGCCAGTGGCGGTGCCTCATCACCTGCTGGATATCGATCGCTCCATGGTTCTGGCTGTCACGAATCGCGTTGACCTCATCCTGGATCTGTCTCTCCAGAACCGCACGATGGTCTCGCGTCTGGCGAATCTGGCGCAACCGCTCCGCCACGACGCGCTTCTGCTCATCCTCCCGCTGCTGGCGGATCTTGAGCATCGTCGCGAACCGGAACGTGAATCGCCTCGCCATGTTCTACTCTCGTTTCTTACGCCGCCGAGACCGTCCGGCTCCGGCCGCCTTCTCTCGACAGTCGCCGCGTGCTCTCCTCGATCTGCTGAGCCAGGGCGATCAACTGCTGGCGGGCCTCGGCGAAGCTGACCCGCTGAGCAATCGCCTGCCGCAGAAAGGCCAGAACGGCCGGGCGCGTCTGGATCACAGCGTCGTATTCCGCGTTCGAACCCGTGGCGTACGCTCCGATATTCACCAGGTCCTCGATCTCGTTCCAGATCGCGACCGCCTTCATGATCGTTCTAGAGGCGGCCAGGTGTTGCGGATCGACGATCGAGCTCATCACCCTGCTGATGCTCTCCGACACGCTGACCGCGGGGTAATGCGACTTGTTGGCCAATGCCCGTGAGAGCCAGACGTGGCCGTCAAGAACGCCTCGCACCGCGTCACCCACCGGATCGTTGATGTCGTCGGCTTCCACCAGCACGGTGTAAAAGCCGGTGATACTGCCGCTTTCCGTCTGCCCGGCGCGCTCCAGCAACTGCGGCAGCAGCGCGAACGCGCTGGGCGTGTATCCCCTGGTCGCGGGCGGCTCGCCGGCCGCCAGACCGATCTGACGCTGAGCCATCGCGATGCGGGTGATCGAATCCATGAGCAAGAGCACGTTCTTGCCGCGATCGCGAAAATACTCGGCGATGGCGGTGGCCACGAACCCCGCCCGGACGCGAAGCACCGGTGACTCATCGGAGGTGCTCAGAACCAGTACCGTCTTGCGGCGCCCCTCCGGTCCGAGGTCATTTTCCAGGAACTCGTTGACCTCGCGGCCCCGTTCGCCGATGAGCCCCAGGACGGTTACATCCGCGTCGGTGTAGCGTGCGATCATGCCCAGCAGAACGCTTTTGCCCACACCGGTTCCGGAAAAGAGCCCAAGACGCTGCCCCCGGCCGGCGGTCAACAATGCGTCCATCGAGCGAATGCCGGTGGACAAGGGCTGCGAGATCCGAGGGCGTTCGAGAGCACGCGGGGCCGGGCGATATACCGGGTAATAGGTGTCGCAGTACAACGGCGGGCCGCCGTCGATGACCCGCCCCAGGCCGTCGATCACGCGTCCGATCATTCCGTCGCACACGGCCACTTTCGCCGCGCCGGGCCAGGCGGTCACACCGTCGCCTCTGGCCACGCCGAGCGTGTCCTGCAGCGGCATCACGATGGTATTGTCGTTGCTGAAGCCGACCACCTGAGCCTCGATCCGGGTGCCGTTCTGCCGTTCGACCGTGCACATCGCTCCGATCGGCGCGGGCAGGCCCGAGACGGTGATGGTCAGACCGGTCACATCCACCACCCGCCCCACCAGCGAGGGAGTGACCATGGAGCCGACCATCTCAATCTCCTTGGCGAACGCGTTCATGTGTTGATCGGGCCCTCCTGGACCGTATTCGGCACGGGCTTGTCCGCAGCCGGCATCTCGCGCGATCCCAGTCCCGCGGCGATCCGGTCGAGCTGAGTCTCGATGCGGGCGTCTACCGCCCCGCTGCCCCACTGAATCCAGCAGCCGCCCGGTGAGAGGTCAGGCGATTCAACCACTTTCACCAGCTTGCATGAGGCCTGCCGGTCGGCCAGCGATTCGGCGAATACACGCGCCGCCTCCGCATCGGCCGGGTTGACCTTGATGGTCACGTCCGAACGTTCGCCCGCCAGACGGATCGCCTCCTCGAGATTCTCCACCACCACTTGGCGGTCGCTCTCGCTCACGTGGCGAACGACCCGGCGGGCAATGGCCATCGCCAGATCGACAAGATCCTGCCGCGCGGCGGCCTCCCAGGCGGCACGGCGCTCTTCGATCTCAGCAATGATCCGCTCGCAGGACGACACGAGATTCTTGTGGGTTTCGGCGAACTCCTTTTCTGCCTCGGCGAAGGCCTCGGCGTGTCCCTTTGTACGCCCCTCCTCCATGCCCTTCGCGAA
This sequence comes from Phycisphaerae bacterium, assembly GCA_030372985.1. Classification (GTDB taxonomy): domain Bacteria; phylum Planctomycetota; class Phycisphaerae; order UBA1845; family PWPN01; genus JAUCQB01. Next base: position 12,094 of record JAUCQB010000036.1, read on the forward strand.
TCCGGCCTGATATCCGGCTTCGTAGCCGGCCCGACGAATGGCTTCTTCCTGGGTCTTGGCCTGCCTCACAATGCGGGCGGCATCGGCCTGGGCCTGAATGACGGCCTCCTTGACCTCGCCCATCATGTCGCTGAGGTGGAACGGCTTGAGCGCCGCCCCCTTGAGGGGAAGCGCCTCCGCCGCCTTGATGACCATCGATCTGCGGACCATGCCGCAACCTCCTCGACGCCCCGCTTACACCACCACGTCGGATTCTCCGCCCCGGCCGGAGATGATGATCTCGCCGGCATCCTCCAGGCGCCTGACCACGTCCACGATGCGCTGCTGAGCCGCCTCGACGTCGCTCAACCGGACCGGGCCCATGTATTCCATGTCCTCCTTGATCAACTGGGCCGCCCGTTCCGACATGTTGCTGAAGATCTTCTCCTTCATCTCGTCGCTGGCCGTCTTGAGCGCCAGGGCCAGCTCGTCGTTGTCGATCTCCTTGAGCAGCGACTGAATCCCCTTGTCGTTGACCAGCAGGATGTCCTCAAACACGAACATCAATCGCCGAATCTGCTCGACGAGTTCGGGGTCCTCGGCCTCGAGGGTTTCAAGAATGCCCTTCTCCGTCGCCCGATCCGAAAGGTTGAGCATCTCGGCCACGGCCTCGACGCCGCCGACCTTCTGGAACTGCTGGGTCATGACGCCTGACAACCGCTGTTCAAGCCCTTTCTCGACCTCGCGTATGACCTCCGGGTTGGTCTGCTCCATGTTGGCCACGCGGGTCACGACCTCGACCTGTTTGGCCGGAGCCAGTCCAGACAGAATCTCGCTGCCCTTGCTGCTCGGCAGGTGGGCGAGAATCAACGCGATGGTCTGCGGGTGTTCATCCTGCATGAAGGTCAACAGGTTTTCGCTTTCGGCTTTCTGCAGAAAGCTGAAGGGTTGCTGATGCACCTGGTGCTCGATCTGCTGCATGACCCGAGAGGCCTCGTCCTTGGACAGGGCCCGCTCCAGCAGCGCCCGGGCATAAGCCAGACCGCCCTCGTTGGCGTACTGCTTGGCCAGGGCAACGTTGTAGAACTCCTCGACGATCGCCTTCTGCTGATCGGCCGGGACCAGTCCCAAGGAAGCCACTTCGCGGGTCACATCCTCGACAATCTCCCGCTCCATCCGTCGGAGCAGGCTGCCCGCAGCCTCAGGTCCGATGGCCAGCAGAAAGGCGGCGACCTTGCGAACGCCGGTCAGGCCCTTCTCGGCTTCAGGATCCGTCTGCTGCGTTTTGGCCTTCTTCACCACGGTTATGTGTTCGCCTCCTCAATCCAGCGCTGGAGGATGCTCGCCGAGGACACGGGGTCTCCCTTGATCAACTCGCCCACCTGCTGAACAATCTGCTGGGCGCGAAGCGTCTCTTCATCGACCTCTTTGCCGATCAGCAGTGGTTCGCTCTCCCTCGCCTCGCTTACCGGTACTTCATCTTCCGCCTCGGCCATCTGTGATCCTCTCTTCCTGCTTGCCTTCGGCGGTTCCTCGCCCGGCAGCACCGGGCCTTCGCCCACCCTGCGCACCATCATCAGCATCATCAGCAGGCCGAGGACAGCCAGCGCCGCCAAACCCGCCTTGTCCCAATGAGTCGAGACCATGCCCATGACGCTCTCGCGGGTTCCGGCCGGCCCGAGCTGGGTCAATGCCAGGGCCCCGGCATCCGGAAACCAATCGACGGTAACGCGCTCCTCCGCTTCGGGGGGGATCGCCAGGGCGGTCATCACCGATTTCTTGATCTTCTCGCGCAGGCTGGTGCTGGCCGTGTCCAGCTCCTGGTCCGAAGTCTCCTTGGGCAGATTGAAGACGCCGAGCAGGTAGCTCTTGGGGATGTTCACCGATGCCGACAGGCTCTTGATGGTGTCGCGAGGCCGCTTGGTCTGGGTGATCGTCTTGTCCGCCTCGGACTTGTAAGTCGTATCGGTGGTGGTCCTCTCATGATTGGTCGCCGGCACCCCGCCCGCGACGGCGACGGTGGTGTTCGGAACCACACCCGGCTCACCCGCCATGGTCGAGGTCGTGTCGGTCTCCGACGTCGCGGACTCCGTGGAAATGACCGGCTTGCCGTAGATTTCCTTGACTTCCTGACGCGACTCGGGCTCGAGCTCGCAATAGACCTTCACCGACACGGGGATATCGCCGAGCAGTTCGCGAATCTTGTTGGCGAAGTACTCCTCCTTCGCCTTTCGCCGGTCGATGTCGTCGGCGTCCGTTGCATCATCGGGCCTGGGCACGTTGGCCGCACGGCCGGTGGTCGCGTCGGCCACGGTGACGTTGTGTATGCTGAGGTTGGATACGGCCGAGCTGACGAAGCCGGCAATCGCCCGAACAAGCTCCTTGTCCAGTGCCGCGCCGTCGGCCAGCTTGACCGATACGCTGGCGGTGGGCTGGGCGTTGGGTTGACCGACATGACGCCTGGTGGCCGTCTCGACGAACACCCGGGCATCGCGGATGCCGTTGAATTCCCGCAGCACCCTGGCCAGTTCATTGCAGCGGGCCACGTTCCAGCGCCGGTCCTGCTCCTGGATCGGCAACCACGGATTGCTGGCCTCGCCGATCAGCTTGGTGAATCCCAGGCTGATGTCGTTCGGCAGCAGCCGTTGCTGGGTGAGTTGGGCCAGGAGCCTCGGACGCTGATCGATCGGCACTCGGATGACGTCGCCGACCAGTTCATATTCGACACCGCCGGCATCGAGAAACTGCTGAATGCGGGCCGACTCCTCGGCGACCAGCGGCTGGTCGAGCAGAGCGACCATCGCCGGTGCCCCCGCCCAGTGAATCAGGGCGAAGATCGCCACCGCGATCAGCATGACCGACAGGCCGATCGCCAGCTTCTGGGATGTGGTCAGTCCCTGAAGATGGGCCTTCGTCTGGAGCGTCAGCTTTCTAAGGAATTCCATTCCCGTCAGCCTCCCTTATTGCGGCCGGGCCCCGAAGCCTCCATGCCTTTCCGGCCCGCAACAACCGATTTCGATCAGCGCCGTGACGCATGCCTTACCCCGCGTCAGACCCGCATCTGCTGAATCTCGCGATACGCGTCGATCAGCTTGTTTCGCATCTCCATCAGCATGCTGAAAGCCACGTCCGACTTTCGCACGGCCGTGAACACTGCGGCCAGATTGTCCGTCTGACCGGTCATGAGCTTCTCCACTCCCTCGTTGGCCTCCTGCTGGAGACGATTGACCTGCTCGAGACTGTTGAGCAGGACCTCCCGGAACGAGGGGCCGCCGGCCTCTCGGCTCACGCCGGTTGTTCCCGGCATGCCGACGGGGCTGAGAGGTTGCCCAGTGCCTATTCCATTGATACTGAGTGGGTCCGGCATCTGCCTGCCTTTCTACCGAAACGGCGATCGACGCTGGCTCATCCTTTCATGCCAGGATCCGCAAGGTGGTCGATATCATGCTCTTGGTGGCCTCCAGGGCTGTGATGTTGGCCTCATACGCACGCGTGGCCAGAATCGCATTGACCATCTCCGTGGGCAGATCGACGTTGGGGTATTCCACGTAGCCCTGATATGGCCCGGACTTGATCGCGTGCGGATGCTCGGGTTGATAGACCCGTTGCCCCGCCGACGGATCCTCCACGATCTTGCTCACATGAACGCCCGGGCGGCCGCGGCCGTCACCGGTCTCGAACACCGCGATGCGACGCTTGTAGGGGCCCGGCCGGCCGTCGGCACGCTGCGTCGCCTGGGCATTGGCGATGTTGCCGTGGATCGTATCCATTCGGATCCGCTGGGCCACCAACGCCGACGTGCTGACATCGAGCGAGCCGAACATCAGACCACCTCATCTCCTGCCATCAAAACCACGCAAACCGGCCTCCATGCCGGCGCCGCCCGCTACGCCGCGGGCCTGGGACTACGACACCGTTCCCCGAATCGCGATCATCAACTGGTCGAATCGGCCCTTAAGCCGGTCGGAGGCGATCTGGTGCATCAGCGTGTTCTCGGCCAGCATCGCCATCTGTTTCTCGATTCTCATATTCGTCCGGTCGTGAAAGAGAACGTTCTCTGCCGGCTCCACCGTGGGCGTGACCTCCAGGCCGCCCGACGGACCCTCACGGAACTCGCGGGTCCCTCGGACGTTCAGCGAGCCCCGCTCACTCGGCCGCGTAGCGAGTGCCTCCTTCAGAGCGTTCTGAAAGGCCCGCACGTTCAATTGCCGGGCCTTGTATCCCGGCGTATCGATGTTGGCGATGTTCTCCGTCAACATCCGGTGCCTGGCCTCGGTATAAGCCAGCACCTTCTCGAGCACCGGGACCGTCCCGCTGTTGACCACGCCGTCAAATAGCATCACGACACCCTGTCAGGAGCACGGAATCCGACGCCTCCGCGCAAACTCGCCGCGCTCCGGCTTGTGAAATCAGCAATTTCGATACCAGACGAGCCAGGTCATCCTGCGAATGTGAAAACAGGCAATTTGACCGAGGTGACGCGCAGTTTCTGCGCCTGCCGCGCAGTTCTTGCTGCCCTGTCCACCGTCGCCTTCCGGATCGCATCGTGCCTTGTGCCTCGCCTGTGCTCACCGGGTTCCCACCAGTAGTCCGCCGCCTGCCTGAGCCGCCTGCAGAGACCGCCTGGCCTCCTCCTGCTCCCGCCACTGCTTGAGCTTGAGGGTCAGGGTCCGCACGCCGATTCCCAAGGCCTCGGCGGTCTTGGCCCGATGACCGGCACATTCCCGCAGCGTCTTCTCGATCAACTGCCGCTCCATGTCCTCCATGATGTGCCCGTGCCGCAGCTTCGATGGGAACGACTCGGCTCGCTGAATCCCGTTCAGCCATGGAACAATGATCTGCTCGGTCAGCACTCCATCGAGAACCAGAACCGACGCCCGCTCGCAGAGATTCTCGAGTTCGCGGACGTTGCCCGGCCAGTCGTACTCGGTCAGCAGCCGCATCGCCCCGTCGGATACCCGCAACGCAGGATGTCCCGTCCGCGAAGCCGCCTTCGCCAGGAAGTAGTTGACCAGCATCGGAACATCGTCACGCCGCTCGCGCAGCGGCGGAATCGCCAGCGGAAGAACGCTCAGCCGGAAATAAAGGTCCTCGCGGAATCGCTTGCGGGCCACCCAGTCGGGGAGATTGCGGTTGGTCGTGGCGATCACGCGAACATCCACGGTTCGCGTGGCGCTGCTGCCGACCCGCTCGAACTGACGCTCCTGCAGCACGCGAAGCAGCTTGGCCTGCAGCGGCAGGGGGATCTCGCTCACCTCATCGAGCAGCAGCGTGCCGCCATCGGCAAGCTCGAACCGCCCCTTGCGAACCCGGTCGGCACCGGTGAAGGCCCCTCGTTCGTGCCCGAACAGTTCGCTTTCCAGCAGGTTGCTTGACAACGCCGCGCAGTTCAGGCAGAGCATCGGACGGTTCGCCCGGCCGGAGGCGCTGTGCAGCCGCCGGGCGACCAGTTCCTTGCCGGTTCCCGATTCGCCCTGTATCAGCACCGTGTTGCTGCTCGGGGCGATCCGGGCGATGGTGTCGCGCAAAACCCGCATCGCCGGCGAATCACCCACCATCTCGCGGATCTGGCCGTCGGTCAGCGACCGCTTGAGGGCCTCATTCTCCGAGCGCAGCCGCGCATGCTGGATCGCCCGATCCACGAGAAGGGAAATCTGTTCGGCTTCGAACGGCTTCTGGATGTAGTCCAGGGCCCCGAGCTTCATCGCCTCGACCGCCGATTCGATGGTTCCGAAGGCAGTCATCACGATAACCGAGGCGTCGCATTCGGCGGCCCGCATCTCGCGCAGCAGTGTCACCCCGTCCATGCCCGGCATCTTCAGGTCGGTAACAACGCAGTCAAACGACCCGCCCTTGATCGCCTCCAGGGCCTCGATCGGGTCGCCGAAGGTCGTCACCACGTGATCGTCGCGCGACAACGTCTCCGCGATCGACTCCCGCAGCATTTCCTTGTCGTCAACAACGCAGACTCGCCCCATTAGAGAACCTCCTCCCTGGACTGACCCAACGCAAACTCCTCCGAACCGGCCGGCGATTCCTCGTATCGTGCGGGAATCAGCAGCGTGAACACCGCTCCCCCGCCGGCTCGGTTGGCCGCCCGGACACTGCCGCCTAGGGTCTCCGCGATCTGATGCACGATCGCCAGGCCCAGACCGGTCCCATTGTCCTTGGTTGTGAAAAACGGATTGAAGATTCGGTCCATCAGTTCCGGCGGGATGCCGGGGCCGTTGTCTTCGACTCGAACCGCGACCCGGTCGGTCGTGTTGCGATCCGCTCGCACCCACACCCGCGCCCCGCCCCCGGCAACGCCGACCGGTACCGAAGCCTCAGCGGCATTGACCAGCAGGTTCGTCAGGGCCCGCTCCAGCAACGCGGCATCGGTGACCAGCTCAAAGCCGTTGACTTCGTCGCCCACCTCGAAGCGCACCGCCGCTTCCTGCATCCGGCTGGCGGCCAGTTCGACGGCCTGTCGAACCACGGCCTCCAGTCTCACCGGAGCGGGGTTGGGCGTCGTCGGCCGGCCGAAATGGAGAATGTCTGAGACAATCTCCTCCAGGACGTTGACGCACTTGCTGATCTTCGCAACCGTGCCCAGTTCCGCAGGCCGGTCCTGCAGATCGCGTCTGAGCAGCGAGGCGAACAGTCGGATGCCGCTCAACGGATTGCGGATTTCGTGGGCCACGCCGGCGGCCATCTCTCCGAGCGCGGCAAGCCGTTCCCGGCGCCGCAGCTCGGCGTTCTTGCGGGCCAGCTCCTCGCGCAGGTGGCGCACCTCCTGCCCGAGGTTGTCGTGCGCCCGCTTGAGCTGGTCGGTCACCTCGTTGTAGGCGGCGATGATCGCGGCCAGCTCTTTCTCGCGCTCCGTAACATGCATCGTGCCAACACTCATGCGTCGGTCCACTCCACGTGAGAGACTTGCGGCCCCTGCTCGCTGGCGGCATAGGCCACACCGGCCATTCGGGTGGCTTTCAGGCGATTCACGTCCGACTCCGTCTCCTGCCGGCGACTGGCGAGCATTTCGGCGTCCGCCCTGTCGCCCTCCAGAATGCCGGCCAGGTGGGCATTGACCTCGGAAATCAGCTCATCCGCCCGCCGTCCGTCGTCGTCGGCAAGTCGCGAACGGATCTCCGCCCAGCGCTGCTGATGCGGACGCATCCGTTCCGACAGCTTTCCCAGCCGATCGATGATCTGCTGGCGCTGACCAAGTACTTCCAGCAGCGTCTCGGCCTGGTCTGACGCGATCAGCGTCCGCTGCCGGTCCGCCAGCACCCGGAGCTGCCGGCAGAGCGCGCATTGCTCGGTCAGCAGCCCGAGCACATCGTCCCCACCCTTCGCGTTCGCACCCGGCGTTGAGCGTGTCACGTTCATGGGCGATTCCTTTCCGGCGACGGTTCCCGTCGTTCACGTTGTTCAGCCGGCCCCCGCGAGGGCAACCGAAAACGTGGGCGTCCTCTCGAGCCAGTCGAAATAGGCCGTCCAGTATTGATGGCCCTCATCCGGCGAGTACCGGTCGAATGCCTCATCGGGAACGTTCTTGAGCGCCCAGCGAGCCCGCTGCAGCGTCATCCTCGCCTTGTCGATCTTCCCCAGCCGGATGTAGCAGTTGATCATCTGGATGTAGGCCGCCATGGCCATCGGATCGTCCTGGTATAGCCATGCCGCCCGGTCGTAGAGCTCGAGGGAATCGATGAACGGCCTCAGATCCGAAGGATCGGACACCCGGGCAAGATCGTGCACCACGTCGGCCCTGTAGAAGTGGCTCAGCTTGATATACACCCGCTCCAGCTCGCCGAGGGAGGACGCGTCCCGGGCACGGAATCGCTCGATCAGACCGTCGTAGAGCTGGCGGGCTTTCCTGAGCCGTTCGACGCAGGTGGCCCGAAGGCGATCCTTGTGCGGTGCGTTCCTGGGATTGATGGAGTCGTCGAAGAGCCGCTCGGCACTGACCCGGTTTGATTCAGCGAGCATGAACATCGCCCGGCTGCTTCGAGGATCGTTCGGGTAGCGGTCCATCGCCTCCTGAAATCTAGCAATCGCCTCTTCATACTTCTCAGCGCGGATGTACAGGTCGCCCAGGCGAAACAGGGCCTCCCGATACTCGCGGGCCTCGGGCATCACCGAGTAGAGGGACTCGTCGGACCGGTAGCCCACCAGCCTTAACAAGGCCTGCTCCGCCCTCTCCAGGTCCCCCTTCTCGAGGAAGCAATCCGCCAACGGGACGATCGAAGATACGGCCGCAGGCATCCCGCTGAATCGGGTCAGACTCTCCTGGTATCGTGCGATGGCGCTGTCGTAATCGCCGACAGCCTGGTACAACTGCCCGAGCCGCTGTAACGCGTCCGGCACCCGGCTGCTGGTCGGCCGGTCCGCGATAAAACGGTCCAGAACCGCCGCCGCCTGCCGCGGGTCACCCGCCCGGTCGAAGGCTGCCGCCGCCCGCCAGATCGCGTAAGAAGAACGGGACTCGTTCAGGGAAGCGAGCCCGGCAAGCTTGAGATACTCGCGGCCGGCCTCCTGGAGGTATGCCCTGGCCTGGGCCCCGCGGTCGGTCGCCGCCTCGGAAGCCTCCTCATCGGCCAGAAGGGACTCGCCCAGTTTCATGGCAAGATCCGCCTGCCATTCCGCGTAACTGGCCTGTCGTTCCGTGTCCGCCGGAGGCACCAGCCGGGCCGCCTGCCGGAGATAGAGCATCGCCTCCGCCGGCCGCCCGCGAGAGGCAAGGTCCCGATACCAGGCGGTGGCCGATTCGCGTACCTGCCGTATGTCGATGATCGAGCCATACGGAAGATCCATGGTCTTCTGAATGGCCTCCGAATAGGCTTCGAGGGATTCATCGAACCGTTCGAGCGCCGCCAGCGTTTCCGCCCGGCCGAAAACCGCCGCCGTGCGATATGGACCCGGAGGCGCTTTGTCCAACACGTCCTCGTAGAACGACAGCGCAAACTGCGGCGACTCCTGCTCCTGAAGGATCCTGCCCAGAAGCCAGCCGGCACAGATGTACGCGGGTTCGGCCGGGGACAGGCGATCGCGAACGGATCGGAGCAGCCGCTCCGAGTCATCTTTGCGCCCGAGGTGATACCACGCGAGAGCCTGGAGATAGTCGTATTGACTCGCGAACGCCGAGTCGCGGAACCGGGGAGCATGGTCCGACAGGAAACGCTCGGCCTCCGCGTGGTCTCCCTCGCGTCCGAACAACTCGACCTTCTGCAGGGCCGCCCAGAACTGCAGTTCCTGACGCGCTCCCTCGCCGGCCAGGAACTGATCGAACACGGCGTGCAATTCCTGCGCGCTCATGCCCTCCGTCGCGCAGCGGATCTCGACGATGCGCCTGCGGATGTCCCATCCGTCGGCGACGCCTTTCTCAACCGCCGCCTGATATTCAGCCAGGGCGCTGGCCGGCCTCTGGAGCCACTCAAAGGCCAGAGCGCGCATTCGATGCGTCGGGCCATCGAAGAACTCTCCTTCCCCCAGAGACTGGTCCGTGTTGATGATGATTCGTTCACAGTTGCCCGTGCCGTGGACGGCGTTGCCCTGTTCGTGCAGGAAGATGATCCTGGCAAGTTCTGCGTGCAACCGGCGGCTCTCCGCCGGCGTGCGGTCCGGAGCGGCCAATAGCTCAGTGACGTATTGACTCGCCTCGGGGTAGAGGCCCGAGTCGGCCAGAGCTTTCACGTCACCCAACAGTTGCTCAAAGGTGGGGGGAACAGAACTAGGACGGAAACGCCAGACCCCGAGCAACAGAAGCACCAGGGACACCAGCAGTAGCGGAGCCTGCCACCGCTTCCCCAGTTGCTCGGCCAGACTGTTCCCGCGTATGACGTCGCTCATCCTGAGCCTTCCAACCAAGGGGTCTTCCTGACCGCCCCTTTCAACGTCCGATATCCGGCCCAGGCGCGAAGCCTGGAACCGGGAATCGAGTCTGATCTTAGTCGGCAGTTCTTCAGGATTTGGAACAGCGGGGATCGTCTCACTGAAGACTTTTTTTGCCGATCCGCGCGCAAGGTCGACGCCACCTCAACCGCATTAACAGCCTTACCGGACGATGCTGCCCCGCACGACAGTATTGAGAGCACGCACGCGCAACAACGAAAAGACAAGACGAGAAATCTACCGGATGACAGATGAAATGTCCGATAACCTGCGCATCTCTCATTCCGGACGGGTATGCGGTCGGATGAGAGCTCGCATAGATCTAAAAACAAGACGTGCGTTCCGGTGGCGTACGGGCGCAAGCGGCTCTCGGCTTGCCGGCGTCCACTGTGCCTGGGATCGGGCCCGGGGCGCTCACAGGGTCGCGTCGCGCATGATCCATTCGCCGATCGGCAGGTCCACGGTGCTCCCGGCGGCGTCAGGGACGGCGTCCACGTCGCGGCATTTTATCCCGTCGCCGGACGACTCAACTTGCTCACGCACCTCTGGCGGTTGTCCCCAGAACCACAACAGGCCGCTGGCCACTGCATCAACCGCTGTTTGTACGCCCGTTCGAATGGGAACCGGCAGCCTTTGAGGCGATGCCACAAGAAGGGTCGAGACCGCACACCCGAACGCCACGACCACCCACTGTGAGGCTGTCGGCGGTGCCTTCATCCTTGCCTCCCACCGTCAAACCGATCGCGGGGCGGCCCACCGTGTAACGGCAGCACCCCGGTCTGCCGTCGCATCCCTGTGGGCCTACCCCGCCTTCGGTCGGCACGAGACGGCCTCCCGAGCACCCGTGCCTTGGCCTGTACTCCAGGCCACTGCGTCTCCCAATCCGTCTCTTCCAGGTCCCAGGCCAGGGTGAAATTGAGGGCCCTCGCACCGAATAACGCCCAAAGCCAGGTTCCTGTATGATTAGAAACATCCCGCAAATCCGTGTTGCGGACAATTACAACTATTCCGGCTTTTTATAGCTGATGAGTAGACGGATTCCCGTCTACCGCCTGCTCTCGCGCCCTCACCGGCCAAGGTAGCGAGTGATTCGAGAAAACGCTATCTTCTTCTCTGCTCGCAGATTGCGGCGGTTTTCCGACTAACGCGGTCGGATCGGAGCGCAACACCATAATAGGGTGGGTCAAAAGCGGTGAGCGGAGGCGCTTATGTCGGTGTTGAAGGAGAATCCGTTCGGGGCTGAGTCGACACTAGTCAGCCAGGCGGGCACAGTCCGTTTCTACAGTCTGGCCAAGCTGGCGGGGCATGGGATCGGCAAGCTCGACCGCCTCCCGTTCTCGATCCGGGTCCTGCTTGAGAGCCTTCTGCGAAACGTGGACGGCTTCCAGGTGACCGCAGACGACGTGACCCGATTGGCGTCCTGGAGCCCCAAGCCAGCCGAGGTGGAACTCCCCTTCAAGCCGGGCAGGGTGATCCTCCAGGACTTCACGGGGGTGCCGGCCCTGGTGGATCTGGCGGCCATGCGGGCGGCCTTGAAACGCCTGGGCGGTGAGCCTCGACTGATCAACCCTCAGGTTCCGTGCGACCTGATCATCGATCACTCGGTGCAGGTGGACGCCTTCGCCACACCGGATGCGCTGCGAATCAACCAGGAAATCGAGTTCGAGCGAAACCGCGAGCGGTACGCGTTCCTCAAATGGGGGCAGCAGGCCTTCGACAATTTCCGCGTGGTGCCGCCGGCGACCGGCATCATTCATCAGGTCAACCTTGAGTATCTGGCCAAGGTCGTCCTCACTCGCACCATGGGTGGACAGACGCTCGCCTTTCCGGACAGCGTCGTCGGCACCGACAGCCACACCACCATGATCAACGGCTTGGGCGTCGTCGGCTGGGGTGTCGGCGGGATCGAGGCTGAGGCCGTCATGCTCGGCCAGCCGATTTACATGCTGACCCCCGAGGTGGTCGGTTTCAAATTGCTCGGCCAACTTCCCGAAGACGCCACCGCCACTGATCTCGTGTTGACCGTCACGCAGATGCTGAGGTCCAAGGGAGTGGTGGGCAAATTCGTGGAGTTCTTCGGCCCCGGCCTGGCGGAAATGTCGCTGGCGGACCGCGCCACCCTGGCCAACATGAGTCCCGAATATGGCGCTACCATGGGGTTCTTCCCGGTCGACGACCAGACCTTGCGATATCTGGCCATGACCGGCCGTCCGGCGGGGCTGATCGACCTGGTCGAGCGATACTGCAAGGAGCAGGGGCTCTTCCGGGGGCCGAACACACCCGATCCGTTGTTCAGCGATACGCTTGAACTCGACATGAGCACCGTCGAGCCCTGCTTGGCAGGTCCGCGGCGCCCTCAGGACCGCGTCCCACTCACCGCCATGAAACGGCAGTGGCTGCAAGATCTCACCAAGGTCTACGGACAATCGAATACCTCAAATGAACCCATCCCGAACAGTTGGGAGACAGAGGGAGGGCATCCGGCCTCGGAGCCCAATCAACGCAACGGCGTCGGAGTCGAATGGAACGGCCGTCGTTTCGGCCTGACGCACGGCGCGGTGGTGATCGCGTCCATCACCAGTTGCACCAACACCTCGAACCCTTCGGTGATGCTCGGGGCCGGGCTACTGGCCAAGAAAGCGGTCGAGAAAGGTCTCACTTCCAGGCCGTGGGTCAAAACCAGCCTGGCGCCCGGCTCGCGCGTGGTCACAGACTATCTGGTCGAGGCCGGCCTGATGCCGTCGCTCGAGAAACTCGGCTTTCACGTCGTGGGCTACGGCTGCACCACCTGCATCGGCAACAGCGGCCCGCTCCCGGAGCCGATCGCCGATGCGATCACCAAGGGCAATCTGGTGGCAGCCTCGGTTCTCAGCGGCAATCGCAACTTCGAAGGGCGCGTCAATCCGCTGACCAAGGCCAACTATCTGGCCAGCCCGCCATTGGTGGTGGCCTATGCTCTGGCCGGCACAACCGACATCGATCTGACCTGCGAACCGATCGGCAAGGGCTCTGACGGTCGAGACGTCTATCTCAAGGACATCTGGCCCAGCCAGAAGGAGATCAGTGAGGCGGTCGAACGGTGTGTGACGCCGGAGCAGTTTCGCACCCGCTACGCCGGCGTGTTCGAGGGTGATGAGGTGTGGCGATCGGTGCCCTGCACCGGCGGCGACCTGTACGATTGGGACGCCGACAGCACGTATATCCAAGAGGTGCCGTTCTTCACGGACATGGCCACGGAGGCGAGTTCAGTTCGGCCGATCAGCAGCGCCCGATGCCTGGTGATGGTCGCTGATTCGGTGACCACCGACCACATCTCGCCGGCCGGCTCGATCAAACCGACCAGCCCCGCCGGGCTCTATCTACAGTCTCTGGGAGTCAAGCCCGCTGATTTCAACAGCTATGGCGCCCGTCGCGGCAACGACCGGGTGATGGTCCGCGGCACGTTTGCCAACATTCGCCTGCGGAATCTGCTGGCACCGGGAACAGAGGGCGGAGTCACCACCTATCTTCCGACCGGCGAGCAGATGAGCATCTATGATGCGGCGGTGAAATACGCCGAGTCGAGCACACCGTTGATCGTCCTGGCGGGCAAGGAATACGGCACGGGCTCCTCGCGCGACTGGGCGGCCAAGGGGCCGATGCTGCTGGGCATTCGCGCGGTGATCGCCGAGAGCTTCGAGCGCATCCACCGCAGCAACCTCGTGGAGATGGGCATCCTGCCGCTCGAGTTCACCGGCGACCAGAACGCCGAGAAGCTCGGACTCACCGGGCTCGAGACCGTATGGATCTCCGGTGTC
>JAUCQB010000037.1 GCA_030372985.1 Phycisphaerae bacterium
GCCGGATGTTCTGACGGCCGGATCACTGGAAGGGAGAGACTTGACCCACGATCGGACGTGGGGGTGGGTGAGGACCTAACTCTTGTGCTGACAAGGACATGTCGAATTGGGCGATACTGGACTCGAACCAGTGACCTCGTCCTTGTAAGGGACGCGCTCTAGCCAATTGAGCTAATCGCCCGTAGACAATCATTGTTCTGTTTCAAGCCGGGGGAGTCAATAGGCGACCTGCTAACCGGCGACTGGTCGCTTGCGGGCGAGGCAGAACAGGTTGGCGGAGTCGTATCGAAGGTGGTCTCGCCGCTGGAGTCGCTGAATCAGGCGTCTAATCGGGCCTATCGGGCGTGTGAGATGGTATATCGGAGACATCACCCGCATGAAGCGACCGCTGCCGTCGAACAGGGTCACCTCGAAACCGGCGATCGATAGCAGCCCAGCCAGGGCCTCGCGGGAGAAATGCTCGTGCCATCGTTTCTCGGTGGAGATGTCGCCGATCAGTCTGTCGGGGTTGGCCGCGTAACGATGCTCATAATCCTCTTGAGAATGTCGCAGATGGTAGAACCAGCGGTGCAGGCGAGGGAGGCGAAACTTGAGGTTGCCCAGGTCCAGACAGGAAAAGACATGCAGCCCCGGCACCGTGACGATCAGTACCCCGTCATCCTTGAGCACGCGATGGAACTCGGCGAGCAGGCCTTTCTGATTCACCACGTGCTCAAGCACGTCGAGAAGACTGATGGAGTCGATCTCGCGATCCGCGAACGGCAGCGGGACCGGTTCCTTGCGGTGGCTGAGTTCCAATCCGGTTCGCTCACGACATCCGGTCTCGATGGCGTCCTGCGAGGCGTCTATGCCGATCAGTCGCTCGAAGCCCTTGGCTTTGAGCGATTCCAGAAAACGTCCGTTTCCGCACCCGAAGTCCAGGTGGCATCGTTTGCCGGCCGGGACATGTTCCCATGCGAAGCCGTGACGGCCGGGACCGAAGGGATTGTCTGGACGTAGTACGGTTTTCATCGACTGTCCTGTCCGTCGGATCGTATCCCTCAGCCGGGCAGGCGTGCAATGCCAATGCAAAGAGCCGGCCCGCCTCGCGGGGGGGCCGGCCGGCTTCCTGTCGGGTCGTCAGCTTGAGCGTGACTGCTTCTTCTTCCGTGCAGCTCGGGCTCTGCTGGCTCGGGTGGACTGACGCCGCACGGCGCCGTTGACCTTCATCGGCAAGCCGAACAGGCGGATGAAACCGATGGCATCGGTCGAGTCATATTCGGCGCCCATGGTGAAGCTGGCCAAGGCGGGAACAAACAACGACCTGGGGCTCTTGGTTCCGACGGCGCGGCAGTTGCCCTTGTAGAGCTTGATGCGGGCGGTGCCGGTCAGCGGCTTGTTCACCTGGGTAAAGAAGGCGTCGAGGGCGTGCCTCAGCGGACAGTACCACTGACCGTAGTAGACCAGCTCGGCATACCGGTGTGACACGATCTCTTTGTAGTGCAGCGTCTCACGGTCCAGGCAGATGCCTTCCAGGGCCTTGCGGGCTTCGTAAAGGATCGTGCCGCCCGGGGTCTCGTAGACGCCGCGTGACTTCATGCCGACCAACCGGTTCTCGACCAGGTCGACCTGGCCGACGGCGTGCTTGCCGCCCAACTCGTTGAGTTTGGCGATGATCGAGACGCCGCTCATCCGTTTGCCGTTGAGGCCGACTGGCGTGCCCTGCTCAAAATTCACCTCGACATAGGCCGGCGTGTCCGGGGCCTTCTCGATCGGCACGCTGAGCACCAGCATGCGGTCCTGGGGCTCTGCCCACGTCCCTTCCAGTTCAGCTCCCTCGTGCGAGATGTGCCAGAAGTTGCGGTCCCGCGAGTAGATCTTCTTCTTGGACTGCTCGATGGGGATGCCCCGGGCCTCGGCATAGGCGACGGCCGCCTCGCGGCTGCGCAGCTCGAAGCGAGGGTCTTTCCATGGGGCGATTATCTTGAGCGCCGGGTCCAGCGCCATATAGGTCAGCTCGAAACGGACCTGATCGTTCCCCTTGCCGGTGGCCCCGTGAGCCACGGCGTCGGCCTTGAACTCGTGGGCGACTTTGACCTGCTCTTTGGCGATCAGCGGCCGTGCGATGGAGGTGCCCAGCAGATACTTGCCCTCGTAGACCGCACCGCTCTTGACCATCGGCCAGAGGAAGTCCTTAACAAACTCCTCCCGCAGGTCGCGATCGACGTACTCGCTGGCGCCGCTGTTGAGGGCCTTCTTGCGGGTGTTTTTGAGCTCTTCGCCCTGGCCCAACTCGGCCGCGAAAGCGATGACCTCGCAGTTGTAGGTTTCCTTGATCCACGGGAGGATCACGCTGGTATCCAGCCCGCCGGAGTAGGCGAGCACGACTCTCTTGACTTGGGGTGCCATTTTCCGTCCCTCAATTTGTAGGGTCCGCGCCCACGGACCGCCAACTTCCGAAATGGTCCGCAATGGCGGACCTCACCGGCCGTACCAGGGAAGAACGAGATTATCAGCGATTTGCGGGGCGGTGTCCACCCCGGCGTTGCATACGGCAACGCCGGGGAATGCAGAATTGAGAATGTAGAATGGGCCACGCTCTGTCGTCGCCCATGAACCTCGCCAACGGTGAACTCCGGAAATAGCGAGGTAGGGCGGGCTTTGCC
>JAUCQB010000038.1 GCA_030372985.1 Phycisphaerae bacterium
TTCGGAACTCGTCGGCAGCGTCAGATGTGTATAAGAGACAGATACTGAGAGGGTGCCCGGCCCGGTGATTTTGCCGGCGTCGCGGCCGGCCACGATGCCGGCCACTCAACAGGTGTTGCCGACCGGTTCTGCATCGAGACCCGCGATCGTCGTGCCGGCCGGGGCGAGCCCCCAGGCTGCGCCTGTGGCTCAGCCTCCGCCACCGCCGCAACCCGCGGCGTCGCTGCCGGCGACTCCTCCGGCTCCAGTCGCGGACGAGGGCCCGGTTCGCGTGTTCCAGGGTGTGATCAGCCGCGACGATGATCGGTTCACCAAGGAGTTGCCCACCGTTGATGGAATCGTTGTCAAAGTCCTGGACACCGACGAAGACCCGCTGGATGCCGACATCGAGATCCGCGTGGGCAAGCGAAGCAAGAAGTACGATGACAAGCCCGAAGGATCGCGAATCGGCGGTTACGGCGAGTCAGGCCGTGCGTATGTAGTCGTGATCCTGAAGATCGAGGATAAGACGGAGACCGTCCACTTTGCCGTCGAGCGGGCGGATGAAGCTCCTCAGCAACAGCCATGACCGATTACGTTCCCGTCAGCAGAAACCTCGCCAGGGCCGGTTGCCGGCCGATGATGTGGCTGATGGCATAGTTGAGCAGGTCGAACGCGTCTCGCGCCGTGTGGGGCGTCAGTCTCGCCTCACGAAGGGCGTCCAATGTCGCACCGGAGACCTTGCGCTTTTCGACGATGCCCGGTTCGCAATCACGGCACGCAAGGCCGCCTTGGTGGACGGCAAAGAACCCGGCTCGACCTGCCGGGGCCGGCCTGCCACACACGATGCATCGGCTCAGGTCGGGCCAGAGGCCCGCCGAGCGGAGTGCGGCACATTGGTATCCCACCAGCAGGGGCAGCGGGTCCGCCCCGCAGGCCAGGCCCTCAAGCAGCTCGCGAAGCGCGTCAAAGAGACCGACATCCGGCTCCGCCTCTTCACTCATCGCGGTCGTGATTTCGGCTGCATACTGCCCCCCATACAACCTCCGAAGGTCGTCGCGCAGTCCCAGGTAGGCATCGAGTTGCCGCCACTCGGTGAGGGTGCCGAGCGAGGAATCCGATTGCGACTTGGATACGAACATGATCTGCCCGCGTTCGAGCAGATCGATGCCGGTGGCGAAGTGCTTCTTGGTGCCGCGTTTGATGCCTTTGGCGATCAGTCTGCGACAGCCGTGCTCCCGGGTCAGGAAAACGAGCACTTGTGATGTCTCGGAGTAATCCAGGCGCCTCAGCGTGATGGCCTCATCCTTGATCGCGGGCATGAACAGGCTCCTCGCGGGTTTTTTGGCCCGGCATTGGATTACCATATCAGCCGGCTGAGGTGCGGACAATTCGTCATAGGGGTTTTCAGCGTGCAACAAAAGCGATGCCCCACCTCCCGTTTGCCAGGAGGTGGGGCATCTGGAGTCGTCGCGGCCTGCTTATCGTGCTTCGGGAGACCGGCCGTCAAAAGCCGCCAGGTCTCTATCTCATCGTGGGCATCGGTACGATGCCGCTGCGCGGCCCGAACAACCGTACTCCAATCCCGATCCGGTCGGCGTAACCCTCTTGGCCAAGGAGCAGTTCAAGACGGATGATCTCGCCTTTTTGCGAGACGCACTGTCCATGGCCGGGCTCGGGTCCCCTCTCGCCGATGTTCAACTGGAAGGTGTATCGTTGACCGATGGCCACCCCTGCGCTACCGGGCAGGATCGCGAACAAGCCCCCGTCGCCGATGTTGAGGCATTCTGCATGAAGGGGCGGCTGTCCATTATCTTCCGCATCACTGAGCAACTGGACGCTGCAACGCAGGCTGCGACGGCGCCCTTGCCGCTTCTCTCGTTCGCGTGTGGCAATTTCCCAGCGGCGCAGAAAGCTCCCCGAATTGCTCGTCAAAGAAGACCGATCTGCCGGACGGCGTTGGCTATACCCGCCAGGTTCCCGAATGCCCGGGCGGACACTTGTCATCGATGACATCGGAGCCTCCTTGCTCCCTTCCCCATCTTCGGAACCGCCAGATATGGTACCGGCGACGGCGTTCGCGCGCGCCCGCAGACACACAACCGTCGGCAAGCGACGGATCGCTGCCGTGCTTTCTTGGATTCGCTTATCGTGTCCCTGAAACTGCCCGCAGGACCTCACGGAGTTCGGGCAGTGGTCATTCGATCAGCACCCCGAGCGACTTGGCGGATGTCCTGGGATCGGTCGGACGCGAGATCTTCTGGAACCGGGTCGTCTTCGGCCCACGAACAGCTCAAATCAGAAATAAACTAAATTGAAAACGGAAACTCCTGCGTTACCGACCACCAGAGTCCCATACCCGAAGCGCATCTTGAACTCGGCTCATCAATTATACTGCAACTCGAGCCCGATGCAAGGCGCTTTTGTCGATCCTCTGGTCCTTCCGGGCGTTTTTTTGGGACCTCCAGGCCAGGCAGAAAGGGGGGATGTTACAGCCTGTGAGCAAAGGCTTCGGTGCGGTCGAAACCGCCGGAGGCTGAGGAGAGCTGTCAGGCCAAGCTCAGCCAGACGGCAGGGCTCGGTCCCAGCGGCGACCTCCACCCCGCGGTATGCTCGCGAGGGTCTTCACCCATGCTCTGAGTAGGGTCCTTCATACCCGGCCCAGGCTGGGCCTGAGGCCCCGCAGACGCTTGTACCGGCCGACGGCGGGGGTTTTCGCCCGATTTCCGGACGCTTTGGCATTTGGCGGGTTGACATATCGAGCAGTGGAACGTCTAATGGTATTGGTTACAGGTGCCGTAATGATATGTAGCGGTTGAGCCGCGGACGGCACGAGTGGTTTGCACTGCTTGAGACGACCGCCATCATCTATTCATACGCCCTCAAGCAGGTGGTGCATACCGATTGGTGACCAGCCGGAGTTGTCGCGAGCATCCGCGGGCGGCGCGCGTCAGCCGCTTCCGGAGGCCTCGCGAGGACAAGAAGCCGTAGAGTGAGTGATCGAAAGTCGGACAGGACCCTTGCCTCGTGAGAGCGCGGCAGAGCATGTCCGTGGATGAGATTGTCGTGCGAACGCCGGCGAACGGTGCCGGATGTGTCGCTGGGCTTAGTTGGTCTCAGTTGTCGGCTGTTGCCTCGGTCGACAACGGTGCTGGAGGCAGTATTCGGAGCAGACTGCGGTTCGGCGGTCAGACGGCGGAGATTATCGGCTTGTGTGCGGTGTGACCCGTGCAGCCGGTTCTCATTACAGTAATCTGATACGATTCGCTCCGCCGGACAGTTCGCAGTTCCGGGGTCTTGCCGAAAAGGCCGAAAGCACGAAACACGTGCATTAGCACAGGAGGTGTCTCATGAGGCGTAAGAGATCGGGTTTTACCCTGATCGAACTGTTGGTTGTGGTCGCGATCATCGCCCTGCTGATTGCGATTCTGCTCCCCAGCTTGGCTCGGGCGCGTGAATTGGCCAAGCGAACCGCCTGCGCGGCGAACGTGAGCGGCATGGGCAAGGGGTTGTACACCTATGCCACGGAGAACAGCGATATCTACCCCATCGCAGCTCCGAACTCGATGACGGTCAATAACCAGCCCGTCACCTACTGGAACATGACGGGTTTCCGGGGTGGTCCCACCACCAACCAGCCGACAACGACTGGTGATCCGGCCGGTGCGACCCCGGTGATGAATCAGTTGTCGACGAGCCGGAATCTGTGGCAGTTGGTCAAGACGGGCGGAACCTCGCCCAGATCGTTCATCTGCCCGTCCAGCAGCGACTCGGCCGATACCGTGGACAGCCCTGCCGACTACTGGGATTTCCCGGCCGTGGCAGGTGACGTGACGGTGAACCGCGGCTGGCAGAGCGGCAGCACTCAGAATGAACAGTGCATCAGCTATGGCTACCAGGTTCCCTACGGCACCAAAGGCAAGCCGACGACTGAGGTTGACCAGCGCATGGCTTTGGCCGCCGACAAGGGACCGTACGGCGCCATCGGTACTGCCACCCCGGCTCCCACCTGGGATTACACGACTGCCCAGAACAAGAGCCCGGATGAGTGGATGACGTTCAACTCGCCCAACCATGGCGGACAGAACAGCGGCGAAGGCCAGGTTGTGCTCTACGCCGACACCCATGCCGAGTTCCAGCCCAAGCCGATCGTCGGTGTTGGTTTCGACAACATCTACACCGCGTGGCAGCCGAGCGGGACTCCGCAGGCAACGGCAGCAACTCGTTGCGCCGGTCTCAAGCCGGGCAGCGGTGCCAATGCCACTCTGCCGCCGACCGAGAATACGGACTCGCTGATTTATCCGTAACGTCGGTTCTTTCTCCGGTCGCGAGCCAAGCGGCAGGTTAGAAGACCATTTGAAACCGGCCGGACAGCTTTGTCTGTCCGGCCGGTTTTTTTGCCCGTCAGCTCGCTTTGCCTCGTCAACTGACGACCGGCCGTCTGGCCTGGGATCTTCCCAGCACTGCCCAGTCCTGCCGGGCCGGCAAAGCCCTGTCTCTTATACACATCTTCCGA
>JAUCQB010000039.1 GCA_030372985.1 Phycisphaerae bacterium
GCGAGCGATCATCGGGCCGGAGCAGAGGAGTGGTGCCGAAATCATCGACAAGGAGTAGGACGGGATCTGCCCGCCTTCTTGAAAGCCGCTTGGCCCGGAATCCTTCCGGGCCGCCTCGCGCGACCGAATCCGTTTGGCATTCGGTGATGATGAGGATGGGAATCCTCGACGCAAACGGCCCCAGAAGGGATTCTGGGGCGAGCGAACGCTAGACACGCACTTGCCCGCCCGGTGAGCGAAGCCCGGGCTGCGGGCCTGGAGAATTGTCGAGATGCTGATCTCGCTCAACTGGATACGCGATTTCGTCGATCTGCCGGCAGGATTCGATCCGCGCGAGCTGGCGGAGCGTTTCACCTGCACCAGCGCCGAGGTCGAAGGCGTTGAGCATACAACCTGTTCGGCCTCCGGCTTGATTGCGGCGGGCATCGTCAGTATCGAGACCATCCCCGGCGAGAAGCCGTTGTTTGCCGTGAAGGTCGATCTGGGCGACCGACAGGTGGACACCGTGACCGTCGCCGAGGGGCTGAAGACCGGTGACCGCGTGATCTTCGCTCCGCCGGGTTCCACGCTGCCCGGCGTCGGCCAGGTCGGCGAGCGCAAGACCGCCGGTCGCACCAGCGTGGGGATGATTGTTCCCGGTGACGCCCTTAGCCTGCCCACCGTCGGCCAGCGGGCCATGTGGCTGCCGCCGACCACAAGACCGGGCAGTCCCATCGACATGAGCCTGTTCGACGACTGGATCATCGAGGTCGACAACAAATCGATCACCCACCGGCCGGATCTGTGGGGCCACTACGGAATCGCCCGCGAAGTGGCGGCTATTTGCGACCGCCAACTGAAACCCTATCCGATCGCGCCGCCGCAGGAGCTGGACGACCCGGCGCTCCCGGCCGTTCCGATCGTGATCGACGACTCGGCCAAGTGCCCGCGTTACAGCGCGCTGCGGTTTACCGGCGTGCGACCGCAACCGGCTCCGTTGTGGATGCAGGTTCGCCTGGCTCACGTGGGGCTGCGGCCGATCGACATCCTGGTCGATCTGACCAACTACATCATGGCTGAGCTGGGCCAGCCGATGCACGCGTTCGACTGCGCGAGGATCGATCGGATCGAAGTGGCGGTGGCCAGGCCGGGCGAGCAGTTCGTGACCCTCGACGGCTTCACCCGAACGATGCCTGAGGGTGCCCTCATGATCCAGTGCAACCGCCAATCGGTGGCCCTGGCCGGCATCATGGGCGGTGCCAACACCGAGGTCACCAACCAAACCACCGATCTGCTGCTGGAGAGCGCCAACTTCGAGGCCGCCACGATCCGGCGTTGTGCCACCGCTCTCGGACATCGCACCGACGCCAGCGCCCGATTCGAGAAGTCGCAGGACCCGCACAACACGGTCATCGGGATCGGCCGTTTCGTCTACCTGGCGCGGCCCGAACTGCCGGACATGAAATTCACCAGCCGGCTTTCGGATTGCTTTCCGCACCCGCCGAAGCCGATCACCGTCCGCGTCGATCCGGCGTTTGTCGGCCGTTACATCGGGCGCGAGGTGCCGGCCGATCGGATCATGAGCATCCTGGCGAAGATCGGTTTCAGCGTGAAGGCCGTTGACGGCATGCTCGAGGTCGGTGTTCCGACCTGGCGGGCGACAAAAGACGTCAGCATTGAGGCGGATATCATCGAGGAGGTGGCCCGCTTCATCGGCTACGGGACGATCACGCCGGCGTTGCCCGAGGTCACCGTCCGTTACGCCGAGCCGGAAGCCATCACGCGACTGGAACGTCAGACGCTCACGCTAATGTGCGGCGGCATGAGTTATGCCGAGGTGCATCGTTATCTCTGGTTTGACGCCGATTGGCTCAAACAGTTGGGTTTTGACCCGGGTACGACGCTGTCACTGAAGAACCCGGTGGCGGCCGGCACCGAACGGCTTCGCACCACGTTGCTGCCCGGTCTGCTTGCGACCGTCGATCTGAACCGCCGTCACTTCGAGCATTTTGAACTGCTCGAAATCGGCAGCGCCTTCCCGCACGGACAGAAGGAATCGCCCGAGACGACCGAACAGCGGCACTTGGCGTTAGCTGTGGTCGCTCCCGGCCGAAAGCCTGCACACGAGGATGCCCTGATCCTGCGGCTCAAGACCGATCTGGAAACTTTCGCGCGACAGGTGCTGAAAGGTCATTTTCAGTTCGCCGCCGAAGAAGCCGTTGCTCCGTGGGAGCATCAGGCCAAAACGGCCGCGGTGAGGCTCGACGAACAGACTGTCGGACGGCTCACCGCTGTGCCGGCCGCGTTCCGCCGCCGGATCGATGAACACCTGGTGGCCTGGTCGGTGGTCCTGGCTGAGATCAATCTGTCGCTCCTGGCCGAGCGCCGGCCGGAGCCGCGGAAGCTGGCTCCCGTGCCCGTTTACCCGCGCATCAATCTGGATTTCTCCGTGCTCGCCCGGTCCACGCGACGTTACGACGAGATCGAACGGGCCCTGCGAACGTACGACCACCCGCTGTTGCGGCGGCTCGCCTTCGTGGACAGCTACGAGGGCGGTTCCGTACCCCAGGGCATGCGGAGCTTCACTTTCCGGGTGACCATCGGTGACCCCTCGCGGACGCTGACTGAACAGGATATCCAGGATTTCCGTTCGACTTTCCTTGAGTGGATGAAGAACCAGGACCTGGCTCTGCGGACATAGATGATGAACCGGCCTGCACGACGATTTGCCTCCAAGGCTGCTTGCGTCCCGTTCCTCGCTGCGGCGCTGATGTGTCCTCCACGGCCGGCGGCCGCCCAGGTTTCACCGCCCGGTACCGTTGACACGGACACCGTCTGGAGCGGGGTCATCGAGATCAAGGGAGAAGTATGCATTCGGGACGCCTCGGTGCGCGTCGAACCGGGATCAACGATCCGTTTCCTCGGCGGCAAAGGATCGGGCGGCGCTTCCATCCGTTTCGGCGGCAGCGTGACCGGCAAGCGGTTGGGCAGTCGAAGTCGCCTGACGTTGGCGGGCACGGCCGAGCGCCCCATCACTGTTGAAACGCCGGAAGGCCATTCCCCCGGTTTCATCAGCGGCGACCTGGAGTCCGGATGCGCCCTTATTGCCCGGCATGTGGTGTTCCGCCGCCTGGGTTCCGTCGTCTCCGGCAAAGGAGGCGACCCGGCCGTGTTCCTCATCCTTAATTCGCCCGACAGCGATCTGTGGCTGTCGCATTGCCGATTCACCGATTGCGGCCGCATCCAGGCGGAATTCATCGGCGGGGCGGCCACGGCGGAGATTGACGGCTGCACCTTTGTTCGCACCATCGGCGACACAGCCATCGAGTTTCTGGGCACCGGCGAAGGTCTTCGGGTCATCGCCGACAACATCTCCAGCGCCGCGTTTCGAGTCGGGTGCCCCCAAACGCTGCTGAAGAACAACGTTCTGGTCGGCGAATGGGCGTCCATGAGCGTCACCGTCAGGAACGTCCCCGGAATTGCGATCACGGGCAACTACGTTCACTGTGCGACCGACCGCGACGAGGGCCGCTACGCTTTGCGATGCTCCGCCGAGGACGCGGTGGTGGCCGACAATGTTCTGCTCGGCGGCACGTATGTCATCGAACAATCGCCTCGTACCCTGACCGGCAACGTTCTGGTGGGTGCGGCGGCCTTGCAGCCTGGTGTGACCCCCGGCAGCGCGGCGGCCGTGAAACTGACCACGACGCATTACCTGCTCTCGAAACCGGCGCCGCAGGCCAGGATCACTGATAATCTGTTTCTCGGCCCCGCCTATGCCGCGATTTCCGCCGGTCGCGAGAGCCCGCAGATTCATATGGAACACAATCTCTTCGACGGCTGGGGGGTGGCCAGACGAGCGATCCACTTCAACCTGCTGGTGCCCGCAGCACGTGACGCGCCGTTGGCGGCCAGGATCATCGGTAACATCTTCGCGCGCTATCGCTCCGCTCCGGTCGCGGATGCCGCCAGGCACATTGGCACGGTGGCCCAGGCCGGTCTGAATGTCTTCGCCGAGGTGCCCGATACGCTTTACGAGACCAGCGATATCCAGAAGACTGCGCCGGGCGATCTCATTCTCCGGACGCTGGCGGATCTTCGGTTACAGGCACCGGTGGCGACCAGGTCGGCTCTGTCTGCCGAGGCCCAGTTGCTGCAGCGGCAGCTCACGGTCGCCAAGGTGCGCGAAATGTGGTTCGACGCCTACCGCCCGCTGCAAGATTCACCGCTGACCGGCAGCCGGCCCGCGGGACCGCGCCCTGACTCGTCGCCCGAATAAGGCATCTGCAAACACGGTGCCCGCGCCGTCAAACCTGGTCGAAGCCGCCCAACGGCGGCGCAGACCTGCCGCGACCGCGGGATAAGCGGTCGGCGATGGCGATCGAGGGAGATGAACATGAGCGATCAGGCCGCTGACAACAGGGCGTTCTCTCGGCGCCAGCTTCTCGCCGGCGGTTGTGCGACCGTCGCCGGGCTGACGGCCGTTCAAGGATCCGCGCAGCAACCCGCGACTCGACCCGTCGCGGGGCCGGACTCCTCCTCCTGGCCCAAGCCGATCAAGGCTTTTTGCATCGACTTTAACTGGTCCGGCGGCCAGGCATCGCCGCCGGGAACCTACGCCCACGCCGACCCTCCCGAACATGTCCGCTGGTACCGCGACCTCGGGGCCAACACCATCCAGACCTTCTGCGTCACCTACAACGGCTATGCCTGGTACCCCAGCGACGTCGCCCCGGTCACCCCCGGACTCAAGAGCCCGAACTTCCTCGGCGAGATGGTCGAACTCGGCCACAAGGCCGGCATGAGGGTGATGGGCTACTTCACACTTGGGGCCAATCCGCATTGGGAGAAGCTCAATCCGGACCTCGTTCACGGCGGTGATTCCCATGACATCAAGATTCCGATGACGCTCGAGTACCTCGACTATTTCTGCCGGTCGGTCGAAGATGCGATGCTCAAGACCGGCGTGGACGGGTTCATGATCGACTGGGTCCGCCCGACGCGGCACAAGAACTGGCTTGCCTGCGAGAAGGAGATGTACCGCCAGCTTCTCGGCGAGCAGTTCCCGGAATCGGGCGAGCCATCAGCGGAAATGGCACTGGAGTTCGACCGCCGAGCGATGGAGCGGGCCTGGCGGCACATCCGGTGGACGGTTCGAGCCACCGGCCCGATCGTCATCTGGACCAACCACCCGTTCCTCAAGAACGAGTACCCGTTGTGGACCGGCCATCGTTTGCTCAAGGAGGTGGACTGGGTGCTCAACGAGGCCCCGGAGCTCGATCACCTCGACTGGCTGCGGCAGCAGGTCGGGCCGCGAACGCTGATCATTCAGAACCTCTGCGGCTGGAAAGGTCATGACGCCTCCATGTGGAAGAAGATCGACCCCAAGGCCACGGGCTTCTACGGTTACGCCAGAGCCGACGACAAGACCACCCTGCCCGACGCCGCAATCGAGGTGAACATCAAAAACATCGAGATCTTGCGAGAGGCGTATCACTCACTGTAGGGCGACTCACGTTTGCCCGCAGAACTCGTTCTACGGTTCGGCCGCCGGTCGGCCTGCCCGCACCTGCGTCTCGCCACGCCGATGCGTAGCGAAGGAGCAAGCTTTGGGGCGAAGCCGGGCCCGTCAGCGCCTTCTCTTGCAGCGCAAGCCGGCAAGTAGTCCGTGACAGCCGCTTTCCCATTTGTGCGATCCTGCTTAGACTGTTGTCCACGATGGCCGGTCCGACGGGTTCGGCCCAGACGAGGGTGAGATATGGCACGCAAGATCGACGAGGCCCAGGTCCGGCATATCGGTCATCTATCTCGGCTGAATCCGACCGACGACGAGGTTCGGCTGTTCAGCGAGCAGCTCTCGGCGATTCTTGAATACGTCGAGCAGCTGAACGAGGTGGAGACGGCCGACGTGCCGCCGACGGCGCATGCCCTGCCGGTGAAGAACGTCTTTCGGGCCGACGAGCCCCGGCCGGGTCTTGCGCCGGACCAGGCCCTGGCCAACGCGCCGCAGCGCGAGGGGAGCTTCTTCGCCGTGCCGAAGGTGCTCGATCAGGACAGCGCGTGACCCGGCGACCGACGGGACGATGATCAGGCAATGAATATGACCGCACCAACGCTGCTGGAAACCCGTGATTCGATACGAAACCGCACGATGACCTCGCAGGCCTGCGTCCAGCGATTGCTCGACGGCATTCGCACACTGGACCCCGCGATCAAGGCGGTTGTCAGTTACGACGCCGAGCGGGCCATGACGCTTGCCCGGCAGGCCGACGAGCGGATTGCCGACGGTCACGTCGACGGGCCGCTGGCCGGCGTGCCGCTACTGATCAAGGACAATCTGTGCACCGCGTTCGGGCGGACGACCTGCGCCTCGCGGATCCTCGAAAACTTCAGCGCCCCGTACAACGCCCACGTCGTGGAGAAACTCGAAGCCGCGGGCGCGATCGTCGTCGGCAAGACCAACCTCGACGAGTTCGCCATGGGTTCGAGCACGGAAAACAGCGCCCTGATGGTCACGCGCAACCCGTGGAACCTCGATTACGTTCCGGGGGGCAGTTCGGGCGGCTCGGCGGCGGCTGTTGCGGCAGGAATCACGGCCGGGAGTCTCGGTTCCGATACCGGCGGATCGATCCGCCAGCCGGCCTCGTTTTGCGGTGTGACCGGCCTCAAGCCGACCTACGGGCGCGTCTCCCGTTACGGTCTGGTGGCCTACGGCAGCAGCCTGGATCAGATCGGGCCGTTCGGCCGGACGGTACGCGACGTGGCTCTGCTGCTCGGCGTCATCGCCGGAAGGGACCACCGCGATTCGACGAGCGTCGATCGGCCGGTGCCTGATTACCTGGCGGCCCTGGAACAGCCTCTGAAGGGCGTGCGCATCGGCTATGCCGAGGAATACTTTGGCGAAGGCCTGGATCCCGAAGTGCGAGCGGCCGTCGAGGCGGCCATCGCGGTCTACAAGTCGGCCGGGGCCACCGTCCAGACCGTTCACCTGCCGCACATGAAGTACGCCATCGCCTGCTACTACCTCATCGCCACCGCTGAGGCGTCGAGCAACCTGGCCCGCTACGACGGCGTCCACTACGGCCATCGCACGGCCGCGCCCAAGGATTACATCGACATGTACTGCGCCAGCCGCCAGGAAGGCTTCGGGGCGGAAGTCCGGCGGCGGATCATGCTCGGCACTTACGCATTATCCAGCGGCTACTACGATGCCTATTACCTCAAGGCCCTCAAGGTGCGCACGTTGATCCAGCGAGACTTCGAGCAGGCCCTCGGCGACGTGGACGTCATTGCCTGCCCGACCTCACCGACGCCGGCGATTCGCATCGGCGAGAAGGTCAATGACCCGCTGGCCATGTACCTGATGGACATCTATACCGTCTCGGCCAACCTGGCCGGGATCCCCG
This sequence comes from Phycisphaerae bacterium, assembly GCA_030372985.1. Classification (GTDB taxonomy): domain Bacteria; phylum Planctomycetota; class Phycisphaerae; order UBA1845; family PWPN01; genus JAUCQB01. Next base: position 7,386 of record JAUCQB010000039.1, read on the forward strand.
CGATCAGCATTCCGTGCGGGTTCAGCAAGGCGGGCCTGCCCTTGACCGACTTGCGGGGGTCGGTCAAGGGCCTGCCGATCGGTCTGCAGCTCATGGGCGCCCACTTCGCCGAGGACAGACTGCTGCGGATCGCTCACGAGTACCAGTTGCGGACCGACTGGCACACACGGACGCCGCCGATCGCCAACGGCGGCACCTGACACGTGGGCCGACCGATGAGCACTGTGGTTTATCAAGCCCGATGGATTCTTCCCGTCGCCTCGCCGCCGATCGAGAACGGTCGGCTCGTCGTGCAGGATGGCTGTATCGTCACCGCCGAGAAAGCAGGTGCACCCGATTCATCAGCGATCGATCTGGGCGACAGCGTCGTTCTCCCCGGTTTTGTCAACGCTCACACGCATCTCATGCTGACCGGCTGCCATGGCATTCGCTACCGCGGCTCATTCACGGGCTGGATTCGGAATCTGATGGCGGTCCATCCACGATTCGCCTTCGGTGACACAGTGCGTCAGTCGGTGCGGGAGGGCCTGGGGCAATCCATGGCAGCCGGCGTGACGACGGTGGGGGACATCGGTGATGGCGTGGAAGTGATCGAGGCCTGGGCTGCAGGTCGCATGAACATCGCCGGCTTCCTCGAGGTTGTCGGTATCGGATCAAAGAGGGCGGGTGGACACCCAAAGGCGGTTCAGACCGCAGCCGAATTACTCCACCGCGGATTCCTGGAACTTTGGGTGCCGCCCCGATCCAACAATCCTTTGACGCATCCCGGTCTGTTCACAGCCGGTCTCTCCCCCCACGCACCCTACAGCACGGACGCGTGCGTTTACCGCGAAGCGATCGGCTGCGTTTCCGGGTTGTCTGGCATTTGTCGGCGCCTGTGTACTCATCTTGCCGAGACCCGCGAAGAAGAACAGTTCCTGCGCGACGGCACCGGACCTTTCCGCGAGCTGCTGGAGCAGTTCGGGCTGTGGGACGGTTCGTACCGTCCACCCGGTTGCTCGCCGGTGGAGTTCATGGAGCAGATCGGGTTTCTCTCGCACCGGCCGCTGCTGGTCCACTGCAACTACGTGAGCGATTCGGATCTCGACCTGATCGCCGCCTCGGAGGCATCGGTGGCCTACTGTCCGCGCTCGCATCGCTTCTTTAACCACGAGCCGCACCGCTGGCGGGAGATGCTCGCTCGCGGCATCAATGTCTGCGTGGGCACTGATTCGCTGGCCAGCAATGATACGCTTTCGGTGCTTGATGAATTGCGGTTCCTCCGCTGCCTCGATCCGTCAATCCCGGGCGGGCAACTCATCCGCATGGGTACGCTGGCTGGAGCTCGTGCTTTGGGCCTTGACGACCAAATCGGCTCGCTGGAGGTCGGCAAGCGGGCGGACTTCACGGTCATCCCGCTCGACCGTGCCATGACCCACGACCCGGTGGAGGCGGTGCTGGCCGACAGCAGTTGTCCTTCCTCCGCGTTCGTCGGCGGATGCCAGTCGCGCGACTTTGCGCCTCGGGCTTCCGAATGAGTGCTCAGGCGCTCTGAAACGAGACAGACCCCGGTTGCCGGTAAGGGAACACTGACCTATGATTTTCTGTGGTGTGCCCGATACGGGCGCGACATTTCTTGGAGAAAACGGAAATGGCCAGACTCTACGACGACATCACGCAGACAATCGGCAATACGCCTCTGGTCCGAATCAGGCGGATCATCCAGGCGCCGGCGACAGTCTACGCCAAGCTTGAGTTCTTCAACCCGCTGTCCAGCGTCAAAGACCGGATCGGCGTCTCGATGATCGAGGCGGCCGAGCAGGCGGGCAAGATGAACAAGGATACCATCCTTGTGGAGCCCACCTCGGGCAACACCGGGATCGCGCTGGCGTTCGTCTGTGCCGCCAAGGGCTATCGCCTGATCCTGACCATGCCCGAAAGCATGTCCGTCGAGCGCCGCAGCCTCCTGCGGGCCCTGGGCGCCGAACTCGTCCTGACTCCCGCCTCACAGGGCATGAAGGGGGCGATCGCCAAGGCCGAGGAGATCGTGGCCCAGACGCCCGGCGCCTTCATCCCCCAGCAGTTTCAGAATCCGGCCAACCCGGAGATCCACCGCAAGACCACCGCCGAAGAGATCTGGCGAGATACCGACGGGGCCGTGGATATTCTCATATCCGGCGTCGGCACGGGCGGCACGATTACCGGCGTGGCCAGCGCCATCAAGCCGCGCAAACCGTCGTTCAAGGCCATCGCCGTCGAACCGACCGATTCGCCGGTCATCACCCAGCAGCGTTCAGGTGAGGAACTCAAGCCCGGACCTCACAAGATCCAGGGCATTGGCGCGGGGTTCATCCCCGGCGTGCTCGACCTGTCGCTCGTCGATGATGTCGTCCGGGTCACCAGCGAAGATTCCTTTGCCTGGGCCCGTAAGGCGGCCAAGGAGGAGGGCATCTTGTGCGGCATTTCGTCGGGTGCGGCCCTGTGCGCCGCCAACGAGGTCGCCCACCGCCCCGAGAACGCCGGCAAAATGATCGTCGCCATCCTGCCCAGTTGTGGAGAACGCTATTTGTCCACGCCGCTGTTCCAGGAGGGATAAGCCCGCGGCATCGCGTCCGGCAAAGAAATACCGCGCACGCCCGGCGGGGCGGTGATTGTTCCCATCCCTGCCGGTTATGTCTGGATGTTGCCCGCGGCGTTGTGCGCGAGCAGAAGTGAGGCACACGGCCTTATCGTTGCCCGGTTGGTCACTCCGAATCACGCGGGGCTGTGATCCGCCAACGGCTGGAGTCAGTCCTCCTCGTCCTCGCCGGCTTCCTCCTCTTCATCTTCCCAGTCCTCTTCGTCCTCGTCATCCTCGGCTTCGTCCCACTCCTCGTCTTCATCTTCCTGGTCGGGGTACTGCGGAGGGCTCTCGCCGACGCGTTTCGTCACGCTGGGATACTTGCCTGAGGGGATCGTCTCCTCGATCGAGAGAACATTGATCTGATGCCACCAGTCGTCACCATAGTCAAACCAGTAGCCGAACACATCTCCGACCTTCAGCCCGAGCGTACCTATCTTGGTTCGAGTCAGGTCTCCCGCCTGCTGCGGATCGTGGAGGTCACGGGCATCCGGGAGCACGTAACTGCGGGCCTTGGGGTCCTGGGGACCTTTGCCGCCGAACTGAAACTCGTACATGTGCTCATCATCCCGGTCAAACGAGTCAAAGATAGCGAAATGCAGTTTGTCCAATGTCTGGTCACCGCGGATCTGGATGGTCCGAGAGACAACCGGATTCTTCTCGACGAACTCCTCCGTCACAGGCCCGCCGATCAACGACACCTCCAGTGTGTATAGCCCCTTTCCACCTGAGCCGTCTGTGTCTTGTATCTTCGTCTGACGGGCAGCCATGACAGGCCTCCAATATTCTGTGAACGGACTCAACGCATCCCGTGCCACACGGATGCGAGCATAGCTCCTCGGTAAGCAGAATGCCACAGACGCCGCGGCGTCGGCCGCTTTCCTCGACCCGGTGCCTTGTCCCCTGCCAACCTGCCGCCCCCCGCCGGCGCTTGCGGTTTTTTCATCGGGCGTTCAGGGGGGGAACCCATTCGGTCAGGCGGCTCAGGAGCCGATCGGCCATCTCGGGATGCAGGCAGTCGCCGATCTGCTGTGTGCCCGGATGGTCCGGAGCAACTTCCAGCAGCATCTTGTAGTACCGCTCGGCCACCTCGTATTCACCGGTTGCCGCGAAATACCTGGCCATCAGACCGTTGAAACTGACGAATTCACTTACGTGATATCGTTTTCGGTTGGTGATCCAGAGATGGATCGAGAAGCGATTTTGCAGTATCTCGCCCACCTGGCGGACAAGCCCCCGACGGAGAAGCGTGTGCGCATAGTTGGCCATTCCGAAGAGATAATTCGGGAACCGGCAATACGTATCCTCGGCGCATTCCTCGGCCTTGTCGTACTGCCCGGCATTGTTGTAGGCAACCATCAAGAAGTTGTAGACTTTGGGAACGGTCGGAAACTCCTGGGCCAGCCGTTCCAGAATCCGTGCCTGGTCCGCAGCCCCCTCCATCACTTTCGAGCCCGCCTCCATGATCCTGTCCCGATCCTCGGGGCGAAGGCGATTCAATGCCGGGTCAGGAATCGGCTCGTCGGTGATCTCGAAATCGAGCAGATGCAGCACGACGGGTTCGTCTTTGTTCTTGTTCGCGCCGATCAGGCGCAATCCGGAGAGCACATCCGAGCGTCGCGAGCGAACTCTTCGGGATGATGACCGCCGGTGTCTTCGGGACATGTGTGTCACTCCTTGACACGGGGGACTTGCTTCCAGGCTGACGGGCTATACTGTGCCGCTGGTCGGTCCCAATGTCAACAGTTATTTGAGAAAACAGCCCGGAGCAATTCGCGTTTGCCCGTAGCCGCTGACCTCTGAGTCGACCGTCGGCCGACTGAGACACCGGCCGCCCCCCCGAATCGTTGAATGCCCTAATCGAAGCGGTGCAGTTCGTCCGTTACCATCTCCACCAGCGGGCGGAGGGTGGTCTCGCGGAAGTCGAATGTGAGTCCACCGGCCGCCCAGAGTTCCGGCAGCGGCCGTGAGCCGCCCAGCGCCAGGGCCTCGCGGTACCGCCTCAACGCCGAAGCCTTGTCTTCGCGGGTGTTTCGCCACAACTGCAGTGCCCCGATCTGGGCGATGCCGTACTCGATGTAATAGAACGGCACGCCGAACAGGTGCAGTTGCCGTTGCCACAGCGACTCGTGCGTTGCCTCGTAACCGGTCCACTCCTCGATACCGCCGAAGCGGCGCAGCAAATCCAGCCAGCAGGCCGTGCGCTGCTCGCGCGTGTGTCCGGGATGCAGATAGAGCCAGTGCTGAAACGCATCGATGACCGCGATCCAGGGAAAGGTGCCGATGATGCCCTCCAGTTGCTCGCGCCGGGCCCGGACCAGGTCGTCGCCTTCGTAGAACTCGCCGAGATAATCACTGGCGAGCAGCTCCATGCCCATCGAAGCGACCTCGGCCATTTCCATCGAGGTATGCCGGTAAGCCAACAGCGGCTCGTCGCGGCAGGCCAGGCAGTGAAACGCGTGCCCGCCCTCGTGCAGCAGCGTCTCAACGTCCCGGTGCAGCCCGACCGCGTTCATGAAAATGAACGGATGCCGGCTCTCGTCGAACGTCGCCTGGTAGCCGCCTGGAGCCTTGCCTTTGCGGCTGTCAAGGTCCAGCCAGCCGGCCTTGATCATGCCGTCGAATTGCTCGCCCAAAACCGGGTCTACCCGAGCGAAGATCGTCCGGCACTTGGCCGACAGCTCGCCGATCTCGTTGAACGGGCGAAGCGGCGGCCTGCCCTTCGGGTCGACACTCAAATCCCAGGGTCGCAGTTGTTCGATGCCCAGTTGCCGTCGCCGTTGCTGTTGGATCTCGCGGTAGACCGGCACGACCACCCGCTCAATGGCTTCGTGGAACGCGTAACAGTCGGCAGGCGTGTAGTCAAACCGCTCATACGCCTTGAACTGGTAGTCTCGGAAGTTGTCAAAACCGGCGTTCTGCGCGATCTGCGTCCGCAGCCGGATCATCTGGTCGAAGATGTCGTCGATCGGACCGCGATCGGCAAGTCGCCGCCGGGCGGACAGCTCCCAGGTCTCCTGGCGCACCCGCCGGTCGGGCTCCTGCTGATACCTGGCCATCTGCTGGAGCGTTTGCTCGCGACCGTTGTACTCGACGGTCATCGCCCCGCAGATCTTCTGGTACTGCTGGTCCAGCTTGGCCTCCTCGGTTTGAAGCGGGACGTTTTCTTCCCTGAACAGCTCGACGGCGGTTACGGTACTGCGGTCATAAACCTCGTACCTCGGTTTGGGCAACTGCCGGCGGAGGGGGGAGGCCACATAGCGTTCGTTGAGCCGGTGCCACCTCGGTTTGCATCGCGGCTGAATCTCCTGAACGAAGTACAGATAAGCCTGCTCGCATGCCTGATCATCCGTCTGGCAGGTCATCGCGACGAGCCGTTTGTTGTATTCCTCCGAGAGGCAGGCGGCCAGTTCGTTCCCGTCCAGGATCCACCGCTCGAATAGACTCAGGTCCTCGATGGACCGGGCGTCCAGGGCATCAAACAACGGCGCGATCTGGGTCCAGTCGCCCATGTCAGCCCCGGTTGGCACAAAGCCTCTCGAATACTTGCCGTCGATCACAGAACTCATGCACAACTTCCTCGGACAGTCGCAATTCGCTGTTTGTGGGACACAACCTTTCTTAACAAATAATGTTATAGCTGGCGAGCAGTCTTGACGGCGGTCTCGAACACGATCCGTCCGTCGGCCGTAGCTCCGGGGCGGCGAGTCCACTCCGGGTGCTGGGTGGGGTGGACATGGCGCTCGGGATGGGGCATGAGGCCGAAGATATGCCCGGTGACGTCGGTCAGACCGGCAATGTCTGCCTGGCTTCCATTGGGATTCACCGGGTACGGACCCGGCCGCCCTTGGGCGTCGCAGTAGGTGACCGCCACATGCTGGTCCCGGATCAGGCGGGCCAGGGTATCGTCATCGGCGGCCACCAGCTTGCCCTCTCCGTGGGCGATCGGCATGGCCAGAATCGTATCGGCCGGAAAGAAGGCGGTCGACCGTCTCCCCGTCCGCAGGTGTACCCACCTGTCTTCAAAACGGGCCGAATCATTGTTCGTCAGGGTGACGGTTTGCCGACCTATGACGCTTTGGCCGTTGCCAGGCAACAGACCCGCTTTGACCAGGACCTGAAAACCATTGCAGATCCCCAGAACGAGTTTGCCTGCAGCCACGAATTCGCCGATGGCATCGGCAAGGTGGTGAATCATCTGGTTGGCCAGGATCTTGCCGGCGGAGATGTCATCACCGTAGCTGAACCCGCCGGGAATCGTTAGAATCGCGAAGTCCCGCAACAAGGCGGGTTTATCGATGAGTTCGCGGATATGGACCCGCCGGGCCTTGGCACCGGCCAGTTCCCAGGCGTGGACGGTTTCCTCGTCGCAGTTGGTACCGGCGGTTCGAAGAATCATCACGCTTGGCTGGTTCATAGGGCCAAGAGTGTATGACACGGATGCCCGGCCTGCAAACCAGGGCTCCGACAGACCCAGTTGGCGCCACCCCCCCGGGAGTTGAACAGGCCGGCATGCCGCAGGAGTGATAACCGTGAGAACAAGCCCGTTGCGGATCGTGTTCTGGCTGATCGCTGTGCTGTGTTGTGTCGGCGGTCTCCTGCTGAGTGCGGTCTTGACCTTTGAGTACTTGGAGACCCATGGGTTCACTCCACCGGTTTCGAGCGACGAAGGGAAGGGCGAGGCGGGATGGTTTGATACCATCTGCAGCGCGACCGAGAGCGCCAGTTGTGAAGAGGTGGCTAAGAGCCCCTACGCCGTCTGGCCCTTCGACAGCAAGCCCGGTCAATTCCAGGTGCCGGTCGCGCTTCTGGGAATGTTCTTTTTCACCGCCGTGCTCGCATGGCTGTGGCTGGTTGGAATCTGCAGCCCCTCGCGATGGTGGGCACACCTGATCCTCGTGGCCGGGACAGCGATCGGAGTGGGCGTCAGTGCTTTCCTCGAATACATGATGTGGACCAAGCTGGATTACTACTGCCCAGTGTGTGTCATCACCCACGCGCTGTCGCTGGTCATTTTTGTGATCGCTCTGGCGCTTTGGCCCCGGGCGCAAGCGGCACCGGGAAGGCGCTCGATGCCTGAAGGAACCGCCCCGGGCGTCGCCTGGTGTGCCCCGACGGTAAGCTGCTGGCCGACCCTCCGGATTCTGATCGCGACCCCGATCGTGGCGTTGGTGGCGATCTGGGGGGAATACCTTTGGTTGTCGCCGAGCGCTGCCGGGCAGGGTCTGGCGGGCGCGCCGGACATTGCGACCACTCAACCGGTGGACGAAAAGCAGCTCATCGCCACGCTGACGACCCAGCCCGCCGAGGTGCTGATTCAGAAGGTCGTCGATGCGCAGAAGAAGCTTACGACCCTCGAGGGTTACCGGCAGCATTACAGGAAACAACTGGATTACTACCAGACACGCTGGCAGCATGCCTACACGGCGTGGGAGATCTCGCCGGCCGTGCCCATCTCGCTTGAGGACCGACCGTTCCGCGGGCCGGCGAATGCTCCGCACACCCTCGTGGTCTACAGCGATTTCGGATGCCCGGGCTGCAAGAAATTCGAGGATTACATCAACCAGAGGCTGCTGCCGCTCAGCGAGCGTCGCGGTGGACTGATCCGTGTCACATTCAAGTACTGGCCGATCTGCACGGAGTGCAGCCCATATGCGACCTACAATCTGCACCCGGCCGCCTGCAAGGCGGCACTGGCGGCGGAGGCATGCCGAATCGTCGGCGGCGACGAGGCATACTGGCAGATGTATGACCTGCTCTGGGACAGCCAGGAGCGATGGAAAGGGTGGCGACAAAACCGGGATTTCAATGCCCTGGCCCGCGAGATCGGGCTGGATGAAAGGGCCTTTGAGCAGGCGATGGCCAGCGATCAGGCCATGGCCCGGGTCAAGGCCGACCTGGATGAAGGGGCCAATCTCGGCAAGAGCCTGTCGGACATCAAGCCCGAGGACGTCAACTTTATCAAGGTCAGTTCGACCCCGGCGCTTTTCGTGGACAACAAACGTATCTGGCATCCGCATCTCAACGATGCCTTGTGGTTCAGGATCATGACATCGCAGGTGCCTTCGCCGAGTGTTCCGGCACCAGGTGCGTCGGTGACGCCCATCGGGTCGGGTGTGCGGCCGCCCCTTGTCACGACACGACCGGAACAGTGACAGGTTGCGGACGGCAGTATGGAGGACGAACAAAAACATGAGACAAAGCATACCGGCTGTGATCGGCGTGGTTTTTGCGGTACTGCTCGCCCTGACAGGCCTGGCCGCCAGTGCGGTTCTCCTCCAGCACCATATCGTTGTCGAGATCGGCGGCGATCCGATTCTGGGCGGCCTGTGCGAGGACGTCGGAGGGCAGTCTAGTTGCGACGCCGCCCTTGCCAGCAAATGGGGCAAGATGGTGCTGGGCAAGGACGACAACAAGACGGCAATCCCGACAGCAATGTTCGGCTTCGTGTTCTTCGCCTGCATGGCCTCATGGTACATCATCGTTGGCCGGGCAGGCGGTTCGCGGCAGGGGCTGCATCTTCTGCCGGTGCTCGGCGCAGCCGCCGGATCGCTGATCTGCATCTGGCTCGACGTGGTCATGTGGACCCGGCTTGCGCAGCCCTGCTGGTTGTGCTTCGCCACGCACGTGCTGACCTGGGCTTTGCTGCTCATGACGCTTCTGCTCTGGCCGAGGCAGGGCGTGGTACCCGGCCCGGTGGTCGTGCCGGCCAGTCGGTCCGTGCAGACCTCCTACAGCCCACGGTCAGAGGTGTCTCATCCGCCGCTGCATCTGGTCCTGGCCGCCGTTTTGATGGCCGTCGCCACAAGCGTGGCCGGGTGGGGCATGTACCAGTCACGCCTGAAGAGCGCGGATAGCGACAAGTACTTTGAGAAGTGGCAGGAGTACGACAAGGATTACGCCGCCAACCACCAGAGATTCATGGCCCAGCCACAGTTTGAGATTCCGATCATGCCGGAGGACCCGGTCCGCGGTCCGGCCGACGCTCCGCACACCGTGGTCGTCTTCACGGACTTCCAGTGTCCTTATTGCAGGTTGATAGCCGACATGCTTGATGAGCGCATGGAGGAGTTTCCCCGCCGATTCCGCGTGGTGTTCAAGCATTTCCCGATGAACACCACCTGCAACGACTACGTCAAGAACACGCTTCACGATGCCTCCTGCGCCGCCGCTGTGACGGCCGAGGCCGCCCGGATTCTTGGCGGAAATGAGACCTTCTGGAAGATGCATGACGAACTGTTCCGTGATCCGACGGCTTTCGCGAAGGGCGGCATCGAGTACGTCAAGCAGGCATGCGAAAAGCTGGGAGTGGATAACGACGCGCTTTGGGGGCAGATCAGAACTCACAGCATTTGGAACCGAATCCGCTCCAATGCCGGCCAAGGCAGCGCCCTGGGCGTGAAGGCGACGCCGACCCTGTTCTTTGACGGCCGGCGCATGGCCGGTTGGGGCGACCGTCACACCTGGCGATTCCTCGTGGAGAGCCCGGCGTCGGAGACCCCGCACGCGATTCCCGCGACATACCCGGTTGCCGCGACGCGGCCGTCGAGCACGGGACCGTCCGTTCCTGCCGTGACGACCCGCGCGGCTTCCGCGCCCGCAACGACTCAGACCGCGACCGCGCCGGCAATGTGAAGAATACGATGGCCCGCCGGCGTTTACCGGCTTTGGCGGCTCATCCAGCCTCGCTCGATCTCCTCGAGCGACTTGCCCTTGGTTTCGGGTACCCAAGCGGCCACGAAGATGAAGCAGACCGCGCACATCGCCGCGTAGATGAAGAAGGTGCCTCCACCGAGGTGCTTGAGCAAGCGCGGAAACGTCTGAGTGACCATGAAGCAGGCGAACCACAGACACACGGTGGCCACCGCCATTGCCCGGCCGCGAATGCCGGTCGGAAAGATCTCGGCGATCACCACCCACACCACCGGCCCCATGGCAATCGCGAATGAGGCGACGTAGGCCAGCACCAGGATCAGTACCCACGGTCCCTGGAATCGTTCGCGGCGAAACGCCTCGCCCAGCAGCAGCAACGACAGCCCCATCCCGGCCGAGGCGATCAACAGCAGCGGTTTGCGACCAACGCGGTCGACCACCCAGATGGCGATGACCGTGAACACCAGGTTGACCGCCCCGACCAGGACGGTGTGACCGATCGCATCGGTGATCTTCAAGCCCGTGCTGGCGAAGATCTTGGGGGCGTAGTACAGGACAATGTTGATCCCGGTGATCTGCTGGAGAACCGCCAGACCGATGCCGATCAGCAGCGGCAACCGCATCCGCCGGGCAAGAAGCTGACCGAATGAGGCGGTTTCCATTGAGAGGGCGTCGCGGATTTCGACGATTTCGCGCTTGGCATGGACTCGCCCGCCGATGCGAGCCAGGATCGACTCGGCGCGGTCCGCTTGCCCCCGGCTCACCAGCCACCGCGGGCTCTCAGGCACAAAGAACAGCAGCACAAAGAACAGAACTGCCGGCAACACGCCGGAGCCGAACATCCAACGCCAGCCGTAATGGATGTTCCAATCCTGGGTGCCTGCGCCACCCCGCCTCGCGATGTACGCATTGATGAAATAGACGATCAGCATGCCGAAGATGATGGCGAACTGGTTGACCGATATCAGGCGACCGCGAATCCGACTCGGCGAGACCTCGGCAATGTACATCGGCGACATCATCGAGGCGATGCCGATGCCGACCCCGCCGATCATCCGAGCGACGACGAACTGATTGAGATTGCGGGGCAGGGCCGCGCCCAGCGCGGAAAGGGCAAACAACACCGCCGCCAGAAGCATCGTCTTCTTGCGACCGAAGCGATCGCTCAGCGTCCCCGCTATGCCCGCACCCAACATACAGCCCAGCAGCGTGCAGGCGGCGGTCCAGCCTTCCCAGTCCTCGTCGAGCGAGAACTTGTGCTTGAGGAACTCGGTCGCGCCCGAAATCACCGCCGTGTCATAGCCGAAGAGCAGTCCGCCCAGCGCCGCGACCATCGCCAGCAGCACGACATAGGCCACACTGCCCGATTCACTGCGATCGCTCATCGAACCGCTCAACCCTGGTTCACGACCTGCTATAACAGCTCTTCGATCTTCACCCAGCGGCGCTCGTCGACCGCCTTGCGGACCAGCAGGCCGGTGTAGGTGGCCAGCCGCCCGGTCTCGACCGTGCTGACGTTCGGCGCGCCGGTGCGGACCGAGTTCAGAAACGCCTCGATCGCCCGCACCGTGTGGTCGCCGTCGTCCACCTTGATCTGCTCCGGCTCCATCGACGGGTCGCGCCAGTACATCCAGCCGTCGCCGAAGGTGATGCCGCCCTTGGTGCCGGCAAACCGTTCGAACACGCCGGTGAACTGCTCCTTATCCTTGTGCGGGCAGATCCAACTGTGCTCGAAATCGACGTTCAGGCCGCACTTGTACACGATGTGGGCGATGTAGTAGTCGGTCACGTCGCGCTGCGGGTCCATGTCCTTGAACACGTCCCGACGGCCGACGCCGGATGCCGCGACAGGCATTTCACCGGCTACCCAGTTGATCACGTCCCACGAGTGGCAGGCCTGCTCGAGCATCCAGTCGCCGCTGAGCTTGCGCCGGCCGAGCCAGATGCGGGCCCCTTCGCTGGGCCGGCCGATCGGGCCCCAGTTGTTGTTCCAGGCCGCCCGGCCGTCGATCATTTCGCCGAACTCGCCTTCTTTGATCCGCTTGATGCCCTCGGCGTACAGCTTGCTCGCCCGGCGCTGGAAGCCGATCTGCCCGACGACCTGCGGGTTCTTCTTCTGGGCCTCGACCAGGGCATCAGCCTCGTTGGCCTCGATGCACATGGGCTTCTCGCCGTAGAAATGCTTGCCGGCGGCGAAGCAGGCCAGGTACACCGGCCCGTGCAGCCAGCAGGGTGTAGCCGACAGGACGGCGTCAATATCGTCGCGGGCCAGGAGCTTGTTCTTGTAGTCGTCGGGCTCGGTGTAAACGTCAATACTCTCGCCTGTGGCGGCTTTGACCTTTTCGATCACCGCCTTGCGGTTGTTGGGATCCAGATCGGCCAGAGCCTTGATGCTGATGTTCTTCTGCTTGAGCAGGACGTCGAGCAGTCCCTGTCCCCGGCCTCCGATGCCGATGAGCCCGAAGCGGATCTGGCCATCAGCGCCGATTCTGCGGGGTGTCGGTCCGGCGGATACCGCAATGGTCGGGCCTTTCCTGTCCGCCGCGGCGCAACCGGCCGCAGTCACCATGCCCGCGACAGCCGCCGCTTTCATCGATGAGGCGAGGAAATCACGCCGGCTTGGATCGTTCCTGTCTGTCATGGAAGTGCTCCTTTGTGATGGGTTCCGGTCACAGTTTGTACTGCGGTATCTTCAGCAGTTCGCCGTCCTTGAGGGCCGACTGGTGAGCGACGATACCGCCAACCGTCATGTTCAATGCCTGGGCGACGTCCACCAGGGGCTTGCGGTCCTGGAGAATCGCGGTGACGAACTCGTTCATCAGGTGGCCGTGCGATCCGCCGTGACCTCCGGCTTCCACCTTGGGAGGAAGCGGCGGACGCTTGAACTCAGGCACGTTCTTCTCGACGCCCTCGAACTTGCCGTAGAAGGTGCCGTTTTGGGTGCGAATGCGTCCCTGCTCTCCGCCGCTGCCGGGCGTGTCCCAGCTCACGGCCATCCGCGACATGCCGCCCTCGCTGGTGCGGAAAAGCGCGATCTCGGTGCCGAACACGTTCTTGTACGGGTTCTTGTCCGCCTGCAGCCAATAGAGCTTGCTGGGCATGCCCATGCAGCAGACCTCGGTGAAGCTCCCGCCTGTGACCCCCACGTAATAGGCGTTCGAGTGTGTCGGGTAGTACTGCGGAGGCAGGCCGACGCGCCAGCCCTTGTATGAGTCGATGGGGTCGGGCATGTAGTGGTAATACTCGCCCTCAGAGTACACGACCTTGCCGAGCAGGCCGGCGTTGTACATCTGGCGCATGGCGTACAGGTCTGCATGGAAGTAGGACGTCTCGAACAGCATGTACTTGAGGCCGGTTTTCTTCACCGCCTCGAACAGCTTGTCGGCGTCCTCCAGCGACCCGAAGCACGCAGGCACGGCGGAACACGCATGCTTGCCGTGTTCGAGGGCCATGATGGCCAGACGGGCATGGCTCGGCGCATCGGTCGCCACGAAGACCGCCTCGATTCTCTTGTCCTTGATCATCTCTTCTGCCGAGGGATATGTCTTCTCGCAGCGCACCGCCTTGGCCAATGCGGCGCACTTGCCAGGGTCCAGATCGGTCACCGCCACGATCTCCACGTTCGGGTGGTCCTGGAAGCTGAACGCCGCCCCGAACTGGCAGACGCCGAATCCGGCGATGCCGACGCGAACCTTGCGGTCCGAGACCGGCTTCCACTCTTTGGACGCGTTCGGATCGGTCGCTTCCTTCTCGAATCCCTGGATCACCTTCTCCTCGGATCGGGCCACCTTGGTCGCGCCGAGAGCGGCGGCACCCAGACCCACCGCCTGAAGAAACGAGCGCCGTGTCGTGAAATCGTGCATCGTGAATTCTCCTTATCTCTTGCCGGCCGGTTGCCGCCGCTTCGGCACATCTAAGCAGGAACGCACCGTCCTTTACGGTGCGGGACATACCTCCAACCTGTGTGAGACAGGCTTCCAGCCTGTCATGAGACCGGCAAGATGCCGGTCCCCCATTATGATTGTTCCTGCATTTCCACCTAGCCAGACCAATAGACTAACAGACCTCTACAGTATCTCCTTCATCTCCACGCGGCGGTTCTCGTAGACCGCCTTGCGGACCAGCAGGCCGGTCAGCGTGGCCAGGCGTCCGTTCATCACGTTGCTGACCGGCGGGGTGCCTGTCCGCACCGACTTGAAAAACGCATCCACCGACTGCTGGGTCGCGCTGGCGTCTCCCCCGTCGGTCGGTGCGATCTCAATCGGCTTGTCCTTCGGGTCGCGCGGATAGTACTTGCACTCCACGGGGTAGAAGCCCAGAGCGATCCCGCCCTTGAGGCCGACAAACCGCTCCCAGATGCCCATAAAGCGCCCTTCGTCATGGTGCGGGCAGCGCCAGTTGTGCTCGAAGTCGGCAATCATCCCGTTGGCGAATTCCAGGTGGGCAACATAGAAATCGGTCACATCTCGCTCGGGGTCTTCTTTCTTGAACAGGTCTCGGCGCCCCCGGCCCGAAGCCGCCACCGGCGTCGCCCCGGCCACCCAGCAGAACACATCCCAGGTGTGGCAGGCCTGCTCCAGCATCCAGTCGCCGCTCCGCTGCTTGCGCCCGAACCAGATCTGCGTGCCGGTGCCGGGCATGCCCAGCGGTCCGCCCGAGATGCGCCAGCACCCGCGAGCCTCGAACGGCGCGTCAATCATGCCGTCGTGGATCTTCCTGATCCCCGCCTGGTAGAAATGGCTGGCCCGTCGCTGGAAACCGATCTGGCAGATCACCTTGGGGTTCTTCTTCTGGGCCTCGACCAGGGCGTCAGCCTCGGCCACGGCAATGCACATGGGCTTCTCGCCGTAGAAGTGCTTGCCCGCCGCGAAGCAGTCGAGATAAATCTTTGCATGGGCGTCGCAGGGCACGGCCACAAAGACCGCGTCGATGTCATCACGAGCCAGGAGTTTTTTGTAGCCTTCGGCGCCGTCATAGACTTCGGGCAGGTCGCCGCCGCGATTGCTGAGTTTGTCAAGCGTTTTTTCGACATTGGGTTCATCGGGATCGGCCATCGCCCTGATCTCGATCTTCGGGTCTTTCAGCGAGGCATCCACCAGGTTGTTACCGCGCCCGCCGACGCCGATGAAGCCCAGCCGAAGCTTCTGGTCCGCCACGATTGGCTTGGGCTCGGGCCCGGCCTTGACCATGAGTGCCGGTTCGGCATCAGCCGCATGGGCGACCGCCGAAACCAATCCCGCCGCGCCGGCCATCTTCGCCGAGGCCGCCAGAAAGTCACGCCGCGTGCTCGAAGTCATCTTATCCATGTTTCTGCTCCTCGCAGGGTTCACTCATTCCAGCGACAGCATGGCCTTGTAGTCGGCCAGCCGCCGATCGACCTCCTCGATGGTCACGTGCTCGATCCGCCGTAAACTGAAGTCCTCGATCGTGAACGACGCGGTGATGGTGCCGTAAGCGAGGGCCCGCTTGAGTGAAGCCGCGCCGAAATCCTGCTGCGTGGACAGGTAGCCCATCATGCCGCCGGCGAAGCTGTCGCCCGCCCCGGTCGGGTCCTTGACTTCGGTCGTCGGGTAGGCGGGCAGGACGGCCGCATGATCCTTCGTGACCAGCATCACGCCGTTCTCGCCCTTCTTGACCACCACGAACTGTGGACCCCACCCGATGATTCGCCGCCCGGCGAGGACAAGGTTGTGCTCATTCGTGAGCAGCCGGGCCTCGGCGTCGTTGAGAATCGCGCCCTGCACCATGCTGAACGTCTTGAGCAGGGCGGCCCGCTCGTTGCTGATCCAGAGATTGCGGGTGTCGGCCACAATCAGCCTAGGCGACTTGAGCTGGCCGACGAGGTCCTGCTGCAACGCCGGGTGTGTAGCCGCGAGGAAGACGAACGCGCTGTCAGCGAATTGCGGCGGGATCTTCGGGCCGGCCTCGGCCAGCACGTTGAGCTCGATGGCCGTGGTCTCCGCGTCGCTGGTCACCTGATCGTACTGGCCCGACCAGCGGAAGGTCTTGCTGCCCTTGCGGACTTCGAGTCCGGCCAGGTCGATGTTGCGTCTCGCAAGGAAGGTGCGGAAATCGTTCGGAAAATCCTCGCCGACGACGCCCACGAACCGCACCGGCGTAAAAAGCGTGGCCGCAAACGAGAAGTACACCGCCGAGCCGCCATATACGCCTTCAGCATTACCGAAGGGGCTTTTCACGTCGTCAATCGCAATGCTGCCGGTCACCAGTAGTGACATCTATGGATCTCCATGAATCCAGAAAGCGTGCTCGCTCACTGTGGGAATCCCGGCCTCCATGAAAGGATGAAGGCGGAAGGATGAAGGATGAAAAGCCCCGGTGTCCGCTCGACGCATCCTTCCTCCTTCATCCCTGATCCTTTCTTCTCGCGGCGTCCTGCTCGGCCCGGAATCCTTTCCGGGCCGCCTCC
Organism: Phycisphaerae bacterium; assembly: GCA_030372985.1. Classification (GTDB taxonomy): domain Bacteria; phylum Planctomycetota; class Phycisphaerae; order UBA1845; family PWPN01; genus JAUCQB01. Next base: position 24,065 of record JAUCQB010000039.1, read on the forward strand.
TCTGGCGGAATCCATTCCGCATTCGGTGAGAATAGCGATGGAGATCCTCCACGCGGAAGGCCCCAACCATTCCACCCGTGTCTCCAGCAGCGGGCAAGGCCGCCCTGCCCGCTCGACTCATCCTTCCTCCTTCATCCCTGATCCTTTCTTCTCGCGGCGTTGTCGGTCACCGTGCCGACCGCCTCAGCAAGGGCAGTCTATAACGAGTTGGAAATGCTTGCCAGCGGGCCGGGTCATCGAGGGGGGCAGCGCCAACAAAAACGCCCCGAGGCTCAGGACCTCGGGGCAGGGGTTGATATCGAAAGAGTCGGGAGGGAGACTACGCCGATTCCTTGCGTCGAGCCCTCTGACTGAACAGGTCGACCTCTCCGCGGGCCACTTCCTTGGTCACGACGTAGCGGCCGTTCTTGCCTTCTTCGGGCAAACGGTACATCACCTCGAGCATGAGGTCTTCCATGACTCCGCGCAGGGCTCGAGCGCCCGTGTCACGCTCCAAGGCCCGCTCAGCAATGATTTTCAACGCCTCGTCGGTGAATTCCAGCTCGCATCCTTCCATCTCGAAGAACCGCTGGTACTGCCGGATCAGGGCGTTTTTGGGTTCGGTCAGAATCCGCACCAGGATGTCGACGTCCAACTGGTTCAGGGCGGTGATCACCGGGAGCCGGCCGACCAGTTCGGGGATCATGCCGAAGGTCACCAGGTCGTCGGGCGTCACGTGCTTGAAAATGTTGTGCTCGCGGACCGTGCTGTCCTTGGTCGATTTGCCGCTCATCTCGCCGATGAAGCCGATGGCCGACTTGCCCAACCGCCGGCCGATGATCTCATCGAGGCCCACAAACGTGCCGCCACAGATGAACAGAATGTGGGTCGTGTCCATCTGGATGTACTGTTGCTCGGGGTGCTTTCGGCCGCCTTGCGGCGGGATGTTCGAGACCGTGCCCTCCAGCATCTTGAGCAGGGCCTGCTGCACGCCTTCACCGCTCACGTCGCGGGTGATGCTGACGTTCTGGCTGGTCTTGCCAATCTTGTCGATCTCGTCGATGTAAACGATGCCTCGCTGGGCGGCCTCCAGATCGTAGTCCGCATTCTGGAGCAGTCGCAGGAGGATGTTTTCGACGTCCTCGCCCACGTAGCCGGCCTCGGTCAGCGTGGTCGCATCGCCGATGGCAAAGGGAACGTTCAGAACGCGGGCCAGCGTGCGGGCCAGGAGGGTCTTGCCCGATCCCGTCGGCCCGATCAGCAGCACATTCGACTTGTCAATCTCGACGTCGTCCTCGTCGGCCCCGTCGCTGTGCGCCAGTCGCTTGTAGTGGTTATGGACGGCCACCGCGAGGGCCCGCTTGGCGTGTTCCTGCCCAATGACGTACTGGTCCAGGAACTCTTTGATCTGCCGCGGCGGCGGGATCGAGCCGGCCATGTGCCGGGCCGGGCCGCTCTTGCGTTTCTCCTGCTTAATGATGTTCTGGCAGAGATCCACGCAGGCGGCGCAGATGTACACATCGCTGGGGCCTTCCACCATCGGTGCAGCCTCGCGCTGGCTCTTTCCACAGAAGCTGCATGCCGTGCTGCGACGCCCGGGACGTCCCGGCCCGCCTGTTCCTCCCGTCGGCCCGCGTGTACTTGCCATGAATACCTCTCGATAAGCCGGTGTGCCCTGAGCCCCGACTCGGATGTCACCGGCTCACAACTCAGCCTGACCCTCGCTCAACCTCTGCTGGACGATCGGGCTGTGTTCGGTTCTATCGTCACCTGGCCGCGGCTTTCTGGAGATCAAAATCCTCCCGCCCAAGGCGCACTCAAACCCGTTTTTCAGGGTTGGCATCGGCCTCTGAGCCCTCCGTGGCCTTGCTCCGGTAAGCGGCTATCAACGTCTCCCGCAGGCGCTGATATTCATCTTCACTCAGGCTGCCGTCTGCCCTCATCCGGCGCAGGTCATCGAGCGTCCAGACCTCGGTCGACGTCGGCTCGTCAGCCATGGACCGCCGCCGCCACCAAATGATCAGTGCGCCAAAGAAGACGGCTGCAAGAATCAGCCCCAGACCGACCCACAGGATCGGCAAGCTTTTCTCCCACACATCTGGCCGACTTATCTGGGCGAACCACAAGGAGCCGTCTCCTTAACTAATTATACGGACATGAAAAGGACGGGTCCAATAGATCTAAATATCTTTTTGACAATTACTTAGAATCTCATGTCCGTCCCCCAGGACCCTCCCATGCCTCAGTACCCGCCTTCCGAGTCACTCTCCCCGTTGACCTCGGAGCGAAGCTTGGCCTTGGGCAAACCCGCCAGCGCCCGGCGTCTGGCCTGACTGTAGATCAACATAAGGTTCCGAAGGTAGATCGCGCAGGCCAGGAGCTGGCCAAGCATGATAACCAGGTCGCGCTGATGCCAGGCGTAAATGAACAGAGCACCGCCGCCGGAGAGTGACAGGTACCAGAAGGCAATGGGGATGGTGCTATGCCCTCGCCGCTCGCTGACGATCCACTGCCACAGGAACCGGCCAAAGAACAGGGCCTGAGCTCCAAGCCCAAACCAGACCCAGGGGTCTCGGAGCTTCTCCCAAACCTCGAAATCCTGCCAGAGCTCCGAAAACCAATGAGTGATCGTCGCCATTACCTGCCACAGCATTTCTTATACTTCTTCCCCGATCCACAGGGGCAAGGGTCGTTGCGACCGACTTCTTTCTTGTCGGCGCGAATCGGCTCAACGGGTTTGGGCAACTGCGGCTCGTCTTCGCCCGGCAAGCTCGCTCGACGTTGCTCCTCTTTCTCCCGACGGCGATCGAACCGCGCGCCCTCGCGATTATCCTTCAGCGACATTGATGCAGCTCCTTCGTAGAGGCTACTTCCTTCCGTGACATTGTTTGTATTTCTTGCCCGATCCGCAAGGGCAGGGGTCGTTACGGCCGACCTTGGGGGCTTCACGGCGGATGGTGACCGGCTTGGCCCCTTCGCCCTGGGCCCGCATGGCGGCCTGTTGATCCTCCGAAGCCCCGGCGAAGCCGGCCCCCGTGGCCGAGTCGTGCCGGGCCTGTAACTGGGATGGGGCACGGGATTCCTCCGCCCCTCCGCCGCCCTGTCCATGGGAAACCTTGAAGATCATGTCGGTGACTCTTTCCCGGATGCTCTTCCACATCTGCTGGAACTGCTCGCGGCCCTCGATGGCATACTGGCTTTGCGGGTGGGTCTGATCGCCGCCCAGGGGACGCTGCATGATGGCGTACTTGAGATGGTCCATTTCCAGCAGGTGGTCCTTCCAGCCCTGGTCGTAGATCCGCAGCAGCACCCACCGCTCCAGTTGGGTCAGCTCCCAGCGAGCCAACTGGCGGCCGGCGTTGAGCAACACCTCGCGGGGATCTTCATCGCCCGACTGGAGGGCTTTGTCATCCAGCGCTTTGCCGAATCGCTTTCGAGCCCACTCGGTCAGTTCGCCGTTGCCCTGGGCACCGTATTTCAAGAGGGCTTGGTCGATCTCGCGTTCGAGCCGGCCGCCCTCCAGGAACTCGCGCCCGGCCTGGGCGAGTTCGTTGCCGATCGAATTGATCGGCCGGCCGACAAATCGCTCATTCTCCCAGCCGACCTGGTATTTCGCGTTCGCCCAACTGACCACTGCCTGGCAGGCATAGGCGTTGTCGGTTCCGCTCGAGCCGAACGCCTGGTTCAACACGGTCTCGACAGGGTAGTACTTTTCACGCTGGGTGTAGGCCTCGCGCACCTTCGAGTAGATCACTTCCTTGACCTTCTCCTGTGAGCCCTCGGCGATCTCGTCGGCCTTGATCGCGATGCCGAACTTGTTGCGGGCCCAGTCGGCCAGCGCCCGGCGGGCGTACTGCGGGTCCAGGTATGCGTCGATCGGTGAGAGGTCCACCTTGTCGTAATGCTCGTCGGCGGCCTGGGACAGCAGGTCCTCGATTTCAGACGACGTCATCTTGCGGAGCTGGTTCTGGGTCACCGAAACCGAAAACATTCGCTGGGCCCACTTCAGCAGCCCGCCGACGTCCCATGCGCTGGGCTCGTCGTCCTGGTCGATGTATTCGCCGAGCGACGTGCGAATGGCGTCCCGGATTTCGTCCTTGGCCTTCTCGCGGATGACTCGTTGCAGGTGGGCCGCGTCGTCATCCTGAAGAACCTCGGCGTCAATGGCCACGTCGAGATTGTTCTTGCACCAGTCGCTGACCCGACGGGCCATGTAGTCCTCGGCCAGGTAGTCGGCGACCGCCTCCTCGACGGCCTCCTCGATCATGCGCCAGATCAGATCGCTGAGCTGTCGGCCCTCGAGAATCTGCTGCCGCTCCTTGTAGAATGCCCGACGCTGGTAGTCCATCGGCTCGTCCCACTCGAGCAGATGCTTGCGAATCGAGAAGTTGCGCTCCTCGACCTTTCTCTGGGCCCGTTCGATGCCCTTGGAGATGCGTTTGTCCTCCAGGGACACGCCCTCGGTGAAACCGAGCTTCTCCATCATCTTGAGCATCCACTCGGGCATGAACAGCTTGAGCAGATCGTCTTCGAGTGAAAGGAAGAACCGGCTGGATCCCGGGTCGCCCTGGCGGCCCGCGCGGCCGCGAAGCTGGTTGTCGATACGCCGGGCCTCGTGCCGCTCGCTGCCGACGATGTGCAGGCCGCAGGGAGCGTTCAAAGAGCAGATGCGCCGCCCCATCGCCGGGAAGCGGGAATCGAGCTTCGGCTTGAAGCAATGGCTGCACGCGGTCGCGGCGTTGTATTCAGGGCAGTTGATGCAGCATTTGGTCGAGCCCGGGGGGAACAGGTGCAGCGACGTCGCCGGGTAGTTCGGCATCATGTCGCGGACGTCCTGAGGCACCTTGCACTTCGGATAGACCACGCCTTCTTCGAGTTTGATGTCCGTTCCGCGCCCGGCCATGTTTGTGGCGATGGTGACGTTGCCGAGCGGGAGGTTCTCGGCCCCGCGCGTCGACTCATGCCGATGTCCGGCCTTGGCCACGATCTCGGCTTCGCGAGCGTGGTTCTTGGCGTTCAGGACCTCGTGTTCGATCCCGTAGCTCTTGATCAGCAGTTGCGACAATCTCTCGGAGTTCTCGACGCTGGTGGTGCCGACCAGGATCGGGCGGCCGGTCGCCAGATTGCCCATCACGCGGTCGTAGGTCTCCATCATGGCACGCGTCGTCTGGACGTCGCCGTTCTCCGCGCCGCGAAACCGTTCCAGGGCCTCGTCGAGGGCTTCGATCTGCTCGCTGCGCCGGTCCTCAGAGAGCTCGGGGTCTTCCTGGACAATCGGCTTGAGCCGGTTGAACACTTCGGCCAGCATGAAAGGATCGTTCGGCCGGCCGCGGCGGTGCATCTCGTGGATCTCCTCCACGATCATCTCGTACTTGTTCTTGAACGTGCGATAGATGCGGTCGTTGTGGTCCAGGCGGTTGACCGGCCGGTTGGTCGGAATGGCCACCACCTCGAGCTTGTAGATCTTCATGAACTCTTCCGACTCGGTCATGGCCGTGCCGGTCATGCCCGCGAGGTGCTCGTAGAGTTTGCAGAAGTTCTGGATGGTGATCGTGGCCATGGTCTGCGTTTCTTCCTTGACCGGCACGCCCTCCTTGGCCTCGACCGCCTGGTGCAGGCCGTCGGACCATTGCCGCCCGTGCATCAGACGGCCGGTGAACTCGTCGACGATGATGACCTGCCGGTCCTGCACCACGTATTCCTTGTCGCGCTCGTAAACCGCATGGGCCCGCAGCGCGTTCTCAATCAGGTGCGGGCACTCCATGTTCGCACCCACATAGAAGCTCCCGATGCCGGCCTCGTCCTGGGCCCGCTGGACGCCCTCATGGGTGATCTGGACCTGCTTGCGGTCCTGCTGGACCACGAACAACTGCCGGTGTCCGATCGCCTCGGCCTCGTCTTCCGTCAGCATGTACGGGTCCACGCGGAATCTCTTGATGGCGTCTTCAAACTTGGGATTGACGGTCAGCGCCTCGGGCGGGTTGTCGCCCCACTCGCTGATGCGGCGGGCAGTCTCGTTGTTCAGGCTCTGCTGTTGCCGCACCATCGATCGGGCGATGCTGTCCGCCCATTTGTAGCGGCTGACGTCGCCGTGGGCCGGCCCGCTGATGATCAGCGGCGTGCGGGCCTCGTCGATCAGGATCGAGTCCACCTCATCGACGATGGCATAATCAAGGCGTCCCTGCACCTGATCCTCGTAACGGATCTTCATGTTGTCGCGCAGGTAGTCGAAGCCGAACTCACTATTGGTACCGTAGGTGACGTCGCAGGCGTAAGCCGCCTGCCGGATGCCTTCGTGGCCGCCGGGATCGACCTGCGACTGAATGAAGCCGACGGTCGCACCGAGCAACTCGAAGATCGGCTTGGCGAACTCGGCATCGCGGCGGACGAGGTAGTCGTTGACCGTGACGATGTGGGCTTTCTTACCCTGCAGGAACTTCATGTACGCGGCCAGATGGCAGACGATGGTCTTTCCTTCGCCGGTTCGCATCTCAGCCACGTTGCCCTGGTAGAGAACCTGCCCGCCGATAACCTGACAGTGAAAGTGTCGGTGCTTCTGGGCCCGGTCGGATGCCTCGCGGAGCACGGCGAATGCCTCCGACAGGACGGAGGTCACGGATTCGCCGTCGGCCAGCCGTTTCTTGAACTCGTCGGTCTTGGCCCGCAACTGCTCGAGCGTGAGTTCACGGAGCTGCTCGTCAAACACCAGAACCTGGTCCGCCAGTATCCCCAGCCGTTTGAGCAGGCGATCGTTGCGCGTACCGAAGACCTTTCGGAGCAACACGCCCGGAACGCTCAGAATGTCCACCATGGCATCACCGCTGTCTTCAATGACCGGTCACCTGTGCCGGTCTTGTACTTCGTATGCGTCGTCCAGAAGCCATTTCATGATCGAGGGTTTTCGTCAGTTCGCGCGGGTTTGTGGCTGGGGCCGCGAGCGTGGCTTATTCGTCGTGTGTCCCGGTCAGCCGCATGATGTGGAGCCAGCGGGCCAAGGTCACAACAGCCATGCCGACGGCCAAGGCGAGTTGCCCGGCCGAGTAGCTCTGGGTCGGACGTGACGGCGGCTGGTCGGACTTATCTGCGGCAACCCGGAGGGTGTCCTGTGGCATCCGCCAAATCACCAGTACACCCGGTCGAGCACCTGCCCATCGAGCAGAAACGCGACCGGTCAACACGGCCAAGTGCAGCGCTGCCACCAAGGCCGCCAGCCCCATCGGTGAGACGGTCTCCCGCCGCGGCGTGTGACTTCGGATTGTGCCGTACGCTCCGTTCATGAGCGCGCCATTGTACCAGAAGAGGCAGGGCACGGTCGAGCGGCTGAAAAACGTGGGTCGGTTGGTCCCCGGCGGCCCGATCAGTTATTCTGTCCGCGTCGATCAGGCGGCCGGCCGTGACGTCTGACGCAATGCCCGGCGTCGCCCACAGTCCGCCTGTTGGGGACTCAGGCCGCGACTGGCCCAAGGCGGACAAGCATTCGAGCGGAAAGGCGGACAACAGCATGATCTTGGGCAGTGCCGGGTTCACCCACTGGGATTGGATCGTTCTGATCGTCTACTTCGTGGGCATCGTGGCCTTCGGCTTGTGGATGTCCCGCAAGATCCGCAGCAGCGGCGGTTACTTTCTCGGCGACCGGCAACTGCCCTGGTGGGTGATGATGGGCCAGGCTTTCGGCACCGGCACGAACGCCGAGAACCCCGTCGCTCAGACCGGGGCCTCCTGCCAACACGGCTTCGCCACGATCTGGTACCAATGGAAGAACATGCTCATCACCCCGTTCTACTGGCTGATGAGCCCGTGGTACCGCCGCAGCAACCGGACGACCGTCGGCGAGATCATCGAGGACCGCTATGGTCGCAGGCTGGGGCTGCTCTACACCGTCTTCGCCATCGCCTTTTTCGTCTTCAACCAGGGGGCCATGCTCAAGGGAGCGGGCAAGATCATTTCGGTGGCCACCGGCGGCCAGATCATCTCGCCCAACGGCGTCGTCGTAGCGATGACCGCAACCTTCATCCTGTACAGTTTCTTTGGTGGGCTGATCGCGTCGGCTTACACCGATTTCGTCCAGGGCTTTCTCATCATCGTGCTGTCGTTCATGCTGATCCCGGCGGGCTTGTCAGCCGTCGGGGGTTTTCAGGAAATGCGGGCGACGATCCCGCCCGATTTCTTCACGCTTTACAGCGACGTCAGCGGCCTGGACGCCTTTACCATCGCCATGCTCGCCATCAACGGGCTGGTGGGTATCACCGCTCAGCCGCACATCCTGAGCATGAACGCCACCGGCAGAACGGAGCGGGCCGGCCGTATCGGGCAGATGTACGGCAACCTGGTCAAGCGCCTCTGCACCATCGGTTGGGCGCTGACCGGTCTGGTGGTCGCGGCGATGGTGCTTCAACGGGGCATTTCGCTGCCCGATCCGGAACACGCCTTCGGCTACGCCTGTCTTGAACTGCTTGGCCCCGGACTGGTGGGGCTGATGGTGGCCTGCGTTCTGGCGGCCAACATGTCCACCTGCTCGAACTTCATGGTCAACACCGGGGCCCTGTTCACCCGGAACCTCTACGCCCACTACATCAAGCCGGCGGCGGACGACAGAGAATTGCTCACGGTGGGGCGACTGTCCGGGCTGGCGCTGACCGGGCTGGGGATCCTGTTTGCGCTGACGGTGGAGCGGGTCCTCGATGCATTTCTCTTCACCGAAACCATTGCCGCTTTCATGGGCATCATGTTCCTCGGCGGCGTCCTGTGGAAACGGGCGAACCGTTATGGTGCGTTCACCGCCACGATCGCCGCGTTCGGCGTGTACTATGCGCTGAATTTCCTGATGACTTGCCATGCCGGACCGGCCGACGCGCCCAGCAAGACCCTCAGCGAAGCGTGGGTGCGAATGATGGACGCCGCCCGGTCCGATGCGTTGTGGGGTTTCCTCGGAAACGGCGAGCTTCGGCTGTTGTACAAATGGACGCCCGGGCCGTATGGCTGGGCGACATTGATCGGGTTCACCCTGTTCGTCGTTGTCAGCTTGTTGACCCGCCCTGAGGAACAGGGGCGAATAATGGAATTCTTCAACAAGATGAGGTACACCTCGGATGAGGAGGGCAAGCTGGCGGCCGAACGCGGCCAGGACCTGCTCATGCTCGACCTGCCCGGCTGGCTGACACCTCAGCGGTGGACGGGCTTTTTCCGCCGATACCGTGAGGACCTGGTCGGTTTCATCCTCGGCTGGTTTGCCGTCGGCGCCCTTGTCCTGCTGGCGAGGGGGATTCTGCAGATTGACAAGTAGCGTGCCCGGCGCCGCAGACTCAACCGGACCATCATTCTTTCAGATGACGTTCGTGAGCCGTAGTATGACCGGGTTGAATGAAATGACCCACGATGGTCTTGAGGGATGAAACATGCACCGGCAGGTGTTGATCACGATTCTCTTGTTTCAAGCAGCGTCGGTCGTCGTCTGTCGGGCGAACGGGCAACCGCTGATGGTCGAGCCGGGGCCGAGCAGTCGTCCGGCCGCGACCGTTCCTGCTGCAGGAGCACAGGCCGGGCCGGCGAGAGTGATCGATCCACGCCGCGTTTACTTTGATGATCCTGATGCTCTCTACGATCGACAGGCCGAGGTGTCGTTTGAGATCGTCGCGGATCTGCTCGACCGATTCAGGCCGCAGATACCCGAACCCCGCCAGCGAAGGACGGCTCTGCTGCTGCTGGACGGCATATTCCACGAGCAAGGGGCGCCCCAACGCCCGGCCGTGCAGGCATTTCACCATCAGCGGATCTCACAAGCGGCGAAGGAGATCACTGGTTCGCCGCCTTCTCAGGGGGCGGTGATCTGGAAGCTCTACGACCATGCATTTGTGGTTCGCACGCCGACAGTGACGTTGGCGTTTGATCTCACACGTGGGAATTCGGCAGGTGCGGAGGGCTTTGCGGTTTCCGACGAGGTGATGGCTCGCATCGTCGATCAGTGCGATGTCTTGTTCATCAGCCATCCGCATGGCGACCATGCGGACGAGTGGGTTGCCGGACGGTTCATCGAGCAGGGCAAGCCGGTGGTCGCGACGCCGGAGCTTTGGCCGGGCAAGGATCTCACGGCCAAGATCACCATCCCGCGCCGTCAGGCCCATGTGAGGCAACCGCTGCCACTGGCCAACGGCGGGCGCTCGCTCGATGTCGTGGTCTACCCTGGCCACCAGGGCAACCTGCCGAACAACGCTGTGCTCATCTTCACCCCCGAGGGATTGTCATTCTGCCACACGGGTGACCAGGCAAACGCGAAGGATTCTGAATGGATTGACAAGGTGGCCGAGCATCACCGCGTTGACGTGCTGATGCCCAACTGCTGGACGCCCGAGATCGCCCGAGTGGTCCGCGGCGTCAATCCGGCCATCGTGATCACCGGACACGAGAATGAGTTGGGGCATTCGATCGACCATCGCGAGGCCTACTGGCTCACCTATGACCGCACTACAGACTGCAGCCGGCCGGTCCTGATCATGACATGGGGCGAGTCTTACCGGTATTCCCCGATTCACAGATCACGGGTTCACTGATCGGGAGCGTTTTTCCCATTTCTGCAGAGCCGCAGAAACGAGCAGGAGCACTCCGGGTATCAGAAACAGCGGGAACGCCCCGCCGAGCAGCCACCCGCCTGTCATCACGTATTCGTACAGGTTCATCACCGCGCACGAGAGCAAAACCGCCAAGCCGCCGAACGCCTCCCATTTCCAGCCCAGGGCCATTCCGATCAGGCATCCCCAGATCCCCAACTGGATCGGGCTGAGCAGCACGCGCAGCGGCGGCAAACCATCGGAGATCGACTCTCCGATGATGATGGTCAGGATGAGCGCCGTCAGCAGGACACCAGCCAAGCGGGTGGTCCAGCGTACCAGAAGCACGATGATGTGAGCGGTTTGCCGGTTCATGTCAGGCACCTTCCCTTGCTGCGGTCAGTCGCAGTAACTCGACCCGAGAATCGGCGGGCACCCGGGCGATCACCGGGAGCACCTCGACGCGTTTCTGATGGAGCTGGCTGGGCCGGGCTATGGCTCCCTCGTGTATGTAAGCGTTCACTTACATGCTAATCGGCCCGCCGGGGCGGTGTCAACAGCATCCAGCCCCATCATTCAAAGGTTTTCCGGTTTTCCGGGGATGCCATGGCGTTCACAGGACAGGCTGGCTCGTCTATCGGCCCTTGGCGATCACCGCTCGAGCCACGAGCAGGACGGACAGAAAAGGCGCACCCAGGAAGAACTCGGGTCAGCTCCGGATGTCGGGAAGCAGCCTCCGGCCCCCGCCATGCCCGCGAGGCGCAGGAGCGGGGGACCGACCATACGTCAGCACGAGGCTGACGGATCTCGTACGTCGCTCAGCGATCCTGTTTCTTCGCCGGCGGGGCGGAGGCCGCATGGGCCGAAGCGGCAGGCGTTTCATGCTTGCCGTCTCCGCCGAGGTTTCCGGCGATGTTGTGGGCCAGTTTGCGCAGGTCGATGCCCATGACCGCCTCCAACGTGGCCAGCGATTCGGAGATCATTCTCGCCCGGCCCATGGCGGCGCCGCTGATGGCCCGGCCTTGGTCACCGTCGATCACCGTGACCGTACCAAGTTCGACGTTCGCCACCGTCTTGGTGATCTCGCGGATTGCGGTCGGCATCATCTCGGCGAGCATGACCTTGAGGGCTTCGGGGTGCGCCTGGATGGCTCTGCCGATGGTTTCGATTGCGGTGGCACGCGCCTTGCCTTCCTCCATGATCAGGGCGGCATCGCCCTCGGCCTTGGCCTTGGCCACGTCGCGAGCAGCGATGGCCGGCTTGACCTGTGCGGCCAGCAGGCGAGCCTCCTCCTTGGCGGCGGCGGCTTTCTGAGTCTCGGCCTCTTTCAGTTCGGCCTCGCGGGCCAGTTCGGCCCGGCGAATCCGGAGAGCGTTCTCCGCCTCGGCGATGGACTGCTCGGCGCCCAGACGGGCGGACTCGGCCTTCTGGTGAGCGGCGGCTTCGGCTGACCGGGCTTCGGCATCGCGGTCGGCACGGGCTTTTCTCGCCATGGAGTCGGCCTCGGCCTCCTTGATATCCGCATCGGCTTTCTTCTGGGCCTCGTACTGGCGGGCGCTGGCCCGGACTTCAGCGGAGGCCTTCCGGGCGATCGATTCAAGGTACTGCTCGGCATCGTGGACGTTCTGGATGTTCACGCTGTCAATGTTCAGACCCAGCTTGCGGAAGTCGTCGGTGACCTCGGTCATGACCGTGGCCACGAACTTGTCGCGGTCCTCGACCATTTCCTCGGGCGTCATCTTGCCGATGACCGCGCGAAGGCCGCCTTCGAGCGTCTCGCGGGCCACGCGTTGCAGTTCTTGCATCGGCTCGCCGAGAAATCGCTCGATGGCGTTGCCGCGCAGATCGGGCTCGGATGACACCTTGACGTTGGCCACTCCAGTGACGGTTACCGGAACCATCTTTCCGCCGCCGGACTGGGCGCTGACTTCCAGGCCGACCTGCATGTTGCGAAGGCTGATCCGCGAGACCTTCTCGATGATCGGGATGACCAGCGTTCTGCCGCCGATGAGCGTCCGGTACCCCTGCCCCTGCGTTGACCGTCGGCCGCTGATCACCAGCATCTCGCTCGGGTTGCCGACCACCATCAGCTTGGAGATCAGCAAAGCGATGGCAATGACGACACCCAGCAACCCCAGGCCGATGATCAGTGCCGGACCCCAAGGGTTATCCGCTGATGGCGGTGCGGCAAGAATAAGTGAGAACATGTTGCGTATCCTCCTTCAGTATCAGGCATGTTCGCTGCCTTTGGATGAAGTGTGTTCGTCGTGCGCGACCACCTCGGCCGTCGCATCGTTCAGTTCAACGATGAACACTCGATCGCCCTTTTCGAACCGGGTGTTCGGCTGTTTGGCCACGGCGGGTATGAACCGTGTGCCGCCGCGGACGGACACCGCAATCTCGCCCTTTCTGTGACCGTTGATGGCAAGGGTCACGCAGGCGGACCGGTTGACGTACTCGGCAATGTTTGGAGCACTGTTGCCGCTGGTTCTGCGCAGGAACCGCAGCAGGTGGTGGACGCCCTGTCCGGCCAGGACCCCGGTCAGCACGGCGAGTGCGGCCACGCCGTGGGGCTGCATGTTGGACAGGTACGTCAACGAGGTGCCCACCAACCCAAATACCGCGAGGAAGTAGACGACAAAACTGATCGAAAACCACGAAGTGAGCGAGAACCAGTCGTGTCCGTGACCGGCCGCGTCGAAAGCTCCGTCAGCACCGCCGCTCGGGTCGACGTGCACGTCCGAGGGCAGATCGGTATGAACGTCACCGGAGAAATCGAAACCGCCGTCGACGTGAACGTCGGCGGAGGCGTGCCCGCCCAGAATCGACGAGATGAGCAGCATTCCGCCGCCCAGAATGAGCGACACAATGTAGATCGTGGCCATGGGCAACGGGCCGGACCACAGCATTGGGTTCTCCGCCAGGAGGGACAGGTTTTCGAACATGGTTGGTCCTTTCTCTCGCTCGGCGGCCCACCGACCTCCAGACCGCCAGCGAATGATATTCTTAACCTTCTGCAATCTACTCGTTACAGGGGTCCGCGCCCATTAGAAACCCGGCCGTTTTTCCGAACCGCCGCCAGGAAGGTTCCTATTGAGGCCGCGCATGGCGTAGTTGTAACTAGCTTCCGCAAAGCGAATTAGGTGCTCATGTCGCCTCGTCGTCTTCCGTCGGACGACCGCCATGGCGACTTGCGCGGAACCCGAGACGATCCATGTTGGGCATCGCCCGCTCAGTCCGTTGGACACCGTTGCAGGTCGCTCCTTACAGAGCAGGAGGTCTCTTTGAGGATATGGCGTCGAGGAGTCGGCGGCGTTTGTCGGCGATTCGCCTGAAGCCTCTGTAGATGAGAAACAGGCAGCAGAGAACCGCCAGGAAGGCAGTGATCTCCAGGCCGTAACCCAGGTAGTGCAGGCTGGTCATCAGGCTGGTGCCGTACCTGGGCGGAGGGCTGCCGGCTTGGCTCGAACGCCAGACCAGAAAACTGTACGGGAGCGCGGCGCCCATTTCGATCGCTATGGCGACCATGCCCACGACGAGGAAGCGAACAAGCCAGCGGCCATAGCCCGCCTTCCACCACGTACGGCCGAGCGGGTTGAGAACATACGACACGACCAGTTCGCGACCGCGCTCGAAAGGCTTTCCGCATTCCGGACACGGGCCGTCGGGTAGGCCGCGCAGGTTGTAGCCACAGGTCCCGCAGTAGATCGGGTACTCCTCCTCCGGAAACAGAGCCGGGTCCACCCGGGCATCGTGCGGGATTACCCGCGTGCCGAAGAGCGGACGGGCAAGTGCCGCGGCGATTCGAGTACCGAGGCGAGGCTTGCCTGAAACCGTCATTGAGCCGTCTCCGTTGCGGATTGCTTACTCGCCGACGCATCGAGCACGTACAGATCACCCCGTCGCTGCCAGCGACCCAGCGGCGGTGCAAGCCGCGGCTGATCGCGGTTGAGAGGGACCAGCACGACGGCTCGACCAGCTTCAGCCTCAGAACGCACCTCCGCCGCCAGCTCTTTCATCGCTTCTTGCCTCTCCACGGACGGCACCATCCTAATACCGACACCTGTGAGGCCGGCTTGAAGTCGGCGATACTCAACAGCACTTCGGGCCATGCCGTCTTCAACGAGAACAAGCCCATCCGGGCTGGCTAGGCTCACTGCTTCGCTGCTCATGCGCTCGGCTGAACGATCCACAACGCTCCACGGGACCAGCAGGTAGATGTAGTCGTCGCGGTAGGGCTTGCGGTGAGCGAACTGGCCCAGCAGTTGAACACGTCTGGCCGTGATAATCGCGACAATGTTGAGCAAGGGGGTGGCCAGCAGCAGAAGAATCGCCGCAGCGCACAGACTCTCACGCCTCAGGGTTGCTGGCCATCGCAGGACGGCCGCCGCGCCGACCCCGCCGAAAATCGCCAGAAACGTGTACATCGGCAGGAAGAAGGTATGTTGATCGAGAACCTCGTATCGCAGGGCGAAGACGGCGTGGATGACCAGTCCGGCGGTCATCGCCAGCCAGGCGAGCCCCGGCATTCCGGCTCGTCGATACCTGACAAGGCCGTAGAGTGCCGCCGGGATCAGCAAGTTCGGGAAGTTCAGCAACGGAAAGGCGATGTCGGTCATGATCATCCGGGTGGTGGCGCTTGCGTTGAGAACCGCAACGGAAAAATGATTGCCGAACAGCGCCGACTGAAGTGTCTTCATCGGCTCGGCGCCGTGGACCATCAACCCAAGCACCAACCCCGTGTACGGCAACGATCCCAGCAGCCACAGCCACATCGCGATGAGGAGGTCGCCGATTCTCAGTCGTCGCGACGACATGCCGTGAAGAATGACCAAAGCGAGCACGGGCAAGGTCAGCAGAGCCTGAAGATGGTTCGCCAGACCAAGCCCGCTGAACAGGCACATCCCCCAGATGGCCCATCGGCTGCCTCGCTTGGCATAGACTGCCAGACACCAGCACTCCCCTGCCAGCAGCGCGGCACTGAGGGTATACACCTCAGCGATGGTGCCCAGATGCCAGAAGGTGTTGGCCAGCGCGAGCGAGGCCGCGGCGAAAAACGCTGACGCTGTGCTGCCCGACAACGTGCGCACGCAACCGAACACCGTTGCGACGGCGAGGGCGGCCCCGAGGCTGCTGATCAGAGTAATCGCGAAGGCAGGTTCGAGCAGCCCAGGAGCGATGGCCGCACGGCCAAGCCAGTAGTGCAGCGGATGGGAAAGGGCCAGGCCCAAGCGCCCAAGGAGGTCGCCCGTGGTGATGCGAAGAATGAATTCCCCTGAGTCCTGCCACTGGGGGCCCCGATTGGCGGTGGTGGCATAAAGGCACAGAGATGCTAGGAAGACCAGCAGCCAGCCGGCGAGGGTCGGAAAAGTGGATCGACCTGCCCCCTGCTCGGCGAGCGGCTGGTGACCCCGTTGACCGATGGTGGTGGCCATGACAGCATCTTACGTGCGGGCAGGACCATGGGGAAGCGGGAGGCGGACAACTTGCGGACGGATATGACTCCGGCAAATATGGGGGTCGTCAAACCGAGGAGACCGGGTGCATGATCGAGAATCGGACGGATACAGGCGCGGCGGTGGCCTGCGGACTGCGCCGTCCCACAGCGCCGCGATGGCTGCGGCGGGCGGGATGGCTCTATCGCCGCATCCGCGGCCTGCTGGCGCTGAGCATGCTGATCCTGATCGTGCTGGTTTTCACGCCGCTGACAGGAACGCTGCAGGGCCTGCTCGACGTGACCGGGCCGCCCCAGGCAGCGGATTACATCGTTTGCCTGGGTGGCGAAGATGAGCGGCTGATCTGGGCCGCGGAGCTGTTCAAACAGGGATATGCCCCCAAGGTGATCGTCTCCAACATCGGTGGACCCGCGCTGGTCATGAAAAGCCGGATGGAAGGCATGGGCGTCCCGTCGGACTGCCTCATCGTGGATGCGGCCTCCCGTAACACTGGTGACCACCCGACATGCATTGCCGCCCTTGAGGGCATCGACCCGGGGGCCCACCGGTTCCTCATCGTCACCCATCTTGAGCACAGTCGCCGGGCCGCGGCCTGTTTTCGGAAGGGCGGGTACGCACACCTCAGCGTATTTGCGGGCCGGCCTTCGACGAAGCAGGAAGGACCACTGACCGCCCGCAACTGGCGCGCGAGGGTGATGATCGGTCCGACCCTGGCGTATGAGTACACCGCGCTGCTCAAGTACTGGCTCCAGGGCAAGATTTAGAACCTCAGGGCAAGGGAGCTGTACGGCTTGCGCGTATGTTTCCGGATCACCGGACGCTACGGAAAGAAGTTGACTGCCCTGCCCGGCGATGCTAATTTGTGGGCTGATCCCGTTCGCGTCACGCGGGACTCGTATCATCGTTCATGGAGGTGCGCCATGGCTAAGAAGAGGGCCAAGAAGGCCGGCAGCAAGAAGGCCGCCAAGAAGAGCGGCAAGAAATGCTGCTGCAAGTGAGACAGATGTCTTTCGGGCAAAGCGGGCGGTCATATCGGGCCGCCCATTTGCTTTTCCGAACCGCGGATTGACCGAGTGCCTGCGTTCGCCAGACGGCCGGCGCATCTCCGTCCAAAGATCCGCGGCACTTGTGGCGACCATCTCACAGCGAACCTTTTCCACCAAGGCGTGACTGGGCGGACCGGTCCCTCTCTTCCCAGTTGGCGCCATTTTGTCACGATCCCCGACCGGGCACAGGCCGTCCTCGACCCATCTTTGGCAGGCTCGATGTGTCCAGGTATGATAGGCGGGCATCAACCACCGCCGATGTTGACGAAGGGAGGTGCGGCGCCATGAAGCATCGAGGCGCAGTTCTGCTCGTCATTGGCCTGGTATCGGCCGGCCTGTGGTCCGCAGGATGCTCCACCGTAGCCGAGACGGGGCGAACACAGATGATGCTCGTGTCGGCTGAACAGGAGCAGCGGCTCGGCCTTGACGCCTACCAGGAGGTACTGGCCAAAGAGAAACGCAGCAGCGACCAGCGGATGACGGCCATCGTCGAGCGCGTCGGCCGACGGATCGCCGCTGTTGCCAATCGTCCTGACTTTCAATGGGAGTTTGCCCTGCTCGAATCCGACCAGGTCAACGCCTTCTGCTTGCCCGGCGGCAAGATTGCCGTGTACACCGGGCTGCTGCCGGTCGCCAAGAATGAGGCCGGGCTGGCCGCGGTCGTCGGTCATGAGGTGGCACACGCCGTCGCACGGCATGGCGGGGAACGCCTCAGCCAGCGCATGAGCGCAGAGATTATTCAGGAACTGCTGGCTACCGGCCTGAGCAGGGCCTCGCCGACGGTGCGCACGGGAGCGCTGCAGGCCTTCGGCATCGGAACCAATGTGGGCGTGCTGCTGCCGTACAGCCGGACGCATGAAACCGAGGCCGATCAGATCGGCCTGATGTACGCGGCCAGGGCCGGCTACGACCCGCGAGAGGCCGTGGCCCTGTGGCAGCGGATGGAGGCGGTCGGCAAGAACCGTCCACCCGAGTTCCTCTCCACTCACCCCCGCGAGGGACGTCGCATCGAGCGGCTTGGGGAACTCATGCCCGAAGCCATGAAGGCCTACGAGGCCTGCCCGCATCGTTATGGACTGGGTGAGACCTGGTGATGACGCACTCCGCAGCGCGACCGAAGCACAAAAAGCAGGCCAGCGAACCGAATCGGCAACGCGATCGATGATGGACACCCGCCCAGCCGGGGGTAGCACAAGGGAATCAGGATTGCGGTGCCTGGCGCCGTGCAAGCTCCTCCAACCGGCCAATCTGTCCGCGCAGGGCGTTGGCCTGCGGACTGAGCGGGTATTCGTTCAGGATGCGCCGCGCCAGGGCTAAGGCATCCCAATACTGCTGCTTCTGAATGTACTGCTTGATGTAACGTTCGAGCGTCTGGCGGGACTGGATCTCAGCGTTGGCCTCGAGCGTCGGCAACTGGTTTCTGAGCACATCGGTATCCGGGCCGGCGGGGAAGGTCTCGATGAACTTCCGGGCTGCTGACTGGGCCTCCTGCCAGCGCTTCTGATTCACGAACTGCTGAATCTCGTCGTGCATCCTCTGGCGATTAAGCTGCTCGAACTTTTTCTTCTCCTGGCGCAGTCTTTCCAGCAGGGCATTGGGTTCTGTGGCCGAAGGGTACTTCCGAGCCAACTCCAGAACGGTCCGCTCGGCCTCGTCCCATCGTCCCTGAGCGATCACATCCTTGACGAACTGCGTGACGCGGGTCACGTCGTTCGCCAAAGCCGCGTTGGCTGCTTTCTCCAGGCGGTCGGCGCTCTCGGCGAGGCGGCGATCCTGGCCAAAACGCTCGGACAGGGCGGTCAATTCCTCGCGGGCCTGATGAAACTCGTTGGTGCTGATGAGATGGTCAATCACCGCCAGACGCCGGCCCAATTCACGCTCGACCATTGTGCGATACCGGGCGGCTCGCTCCTGCTCGGGCAGCAGGAGGACCTCGTGAATCCGCTCCAGCAACGTGCGAAGCTCGACCGGGTTGACGGTGGTACTCTGGGCGTAGGTGTGGGCCTGTGTCCGCGCCATGCTCTGCTCGGCGAGAATGGCGGTCTGCTGGTCGACGGCGGTCAACTTCTCAACGAGAGCGTCAATCTGGCGGTAGATGATGATGCCGATGATCAGCAGGCCGCAAGCGGCCAGCACGCCGATGAGCAGCGCGGCAATCGCCAGGATCTCCATTCCCGTTACCACGCCCTGTCGGGCGACGAGCACCACCACCGCCGGCAATGCCAGGACGGTCAGAGCCCCGACGGCGATCAGGATGGAGATGATCGCGTGGGGGGCCCAGCGGCTCGAACGGCTGAACAGATCGATCGGACCGATCGGAGTCAGACTCATGCCGAAACCTCCGGAGTACGAGCCCTCTTGTGGCAGGCCTGGAACGAGCCTCGCCAGCCCGGCCAGCGGTTATATCGGCACCTCCCGGTATGGAGGCCACCGGAACTCGAGCCTACGGGGTTCTCAGCCCGGCCGGTCGCCTTGGTCGGTGGACGGTGCGGAATCGGCCACCTCCTCGGGCAACCGGTGCATGGACCACACGTCGTCCACGGGTGTCGGAGGGTGAGGACGAGCCAGCAGATACCTGCGGAACCTTCGACTCCAGCGAAGGAAAGCCACCGTGGATACCGTGAAGATGCCGATCAGCACCAGCAGCCAGAACAGCACGGCCTGCAGCATCCGGGCCGTGGCTTTGTTGTCCGGAAGCGGGCCGGGACCCGAAGCGGTGGTCTCATAGATCTCGTACTGGTACTGGAGCGTCAGAAAAACGCCCAAGAGAACAAACAACAACCCACCGATGCAGAGGATCGCGGCCAAACGGCAACGATCCTCTTCAGCTACGCCGGCCATCGTCCACCCCTGTCGCTGGACTCTTGATTGTCACCTCATTGTACGCTGGACCAGGTGCCAGGCGGCAAGCCTGCCTTTCACCTTGCTTCCGTGTGGCGACATCCCTCACCGGAGCCGCCTCGACTCCGGGATCCGGAAAACAAGGCGCGGACTGTGTTGCCTGTAATGAGACATAAGTCCTTTCCCGGAAAAGACTTACAAGAACTCAGTCCCTGGTCATGGCAGGCGACCGGGAGATCTGTCGCCGGCGCATGTTCGGCAGAACGGGATTCAGTCCAAGCACAGCGCGCTGGTTGCGGTGATTGGAGATGTTGACGAGCACCTGACCTCACAATAGCGGCCGGCAGTAAGCTGGATGGTATCTGGCGTGGCCACTGACATGCGCACCCTCGGCATGCTTTTGCCTCAGCCGGCTTGTCGGCAGCCCACGATACGGACACAATGGAGCCTATGTTGGCGGATGCTGCATCGATCCTGGGGATCACACTCCTTATGGCCGCGGCGGTCGGGTTCATCGCTATCCTGCTGCAGCAACGAAGCGGCTCGGGCTGCGGATGCTCCTGTGAGAAGCTGATTTGTCCGCCCAGGCCCAATGATGACCCCGCCGGTAACAAGCAAGCGAACCCATCGAGCCCACAGGCAGACGACGCAAATCGGCAGTCGGAATAAGCCGAATGAAGCCAAGCGCGATTCCCCAGAACTGGTCCGATCGGTTGGCAGATCTGGAACTTCAAGGGCTCCGGCGGTCGCTGCGAATCCTGGAATCGGCCCAGGGTCCATACGTCACTGTCAGTGGCCGCAGCCTCATGAACCTCTCAAGCAACGACTACCTCGGTCTGGCCGCCCATCCACATCTGATCCGGGCGGTCAAACAGGCTGTCGAATGCTGGGGGTGGGGCGCTGGCGGGTCCCGGCTGGTTTCGGGCACGATGGGAATCCACGCCGATCTTGAAGCACGGCTCGCGAGCTTCAAGGGGACTGAGGCCGCGCTGGTTTGCTCAACGGGATACCAGGCAAACCTTGCTGCCATCCGCAGCCTCGCAGGTCGGGGCGACGTGATATTTCTAGATAAATTGAATCATGCTAGTATCATCGACGCCGCATTTGCGCGAGGGCATGCTGGATTCGAGTCCCCTGCCGTTCGGGTCTTCCCTCATCGGGATTACAGCCGATTGGCACAGCTCTTAGAGCGCACAAGATCGGTCGGAAGAAGGATCATCGTGACCGATTCAGTCTTCAGCATGGAAGGGGACTTTTCTGATCTTTCAGCGATCGTTGAACTTAAGAAGCGTCACGATGCCCTCCTGATCGTTGACGAGGCGCACGCGACCGGTATTTGGGGGGAACGAGGCCGGGGTCTGGCAGAGGCCATGGGGATCGCTGCAGACGTTGACGTTACGGTTGGGACGCTCAGCAAGGCGCTTGGAGGGCTGGGCGGTTTCATCACCGCATCCCGGGCCATCATCGATTGGCTGGTCAACACCGCACGTCCCTTTATCTACACAACCGCCTTACCGCCTGCCGCATGTGCTGCCGCGATGGCCGCACTGGACATCATCGATCGGGAACCCGATCGCCGCTTGCGACTGGTCGAGCTGGCTGCCTGGTTTCGCGATGAGGTCACCGGTCGCCTGGGGCTGGACATTGCCGGATCGTGCAGCCAGATAGTCCCGGTCGTCGTTGGTCCGGCGGATCGGGCTGTCGAGTTGTCGCGGAACCTGGAGGAAGCCGGTTTTCTGGTTCCAGCTATCCGACCGCCAACGGTCCCAAGAGGTAAGTCCCGTTTGCGCATTAGTTTATGCTCCGAGCACCGGCGGACGGATCTCGTAAGACTCATCGAGGTTCTCGGCAGGATCTGGCGAAGCGAATGAGCCCACCCCAGCGTTGCATATGGCAAGGCTGAGGAATGAGGAACGTCGAACGCAGGATTGAGAATGGCAATTGTTCTGTCGCGCAGACGGCCAAATGCGCTGGCGGTGGTGTTTCGCTGCAAGGCAAGAGACCCGGGAAGAAGCCCGTCCCCAGGGCGTTATCGGAGTGTTCCTGGTCGGGTTTGATGCCACCGAAGGGGCTGGGTGATAAGTGTAGGCGCGTTGAAGCGGTCTGGCCGGCCCCCAAAGACTTGGACGGTGCAAGCAGCAGACAGCCGGGAGGTCCAACAGGTTTAGCGGCAAGCTGGATCGGGATTGGTTGATCTTTGCCAGCGGTTTGACTAAGTTACTTATGACAATACCGGTTTTGCCGGATGGCCTGCCCCCATCGTCTAGTGGCCTAGGATATCAGGTTCTCATCCTGGAGACAGGGGTTCGAGTCCCCTTGGGGGTATCCGGCGGCGGAAGCTGCCATCTGATGACAGGAGCGGTCATAAGTGACCGCTCCTGCTGTTTTTACAGATGGATCACGGCTGTGCGTTGTTGATTCCGGAGTGCCATCCGATGACAGCGTGAGGCTGACCTTGCCGCTCGGGTCATGGCACATGGCGCACGGGTACGCAGGGTCCGGACTTCCCTGACATTCCCATCGGCGGCTGGGTTGGCACGATCGAGGAGGCGCGATCCGAGAAGAACAAGGGATTCTACGTCATCGCCTGGCCCCGGGCGACCCTCGCGGCTCTCCATTCCGTCTACAAGAAGAGATGTGAACGGGATGGCCTGGACTGCGAACACGACAACCTGACGGACGACGAACTCGAACCATATGCCGGGGAACCGCTGAGCATCGAGGAGCCCACCGGGATCGGGACGCCTGCGTTGTCTCCCGACAACCAGGATGACCGGATCCGCGTAATCCTCGGACTCACGGGCAATGATCCACTGCCCGACGGGGACCAAGAAACGCTTGAGAAGGACCGGGAGTACCTGAGTCACCACCTGTTGTTGCCGTTTGCCGCCCGGCACCGTCGCGAAGATGGTCCTGACAACGATATCACGGTCACGTGCCTGCCTGACCCCGACGACTGTGACTGCGACGAGTTCTCAGGCCTGTGCTGCGAAGGCCGTTGTGGATGACGGAAGATCACCGTGTCCCTCGGCGAAATGGAGGTGCAGAAGGGCAATCCCCATTACCAGCCTGTCGAAGACTATCTTTACTGGTTTTGAACTACCGGTCGAGAAGCCCTCACACTGCGGCCGCCTTTAGATCGGGCCCGCATTTTGCACCTCCCCATCATCCCCTCGTCATCCCGTCAGTGGATACCGCGCGCTATGATGACTTGAGCGTCGGGAACGGAGGACCTACTGTGAGCCTTTTGAGGCCGCTGCGTGATGAGTCGTTCCGCTGTCGAAATCGCAAGCAGATCTTTCTGGACGCGAGTGTCGCGGGCGTCGAGGATGGCCGGCCGCCCTGCCGGATGTGGCGTTCTCCCGCCCTCCAGTGGTGTGAAAGCGGCCGAGAGGGAGCAGGCCGCGTGGCAGCATGCTCAAGATCTGCCCCGAGAGAACCCGGGGAGAATGTCCATGGCCGGTGGGGACGGCCAAAGAATGCCAAGGCAGACCGCCTTCCTGCGGGCCGCCAAAGCACCTTGTGATCCAGAAACATGCGCGTCAACCGCGCACCCATCACGACGGAGGAGAGCACGAAGGTTAACAAGCTCCGACAGGACTTGCGTGGCGGGC
This sequence comes from Phycisphaerae bacterium, assembly GCA_030372985.1. Taxonomy (GTDB): domain Bacteria; phylum Planctomycetota; class Phycisphaerae; order UBA1845; family PWPN01; genus JAUCQB01. The sequence continues at coordinate 47,545 of JAUCQB010000039.1, forward strand.
TTTCAGCCGGTCGATGGGAGCGGCAAGATGCCGTCCCACGCAGGGTTTTGTAGGCGTCCATCAGTCGCCTGGCCGGGTCGCCTGCCAATCAAGCCGGTGCTCCGGCTTCGCTACTGATCGTCACAGGTCTTGGCTGCTGGAATACCCGCGCCGGTCGCGCAGATCTCGAACGCGTCGAGGTCGGGCGAGTCGATGCTGCCGCTCCCGTCGTGGTCCAGGCAGCCGCAACCGCCGGGGATTCCGCCTCCTGTTCCTGTGAAGCAGGCCTGGAGCTGGGCGAAGTCTGTCTGGTCCACGTCGCCGTCCGCGTCAGCATCGGCAAACGGGTTGGGGCAGTCCGTCGCCAGCGGGCAGTCGACACAGGCCTTGACGCTGTCGATCCAGCCTTGTCCGTTGCCATCGACGATGTTGTGGAACGCTGCAAACAGGAACGCACCGTTGTCGAACTCGTCGGTGATAGCGGCGCCAGCGAGGCCTTCGCCCAGACTGTCGGCGTCCCATCCGCCAAGGACCTTCCCTGAGCCCGTGTCGAAGCTGATGCCCGGGCGTGAGGCCTCCGTGGGCCAGACGCTGTAGACGGCGCCGGCGTTCTGGGAGAAGCCGACCTTCCAACCATTCTGGTCGAGTTCGATGGTGACCACCAGCGGCTTGGCGGGCGTGATCGAATGCACGTTCGTCAGTTCGAAAACCACCGGCGTTTCGAGCCCGTTGGCGTCCTCGCCACTTGTAGCCTCCGGGTGGGTGGAGTTCACCACACGAATGCTGCCCTTCACGGTGATGTTCTCGGTGGGTGAGTCGACGTAGCCGCTGTAGTACAGATTCACGTACAGACCGCCCTGCGTGTTCCGGTAGAGCTCGCTCCAATAGGTGTTCGCGGCATTTGCAGAGATGACGCCCAGTTCGTGAGAGCATTCCGCGTCATCGGCGTTGGGCCAGCCGGTGCTGCCGCCGGCGGCGGTCAGCTGGACATAGTTGATCACCCATTCGATACGGATGCCGTCGGCGTTCATGAACGGGAATTCACCCGCGGGCTTGGAGGAGATCCCGGTCCAGACGTACGGACCCGAGATGCCCAGGATCTTCAGAGAGCTGTCTGCCTCCGACGGAGCACCCTTGGCCTGGTACGGCACGTACCATCCGCCGCCGACACCGTTCACGTTCGTGCCGACGGCGTTGTCGTCGAAATCGTCGTTTACATACATTCCGCCCACGATGACCAGGCTCGAATCGATCTGGATGCTGTCGCCGCCCAGCCAACCGGAGGCGGCGTTCGGCGTGGCGGTCAGAATCGTTGTGCCGTAGCCTCCGCTGACGGGGGTCACGGTCAGCACCGCGCTGGTCAAGCCGTCGGGAATCGGATAAGCGGTACCAGGCGTTATGGCCACGACGCCGTAACCCGGTATGTCGACGGAGACTGTGACGATCGACGTGCTGAAGGAGAACGTGAGCTCAAGCCCGCTGGAACTCTGGCCGGAGGGCGCCGACAGCGTCACGTTCACCGGCGTCAGGTTCGTCGGGTCAACGAACTCAATTTCGTGAATATCGAACGTCATGGCCACCGAACCGTAGTGGGCGCCGATCCGTTCGGGCGACAGCGCCGTGTCGTAGATGGCCACTTCGTCGATCTTGCCCGGGAAGCCCCAGTCGCCCTGCGGGTCGATGGTGCCGATCTGGAAGTTGCCCAGGAAACCGGTGGGCGGCAGCAGTTGGAAGTCGGCCTGGTTGATGACTTGCACGCCGTTGACGTAATAGTCCAACTTGCCTGCGTTGAACACCGACACCACGTGGAACCATTGTTCACCCTCCGGCAGACCGCCGGGGATGGACCCGTTCACGTACCACTCGGGGAGGTTCTCGACACCTATGGTCGCGTCGCTGGTCCGCATCTCCAGGGCGTAGTGGGGGTTATCATAATCGTCGGCGCTGGATACGATACCGGGCCGGTAATTGAAGAACGGCCAACCGAAGTTGTCGCTTCGATATTTGATCCCCGCTGCCGGGGCGATCCAGGCCTCGATAGTCCCCACTCCCGTCCAGACTCCGGGCGATGTTTCCTCAACAAGTTTGAAGGCGTCCACAGCTCCCATGCTGACCATGCCACCGCTCTTGCCGCTGTTGTCCAGTGCCAAGGCCTGTCCTCCGCAAAAACCCGAAGTCCAGTCAATGGGCTCGACGAGCGTGCCGTTGTGGCCGTGGCCCGAGTTGTCGGTGACGGAGGTGGTGTCGCCCTCAAAGCTGTAGTAGCCGATCGGAGCGTCGGCCATGACCTGGGCGGCGTAAGCTGCCCTGCTGGGTAGCGGTGTCGTGGGCGGAGCGACGCCGACCGCGGCCAAGTAGTGCTGGGCAATCGCGCTGTCGCTCACCTGGCCGGCATAGACGGCCACCTCATCGATCAGGCCGACGAACCCACCGGCGCCGTTCGGCTCAGCCGCACCGATCTGGAACGTCGCATCCGTCTTCGCGCCAAGGAACCCCCAGAAATCGCCGAGCAGGATGCCGTTGACAAAGATCCGAGTGGTCGGGTAGCCGTAACCCTCGTAATCGGGAGTGAACACGAACGCGACGTGATACCACTGATCCGACCGGAAATCCCAATACTCCGGGTGATAGCCCATGATCCCGCCGTAGACGCCCCACCCGAGCCGCGTCTTCTCAAGGTGCATACTCCAGCGGCTGGAAGGGTTGGGATCGCCGCCCGACGTGACGTCGCGCACGGAGGCCAGCGCCGGATTGGAGCTTGGCGGTGTCACCGGATCCCAGCTTGGGCGAACCCACATCTCCACCGTGCCGGGTGTGGCCAACTCCGCTGACTGACCACCGAAGGCAAACTCGGCAACCGCGCCAAAAGTGACCCAGCCCGTCCCAGTGAGCGACAGAGCGTTGCCCGCCCCGCCGAAGCCTTCACCGTCTGCGGTGAAGGCCGCCGTCCCTTGCAGCGTGCCGGTGGGGTCCGGCAACGCGGTCGTGTAAGTGTCTGACACGCTGGGCGCCGAGTCGTCGTCGAAGGTGAAGTAGCTGATGAGGTTCGTCTCGGCATTGACCGCGTCCTGATACTCGTTCAATCCGGCGAAGGCCGCCGGCAATCCCAGAATGGCCGTCAGCACGACCGTCGCGAGTAGACTTCTGCAAAGCATCACGGAATACCCTCCAGATAAGGGAAGCGGGGGAAACACCGCTTCGGACACCCCTGCTCGGTTCTTGTTATCGATCAAAACCCGCGGCACCGAGAGATGGAGCCAATCCGGCCTTGCCACTGGCCGGCGACGGTGACTCTCGCGTGGTTTTCGGACGCCCTTCTCGCGTTCCCTCCATCAACAGAGCGGGACTGCGGGTCTTATACCCTGTACTCTAACAAGCATGTGGGGAAAGTGATATGCCAGTTTGCGACAGTCCATTGCCTTTTTGCGTCATGGCGTTCAGCAGGGGGTGTGTGGCTACTCGCGGCGGTTCGACCGATTGGCGGCCGTGCGGCGGAAGAGTGACGGCTGGTATCCGGTCACCTGCTTGAAGAGAACGGTCAGGCGCGCAGTGCTGCCGATGCCGCACTGCTGGGCGATGACCGAGAGCTTCAGGTCCGTTTCGGCCAGGAGATGCTTGGCTTTCTCGATTCTCATCCTCCGGATTCTCTCCAGAATGGAGTCGCCGACAGCGGCCCGGAACCGCCGTTCCAGCGTGCGACGGCAGGTCCCGATTGCCTCGACGACCCCATCCACACTGATATTCTCCGCGAGGTGCTCGCGGATCCAGATAAGCGCGGCGGCCACGTCGGGGTCCTCCACCGCTGTGGTTTCGGTGGATTGCCGGGCAACCACATGGGTCGGTGGAATGCTGACGCGCAGTTGCCTGGGGGATTCGCCCGATAACAGCCGGTCCAGCAGTCCGGCCGCTTCATATCCGATCTGCACCCCGGGGTTATGCACGCTGGACAACGGCGGATGACACAGTCGGCATTCGAACTCGTCGTCGTCGACGCCTATCACCGCAACCTCATCCGGGACGCGAAGGCCCAGTTGATGGCACGTGTCCACCAGGTCCCGGCCGGGCTTGTCATGAGAGGCCAGAACCCCGACAGGCTTGGGCAGCCTGAGCAGCCAGCTCTGGACCGACCGGCTGAGACCTTGCCAGCTTGCGTCCAGAACCGGGACAGGCCGGTATTCCGCGTGACAGACGAAGGGGGTGAATCCCGCCTGCGCCAGACGTTTGCTGAAGCCCGCGGCCCGCCCCATGGAACATCCTCCTCCGGCGCTTCCCAGAAAACCGAAGCTACGGAACCCGCGGTCGAGCAGGTGTTCCGCTGCCAGGCGTCCGACTTCGAGGTGATCCACGTCCACCAGCGGCCCTTTCCAGGCGGTGATCATGCTCGATGTGTTCACGGCCGGCACATCGCAGCGGGCGAGCCTCCGGGCAACCTCCTCGTCGAACAGGCTGCAGATCACACCGTCGGGTTTCCACATCCGCATGGGGCGAAGGGCCCGGATGTCTGCGCGGGCGTCATGAAAGACCCAACCTCGGGTGATGGCGTATTCGTGAACGCCCTGCAAAACCCGCCGGCAAAAACCGATGTCCTGTCCGATCAACAATGCGACTCGACGAGCACGGGACATGGGTTGATTTCCCCGACACTCCATTCCGGCACCTTTCGCAGAAAAGAACAACCGGGACGGCCGATGTCATGTGGCGCGAATGGAAGTGCTGCAATGCTATCTCCGCCATTATCCGTCTCGCGCAGAATGATGTCCAGCGCGGAATCGCCAGGTTTCACCAAATCCCTTGATGAGTCGATCTTGGCTCGAGCTCGGTGGGGGCAGGTGCGCTACCAGGGTGACCGAGCATACGGGGTGAATGACTACCGCGATCGTCGCAGAAGCCTTTCACCCACAATGTCAGAAGATATCAGCCTTGATTCACCGCAGACCAAAGATGGGGCGATGCAGCAAGGCAAATAACCTGCAGTCAACCGTGGTGCAGACTCGCGGCACGGATTCGCACTTGTCAGGGGTCTGCGACGGCCGCGAGAGTCTCCAGCGATGCCGGCGTCCATGCCGGGCAACAGGCGTCCGGCGCAAACCGACAAGGCTTTTGCGCAAAATGATATTCCCGCGCCGCCGATACTACGGTTATCATTCTATACAGGTGGCAGGCATGATGCAGCGATCGCCTCTGGTGCTGCCGTTCGGTCAGCGGGGGATCGTTTGTCGCATGCCAACGCAGTTTCGGAGATGTCAGAGGATGCCGTTTCCAAGAACGATGTCAGTGGACAGCTTGGTTTTACGGCGAGGGGCGAGGCCGGTTCGTCCGGGCGAGAACCGGCTCCGGCAGCCGGGTTTTACGCTGATCGAAGTACTCGTCGTGGTGGCGATCATCGCTCTGCTGATCGCGATCCTGCTCCCGTCGCTTTCCAAAGCTCGCGAACAGTCGCGGCGGGTGGTCTGCCAGAATAATCTGAGGCAGCTTCAGCATGCGTTTGTCTTCTATCTTTCAGATCACAAGAGCATATTCCCACCGCACCGCACGAAGGTCCGGGAAGGCACCAAGGGCCGGGATGACCTCGGAGAGTGGGCATGGTTCCAGCAACTGGAGCGATACACGAAGTCTCCTGAGATACCTCACTGTCCGACGCTGGCGAATCACGTACAGGAAGACTCGGGTATCGTCTGGTCATGGGGCTACAACCGGCTGGATATCGGCTACGGTTACAACGCGTGGTTCCTCGGGCTTTGGAATCATGCGACCAACGGCGGCTATGAAGAATATGCCGGTCTTCGGAGCCATCCGTGGTTTCCGGAGAGTCGCGTCAAGAGCCCGTCGCGCAATATTCTGCTGGCGGATGCCAACCCGAAAAATGACCGGTTGTTCGGCGGGCAGTTGTGGTGGCCCTTTGTCGACGGCGACACCGGTGGGACGGGTGAGGGCGTCAACGTCAGGAGGCACCAAAAAGGCGGCAACATCGTCTTCAACGACGGCCACGCCGAGTTTCGCAGGGAGGGGACCATTAACCCTCCGGCGGGCTCGCCGAACAAATACCTGCAGTATTGGGACCCGCTTCTGCGGCGCGCGCAACCGTGACGTGGGAACAACCGGGGTCCGGTTGACCGCAGGAGCCGGTTGAGACAAGGCGGCGTATCGAGAGGGGAGGTGAAAAGAAACTCACGGCGCAATCAGGTCCTGTAAGCTGTTGCCACTCCGTTCCTGCTTGCCTTGTGAGGGGATGCTTGAATAGGATTAGAAATGGAGGATCTGCGAGAGCAGCCGGCCGTTGTCGGCCGGCAGGTGTCACGCTTGGACTGAACTAACATGAATGGAGGAGAAAACGTGAGAACTTCTATCTGGACTGTTTCAATTGTAGCGCTCCTTGTGGCGGCGGGCATCGCCAATGCTGCGAATGTCCCCGCGGGAGTGACCGGGCTGTGGCGGTTTCAAACCGAAGCGGACAAGCTGACGGCCACGATGGGCGTGGATCTCACCACCAGCAACGCCGGCAACAGCGCCTGGTTTTCAGGTCCCTGGACCGTCATCGAGCCCGAGCTGAGCGACGGCGGTGTCGTTCAGGAACGGAGTTGGGATTACCTGACGGTCAACCCCAGCTTCGTCGCCAACGGCGGCGGCAGCTATGTTAACCAGTACACGGTTGCCGTAGATTACGTGCAAACATCGGACGGGGGGTGGTGGGAGGGTGAGCAATACAACAGCCTGTTCCAGACGTCATGGGATGGCAATGAAAATGACGGCGATCTGTTCATCAAGGGGCCGGATCGTGCCAACTCCGTCATCGGCACCGGTGACACTGGTTACTCGACACTGACCTATGGCGCGTCCAAGTGGCACAGAATCGTCTGGTCCGTTGACAACAGCAGCTTCTTCCGAGTCTATGTTGACGGCGTTCTGTTCCTCGACGCGCCAGGCCAGGGCGTTGATGGCAGGTTCTCGCTCTATCCGGACCGCTTCAATCTCTTCGCAGATAACAGCTGGGAAGATGCGTGGGGCTTGGTCGGCACGGTAGCGACGTGGAACCGCGCTCTGTCGAGTGAGGAAATCGCCCCCATGGGCGGATGGATCGACGGCGCTGCAACGCCGACAAAGCTGGTGATTCCGGAACCGGCGACGCTGGCCCTGCTGCTGAGCGGGCTCCCGCTGCTGCGACGTCGTCGGGCATGAAGCCGACACCGCTGTGTTTTCTGTCCAGGTTCGGCCGGCTTGGAGCGGCGCCTGGATCAGGACAAGGTTAGTTTATCCGTGCCGGGCGGGAGCGTTCGGCTGCCGCCCGGCACTTTGTTTGCGCCAAGTCTCGGCGTGTCCGCGCGGAGAGTGTTCCTCGTGCATCGTATCGGCCGCCTGACGAAACCCGTCCTGCGTGCTGCCTGCCTCTGTCTCATGTGGTCGGTCAGACCCGTGGCCGCGCAGAGCATCGGCCAGTGGGACTTCGACGCGGGCAACCTGTCGGCAACCAGCGGCGCGGTGATGGAATACTATGGCAGCACGACGGCCTCCCAGACCCAGTTCGGCACCACGACCTTCTTCGGCATTCCCAATATCGGCGGTTCGGTTGCGTCGGTGATGAGGTTTCCCGCATGTCTGTCGAGCGAAGGCTATGTCGTGCACACCAACGCTCCGGGCAACGGCGGCGGCGCATACATCAATCAATACTCGCTGGTTCTGGACGTGCTGTACCCGACGGCCAGCACCAATTCCTGGCGGGCTATCTTCCAGACCTCGCGCACCAATGGCAACGACGCCGACTTCTTCGTGGGCAACGGCACGACGACCCCGAGCGCGAACGGCATTGGAGTCGCCGGTCAATACCACGGCGTAATTCAGCCGAACACGTGGTATCGCGTGGCAGTCACGGTCGATCTCGCCACGCTGACCATGGCCAAGTACATCAACGGCTCGCCGGTTGGAACCCAGTTGCTGGCCGACTCCTTGGATGGCCGGTGGTCTCTCTACTCAACCAACACGGCCCCCGATTGGCTGCTCCTGTTTGCAGACGAGGACAATGACACGAAAGCCGGTTACGTCAACAGCGTGCAGTTCCGCGATTACGTCATGTCGGCCCTTGAGATCGCCGAACTCGGCGTCCCCAGTGCCAGCGGTATCCCCCTTCCGACGGCCCCGACCGACCTGCAACTGGTGGGCCCCAACGGCGGCGAGCACTGGCAGGCCGGCTCCACACAGACCGTCTCCTGGACCGTGACAGACCCGAGCGGCGTGGTCAACATCGAGCTGTACGACGGGGCCGCGCTGCGGGCCCGACTTGGGCGGGCGCCCATGGCCGACGGCCAGTTCATCTGGTCAATCTCGCCGTACCTGGGTGACTCCGCGGACTATCGCGTGAAGATCTCGGCAGCCGCGTTCCCTGAGGTCTCGGACACGTCCGACGCGTCCTTTGAGGTTTACGGAACAGTACCGGAACCAACGGTTATCACCACGTTGCCGATGCTGCAAGACGCACGCCCGGACGCGATGAATCTCATCTGGGAAACAAGCGGCCATGGGACCCCCAATGGGGTCGATTTCGGCCTGAGCGATGTATCGGAGAACACGATCACCGACGTTATGACCCAGCAGCTCGACGCCACTCACTTCATCCACACGGCCACGATTCAACCATTGCAGGTCGAGACGGTCTACAAGTACCGTGTGCGAAGCGGAGATACCACTTCGGCAACGTATTCCTTTCGGACCGCCCCGCGGCCCGGCACCCCAATCAGGATAGTCTGGTTCGCCGACGAGCAGGGCTACACGATCTTCCGGCAGCAGGTTCCGCACATGGCCGCCCGCGATCCAGATCTCGTGCTGGTGGCCGGTGATCTGATGAACGACGGGACAAGTATCGCCCAGTGGCAGGATTACTGGTTCGGCCCGCTGGAGCTGGGCAATCTGGCCCAGACCACGCCTGTCCTGTTCTGCCGCGGCAATCACGACGGTGAAAGCGCCTTGGCCTACGCATACAGCGTGCTGCCGGGCAACGAGGCCTGGTTCGCCTTGACATATGGAAGCACCCGTTTCATCTTCCTCGATACGAACATTCAGACCGCCGAGCAGACTTCCTGGCTCGAAAATGAACTCGCCTCAACGGAGGCCCAACGCGCCTCATTCCGCGTGGTCAGCTTTCACAAGCCTCCCTACACCGACCTGTGGGATAGTCCTGGATACAGCGGTGAGGCCTTCGTTCGGGAGAACTGGGTGCCGCTGTTCCAACAGTACAAGGTTGACGTCGTCGTGAGCGGTCACACGCACGCCTACCTGCGCGGCCTGAGCGACAACGTGATGTACATGATCGTCGGCGGTGCCGGCAACACCATCGACACCTATACGAGCTACGTCTGGGGCTTCTTCACGGTCAAGCAGTCCATACACCACTACGGTGTCATGGAGATTGACGGGTATTCCCTGGCCTGGAATGCCTACGACGTGAACGATGTGCTCTTTGATTCGTACGAACTGGTCAGCCGAACACCGTTCTGCCCGGCCGACTTCGACGGCGACACGGACGTCGATCACGACGACTTTGCCCTCCTCCTGCCTTGCATGAGCGGGCCGGATGTCTCTGCCGCACCGAGCTGCTCTCAGGAAGACATTGACGCGGACGGCGACGTGGACCAGACAGACTACGGTCTGTTTCAGCGGTGCTACAGCGGCTCGAATGAGGTTGCGCCTGCGAATTGCGCGCAGTGATCCGCGCCATCACGCTCATTCCTGGATCGTCGGGAACTCCGTGATCCGCAACCGGGTGCTGCCATACGGGATGAGTTCCAGATCGGTCGTCGGCTCGTTTGAGACCGCAGGGCTCATCGGCGGATCACCGGCGGAATTGTGCTCCAGCTTCCACCCGGGAAGGGCCCTGCCCTTGGCCTTCAGCGTGACGGGTGCGGCGTCTTGTGCGAAAGGGATCTTGCCGACCGCCCGGGTTGCCACGGAAACCGATTGCTCGGGTCTGCCGCGATCCAGAAGCAGGCCGTAGTTCCAGGGCGTCGCAGGGTGAATCGCCCAGTCGTTGACAGGGAACTTGTCATGGTGGGATCTCAGCTTCTCATATCGCTCGCCGATCTTAAGCGAGAAGCAGAGCGGTCCGCGGAGGATCGCGACCGAGTTGTTGTACCGTGGCTCGGTACGCAGGTTCATCGGCAGCGAGATCGTAACCACCTCGCCTGGGTCCCACATCCTGTCGACGACGGCGAATCGCCCTGCTTCCGCGGGCGTCTCCGTGCCCATACACACGACCCGGGCACCCGTGGCCCAGACAGGGATGCGCAGATGAAGCGGAAACCGGGTGGGGCGAGGCGACTCCAATACCAGTCGAACGACCCCGTCAAACGGATAAGCCGTTTCCTCCGAGATGGTGACTTCCTGGCCGTCGGCCACCTTGGCCTTGACCTTGCACGGTCCGTAGGCGACGGCGGCCAAGCCCTGATCGTGCGTGGCCATCCACAGGTGCGACACGAGCTTGGGCCAGCCTTGATGCATGTTGGCCGTGCAGCATCCGTAGTTCGGCTCCAGACCGTATATGTTCGATGTGTCGTCGTTCCCGTGGCTCCATTGCCGCTTGGCGATTGTACACAGCACCTGGTTGGCCTGCTGGTCGAACTGATGGGCCCAGTAATCCGGCATGCACGTACCGGGGTTGGCGTTGTACGCCAGTCGCTCGAGTCGATCGGCGAAGGCGACGTCCCCGAGGATCTCGACCAGCTTCTCCATGGAGAACATGTACTCGACCACGCCACACAACTCCGTGCCCTGCGTCGGTCGCTTTCCCGACAGGTGCTCGTCGCCGCCGAACCCGCCGGCGACCTGCCCGTGATGCTCGTCAAGACTGGCAATTCCCTGGTACGACGCCTTCCGGTCGCGCTCGTCGCCGGATCGGAGGTGCCAGAGGGCCGGGTTCTTGACCGCCATGGCATTGTTCACATCGTGCGTGAAGTGTGTGTATTTGAGCCCTGCCTTCAGGGCCTCTGTGGTATAGGGGAAGTCGAGGAAAAACGGTGTCCAGTCAAAGCAGCTCCTGTGAATCGAGTCTGCTGCCTTGAGAATCTCCGCGTCGCCGGTTCGGTTGTACAGCCAGAACGCGCTGACAACATGCTCCATGGCTCTCACTCCGCGCCATTCGGTGTCGGGCCAGTCGGGCGGCGTACGGTTGATGTACTTGAAGTAGTTTGTGAGCAACGGGATCACCCGGGCGTCGCCGGTGGCTTCGTGATACTGTGTGAGGACCTTCATGGCGACGGCCCGCGGCCAACGGTCCTTGTTTTTGGCCGGGCCGAACCAGCCGTCCGGCTGCCCGCTCGCCAGAATCCACTCGATCCACACCTTGGCCTTGGCGATCAGGCGCGCATCGTCGAGTTCGTACGCCAGCGGGACCAGGCCGTCGAGGTAGTATGGGCCCCGCTCCCAGCCGTCGCCCGTTCCGCCTTTCCAGGCCGACTGGGCCAGATCGGGCCAGAATTCGTCCAGGTGCCCCGTCAGTCCTTCTGCCTGGATACGAAGCTGATCGCGCAACCAGCCCTGTGGTTTCACGGCCCCCAGGGGCAGTTCAACAAACCGAGTTTGTCTGAGCGGAGGGCGGCTTGATGGGTAATGCCTGTTTGCGGCCTGCCCCCTCGCCACAGAGACCAGGGGCGGCAACACCAGGACAACGCAGGCAAGTACCAGGCGATTCATCGGTCCGTTCCTTGTGGCGGCTTTGCGGTGGTGCACTGTACCATATTGGTCACATTCTGCGGAGGATCACATATGCGAGCAAGGCGTTCGGCTTCCACGGTACCCGTCAGGTTCAAGCCGGTTGGCTCAGGCGTTCCGGGCCTCGTGCTGCCGGCCGCGACACTGGTCTGCCTGGTTGCAGGGGCCGCTCGGGCCGCCGACGTTCTCAAACAGTACTACGCTCACCCCGCGGTCGAGGATAGCAGCGGCGTCATCGCTCCCTGGTATCAGGGGCAGAACGGCCAGTTCGACGAACGGATGCAAATTGCCGTCGATATCTACAAGCGATACCCCTGGACGGAGCCGGGTCAGGCGGTGATACCCGCTCCGCACATTGTGTACAACACGCACTGGAAGATCAACAACGACGGCACGATATCGATTCCGCCCACACAGCCATGGATGTGCGGCGACCTGAGCCAGAGGGCGTTCAGCATCATCCGCGGCCTGTCGGAGTACTACCGGTACAGCGGCGATCCGATCGCCTTCGTCTACATCCCCATCACCGTGGACTACATTCTGGACTATTGTCTGACCGGCGCTGACCACGCGTGGCCACGTTTCCCGATCGCCACGCCCACAAAGGGAGTCGGATACCAGAAGGCAGATCCCAATGTGCCGAACCAGTTGGATCTGTGCGCTTACGTCGGTCTTGAAGTACTGCGAGCGTACAAGCTACTCGGCAACGACCGCTACCTGGAGGCCGCCAAGCACTGGGGCGACGTCTTCGCCGAGAAATGCAACTTCTCCGACCCGCAGATGCCCCCCTGGAACCGCTACATGAGTCCGGAGCACATGCTCTGGTCCGATGAGCTCACCGGCAGCACGACGTTGATCGCCGAGTTCCTCGATGCCTTGATCGACACGGGTTACGAGGGCAAAGACCGCGCCATCGTCAAGGCACGTGACGCCGCGCGTGCGTACGTGACCGGTCAGATCCTGCCGCGCTGGATCGACAACGAGGCCTGGGGGCGTCACTACTGGGACGTGGAAGGCGACTGGATCTCGGGCGGCGCCTCCTGGATCTGCGGCTACTTCCTGGATCACCCCGAAGCCTTCCCGAATTGGAGAAACGACGTCCGCAACATCCTGTCGCTGGTCTTCAACCGCAACTGCGTCGACCCGGCCTCGCGCGGCGAAGTCTACAGTGGTGCGTGGGCGTTCCCTGAGTCGTTCGTCTGCTGCGGAACCTCGTTGTCCTACAATCAGTACACGTATGCGGCGCCCCTCATTCAGCTCGGAGAGCTGGCCGGGGACGAATGGGCACGCGAGGTTGGGCGACGGATGCTGATGATGGCGACGTATGACAGTCGCGAGAACGGCGTTGTCCTGGACGGCCTGGCGGGCGACGTGGTTGCAGCGGCCGACTGGCTCAATCTGGCCCATCCGTGGCCGTTGTGCCAGATTCTGGCGGCCATGGCGTGGCGCCCGGAGACCTACGGCCCCAGCCGCGAGAACCACGTCATGCGGACGAAATCCGTGGTCACCTCCATCGACTATGACAAGGGCGCGGTCCGCTACTCGACGTTCGATGCACCGGCGGGCAGCGTCGACGTCTTGCGACTGGCTTTCGAGCCGCAGTCGGTATCGGCGGACGGCAAGGCATTGGCGAAACGCGATGACCTGAAGGGAAACGGTTTTACGGTGAAGGGGCTCGCCGACGGCGACTGCATCGTGAGTATCCGTCATGATGGATCCAAGAAGATCAGCGTCAGCGGTGATGATCCGCAGGAAGTCGCGGACGACGATGCCTTCTCATACACCGGGCAGTGGAGCACGGTTCGGACGGACGGAGCCCGGCAGGGCTCGCTGCACGTGGCAACCGACGCGGGCGCGGCACTGACGTTCGCATTCACCGGGAACCAGTTCCGCTTGATCGGGGCCGTCGATAACAAGGGCGGACTGGCGGATGTGTACATCGACGGGCAGAAGCAAATGGCGCCGCTCGACTGCTGGAATCCCAAGCCCAGACACCAGCAGCTTGTCTACCGCAAGGGAGGACTGGCCGATGGAAAGCACGAAATCCGAATCGTTGCCAGAGGCGATAAGAACCCGCTGTCTGCCGGCTCCGGCATCTCTGTGGACGGAATCCAGTATTCGGCCGCGACGGGCAAGAGCGATTTCGGCGAGGGCGGCGGCCCCACTGATGCACAGCGGCTGATCCTCGGTTACACGGGCCGAGACGACTACGTCGATTCGCAGGGCCATTCCTGGCGTCCGGGAACCGAGTTCGTCGTGCGTCTGGGGGCCTCGGTGGACGCTGTCACCCGCACGTGGTTCACCGATCGCCGGAGCTTCTACATCGGCAACACGCCTGATCCGGAGCTCTATCGCTACGGCGTACACGCCCAGGACTTCTGCGTGAACCTGACCGTCGGTCCCGGTCGTTATCGCGTTCACCTGCATTTCGCGGACACGAACACGAGGAGCACTGTTCGCGTTTTGATCAATGATGAGGAGGTCGTTGACAAAATGAATGTCGCCCAGGCCGCGGGCGGTATCTTTCGGGCACACAAGCGTACATTCACCGACATCCGGCCGAAAAACGGCGTGATCGAGATCCGGTTCATCGGCCGCGACAAAACCGAGGCCTGCGCCCAGGCGATCGAGGTGGAACCGGAGGAGGCGGATGCCGGCAACAGCGGCTCGTGAAAGCTCCTCATGTCAGGTGATCGCATCCATCGTGCCCGAAAGATCGGCAATGGCGGCCCTCCGGCGTATAATTCCGCCATGCTCCCGATTTCTCTCGGCCCGGCCGGACTCTTCACGGTGATGTCGCTCGTGTTGCCGTTCACGGCAGCTTCGGCTGTTCCCGGATCGCAACCAGCCGAAACCGAACCGGCCAGGCTCTCCATACGCGAAACGGAGATTCTGACCCCGGATGGTCATCCGATCCGGTTCCGCGGCTTCAACCTGCTCTGGTGGGTTCCTCCGACGGCCCAGGACGTCGCCGACATCAAAGACCTTGGTGCCAATTGTGTGCGTTATCAATTCGGTTACGTCCCGTCGGGGCAATTCGACCCCCGGCAACTCCGCTTCCTTAAGAGGCACGTGCGGTTGTTCACCTCACAGGGGCTTTGGGTCATCCCCAATCTACATGCGTTTCGTGCCGACGGCCGGCCCAACAGCGGCAACGTGTGGAACACGCCGGCCCTGCATCGCGAGTTCCTGGATATGTGGGACTACATCCTGAATCTGCTGAAGGATGAGCCATTCATCGCCGCCTGGGAGCCGATCAACGAGCCGCACGACGTGGATAGAACCAAGCTCGCTCCCTGGTATCGCGAAGTGATCGCCCATTTCCGTCGAACGGACGCGCGGACGCCGATCGTGATCGAGGGGGCGGAGTATTCGGGGGCCGAGGAACTGCTCGACTATCTCAAGCTCGATGATCCGAACCTCATCTACTCGTTCCACTTTTACCATCCGCACGAGTACACGCACATGCTCCATCCGGAGAACCGGCCACTACTCGAGTATCCAGGCAAATGGGGCAAGGCGGCCCTGGCCGAGCGGATGTCGACGGCGGTCCGCTTTCGCGATCGCCATCGGGTGCCGGTCTTCTGCGGCGAGTGGGGAGTGCGAACCGGCGCCCCCGGCTACACGCAGTGGCTCAAGGACGTCGGCAGCCTCCTCGAAGAGCACAAGATTCCGTGGGCGCACTGGGCGTGGGCCATGCAGAGGCACTGGCCGGTCAACGACACATTTGATCTGAACAGGCAGAAAACGGAGATCTATGGCGTGGTCTCGGCGATTCTGAGGAACGCGCTCTCGGGCGATCAGACAAAACCCGACCATCGCAACGCCACACGCCAGGCGGAGTAGAAACAGCAAGGGGACATGCTGATTGAGGTACCGACATGCTCTCGATTCCCATGATGATGATGGCTGCCGTTCTCACGACGGCGGAAACGCCGGAACCCACATTCACCATCCGTATGCCGTCAGAGAAGATCGGTTATCCCGGCGTCGAGTATTGGGGCGCCATCGACGGGCCGGACGGAAAGACACTGTGGTCGTTCGCCATCTACGCGGGCAAGGATGCCTGGACCATACCGCTGCGGGCACCGGCGCCCGGCACCTACCGGCTGACCCGCGTGGAGAAGCGGGCGGGTGACAAGCGGACCGACGTCAAGCTTGCGGAGATCTCACCGCCCCAGATCGATGTGGCCAAGGCTTGGCAGACCGAGGCTCGCTCGCCCAAGACGCTGGTGGAGGCCGGAGAGTTCAAGAGAGTCTTTGCCGCCGAGGAGCCTTGGTGCATCAACGATCACACGATCGTCCAAGGACCCGACAACACGTGGCACCTGTTCGGCATCACCCACCCCAAGCCGCTGGATTTCTTCAAGGATCCCGGGCGGCGACTCGCTCATGCGACCGCGACTTCACTGCTGCAAGACCCATGGCAGGCCCAGCCGCCGGCCGTGACCGCCGATTGGGAGAAACACAAGGAATACCTGCTCTGGGCCCCCCACGCCATTCGAAGCAACTCAGTCTACCACATGTTCGTCTGCGCCGGGGACAAAGACACGCACAAGTATCGCATCCAATTGCTCACGTCGCCGGATCTCAAGACATGGACGCGGTCACCGGACAATCCGATGGTGGTGGACGGGTTCGATGGGCGCGATCCGATGGTCCTGCGGGCGGAGAACCAATGGATCATGTACTACACCGCGACAACCACACCGGA
This sequence comes from Phycisphaerae bacterium, assembly GCA_030372985.1. GTDB lineage: Bacteria > Planctomycetota > Phycisphaerae > UBA1845 > PWPN01 > JAUCQB01. Next base: position 63,932 of record JAUCQB010000039.1, read on the forward strand.
TGGGGGCAACCACACCGTCGTGTGCGTCACCAGCAAGGATCTGACCCACTGGGGCGACCGTAAGGTTGTCTTCATCCACCCGAATGCGGGGTCTTTCGGCGGGCCGACCGAATCGCCCTTTGTGGTCCGGCGAGGCCGGCACTATTACCTGTTCGTCTGCGACAACGATTGGACCAATGTCTACTTGTCCCGCGACCCGTTCCATTGGGACATCGAACAGCGTGTCGGACGGATCCGGTCGCACGCCTCGGAGGTTGTCCGCGATGCCAAGGGGAAGTGGTACATCACGCATGCCGGGTGGATGAGCGGACCGGTGTCGATCGCGCCGCTCAAATGGAAGGATGATCTCGACGAGACACCGTCGAGCATCCCGCCCGCGTTCAAGTAGTCAAGATCTGACACGGCGACGAGCGTTGGGCCCCATCGGGACACAGCAACCCTGTTACCGCTTCAAGGACAGATTCCGCCGGATGAGTTCGATCCGCTGCTGGACGCACGCATAAGAACGGAGCGGATCGGGCGGGGTGTTCCGGCAATAGTCGACCAGTTTCTCAACCGTCGTGGTGGCCACGTGGCAACGGGTGTCGCTGGACGCGTAGTAGATGAACAAGCGCCCGTCGGATTTCGCGACCCAGCCGCAGGAGAAGGTCACATTCGAGACATCGCCCACTCGTTCCTCGCCGCTCGGTGCCAGCAAGTACCCGCCGGGCTCGTGGATGAGGCGAGCCGGATCGTCGAGTGCGGTCATAAACGCGTAGAGCACGTAGCGCAGCCCGGCGGCCGTTCCTCGCACACCATGAGCCAGGTGCAGCCAACCGTCCGGTGTCTTGATCGGCGCCGGCCCCAGGCCGTTCTTGGATTCGTAGATCGTGTGATACTTGCGATCGTGAACGATTCGCTCCGGGCCGATGACCGCGTGCTCGATGCTGTCGGACAACCCCCAGCCGATACCGCCGCCTGAACCGGTGTCGATGAACCCGTCCTGCGGGCGAGTGCAGAAGGCATACTTGCCGTCCACGAATTCAGGATGCAGGACGACATTGCGCTGCTGAGGTGATCCGGTCCGAAGGTCATCCAGTCGCTGCCAACTCTTGAGATCGCGGGTGCGGACGATTCCACACTGGGCGACGGCGGAGGAGAGGTCACCGCGTGGGGCGGCGGGGTCCTTACGCTCCGTGCAGAACAGGCCGTAGATCCAACCGTCCTGGTGCTGTACCAGCCGCATGTCATACACGTTGATGTCCGGATCAGCAGTCTCCGGCAGCACGACCGGATCGTCCCAGAAGCGGAACCGATCCACGCCCGTCCGGCTCTCGGCCACGGCAAAGAAGCTCTTGCGATCGCAGCCCTCGACGCGAGCGACCAGCAGGATCCGGCCGTCGAATTCGATCGCCCCCGGGTTGAATACGCTATTGATCCCCAGCCGTTCCATCAGGTGCGGATTGGTTTGCGGGTTGAGATCGTATCGCCAGAAGATCGGCGTGTGCTCGGCGGTGAGCACGGGGTGGCGGTAACGATCGAAAACGCCGTTGCCGTGGGGAGCAATCTCGTTTGCACGATCGATCAGCGATTGATGATCGGCCATGAGGTGCTGTAGACGCCGGTTGAACTGCTCATCAGGCATGGGCACAGGTCCTTCCCTCATGTTACGCCGGTCTCGACGCGGCGCAGGATTTCCAGACAACAACGTCCGTTGTGGTAGGGACACTTCCACGCGGACACCTTCGGCATGGAATCGTCGGGCACGCCGTCGCGCGATACCCGCCAGAACCACTCGCCGTGGACGTGATCGACGATCCGGTTCTGGATGAACTGCCAGCAGCGAATCGCCGCCTCGCGAAGGACCGGATCGCCGCTGAGTTGCCAGGCGTTGTAGAAGCCGACCACGGCTTCGGCCTGAGGCCACCATTCCTTGTTCGAATCAATGATCTGCCCGTTGCGGGCTTCGTAGAACAGCCCGCCGTCGGCGTCGAGACCTTCGTGCAGCACCGCCCGTGCCATTCGCAAGGCAACGGACCGAATGTGCCTGAGCAGTCCCTCGTCGCCAAGTGCCTCGGCCGCCTCACACAGCAGCCAACTGCCCTCGATGTCGTGGCCGAAAGTGTAGCTGTCGGATCTGGGCGTCCAGTCCTCGGCGAAGAAATGTTGCAGGTGCGTCTGCTCAGGGTTCAGGATTCGCCGCTCGAAAAGGTCGATCAACTCGCGGAGCCGCTGGGCGAGCAGCTTATCCGGCCACGCTCGGAGCAGGCTCGTGTACGCCTCCAGAACGTGCAGGTGGTTGTTCATCGACTTCTTCTCGTTCAGGTCCTTGTCGCTGAGCCGCACGTCGTCGCAGGGTGTCCAGTCGCGAGCGACCGTCTCGAAATAACCGCCGTATTGGCCGTCGCGGCTGGCGTCCTCGATGCGATGAAAGATGTCGATGGCCTGATCGACAGCCTTCGGTTCGCCAAGGGCACAATGGTACTCGCTCAGGGCATAGACGCAGAACGCCTGGCCGTAGATCTTCTTCTTGTCGTCGTGGACGGTTCCATCCGGGCTGAGTGCCCAGAAGCATCCTCCGTGCTGTGGATCGATGAAATGATGCGTCAGGTAGTCATAAGCTCGCACGGCCAGAGCCTTGTCTTCGGCCGACAATGTGCAGCGATACGCGGCAGAGAATGTCCACAGCAGCCGGGCGTTCAGGATCAGGCCCTTGGCCGCATCGGGCCGGGTGCGCAGGTCATTGGACATCTCGGCGATGAACCCGCCGTGATGGTTGTCCACGCTGTGAGAACGCCAGAACGGCAGGATGTTCCCGAGCAACTCCCGCCGGACCGCCTCGGTAAAAGCTTCATTAGTGAGCAGAGACATACTCGACCTCGACTCTGCCCAACTGTGCGTCGGTCTTGAACACGATCTTCACGTAACGACTGTCCTGGGCCTTCGGCTTGACGGTGTACAGGTCGGCCTTCAAGAACCCGTAGACCTTCTCACCGAAGGTGGTGGTCCGCTGGACGTCCGGATCGACGGGCTCGAACTTCTTGCAGTCCGGGGAGAAAGCGATCTGGATGTCCTTCGGCTCGGCGTGGCTGTACACGAACAGCCGTACCGCGCTGATGCGGCCGTGCGCGTGGTAGACGATGGCGCTGTCCGGGTCGCCGGAAAGCCGGTGGCAGTCTTCCTTGACCTTGCGGGCCTCATTCTGCCGGAACTGGAGCTTGCCTTGCTTCAGGAAGATCTGCGAGTCGTTCCGCAGTTCATCGACCAGGGTTCGATGGCTGATCCGGACAAGTCCGCTGGGTTTCGAGGGCGCGGAACAACCCGTGTGATTCCTCGCGACAACGCGGTAGCGATAGGACTTTCCCAGCGAAGTCGAGTCATCGGTGAACTGCGGCTGGTACTGGGCCTGTGCCTCGGAGACGCCGTGAGCGACGGTCAACCACCCGCCCAAGGGCCATTCCGCGCGTTGCACATCATAGCAGGTCGCCCCGACCGAGCCTCGCCAGCTCACCCTCCCGCCGTCATCGGCCGAGACCAGGCACGGTGATGACGGGGCGGGGATCGCCGGCGGAGTCAGCCCGCGGATCTCATATGCCTTGGCTCGAAGCAGACGCATCATTCCGCGCTCATCGTAGGCCTCGCCGGCCTCGAATCCCGGCCAGTGATAGGCCTTGAAAAGATCGCCGCCGGCCGGCTCATGATGCCAGTAGAAGCCCCCGTCGCGGCTGCGATACCGCAGGCTCCACAACAGCGCGCCGGTTGCTCGCTGTTGAATCACCGTGTCCATCACCGCCTGAAGCGATTGCGTGCCGAGAAAGCCGAACTCGCCGACATGGTAGGGCCTGTGCCCCCGCGCCGCCTGACAGTTGCGTTGAATACGGTCAATCATGGCGAGCGCGTCTTTCTCATAGTGATGCGTCTGGACGAAATCGACGTTAGGATCCTCGAGACGGTCTTTCGGGATCGTATCGTAGGTGGCGCCATCGATGACCAGATGGTTGTGGTCGATGCTCTTGATGAACGCCGCGATCTGCTGCGTCCATGACGCCGGGGCGTTCAACTCGTTGCCGGTCTCCCACGCCAGAATCGCCGGGTCGTTTCGGTAGCAGACCCCCGTCACCGTGTTCCTGCGATTGACGACGAACGCGATGATCTGCTTGTAGTCGTCGATCAACTGCGGATCGGTCCAGCAATCCTTCAGGGTCTTGCCGCGAAAAGCCGCCAGCTCGGCCTGGCCGCCCCACCAGCTCCATTGGTCCACGAACGGCACGATGAGACGCACGCCGTGGCGGTGGGCGGCAACCAGGACGCGATCGAGCGCGACGAAGGCTTCTTCGTTGAACGCGCCGGGGCCTGTGATGTAGCGCGGCACGTTGTCGCAATCATCGGCTCGCCGTATGGGCAGGGCGTAGATGCGGACGACCTGGCCGCCCATTTGCCCGACGGTCCCGAGGGCGTCATTGATCTCATAATCGTCCGGAAGGCGGAACGGCATGCTCTGGCTGAAACGCATGTCGTCTTCCACATAGTGCAGATTGGGGATATTGACGGAGATGAACCGGTACTCGTTCGGTCCGTCCATCAGTCGATCGCCCTGGCGGCGTATGAAATTGTCCATCGCCGGCCCCTTCGCCGCCGGCTGCAGCGAGCAACCCGCCGAGCCAAGACCCGCAACCATCGCAAGCAGCCAAGTCAGCCGTCTGGCAGCGCCTCTTTCGGCTGGCAATGTTTGCCTCGTCGAAGCGTGCCACCGGTGGCTTGCCTGCCGGTGCATAACCGACTTGCCGAAAACGGCGCCGGCGATTGAGTTCATAGAGGTGCTCCTGACCTGTGTGCAGCCAACTTGTGGTATCGAGTTGATCATCACTGACGGAAAGAACCGGCCACGCTCACGCCAATCTCGCCCGCTGCGCAGGCGACGCCTCGACGGGCACGGCCGCTGCTGATGTCTCCAGTCGATCGTACCAGCTTTTCTTGAGAATCCAGGACGTCAGCACGATCACGCCGGCCACGACGAGAATGCTGCGGCCCTTCAGCAGGACGACATAGATCGGGAGGAGCACCAGGGCGGTCTGCCAGATCGTCCCCACGATCACGTTGAACATGTCCCGCCGGAAATCCGCGTTTCTCCGAAAACCCGGATCGGCGGCGACGACCTTCTCGTGAATCGGTTTCCAGAACCCCCATGGCCGGACGCAACAATAGAACGAGACCAGCGTTTCCTCGTCGGTGGGACGGCTTGCCAGGGTTCCGATGATGCAGCCGGCCAACGAAAGGACGAATAGCAGAGGAAAGTAATACAACTCCAGCGTTTGCCGAAACACCAGAGGCAGCACAAGGGCGGGAACCAGACCCGCAATCATGCCCCAGAAGTACCCGTGCCCGTTGAACCGCCACCAGTACCACTTGAGCACGTTGGAGGCCACGTAGCCGCCGTAAAGCGCCGAGACGATCCACTGCAGCAGGCTGTTGACATCCTGGGCAAAGAAGCCCAGCACCGTGGACACCACCACGACCACCAGACCGGTTGCGTAATTCACGATGGCGATCCTGCGGTTCCCGGCGTCGGGCTTGATGTACTTCAGGTAGAGGTCGTTGACCAGGTAGGCCTGGGCGGCGTTCAGCGTTCCGGCGAAGGTCCCGAGGAACGCCGCCAGCAGTCCGGCCAGCAAACATCCCATCAGGCCCACGGGCACGAATTCACTGATCGCCGAAGGCAGAATCTGTTCGAAGTCGATCCGATGTCCCACGACCAGGTTCAGCCGGTGGTAGTATAACAGGCCAAGGATGGCGAAACCGGCCACCATGAAGTAGCGAATCGGCATGAGCACGACCGACACGAAGCCGCTCATCAGGGCCGCTTCTCGCGGGTTGCGCGTGGCCAGGATCTTCTGCATGTCATAGTTGGGGGCCGGACCGGCGGCGCTGGCCATGATGCCCTTGAAGAGCATCAGCATCATGATGATGCTGAAGAAGGAGAACTGGTCGGCGGCCATCTTCTCGTTCACGTCGGCGATGATTCCGCTCCAGTCCAGGTCCAGCTTCCAGCCGAAGAAGGGGCTGTGCCATCCGGGCGGAACGTTCAGCGATTGCGAAGACAGATGGCAGATCGCGATGCCGCCGATGGTCAGCGCGGAAACCGTCATGATCGCGTACTGGATGATGTCCGCCAGCACGATACTGGTCATGCCACCCAGGATGGTGTAAAGGACCGCCACCAGCGTGAAGGCGATCCCATATACATGGGGCACATAGGGCGCGGGGATGTTGAACGGCACGTACGGCGAGATGATCTCCCAGGGAATGAAGATCTGAATGAATTTGCCCAGGCCTACAAAGCCGTACGCCAGGAAACCCAGGCAGCCGATGATCGCGAAGATGACGACGACGGCGTGCGACAGCTCCGAGCCCACGTCGCGGCCGAAACGTGTCCCGATCCACTGAGCCCCGGTCGTGACGTTGGACCGCCGTAGCCAGGCGGAGAGGTAAATCATCAGGAATATCTGGTTGAACGTCGGCCAGAGCCAGGGCAGCCAGATGCTCTTGAGACCGTAGACGAACATGATCGTGACCAGCCACATCGTGCCCGAAATATCAAACATGCCGGAGGCGTTCGACAGACCGAGAAAATACCAGGGCAACTCCTTGCCGCCGAGCAGATAGGAGTTGAGGTTTCGAGCCGCTCGTCGTCGCAGCAGAACGCCGATCAGGCTGACGACCAGCAGGTAGACAAGAATGATCGTGATATCCAACGCGTGCAGCTTCATATGAATTTCCGCGGCAATCGTACCACCCGTTGTCTCTGCACGCCAGACTATCTGCCTTGTCATCACTCCAGCCAAGGTGTTCCGGCACGTCCTGTCGGGGCGACCGCTCCGTAAGCCCTTTCAGTACACCATCGGGAGTCGGGTTCGCTTGCACAGACATCATGCGGCAGGCTGGCCGTGGGGTCGAAGTGATCAAGCGGCGGCGGATGTATCATCAGATGGATCGTTTGAGGATATCGTCGACAGGGTTGTTCTTGTACTTGCGGCCGGCGAAGTCGCTGTCGATGGAGATGGTCGGATACGTCTGCTGCCGGCCGGGTCCGGGACGATGAGAGCCTCATCGGTTCCTCCCCCGAGATGGGCGAGCTTGTTGTCGGGCGAAAACCGGGTGCCCACCAACGCCTCCTCGCCGAAAGGGGAAGGCTGTTGGTCGTGGTGACTCGGGTAGCGCAGCGACTCGTCGGGGCCTGGGTATCGATCAGCGTCAGAACGCGGTCGTGCAGAGCCATGTTCTGGCGGCCGTCACGTCACGGGGGCACGGCCGGGAATGTGCAATAATACGTACTGTTCCTCCCCCGGGCGTGACATATCTTCTTCGGGGAAAGTGACTTGCGCCGCTTCAACCCGTGCGGCGGGAGTCCCCTTGGCCGGGTGGCTGGAGGATGAAGACGGGACCCCGGTCTGCCACGACGGTCCCAGCGGTGGGCAGGACCAGCCGGACAACAGAACGGACTCGGAGGGGATACATGATCAGGTTACCCGGCAGCCAGCCAAGCAGGGAAAAGGCTCAGCGACAGGATGAGAACCCCTTGGCTTACCGTCAAGTCCGGGCACGGCCTTGTGGTGCAGGATGGGGCGGGTTGCGATGTCGCCCCGCGTGCCGTACTGACACTGATAGGCTGCGCGTCGCAATCCGTATTGTCCAAGTCGCAATATCGATACAGATTCTAACCGCCCTTCTTCTTGCCGATCAGTATAATAATACCAGAGGCCGACGGCTACGGCGCCGTCGGGCCGCGATCCAGGCATGGACGCAGCGGCGCCTCGCAGATGCCGTAAGGCAAGGAGCATCTTCATGACCCGCCGAAGAGAACCGACTCGAGTGGTCCGCTCGGTCTTCACGGGCTTTACGCTCATCGAGGTTCTTGTAGTGGTAGCGATCATCGCTCTGCTGATTGCCATTCTGCTGCCATCGCTCAGCAGAGCTCGCGAGCATGCAAGACGAATACAATGCGCGTCCAACGCGCGTCAGATTGCCATCGCCTGCACTTTCCAGTCGGAGGATACCCCCGGGAAGGTCTACGCCTCCACCGCCTCAACGGGAAGCGACAGCCTGAATCACATCTTTCCGAAGTACTTGAAAGGCGTCCAGACGGCTTTATGCCCCGGCACAAAAAACGTCGTTCGCGAGAATCGTCGGTCCAATAACGCTTTTTACGATCGGATGATTCTTGACGATCTGGAACATTCCGCCGCCAACGCCGCCGACGATACGGGTGGACACAGCTATGAGATCTGGGGCTGGTTCGATGGTCCCAGCATTTACCTTGATCGAATGAAGATCGACGGCAGATCGGAGAGCGTCGGCCAGCAGTTGTGCTTGCCTCGAAAGCCGGCCGCCGAGCCCTTGTACAATCAGAGGACCGGCTGTCTGGTCAAGAAGCAGAACACGGTCAAACGCCCGCATACATGTCTGCTGGTCCTGGACAGCGACCAGGGTGGCGCCGGCCGACCGGGCGACGAGAACAACAACTATCCCGATCCGGCCAATAACCACGGGAAGGATGGTCTCAACATTTCGTATGTCGATGGCCACACGCAGTTCGTGCGGCCGAGTCAGGTGACGAGCATTTACCTGCAAAGCTATAACGACCCGCCTTACGACAACTGGCAGACGATCGCTCCGTGGCTGAGGGAGACGCAGCAGAGCGGCTACACCGTCTGGACGCGCGTTGAGTGAGACGCCACCCCACCTAAGAAAATGAGCCCCACAAGCCTTGAGGAGAAGGCAGGGCAGGAGCAGATGGAGACGACGTCCGCGCGCCCGGGAACCGTCCCCGGACAGCTCATTTGTCTTGTCCCTGTGTTTCTCAATGAGTGACGACAAAGGCATTTCCGCGGTGCGCACCGTCGCCTGTGGTGACCGCGTTTTCGATATCACCGCACGGTTCAGTCTTGCCTGCCGACCCGCGACAAGGCGCGCTGTCTGGCATCCGGTTCGATCCAAGGTCGTGTTGACCGACTCTGGCCGGCACTATGCAGGATCCTGTTTTGTGGATGCCGCCAAACCGAGGATGCGGACCGATTCACATCGATCCGCGGAATCGAACCTCATGACGCAGTACCTGGCCCCGAGCAGATCGGTGAACTTGCTCACATCGTAGACCCGGACCAGGTTGCCGGTCGCGCGCTGCCGCAGGATGAACAAAGGGTTCCTGTACTTCTCATCTCGCCCGATCTCGGCCGCAGTTTTGCCGACGAGCTTGTCCTGGAGCATCAGCTTCTTGACGACGGCCATACCGCTGGGGTTCTCCTTGTGAACCTTGGAGACGGCCACGATGCGGTCCTGCTGACTTTCGATGACCCAACCGTATCGCGACAACACGTCGCCGCTCACCGGATAGACGACGACCTGCCGTTTCGTTCGCAGCTCTTCAAACTGCTCCATCGGCGTCCCCAGGACGGCATCCGCCTGAGAGAGGGGTTGCCCCATCAGTTTCTTGGCATGCTGGTCCACGTCGCTTTCCTGTACGGCATCACCCACGAGCTTGAAGGCGATCTTCGCCCCCTTGCTGTAAACGTCGGTCATGCTGCAGCCTGAAGCGCATGCCGCTAAGCCTGCGAGTCCGAGCGGACCCAGGTAGACCCATCGCCGCAACCGTGTCGCTTTCCGTGTCATCGCAATTCTCCGTCGTCGAGAAGGGGCCTTCGTCGCCGGGACTTCCGACCGGGCAGACCCAACAGGGGATGGTCGAGGGTTTCCGGATCGCCTTGCCCGGCCGCGCCGACGTCGCGCATGCGGGAATCCTACAGCGTCCCCGCCCCCGCCGAAAGCCCGATGCTCCCTGGGGCTTCACTGAGCCCTGGTCGCCGACTGCGGCCGAGGCGACAACTCAAACTCATCGACCATGTTGCCTGCAACATCGGTAACGCGGACCTTTGCCCGGTCGGGACCGACCTCAACCCGTGCGATTGACTCGACGGCGGCGTGCTTGACCGTCTCGGGCAGAATCGGAGCGTCGATCGGACGGGCCTTGCCGCCGGCGACCCCGCCATCCACGAAATGCACGCCACCTGCGACCTCCCGGTGGTAGTGGTGATCGTGACCGCTGAAAACCGCGGTGACACGGTGATCCTGGAACACCGTGCCGAACCGGGCGCGCAACTCGTTGGTTGATTCCACACGCGAGGCCTTCAGGCAGTAGATGGGATAGTGAAGGAACACAAAGATGTACTTCGCGTCGGGGTGCCCGGACAGGTCATCCTTGAACCACTGCATCTGCTCCTGCCAGTACTGCTGTTTCTGCCGCTCGAAACGCTCCCGGTCGGCCTCGGTGACCGATTGGTTATCCTCGGGCATGTACCGGCCGGGGCTGTCCAGCACCACAAAGTGAGCCGCCCCGCGGTCGAATGAATAGTACCGCTCGTTCCCGGGCAGCGCGAAGAACCGGAAGTACCACGGAGACTCGCGGTCGTGGTTACCCAGCACGGCGTAGCACGGCACGCCGCGCAAAAGGTCGCCTTCCGCTCGAAAGAACTCCTCCCAGTCGCCGATGTTACGGCCGTCGGCAACCAGATCGCCGCAAATGAACAGCATGTCGGGCTTGTCCGCCATCATGCGCTCAATGGCCAACCGGTGAGCCTGGTTTTCGCGATTCTGGGTGTCACTGATGACGCAGAAGCTGAAGGGGTGCTTCTCATCGGCGCAGGTCGTGAAGGAGCAGAGGCTGGTATTGCCGGCGTCTCCCGGAACGCTGTAGGTATAGGTCGTGCCCGGCTTGAGGCCGCGCAGCACGACCGAGTGTATCTGGTAGTCCCGGAAGCTCGTGTCACGGTGTGCCGGCGGGGCAATCGTCACCTCTCCGCTCAGGGTGGCCCAGCAGATGATGGCGTTGCCGCTTCCCACGTTCTGCACGTAGGGGCCTATGGCGATCGGCTGCTGCCCCTGGGCCGCACCGCATACCCCGAGAGCGAGGGCCGTACAGGCGCACATCATCAATCGACACATTCGTGTACGCACGCTGTTGGCCTCAACCTTCATTTCTCGGCTCTCCTTGTGGATTGAGCTGGGGGGGGCGCTCGTCGCACCATAGCACATCGAAGTCCGCGTTTGTTTCGCCACAGCAGGGTATTGCCTCGCCCTTCGAAAGGCAAGCCCGGTGCAACCGGACGCTGTGTGGGAGGCGTGCGGCGCGTCGCCAACGACCCATCATTCTGGCCCGGTCCAGGAACGTGACGCGAAAGATCCTCTCAGACAGCATCGGTGCGATCGAGTTACCCGTTCAGTGCCTCGACAAAAAGCTGGGCAACGATTGCGTTGCCTTTCTCGCTCAGGTGGTTGCAGTTGAGGTAGTTCGAACGGTCGGCTTGCAGCAGGTCGTCGGCTGACGCGATGTCGACAATGATTGCCCCCTGGTTCGTGGCAGCCTGCCGAATACGCTCATTCAGGAGTGAGACATAACCATTGGCGTTTTGTGCCTGGGACGGCAGGATGACCTGCAGAGCCAGGGGCTCACAGGGCGCAGGCGCTTCGGGCAACGAGAAATAGGTTGCCACGTAGACCGTCAGGCCGGCCGTCTGTGCTTCGGTAACCGCGGCCTCGATGTTCGTCTGGATGCGGTCGAGTGTTTCGACCAGCCGCGTCGAATGAGGGTAGTCTGACGCAGTCGGCGAAAACAGCAGCAGACCATCGACTTGTCCAATCAAGTCGATGATATCCGCGCCGCCCTCCCAGTAAAGCAGCGTGTGGGCATTCGGGTAGATGCCCAGCGATATGAGCCGCCGCAGGCGATCGAGGCCTTCGGCGGTTGTCTCGCCGCCTCGCCCCTGGTTGGCGATGGCTTCCGGCGGCTGCCCCGACAGTTCAGACAGTATATCCGGGTAGCTGCGGCCTGATCTCCCGGACGTGCCCGAATCGCCAAAGGCGAGGTAGCGAACGGCAGGATCGGGTATCATCATGTGGTCGTCAGCACAGCCCATCACCGACCCGATCAGAACCAGCGGCAGAGACACACGAACACCACGATGAACGGCCGTGCGCGAACTGCCGATCCGGTTTCGCTTCTTCTTTGCCACGACCAAGCCGGTCAAGCGAATGGCATGCATGATCGGATTCAGGGTCATTGCCATGTGAGTCATTCTATGCGGACAGCGCCGAGCCACCAAGACTCGAAGCGATGCTGCTTTCGCCTGCTGCGGCCTCTTGCCCCGTGCCGACCGAAATAAGCGGCTCGCTGCGGTATCGCCGAACGTATGGGTGATGTCAGTCTGGACATTTCGGGCCAGCCGGCACCTTGACGCCTTTGATGCCTTTCTGGAAGGCCGCGAGAGCCGGCTGATTCGCCAGGGGTATCGCCGATCGACCCGCATCCATAAAATGCTTTCGTGATTTCGACAGCCGCGGTCCACGTTGAGGTGATCCCATGCGACAGCTTTCCCATCGCGAACTTCCCATGATGCTTATTCACGTGACAGTCATCGTTGCGGCGGTTTCCCCGAGCTTGGCGGCCGAGACGCTCTACAACGGCATTGTCCTGCCCGACGAATGGCCGCCGCGGATCAAGGAATTGAGCCGCGACCTGATGCCGGTGCCCTACCTCGAGAAGCGCCCCGAAGTGATCTCCATCGACGTGGGTCGCCAACTCTTCGTGGACGACTTCCTGATCGAGGATACCACCCTCCTGCGCACGTATCACACCGCTCGCTACCACCCCGACAACCCGGTGCTGAAACCCGACAAGCCATGGGAGCATCAGCCGGCGGACAACAAACCCTGCGCCATGGTGTTCAGTGACGGCGTTTGGTACGACCCGGCCGCACGACTCTTCAAAATGTGGTACATGGGCGGATATTGCAGAAGCACCTGCTACGCCACGAGCAAGGATGGAATCCACTGGGACAAGGCGTCTCTGGACGTCGTACCGGGCACAAACATAGTCCTGGAGAAATCGAGGGATTCGAATACCGTCTGGCTCGACTTGAAGGAGCCGAACCCCGCCCGGCGATACAAGATGTTCATCGTCACACAACGGCGTGATGCCAAAGGCGGCGTCGACATGGCCCTGTACTACTCGCCGGATGGCATTCACTGGGGAACGCCCGTTGCAGTCAAGTGGGCCGGCGGCGACCGCTCGACGTTTTTCCACAATCCCTTCCGCGACAAGTGGGTTTACAGTGCAAGGATCGGCCGGGACCATGTCGGCCGGGCAAGGATGTATGCGGAATGCACGGATTTGGCCGACGGACTGACTCACATGGACGAAATCGGCCGGCTCTGGACGTGTGCAGATCGGCTCGACCCTCGCAACCCCAACGAGGCGCTCAATGGGATCCAACCGGAACTCTATACCCTCGATGCCGTAGCGTACGAAAGCCTGATGATTGGGCTGTTCTCGATATGGCAGGGCGATCCGGGCAAGCCCGTCGATAAACGCAATGAGGTGCTGCTGGGCTTCAGCCGGGACGGATTTCACTGGTTCCGGCCAGACCGCCGCCCATTTGCTGCGGTGACCGAGAGCCAGGATGCGTGGAACTGGGGCAATGTGCAGTCGGCCGGAGGCGGGTGCTTGGTCGTGGGCGATCATCTGTACTTCTATGTCAGCGGCCGCGGCCAGAAACGCGCGACGGATGCCGCGTCCACCGGCCTGGCCATTCTTCGCCGTGACGGTTTTGCCTCGATGGATGCCGGCCAGACCCCCGGCACGTTGACCACCCGCCCCGTTCGGTTCAGCGGCAATCATCTCTTCGTCAACGCCGATGCCCGCGGCGGCGAGTTGCGCGTTGAAGTGCTCGACCGCAACGGCGAAGTCTACCCGACCCTGAGCCGCGGATTCTGCATGCCCATGACCACCGACGGCACGATTCAGCGGGTGCGATGGATGGAACCTGTCGATTTGTCCGCCCTGGCCGGCAAACCAGTGCGGTTTCGGTTTCATCTGACTAACGCCAGGCTCTACTCGTTCTGGGTCAGCCACGACGAATCGGGGGCCAGTTACGGCTACGTCGCCGCCGGCGGGCCGGGCTACACCGAGCCTCGCGACACGGTCGGCGAGGCTGCCTGCAGGGCGGCCTGCGACGTTGTGATTTCGAAGGCCACCCGCCCGGTGCCGTCCGGCGAATGGACGTGCGTCACTTCGCATGCCGCGTTCACACCGCGCGATACGGCCGAGGATTTCGTTCTGGCCGGCAAGATGTGGCTCAGCAACGGCTGGCGCTCCAGGTTCGGTACCAGGGACTCCACGTTCACTCCCGATCTGTGGTCTTCGAGTGACGGGGTGAACTGGACGCGGGTCACCGACAAGACACCCTACGACCCATACAGTGAGATGGTTGTCTTCCAGGGCAAGGTATGGGCCATCAAGGCGAGCGTGTGGAACTCGACAGACGGCGTGCGATGGACCAAGGTGCTGGACAAAACGCCGTTCGGCAGTCGCGGTTACGGCGAGGCCGTGGTGTTCAAGGATCGCATCTGGCAACTGGGCAGCGGCGCCGACGTGTGGTCCACCGCCGACGGCGTGAACTGGACCTGCGCCGTTGAGAAGGCCCCCTTCGGCGCGCGCATGGGGTCGGCCGTCGCGGCATATGACGGAAAGCTGTGGTTGATGGCCGGCAACACCCCGGGGGCCAACGATCCGGTGGAGAAAGGCTACAAGGACGTCACGACCCACAATGACGTGTGGTGCTCGGAAGACGGCGATCACTGGACACGCGTCCTGGAACATGCCCCCTGGCTGCCGCGCCAGTGGTGCGTGGCGGCGGTCTACGCCGGCCGGCTGTGGCTCATCGGCGGATATGACAATGTCCGAGCCGGCAATCTTGGAGATGTCTGGACCACCACCGACGGCCGTGACTGGCGGCCATTCGAGTCGCCCGTCCGGTTCGCCCCCCGCCACGAGGTTACGCCGTACGTTTTTGACGGCAGTCTATGGGTGGTGGCGGGCAACACCTGGCCGGTAGTCAACGACGTGTGGCGGTTGACCCTGCCGGGCGGTGCCCCCGCGCGTGGTGCCAGGTAAGATGACAACGTGGTGATAGCCCCGCGAAAGGACAGAGTCATGAATGTAACGCTGAATCGGAGGATCGGTTTGGGCAGCTTCCTGGTGCTGTTGTCGGCGGCCTCCTGGGGACCAGCAGCCACGGAAGACCTGGGTAACGGCTTTTTGCATCATGGCGTGGCCACGCCGGTCAGCATGCATCGGGGCACGGTGGCCACGGTCGACGGTCAGGGACGCAACATCGTCCTGGTCTGGCTGTTCGATCATCGCGGGGGATACGCCTTGCTGCTGATCGATGCCGAAACGGGCAAGAGCCAGGAGTTCCCTATGCCATTTCCACCCGGTGGGGATTCTCCCTACTCCTCTATCCTTTCCAGCACGAATAAGTTTTATACGCATTTTAACAGTCATTTCGTCGAGTTCGACCCTGCCAGGCGGGCCTTCACCTTCCATCGTCAGACCGCCCCGCAAATGGCCATGGGCATGACCGAGGACGATCGCGGGATCATCTGGTCGGTCACCTATCCGCAAAGCGGCGTCGTTTCCTTCGATCCAAAGACCCGCGAGTTCAAGGACTACGGCCACGTGCGCAAGGAGAACTGGCAGCAGTATCAGCGCTATGTCGCCGCCGACGATGCCGGATGGATTTACTTCGGCCTGGGTAACACCGCCAGTCACATCATCGGTTTTGATCCGCGCACCGGGAAGGCCAAGCCCATGATCCCGGAGAGCGAGCGCGGGCGCGGAACCGCCGAAGTGCACCGCGACGTGAACGGCAAGGTCTATGGCTGTCCGCTTGTCGGCCAGGACAACTGGTACGAGTTCCACAAGGGGCAGGCCAGAAAAATCGGCAAACGGCCGGAGATCCGCAAGAAGCCCGTCATCACTTCTTCTCAAAGCCTCTTTCACACTGCTTTCCCGGATGGCAAGCGGCTGAAGAGTTGTGACCTGGTTGAACGTACGCTGACCGTAGTGAACCCGATAAGCCGCGAGACGCGACAAGTCCGGTTCGATTACCACAGCGAGGGGGCGCACATCATGGGCCTGGTCGTCGCACCCGATGAGACCATCTGCGGCGGCACGGCGTTCCCGATGCGGTTTTTCAGCTATGACCCGGCGACGGACAAGTGGGTCAACCGCGATTGCTACATCCAGTGGAACACGGTCGCTCGGCAGGGGGATCGGTTTTTTGTCGGCGGCTACACTCACGGCTTTCTCCTCGAGTGGGATCCGGCCAGGCCTTGGGTGCCAACTGAGAAAGGCAACAAGGCCTCCAATCCGCTATTCCTGACGGAGTGTCATCCCACGATCAACCGCCCTCACGAGCTGCTGGCCCACCCTGATGGAAACACGCTGGTCCTGGCCGGCACCCCGGACTACGGCTACACCGGCGGCGGGCTGATGTTCTGGGATCGCAAGACCCGGACGCGCATCCTGCTCGAACATACGGACATTCTGCCGGACCAGGCGACGATGAGCCTGGCGGCCCTGCCAAACGGCAAGCTGCTGGGCGGCACGACCACAAGCCCCGGCACGGGCGGCGAGCGAAAGGCCAAACAGGCCGAACTGTACATCATGGACATGAGCACCCGGAAGCTCGAGTGGCACGAGGCGGTCTTTCAAGGCACTCAAGACTACTCCGATCTGTGTCCGGGCCCCGATGGTCTGATCTACGGTGTCGCCGACCGGGCTCGCTTCTTTGTCTTCGACCCGGCCAAACGCAAAGTGATCCACGAACAGGACACTCGGACGCAATTCGGGCTGACGAACTCCCAACAAGGTCCGCGGATCTTCGTGACCGACCACCAGGGGGGCATCTACATGCTGTTCGTCAAAGGAATCTGCCGAGTTGAACCGGGCACGTTCAAGATCAAGCTGCTGGCCGAATCACCTGTGCCCGTTGGTCCCGGCGGAGACTACCACAAAGGTCGCATCTACTTCGCCAGTGGGTCGCACCTTTACAGCTACAAGCTTCCGGGAGTGCCGGGAGAATGAGCCTCTCTTGGAGCACGACAAGGCGGCGTTGACAAGGAGTCGCCGGGTTCCACTGGCGGCTTGCTCGCCCCGGCGTAGCCTCGTTGCCTGACCGAGAACCCCTTTTCGGTCGCGCTCTGCTCCTGCTCGACCGAGCATCCATTGTCGGTCGCTTCCGCATGGGATCAAGACACTCCTACCTCTTCTCCACCTCCCACAGCCTCAGATCGTCATACCACACCGTTCCGCCCTCATCCCAGTGGCCCGAGAGAATCACCACGGCGCGGGCGGCGCCGGGCGGGGCGGTGGCCTCGATCGTGTACAGCCGCCAGTCGTGGTTGAGCTGCGCCTTGCCGTTCTCGTCGACGGGTTTCTCGTTCTTGACCGGCTCACCGATGGGCTTTCCGCCGATGTCGGTATACCACAGGCCCAGACGATACCACCCGGCCGGGTTGGCGGTTCCCTCGGCCTTCACCCAGGCGGTCAAACGATATCGACGGTCGGGCTGAATCACCGTCACCACGTGCGGCGTGAACTGCTGAACGGCGTAGTTGGTCCAGTCGGGCGGTTTGGCGATTCGCTGAGAACGACCCTGGCCGTGGGCCGCCTTGTCATCGAGGGCGTGCACCTGGGGCGAAGGCTTGCCGCTGTTGGGCTCCCAGCCCCAGCCGATACCCTCGAACCGCCCGCGTTCGGCGCATTCGAAATCCCCGTTGACGATCAGGTTTCGATCGACGAAGACGCCCGGCACCTTGGGGCGCCGGTCTGGCGTGTCGGCCTTCGACGGGTCGAACAGTCGATGCAGCTTCATCATGGCCGCAAGCCAGCCGTTCGCGCAGTCGTCGCGGAACCGACGGCTCTTCTCGTCGGCCGGCCAGCCTCCGTGCGAAAGCGTCACCAGCGTGAGGCGATCGTCGATCCGGGCGACCTCGACGGCCAGTGTCGTCTTCGGCGACGGCCAGGCCAGCCGAACTGACTTGGACGGCTCGACCTTCTCGATCCGCCCCGAAATCGTCCTGCCGAAAGCCCGCACCCGATACGACCCGCCCGCACGCAGCCACCATGCCTCAACACCGCTGAACAGCCACTGGCCTACGTGCTCGCGGGTGCTGACCATCTGCCAGACCTTCTCCACCGGGGCCTCGATCACCGCGCTGTAACGGATTTCAGCGGGCGGGTCGGCGGCCACGAGCGGCCCGGATACGAGGCAGAACGCCAGCAAGGCGACAACCATTTGAACGACGACGCCGGCGCCACTCCGATGCTCCACGGATCTGAGCTTTCCACGACTCATGCCCAACATGTGATAACTCCAAGCTTGATCCCTGCCCCAGCCCCCTGGATCCGGCGTCAGCCTATTGACCCACGCGGTCCGACATGGCCATTGAGGCCTCAGCAGGCTTGATATACTCTAGCGGCGCAGTTTGGGACAAGGTACCCGCAGA
This sequence comes from Phycisphaerae bacterium, assembly GCA_030372985.1. Taxonomy (GTDB): domain Bacteria; phylum Planctomycetota; class Phycisphaerae; order UBA1845; family PWPN01; genus JAUCQB01. The sequence goes on from JAUCQB010000039.1 coordinate 82,310, forward strand.
ATCACAAGGAGAAGCCATGAGTCCTCGTCGAATGGCGCGAATAGCTGCAACGGTCTTGGTTGCTTTCGTCATCGTTTCCAGTTCGCCGGCGCGTGCCGATGTCCGGTTGCCTTCCGTCATTGGTAACCACATGGTTTTGCAGCGCGATATGCCGTTGCCGGTTTGGGGTTGGGCCGACCCCGGCGAGGAGGTCACCGTGAAGATGGGCGACGCCAAAGCATCGGCCAAGCCCGGCTCCGACGGCAAGTGGATGGTCAAGCTCCCGGCAATGCCGGCCGGCGGACCGCACACCCTGATCGTCAAGGGCAAGAACACGATCGAATTGACCGACATCCTGGTCGGCGAGGTGTGGGTCTGTTCCGGCCAGTCGAACATGGAAATGGGCATCAACAGCATCCAGAATGCCGAAAAGGAGGTGGCCGCGGCCCAGTATCCGAACATCCGGCTGTACCATCTCTGCCCATACCGAACGGCCACCGAGCCGCAGGACGACTTCAAGGCCGAATGGCGCCCCTGCTCCCCTGACACCATCAAGAAGACCGGTGCGTTCTGGACCTCCGGCTTCCCCGCCACGGCTTACTTTTTTGGCCGGCAGCTTCACAAGGAACTCGACGTACCCGTGGGCCTGATCGCTACCGCCTGGGGCGGCACGCGGATTGAGCCTTGGACGCCGCGGGTCGGTTTCGAGCTGGTGCCGTCGTTGAAGGACGTTCTCAAGGTCATCGACGAGGCCACGCCCAACTATGACAAGGCCGTCCGCAAGGCGATTGCCGACACCGAGAAGTGGCTGCCGACGGCGAAGAAGGCAATCGAGGAGGGTAAGCGAGTCCCGCCGCCGCCCGAGTGGCCCAAGCATCGGCTCGAAAACAGCGCCGAGCCCACCAGCATCTACAACGCGATGGTCCACCCCCTGGTCCCCTTCGGTATGCGCGGGGCCATCTGGTACCAGGGCGAGTCGAACCACATGGACGGCATGGCCTACTTCGACAAGATGCAGGCTCTGATCAACGGCTGGCGAAAGATCTGGGCCCAGGGCGACTTCCCGTTCTACTACGTGCAGATCGCCCCGTTCGACGCTCTCTATCCGGACGACACCCTGCCACGCCTGTGGGAGGCCCAGGTTGCGGCGCTGTCCATACCCAACACCGGCATGGCCGTCACGGTCGACATCACCGACTTGAAAGACATCCACCCGAAGAACAAGCAACAGGTCGGCAACCGCCTGGCTTTGTGGGCTTTGGCCAAAACCTATGGCAAAACCGGCTTCGAGTACTCCGGCCCGCTCTACAAATCAATGGCAGTCGAGGACGGCAAGATCAGGATCAGCTTTAACCATGTCGGCGCAGGTCTGGTCTCACGCGGCGACAAGCCGCTGAGCTGGTTCGAGATCGCCGGTGAGGACAAGAAGTTCGTCAAGGCCGATGCGGTCATCGACGGTGAAACGGTGGTGGTGAGCAGCCCGGAGGTTGCCAAGCCGGTTGCGGTGCGCCTCGGCTGGAGCCGCAAGGCCGAGCCCAATCTCTCGAACAAAGACGGCCTGCCAGCCTCGCCGTTTCGTACGGACAAGTGGTGACCGGACTGCTCTGGGACGTGAACCGGGTAGGGTCCGCCCCGGCG
>JAUCQB010000040.1 GCA_030372985.1 Phycisphaerae bacterium
CCTGGAGGGGAAGAAGCCGGGGGTTCGGGGGCAGAGCCCCTGAAGCCTTTCTGCCGTTATCCTTCTGGTTGTGGTTGTTGTCGCCGCTGGCCGCGAACGCCGACGGAGTCTTGTAGCCCAACGACGAGTGCGGCCGCACCTGGTTGTACTCCTCTCGCCACTGCGCCGCCAGGGCCCTGGCTTCGGCCAGGTTCCCGAAGACCTCCAGGTTCAGCAGTTCATCCCGCAGCCGGCTGTGGAAACTCTCGGCGTAGCCATTCTCCCACGGCGAACCCGGCTGGATGTACAGGGTAGTCACGCCCGCGGTCTGCAGGTACTGTCGGATCGCCGCGGCGATGAACTCCGGCCCGTTGTCGCTGCGGATGTGCCCGGGCAGACCTCGCCGCCGGAACACCGCCGCCAGGATGTCCATCACGTCCACAGCCGTCATCGACCGGTTCACCTCCAAAGCCAGGCACTCCCGCGTGTACTCATCCACCAGGCTGAAGACCTTGAGCGGCCGGCCCGCTTCGTCGCTGTCATGAATGAAGTCCCATGTCCAGACATCATCTTTCTGTAACGCCCGCCGACGCAGGATTCCGTTATGGCTGTGGCCCAATCGCCTCTTTTTGTGCGTTCTTCGCGGCACCCGAAATCCTTCCTTCCGCCACAGCCGACGGACCCGCTTGCGATTGACTCGCCGGCCCTCGGCCCGCAGCATCGCCCAGATGCGCCGGTACCCGAACCGCGGATGCCGACGCACCAACTCGTGCATCCGCCGGATCAGGGCCGGCTCATCCGGTTTGACCCGCGGCTGGTACCGCTGGGTCGAACGCGATTGCTCTGCCACCCGACACGCCTGCCGCTGCGAGGCGTCGCACTGCTTCTGCAGGTGCTCGACGGCCCGCCGGCGACGTGCCGGGCTCAGAAGTTTCCCTTGGCCAGCTCCTTGAGCATCGAATTGTCCAATGCCAGGTCGGCCACCAACTTCTTGAGCCGGGCGTTCTGGATCTCCAGTTCCTTGAGCCGCTTGGCCTCTTGGGCCTTCATGCCGCCGTACTGCTCGCGCCAGCGGTGGAAGGTCGCCTCGGCGATCTCCAACTTCTGGCAGACCTGGGCGATGGTAGCCCCGCCGGCCAGCATGGCATCGGCCTCACGCAACTTGCCGACGATCTGTTCGGGACTGTGCCGCTTCCTCTTCATCCGAGCCTCCTGCCCGGCCACACCGGGCTGCAGAGACTCTCATAACACATGGATCAGTTCTTGGGGAGCAGGTCAGAAACCCTTCGCCGTTTTTGTCACATCGACTGTTGCGCACCCGGCTACAAGGACAACTCCAAGCAATGTGCTTCCGAGCAAGAATGCCCTCGTCATGATTTACCTCACATAACGAATCGCTGTTCCGGTTATCCGTGTATACGTGTCGGAGTGCTTGTCCGTCCCAGCCCACGTATCACCCTTCGATCTGTATCCCCCATACATTCCCACGATTACGGCGTCTGCCCCGATTTTCGCGGCTTGTTCACGTATGTACTTGATGGACGCGCCGCGCG
>JAUCQB010000041.1 GCA_030372985.1 Phycisphaerae bacterium
GACCACGGCATGGATTTTACCGCAGCGACGCGTTGATCTCCGCCAGCGCCACAGCCCCCGGCAGCAGCACCTCCTGCCCCAGCGCATTGAGCGGTGTGTCGACCGTATTGAGGATGGTGTGGATCTCCGGCGCGGCCTTGTCCATGTAGAGCAGGCCGGTCAGGACCTCGCCGCGCTCGTTGGCCTTGTGGATGGCCTGCTTGGCGGAGAGGCGATCGGTGGGATCCCAGCCATCGGCAAGCGACTGCAAGTGGATCAGGGAACCATCATGCATCTGGATGTCTTTCTCCTTGCCGGGCTCGACATGCGCCTCGATGGTCTCGCGCGGCGGGACGAAGTCGGCGATCGCCGTGGCGTCCATATGGTCGCGGTTGTAGGAATAAGACTTGGTCGACGTCGCCGTGTTGTTAAAGGTGACGCAGGGCGAGAGCACGTCGATCAGCGCGAAGCCGTTGTAGTTGATGCCGGCCTTGATCAGCGGGACGAGCTGGTCCTTGTCGCCGGAGAAGCCGCGCGCCACGAAGCCCGCGCCCAACTCAAGCGCCAGGCCTGCCAGGTCGATCGCGCCAAACATCGTCGCGACGCCGGCCTTGCCGATCGAACCGGGATCCGCCGTGGCGGAATCCTGGCCCTTGGTCAGGCCGTAGCAGCCATTGTTCATGACGATGTAGATCATGTTGATGTTGCGCCGGATAACGTGGGCAAACTGGCCCATGCCGATCGACGCCGAATCGCCGTCACCCGACACGCCGATGTAGATGAGGTCCTTGTTGGCCAGCACGGCGCCCGTGGCGACCGACGGCATCCGCCCGTGCACGGTGTTGAACCCGTGGCTCTGCGACAGGAAGTAGGTCGGCGTCTTGGAGGAACACCCAATGCCGCTGATCTTGGCCACCCGGTGCGGGGGAAGCGACAGCTCGAAGCACGCCTGAATGATCGCCGAGCTGATGGAGTCGTGACCACAGCCTGCACACAACGTGGACAACGGCCCTTCGTAATCCTTCTTCTGGAAACCGAGGGCGTTGGTGGCGGAGGCGGGGTGGCGGAAGGTTGGGCGTTTGAAGCTCATTGTTTTTTGATGACTTGTTGGCGTGAGAACAAGGTTCGTTTAATGTGTAATGTTTAATGTGTAATACGTAGTGTTTGACGTGTCCTGTTTAGTGTTTAGGGATGCGATGTTTCCGGCAGGTTTTAAAGCGTAACCCATTAAACCACTCATCGTAAATGGATCTCTTGATTTTGATATCCGGTTCTCCTTGTATCTGTCTCTTATACACATCTCCGAGCCCACGAGTCAGCG
>JAUCQB010000042.1 GCA_030372985.1 Phycisphaerae bacterium
GGCCGGGGCATTTTCCGCCCAGTTCGCCGCTCAGGCAGGCACTGGTGCCTGTCGGCATGGCCGGCGTGCTGTCAGCGTCGATGCGAATTCCGCTGGCGGCGACGGTGATGGTTACTGAAATGACCGGCAGTTACGGCCTGATTGTCCCGCTGATGGTGACGTGCGTGACGTCCTATGTGCTTGGCCGCCGGTGGGGTCTCAATCCGTCACAAGTTCGCTGGTCGGCCGAATCACCCGCGCATGCCGGCGACCTGCTCGGCCGAATGCTCGAATCTTTACAGGTGCAGCATCTGATGGACCGCCACTGGCGATACACGGTGACGCCTTCGACGACATTGGGCGAGATGATTCAGCAAATCGGGAGCAGTTCGCGGCCGGTGTTCGCGGTGAGGCAAGACGGTCGATTGGTCGGGGTGATCTCCGTGCAGGACATCAGCCGGGCGATCTCTGAGCCGGGTATCTCCGAGATCGTGATTGCGGCCGACATCATGAGCGGGCAGGACACGACGGCCACCCCCGAGCAGAGCATCGCCGAAGTCCTTGAGGTATTTCAGCAGACGGATCTCGATGTGCTGCCGGTGGTCTCGGACGGCCCTGAACGCCGGCATCTGGGGATGCTTCGAAGGCGGGCGATTCACGAGGCGGTCCGCAGCCGCCTGGATCGCATCCGCGAGCACGCCCGGCGCGAGCATGCGGGCATCGCCGCGATCGAGCAGGATGAGCAACTGTTCCAGTTGATGTTGGGGGTCTCGGGGTCTCGCCCGGATGTCTTCAACCGCATGCCGGTGCCGAACGAAGTCGTCGGTGCATCCATCAGGCAGGCGGGATTTCAGCGTCGCTACGGGGCGCAGGTGGTTGCCATTCAGAATCAGGATGGCTCGCTGCAGTGTCCGCCGGATATCGATGCGCCTCTTCGCGAGGACCAGATTCTGGTGGTGATTGTCTCCAGCACTCCATCGGCCGAGCGGAAGGTTCCTTCGGACCAAAACACTCCCGGCAATTCATGACTCTCTTCGCTTCGCCGCCGTTCGCAGAAGCCGCCAGCCACCCGGGGTCTCGGCATCGAAACCAGGCTGTGAGATTCAGCGTTGAAGAAAAATCGTGATTCATCTTAAACTCTTTATATTAAGACATTTACATCAACATCAGCCCGATCCTGCCTATTTCTGAGAGAAATCTTTCAGAATCTCGGCCAACGATGCTTGATTTCTGTCAGAACTCGTCGATAATGGGCTCAGGCTTGGTCAGATCCGGAGGATTCATGACCGGAGACGAGCGACGACAGCAGTTATCGGATGTTCTGGCGCGCCGGGGTTACGCGGATCTGTCCCAGTTGGTCGGCGAGCTGGGCGTCTCGGAATCGACGGTTCGGCGCGATCTGTCGCTGTTGGAGGACGAGGGGATCGTTCGCCGGACGCACGGCGGGGCGGTGTTTGTCAGCGATCGGTTCGTGGCGCTGAATTATGCGGCTCGGGAAGTGACGGCGGTGCCGGAGAAGGAGGCGATCGGCCGCGCGGCCGCGGGCCTGTTGCAGGATGGTCAGACGATTCTCCTTGACGGAGGAACGACGACCTTCCAGGTGGCCCGGAATCTCTTGTCGCGGACCATGCAGGTGGTGACCAACTCACTGCCGATCGCCAATCTGCTGCACAGTGCCCCGAACATTGAATTGATCTTGATCGGCGGGTACATCTATCCGCGCACGGGCGTGGCGCTGGGTCCGTACGCACAGCAGATGTTGTCTTCTCTGCATGTGGACGCGGTCATCATGGGCGTGGCGGGCATCACGGAGGATGCGCTGTACAACGCCAACGTACTGATGGTCGAGGCCGAGCTGCAGATGATGCGTTCGGCCGGTGAGGTCATCCTCGTCGCCGACAGCAGCAAGTTCGGCAAGCGGGCCTTGGCAAGACTGGGTGGTTGGGAAATGGTCGACCGGGTGGTCAGTGACGTTGCGCTGGAAAGTCGTTGGCAGGATGTGGTGCGCAACGCGGGGGCTGAATTGATACTGGCCGGCGTGGAGGAACCGACGGGCGTCGGGGCAAGGTCCCCCGGTGCGGGAGGTCAGGCATGAGTACGGTGATGGCAGGCGGCAGGCTTGATCGCTCGTTGGTGGAGAGCGTGGTCCGGGACATCGTCCGTCAGCGGCTGGGTTTGCCGGCCGGCAGGGCGGGGCTGGGCAAACCGAAGCTGGTGGTGAATATCTCGGCGCGGCACATGCATGTCACGCAGAAGACCCTGGAAACTCTGTTCGGGCCGGGGGCGCAGCTCACCGTGATGCGGCCGCTCTACCAGGACGGGTACTTTGCGAGCGAACAGACGGTGACCATCATCGGGCCGCGGCATCGGACGATCACGAACCTGCGGATCCTGGGGCCCGTTCGGCCCGAGGACCAGATCGAGCTGGCCTTCACCGACGGCATCGCGATGGGGCTGGATCTGCCGGTGCGGATGAGCGGCGATATCAAGGGCACGCCCGGCTGCATTGTGCTGGGGCCGAAGGGGCATATCGAGCTCAGGGAGGGCGTGATCCGCGCCCAGCGGCACGCTCACATGCACCCGACGGACGCCGAGTATTATGGCGTCAAGAGCGGTGATTTCATGCGGCTGAGGGTTCATGGAAGCTGCCCGACGACATTCGAAGGAATCATCTGTCGTGTGAGCAAGGACGTGAAGCTCGAGGTTCACCTGGACACCGACGAGGGCAACGCAAGCGACCTGGCAAACGCCGCAAGAGTTGAATTGGAGAAGATGTAAGCGATTCATGCTGAATAGTCGTGGTCTCAGCGGTCTCAGAACTGAGCACTGACAACTGACGACTGACAACTGTCTTGAGGATTAATGGCTAACAGCTAAGAGCTAATAGCTAACAGCTTTTATGAGGAGTCCACTTATGGCACTGGAAGCATTGGGAATGATCGAGACGAAGGGTCTCGTGCCCCTGATCGAGGCGTCGGACGCGATGATGAAGGCGGCCAACGTCCGGCTGGTCGGGTACGAGAAGGTCGGTCGTGGGCTGGTGACCGCGTTCATCCGCGGCGACGTCGCGGCGGTGAAGTCGGCCACGGATGCCGGCTCGGCGGCCGCGAGCAAGGTGGGTGAGGTGGTCAGCGTGCACGTGATCCCGCGCCCGCACGATGAGCTCGGCGGCATGTTGCCGGTTGAGAAGAACAAGACCAAGTAAGGCGGCGGGATTCAGAGAGGAAGACTCCCCGCCGGCCGGGCGACGTGCAGCGGCTGGGCGCGGGATGATGGAGTGTTCATTCGATGAGCGATGCAATCGGAATGGTAGAGACGATGGGCTACACCGGGCTGGTGGAAGCCTCGGATGCAATGTGCAAGGCCGCTAACGTCGAGCTGGTCAAGAGCGTTCAGATCGGCGGAGGCCTGGTGACCACGATCGTGCGCGGCGACGTCGGCAGCGTGAAGGCGGCCGTCGATGCCGGCGCGGAGGCAGCCAATCGGGTTGGTGAGCTGATGAGCGCTCACGTGATCGCCCGGCCGCACGAAGCCCTCGGAGAGGTGTTCTTCAAGTGATCGTCGCGAGATGGTCGCGGTGATTGCGAGGCTGACGGTTTGACGGACCGGAGCGTGTCGTGATCGTGTTGGTGTCCAATATCGGCAGTACGTCGTTCAAGTTTCGCCTGTACGACATGAACGGCGAGCGAGAGCTGGCCCGCGGCGGCGCCGAGCGTATCGGTTCGGACAACGCAGCCGTGAAGGTCGGCGACAAGGCATGGACAGGCGGGCTCGCCGATCATGGCGAGGCGATCGACCATTGCCTGCGATTGCTCCCGGACCCGAACGTCAAGATTGACGCGATCGGCTTCAAGGCGGTGCACGGCGGGGCGATCTCGGGCGCTGTTCGGGTGACGGAAGAGGTGATCCGGACGATGACCGAGTTTTTCGACATCGCACCGGCTCACAACCCGCCGTATGTCGCCGCGATGAAGGCTTTCGCCGCAAGGCTGCCGAAGGTGCCGCAGGTGGCCGCGTTTGAGACGGCTTTTCATCAGACGATCCCCGCGTCGCGCACCACTTATGGCGTGCCGTGGGAGTGGACCCAGGCCGGTGTGCGCCGATATGGGTTCCACGGGGCGAGCCATCGGTACATCGCGGTGCGGTCGGCGGAACTGCTCGGCTGCAAGGACCTGCGGGTGATTTCGTGCCACGTGGGAGGCAGCAGCTCGATCTGCGCCATCGAGGGCGGCAAGAGCGTGGCCAACAGTTTCGCCACGACGCCTCAGTCGGGGCTGATCCACAACAACCGCGTGGGCGACTTCGACCCGTACGCACTGCTGAAGGTGTTGCCGGCGTTCGAGCTGACCTTCGAGCAGGCTTTGCAGGAGATGGCCAAGAAAGGCGGCCTGCTGGGCATCAGCGGTGTGAGCAACGACCATCGCGACGTTGAGCAGGCGGCGGCCCAGGGTAACGAGCGGGCGAAACTGGCTCTGGATGTTCTGGTCGAGAGCGTGCGGCACTATGTAGGAGCGTATCTGGCGGTGCTCAACGGGGCCGACCTGATCGTCTTCACCGGCGGCATCGGCGAGAACAGCGCCGCTTTTCGCGAGGCTGTGTGCGCGAGAATGGACTACGCGGGGATCAAGCTTGATTTGCTGAAGAACAAGACCCGCGGCAAGGAAGAAACGATTTCGGCGGATGATTCACGGGTGCGGATCATGGTGATCCCCACGAACGAGGAGTTGATCGTCGCCCGGCAGACGCAGGACGTGCTGGCGGGTGGCAACTGAGACTGGCAGAGACGGCCGGGCGATGTGGTCCGTGCCGAATTGATTGAGGAGTAATCGGAAATGGCCCAGCAGGCATTGGGATTGATCGAGACTCGCGGGATGGTGGCGCTGGTTGAGGCGACGGACGCGGCCCTGAAGGCGGCGAATGTTTCGTATCGCGGCTGGAAGCAGGTCGGGTCCGGCCTGGTGACGGTGGTTCTTGAGGGCGACGTGGCCGCGGTCAAGGCGGCGGTCGATGCCGGTGCGGCCTCGGCGGCGAAGGTCGGCGAGGTGGTCAGCGTCGACGTCATTGCCCGTCCGCACGGCGATATCACCCGGATCTTGCCGAACAAGTAACGCCGACCGGTCGGGCCGCCCGTCGTGCCTGTCGCCGGGATACCCCTATGCCGCATGGGCGATCCGGCGATTGGCGGACCGATGTTCCACCCGCGTTCGGTGTGGAATCGTGTGGCCGGCCGGGCCTGATACGGAGAGACAATATGTTCATCGGCAAAGTGACTGGATCCGTCGTGGCGTCGCAGAAGGTCAAGAGCGTGACCGGCAGGAAGCTCCTGCTTGTCCAGGCGATGAATGTCAAGGGTGATGCGCCAGGAGCACTGGAGACGACCGGCCGGACGGCCGTGGCCATCGACACCGTCGGCGCGGGCGAGGGTGAACTGGTGCTCGTGACGCAGGGCAGTTCGGCCCGGCTCACCGAGTCCACCGGCAACGTGCCTACAGACGCGGTGATCATCGGCATCATTGATGCGATCCAGATGAGGGATCAGGAGATCTACAAGAAGCAGGGCTGAGCGGCCGTCGCCGCCCATGACGGTGAAGCGCAGCAACGTATTCCGTAAGGCGGATGTGGTCTTGCGGTTGGAGCGATAGAGATGAGCACGACAGTCAGTGAAACGTTGATTCGCGATGTGGTGAGCGAGGTCCTGAGCCGACTCCAGGGCAACGGCAGGGCGGCTGCCCCGATCGCGGCCCCTGCCGGCGGCAGAGACGGTATCTTCCAGACCGTTGATGAGGCGGTGGCCGCGGCCAAGGCCGCCCAGAAGCGCCTGGTCGCCGAGACGCTTGAAACCCGGGCGAAAGCCATCAAGTGCATCCGGCGGATCTGTCTGGAGCAGAAAGAGGAACTCGCCCGCATCGAATATGACGAAACGAAAATCGGCCGAATGGACCACAAGATCGAGAAGCTGATCCTCGTGGGCGAGAAGGTCCCGGGCATGGAGATGATCACCAGCGAGGCGGTCAGCGGCGATCACGGGTTGACCGTGACCGAACATGCCCCCTGGGGCGTACTGGGTGCCATCACGCCGGTGACGCACTCGATTCCGACGCTGGGCTGCAACGCCATCATGATGATCGCCGCCGGGAACACCGTGGTCTGCAATCCGCACCCGTCGGGGGCCAGGTGTGCGGCCATCGCTACGCAGCGGTGGAACCGGGCGATCCGCGAGGCCACCGGCCTGGAAAACCTCATCTGTCTGATCGAGAAGCCGACGCTGGAAACCGCGGATCGGATCTTCAAGCATCCCGACGTCGCCATGCTGGTGGTGACCGGGGGGCCGGGTGTCGTCGCCGCCGCGATGGCCAGCAAGAAGAAGGCCGTCGTCGCCGGTCCGGGGAACCCGCCGGTTGTTGTCGATTGCTCGGCCGATATTGAAAAAGCCGCGGCCGGGATCATCTTCGGCCATGCATACGACAACAATCTGCTGTGCATCGGCGAGAAGGAGGTTTTCGTCGTCGAATCGGTGGCCGACAAGCTGCTGGACGCGTTCTCGCGACACGGCGGCTATCGCCTGAATGCCGAACAGATCCGGGCCTTCACGGCCGTGGCCCTGCACAAGGACGAGACGAGCGGCCACTGGCTGCCCGACAAAAAGTTCGTGGGCAAGGATCCGCAGGTTCTGGCGGATGCAATCGGCGTCAAGCTGCCGGCAGGAACGCAGTGCCTGTACGGAGAGGTGGACGAAAACAGCCCGTGGCTGCCGTGTGAACAGATGATGCCGTTTTTGCCGGTGACGCGCTGCCGGGACGTCGACCAGGCGATCGCGCTGGCCGTCAAGCACGAGCACGGTTTCGGGCACACAGCGATTATCTGGTCGCGCAACGTCGAGAACATGACCAAGATGGGCAAGGCGATGGACACGACGCTGTTCGTGAAGAACGGCGCCTCCACGGCCGGCCTGGGCGGCGGCGGCGAAGGATTCGGAAGCTTCAGCATCGCAACCCCAACGGGTGAAGGCGTCACCAGTCCGATGACCTTCACGCGATACCGCCGCTGCGTGATGGTCGACAACCTGCGGATCCTATGACGCCATGAGCGTCATGTATCCGCAGAATTGAGATGTGGAATTGAGAATGTGGAATTGGCAGACCGGCTCACGAGTGACGGGTTGCCGAAGATGGGACGATTTGGGGAGGAAGTGGTTGGGCGGGTAGAGCGGGCCGTGGACCGGACGATCCAGATGGCCTTGGCGATGCCTCGCAACGTGGCCGGCGCGGAAATCGGGCGGCAGGCTGTTCGAAGTTCGTGCAGCGTTGGGGCCAATCTGGAAGAGGCTCAGGCCTGCACGAGCAGAAAAGATTTCACGCACAAGCTTAGCCTGTCACTGCGTGAAGCCCGGGAGACGCTCTACTGGATACGGCGGATCGAGAGAAACGGCCTGCTGACGGCCAGCAGGCTGGGGAATCTGATGACCGACTGGGATGAGCTTGTGGCCATCCTGACCTCGATACAGGTGAGGCTACGGAGGCGAACAAAAGGAGATGTGGAGACAGAGACGTAGAGGACAATTCTCAACTCTCAATTCTCCACTCTCAATTCGCAGGACATGATTCTCGGTCGCGTGGTTGGCAATGCGGTCTCGACGGTCAAGCACAAGTCTCTGGGCGGTGCCCGGATGCTGCTGGTTGAGCCGATCCAGGCGGCTTCGCTCGACCCGGTGCTGGCGATCGACCAGCTTGGGGCCGGGGCCGGAGACATCGTGGTGTTGACCAGCGACGGCCTGTACACGCGGGAGATTCTGAAGGACAAGACCTCGCCGGCCCGCTGGACGGTGATGTGCATCGCCGATGACGGCAAGTACGTGATGGAGCATCTGGAAGAATGAGCCGGCCGGTGGTGACCGCGATCATGCTCGAAGATCTCCGCCGTGAGGGCAAGGAGATCCGGCTTACGGAAGGGGCCTTGGTGACCCCGGCCGCACGCGACTGGCTGAAGGAACACTCTCTGCCGGTCACCTGGGAGAAAGCCCCGACCAGCGGCGGCAAGCTAGCTGTGGTGATGGACCCGTCGCTGGCCGAACTGCGGTTCATGCGGACGATGCTGGATCGCGGGGGGTGCCTGGCAGAGGTGATCGAGCCGGTAGGCGGAAGAAGCGGCATCGTAGCGGCGACCCGGCGGCTCTGCGGCACGATCGCCCGGCGCGAGGTTGAAAAAGGCGTGGTGTTTGCGGCCGACGGACCGGTGCCGGTCTGCGTGGCCAACAAGCACAACGGCGTGAGGGCGGCGTTGGGCGTGAACATCCCGATGGTCGAGGAGGCGTGCCGGTCGCTGGGAATCAACGTGCTGGTGTTGGAGTATACAACGCTGACGCCGTATCAGATGAAACAGATGATCGATCGACTGCTGGCTGGGCCGACGTCGCCACCGCCGGAGACGCTGGCCGGAATTAAAGCGATCGAGCAGGGAGGCGGATGTGCGGATCGGTGATGTCGTGGGCCGGCTGACGCTCAGCAAATGCGACCCGAAGATGATCGGGGGGCGATTTCTGATCGTTCAGCCGCACGATCCCAAGTCCCTCCGCGAGGACCGCCCCGGCAAGGGCGAGGTCGTCGTTGTGTACGACCAGATCGGCGGACGGGTGGGCGATCGGGTCGCTTTCACCGAAGGGCGGGAGGCGGCGATGCCCTTTTACCCCGATCGGGTGGCGTTGGATGCTTACTTGGTGTGTCTGCTCGACAGCGTGACCTACACGGCGTGAGCGGCTAGCATACGGTGAACTGACATGCTCAACGAATTCAAGCTCAAACAGGAAATCTGTGAAATCGGCCACAAAGTCTACGAGAAGGGCTTCGTGGCGGCCAACGACGGCAACATCTCTTACCGGATCAGCGAGAACCACGTGCTCTGCACACCGACGCTGGTCAGCAAGGGAGCCCTCAAGCCGGACGACATCTGCCTGGTCGACATGACCGGCAAGCAGCTCTCCGGCAAGAAGAAACGGACCAGCGAGGTCATGCTGCACCTGGAGATCTACAAGGCCAACCCGAAGGTCAAGGCGGTGGTCCATTCGCATCCGCCACATGCGACCGCGTTCTCGGTGGCCGGCGAGGACATTCCGACCTGTATTCTCCCGGAAGTTGAGGTCTTTCTTGGCCCGATCCCCACGGCGGTGTACGAGACGCCCGGGGCCCAGGCTTTTGCCCAGACGATTCTGCCGTTCGTCAACACCGCCAAGATCGTGGTGCTCAAGAACCACGGCACGGTCTCCTGGGGCGAAACGCTCCAGCAGGCCTACTGGTGGACCGAGATTCTGGATGCCTATTGCCGGATTCTGCTCATTGCCAAGCAGGTGGGGCGGGTCGAGCGGATCAGCCCGCCGAAAGTCGAAGAGCTGCTGGACCTCAAAGAGCGGTTCGGGATCACCGATGACCCCCGGCGGCTTCACAACGCCGATCTTTGTGTGAATGTCGACTTCGGCCGGGGTTACGCCGAGCCGAGTGCAACCCTCATGAAGAAACCTGAGGGCCCGATGAGACCGCCGGAGCCGATCAGTGCGCCGGCCGCAAGCGACGAAGCGATCGAACGAGTGGTGCAGGAGATCACCGATCGGATCATGAGTGTTCTGGGATGAAGAGTCCCGCAAACGCGAGGTGCCTGACATGAACGCTGATGTGTGTCATGCTCGAAGTAAGGGAGTGTTCGCTGTCGCGGTGGCGTGCCTGTTCGTCCTCTGCGGCTGTCACCAGACGCGCTACAACTGGGTGCTGCGCGACGTGGATGTGGCGTTGCCGCAGATGAAAACCGGCGGACGGGTGACCGACCGTGCGGGCACGCCGGCGGAGCTGCTCGTCGTTCGGCCGGGCGGCAGCAAGACCATGCTCATCACGTCACTGATTACCGATGACCCGGAGAGGATCGACGACGAGAAGGCGGAAACGTTCGTTTGTGTCCTCGACGGGCCTCCGCTCATCGGGCAAAAAACCACGGTTGATGTCGACCGCTGCCGGCTTATCCTCAACGAGGTGTTCCGGCCCTGCAGGCAACCCTATCAGGGCGCAGAAGGCAGCGTCCGGATCGAGTCGGTTGATAAAGGCGAGTTCACGGCGAAGGTCGTCTTCCGCAACGTGCTTCGCTCGCCCCGCGATGATTCGTACATCATTCGGGCAACAAAGACCTTCAAGCCGATCGCGCCCGATGATGTCCGACTGCGCCAGGCGGGCATTCAGTACGAATCGACCCCGGCACCCGGGATGCTACCCTGATCCCGCCGGCCGCGGTTGAGCAATCGAGAGGTGAAGGGCGAGGTCGTGTGCCCCCTTGTGAGCGAGTCAACTGTCTATGGTAGCCAAGAGTCTCGACATCAAGCTTGCCAGGATCAAGGCCGATCGCGCGTGCAAGGAGTTCATCATCGCCGATGCGAAGGATGCCGACATGGCCTTTGGCATCTCCGCTCCCGGCAAGTCGCCTGAGCATTACTCGCAGGAGGGCAAATTCCGCTCGCTCCCGGAGTTTCAAGAGTGCATCCGCCAGATTGTCCGGCAGGGGTTGGTGGACATCATGCTGATGTCCACCTATGTCAGCTCCATCCTGACGATCCAGGAGCGCCTTTTTGACAACTCGCACGTCACGCCGGCCGCCCGGGCCAACGACACCACCGACATCCACGTAATGCGCGAAGGCGTATACCCCTCCGCGCCTTCACGCCCGTTCCGCACCGCCACCATCGACCACATCCAGTGCGGCAAGATCGATTGCCGGCCGGGAGAACGCATCCTGGGGGCCAACCTCGGTCTGTACAGCGTCACGTTCAACAACGATGTCGACCTCGACCGGCAGACCCTGGAGCACTATCGCGAGTTCCGCATCGAGGCCGAGCGCAAGGGTTTCAGGCATTTTCTCGAGGTGTTCGATCCGAATGCCCTGGTCAATCCTGTTTCCCCCGACAGACTCGGCGGTTTCGTCAACGATATGATCGTTCGATGCCTGGCCGGCGTCCCCGACAGCGGCCGGCCACTGTTCCTGAAGATGGTCTACCACGGCCCGAAATGGACGGAGGAACTGGCCGGCTACGATCCGCAACTGGTGATCGGCATCCTCGGCGGGTCGGCGGGCACGACCTACGATGCCTTCAAGATGATCGCCGAGGCCCAGAAGTACGGGGCCAGGGTCGCCCTCTTCGGCCGCAAGATCAACAACGCCGAAAACCAACTGGCCTTCATCGAGATGCTGCGCCGGATTGTGGACGGCCAGATCTCGCCCGAGGAGGCGGTGAGGGCGTATCACGGCATCCTGCAGGGTCTGGGTCTCCAGCCGTACCGGTCTCTGGAAGATGACATGAAGCTGACCTCACAGGCCATGAGCTACGTAGGGGGCGGTCGGGCGCAGATGCCGGCGTCGCCGGCGTCGCCCCCTCGCACGCTTCCGGCCGCTTCGCAGGTGGCCTCGACCAAGCCGGTCCCCAAGACGAGCCGCCCCGGCGTTTCTCCTGACGCCCCCGACTTTTCAAAGATGACCGCAAAGGAGCGGGCGGCCTACCATCGGGCCAGAATCGCCGGGATTTGAGGCCGGTTGCTGTTCGCTTGGGTTGCGGGGTGCGACCGGGTATAATCATCCGGTCGTCTCAATGGAGCACGGATCATGCGGTATCTCAACAACAAACTCTACAGCCTCGCCGCCGCTCTGGCCCTGTTGCCGCTGCCGCTGATGCGGATGCAGTACGACAACATCGGCGACTACTTCCGGAACATGGAGCCCCAGCTCCGCCAGATCATCGCGGAGATCATCGTCGCCCAGATATCCACGTTCGCCGAGGCACTGATCGTGGCCCTTACCAGAGTGTTCTTCGGTATCGGCGGCTGAGGGGGCTGCTCTGTGTGCCGGTGGTGCGGTCAATCGGCCGCTCTGGCGCGGCAGCTCAGGAACGATTCCAGGAGAACCTGAGCGGCCACTGCGTCCTGTCGGGCTTTCTTTTTTTTGCGAGTCAGATCATGATCCAGCAGCCGCCGGTCGGCGGCGTGTGACGTCAGCCGTTCATCGTGCAAATGAACCGCCATGGCTGAGGTCTCTGCCCGCACCTGACAAGCCTTGCGTATGGCCTCGGCGAGCTGCTTGGACAGCCGTGCCTGGGGACCTTCGGTTCCGTCCATGTTCAGCGGCAGGCCGATCACGATGCCGCCGGCGCCGTACTCCTCGGCCACCTGAAGTATCGCCGAGGCGTTGTCGTCCAGGCTATCGCGCGTATTGATGACGCTCAGGGGTGAGACGACGCCGGTGTTCGGCTCGCTGATGGCCAGACCGATTCGCCTGGTTCCCAGATCGACGCCCAGATAACGGATGCCCATCGTCTTTGCTGCCGCCGCGGCTTCTACCCCAGTTCCCACCCCTTGCGCCGTGGCAGGTCAACGAACTTGTCGGCGTCGCGGGTGTTGGTGATCTTCTGTCGCTTGGCGTCCCATGTGATCTTCTTGCCGCTGCGATAGGCCACATTGCCCAGCAGCACCGTCTGGGCCAGCGCACCGCTGTAGTCGAAGTTGCAGGTCGTCTTTTCGCCCGACTTGCAGGCCTCGAGCCATTCGAGGTGATGGCCGATCGACTCGGGGATGTAAGGTTCGGGCCGTTTGTAGTCGGCGAAGTCTTTTTCCGGCAGGAGCACGTGCCGGTCATAGTCGGCCAGCAGCATGCCCTTCTCGCCTACGAACAGCACGCCGTCGCCCCATTTCGGGAGCTTGCCTTCCTGGAAGTAGTTGGGGCGTCGCTTGCCGTTGTACCAGGTGAGAAGGACCGGCGGCATTTTGCCGCGAGCTGGATACTGGAACTTGACGATCAGCCAGATGGGGCAGCTTTCGGGGTGAACAGGCGGCCCCTCGGCCTCGATGGTCACCGGGTGGCGCAGATCCAGGGCCCAATGCGGCAGGTCCATGTAGTGGCAGGCCATGTCCGCCAGCGTGCCGCCGCCAAAGTCCCACCAGCCGCGCCATCGCTCGGGCAGATACGCCGGGTGGTACGGTCGATGCGGGGCCGGCCCCAGCCAGACGTCGTAGTCGAGACCCGGGGGGACCGGCGGCATTTCCGAGGGACGGTCCTGTCCGCCCCACTCGCGCTCGACCCACACGTGAACCTCGCGCACCGCGCCGATGCCGCCGGACTGAATCACCTCGACTACCCGCCGATAGTTGTTGCGAGAATGGATCTGGGTCCCCATCTGGGTGACCACCTTTGCTTTGGCGGCCGCTTCGCGCATCAACTGCACCTCATACACCGTGTGGGCCAGCGGCTTCTCGCAGTAGACGTGCTTGCCCAGTCGCAGCGCCGGCAGGGCGGCGGCGGCGTGCGTGTGGTCCGGAGTTGCGATCAGGACCGCATCGATGTCCTTCTGAGCGAACATCTTGCGGAAGTCGGCGTAGAAGCGGGCTTTCGGGAACCTTTGTCGTGCCTCGGCGGCCTTGTTCTCATCGACGTCGCAGAGGGCGACAATGTTGCAGATCTCGGCGGCCTCGGGACCGGCCACCTGCCCGAGGTTCCAGTGCCCTTGTCCGGAGACGCCGATCACGGCCACGCCCAGCTTCTCGCTCGGCGAGGTTGTCTGCCCGAATGTTCGCCGCCCGGCGACCCAAAAACCCGCCCCGGCCAGTGCCGAAGCCTTCAAGAACTCACGACGCGTCTTTCTGCTGCCCATGGATGCTCCTCGTCAAATCCCGGTCTCATTGAAATTCCGGATTATAACCGATGCGGAGGAAATGAACGACCCCGGGGCTTTTGCAGAGCAGCCGAGGGGTGCATCCCTGAAATAGCGGCACATGTGTCGGCGGCCGCCGAGAGTAGGGCGGTGTCGAGGTCGCCACAGCGACCGAGACCTGCCGAGAACGGCCGGAATCGTCGGCAGGTCTCATCCGCTGCGCGGATTTCGACCATGCCCTACCTTCGCAACGCCACCGGAAACGGGATGCACCCGCAGCCGAGAAAACAGCGTTGGCGCTGCGACGCACGGCATAGCTAAAGCCCATAGTGCGAAAGGTGCAGCGGGACTCGAAAGCGATTGGGAGGGTTGCTCGTGGTGTTTCCCGCGCGGCCCGAAAAGGAATGCCGCCGAGTTTGCGTGAAGAGCTTGACGGGGCTCAGCGACAAGATAGACTCCTGCTCGGTTCCAAATGAATAGCAGGTCCGCCGGGTGGCAAGCGGTCCGAAGGATGTGCGATGAATGGAAATGGGTTCCAGGAACGAGCCCATGCCGTTCGTTGTGTTGTCCCTTTTTCATGAAATGGAGGTATCGGATGGCTTGTCTTACTTGTGTGGGCGGAAAGGGTCGTGCAGGTCGACGGAATTCAGAAGCCGCGATTCTGTTGTTCTGTGGCCTGGCGTTGATGATGGCCGTCAACGCGACCGGATGCCTGCCAGGGGATGATTCTCACCCGCCCGAGACGCTCTCGGGCGAGGAGACAATCGCGGAATCGGAGTCCTCCGACGGTACGGCCAGCAAGACCGTCGAGTCCCGATGGACGGCGCCGGACCAGAACTTCAAACTGAATGTCACGATTACGAGCCCGATGGTGCTCGCTGCGGACGAGGTCCAGGTTCGGGTGACCTTCACCTGCCAGTTCGGGAATACCAAGACCTTCGATGTCACTCTTGCGCCGGGCGGCTCGGGCGGGCTGGTTGGCGATTTCTCGCGGGCGGCGAATGCGTCGGACGGCAGCGAGTGCATCGGAATCGCCGGACAGAAAGAGGCGGCCAAGTGGATGGTCCAATTTGCTCGTCCGGCGGAGACGACGCAGGAGCTGACCTTTAAGTACACGATGAGCTACCGGCTGGCCTCCATCGAGACCCCGTAAGGCATGCAGGGCAGGTCAGCATGTAGGGCAGGTCAGAGCGTAGCGGCGACCTGCCTCTGTTGCCAGACCAGTTCCTGCGGCAGGTCTCGGCCGCCCCGGCGACCTCGACCGTGCCCGACCACCGCGGCGGGTCTTGTTGAGGGAGAGACGAAGGACATGCCCACGCAAAGCCGTGGACATGGCACCCGTCTTCGCTGAGAGGCACACGTCGATGAACCACGATTCAGACAGGTGCTTTCGTCTCGAACGCCGCTTCCTGCACATCGGTGTCGTCTGCACGATCTTCTTCTTCCTGTTCGGCGTCGGCTCGTCGGCGGCAGCTCTCTGGAACGTGGATGGCTCGTTTGGACGCCCCCGCGAAACAGCGCTTGTCTTCGGCGTGTTCTGGGCTTGCTTCACAGGTCTGGGAATAGGGCTCATCCTCAGATCTGTTCGGTCAAGGCTATACATCGGTCCCCGCAGCGTGCGAGAACTCGGCGTCTTTCGCGTTCGAGCCATGTGCTTCGACGGATTGTCGGCGGCGCGATGGCGGGTGTTTCTCCGGGGCGGCAGCCTTGTGCTACGCGGCCGGGACGGCAAGCTCACGCTGGACTTCGCCTCGTTCAGCCCGGCCGACAGGCGTGAGATGATCGAGCTTCTTCGCAACAGGATCGATGAGCGCATTCAAGAAGACTGGGCGCGGTTCGAATCGCGTATCCTGGTTCCGCTTATCCGCACCCTGAACCAGCCAGACGCATCTGAGACCGGCACAGCCCCGTAAACAGGGTCTCGCGGAGCATCCAGGGCGGGTCAGAGCGAAGCGGCGACCTGGCTCTTTTGCGGAAGATGTTGCGGCTTGTGCAGGTGGTCGCGGCCTCGCAGGACATCATCGTACCCCCCACCCTTGCTTCGCTCCTCGAAGACTCGGGGCTGCGCAGGGACGGGGCACCCTGCGGCCGCGATGCCGCCGCCCCAGGCCAGGCCGCTCCTCCAATTGCGGAGCGTCAGGCCGTAGTCTCGCAGCCGCCGCCCTGACAGGAACACAACAGCGACGGGCAGCACGACGTAGACGACTTGGCTGAAGTAGTTCCAGTTCGAGAACCGGAAGGACCAGCGGACGAGCGGGTTCAAATGGGAGGTGTGGACGATCAGAAAAATGGCCGACCAGACCACGAGGACCTCGATGCCTGCTCGACGCTTCACTTGGGCACCTGTAATCTGCCCGGCCGTGTCCTGGAGCACCGGGTGAAGAGGCAGTATAGCAGGATACACTACGGCGCCGACCCCTCCACCATGCTCCTTCTGGACTTGATCAGGAATGCGTTGGCTCGTTCGTAATCTGGCTGCTCGGGGAGCGGATGATGATGCCGACGGCCCCGCGCGGCTGGCAGGTGATCGCGGCTTCGCAGGACATCATCGTGCCCCCCGCCCCTGCTTCGCCCCTCGAAGCCTCGGGGCTGCGCAGGGATGGGGCACCCGGCCGCGGGCACCTGGCAGTTGTCCGTCGTGTCATGGGCGCTTTCGGACGGGCGGGGAGCCATCGACGCCCGGTGGAGGCTGCTCGTCAGCAAACTGGTCGTCGTCCTTGAGTTCCTTCTTCAGCCGGTATAACTCGGCCTTGAGCTTCTCGGTGAGGTCGCCAACGGCCGGATCGCCGTAAAGGTTCTTCAGCTCTTGGGGGTCCTTCGTGAGGTCGAACAGCTCCCACTGATTCTTCTTCCAGAAGTAGATCAGCTTGTGCGTTTCTGTTCTGACGCCGTAGTGGGCCCGGGTGTTATGGTGGCCCGGGTCATGGTAGTACCGGTAGTAAATGCTCGTCCGCCAATCGGCCGGCCGCTCGCCACGCAGGAGCGGGACCAGGCTGCGGCCCTGCATGTCGTCGGGCACTCTGACGCCGGCGACCTCCAGGAGCGTTGGCGCGAAATCGGCGTTCAGGGCCATGGCCTTCTGCACGCTGCCCGGCTTGATGACGCCGGGCCAGCGGACGACAAAGGGCGTTCGCAGCGACTCCTCGTACATGAACCGTTTGTCGTACATGCCGTGGTCGCCGAGATAGAAGCCCTGATCGCTGGTGTAGATCACGATCGTATTCTGTGCCAGCCCGTTTTGATCCAGCCAGTCGAGCAGCCGGCCCACGTTGTCATCCACCGACTGGATGCACGCCAGGTAGTCCTGCATGTATCGCTGGTACTTCCATGCGTTCAGCTCTTCGCCTTTGAGCAGCTTCTTCTGGCCGTCGACTTCGATCTCGACCTCCGTCGGTTTCACGCCGAGCCACTTGTTCAGATCGGAGCCCTTCAAGTCGGCCGGCGGCGTGAGCTTGAGGTCTCGCCGGGTCATGTCATCGAACACACGCTGCTCGTTTTCCTTGATCGCGTCGGTCCGCGTGGCGTAGTCATCGCGGAGCGTCGGGGGCTCAGGGATCTTCCGGTCGGCAAACATCGCCCGGTGTTTCTCGTCGGGGTCCCATGCCCGGTGGGGGGCCTTGTGGTGAGACATAAGGAAAAACGGCTTGTCTTTCGGCCGGTTCTTGAGGAACTCGATGGTCAGGTCGGTGATGATGTCGGTGGCGTATCCTTTGATCGTTCGGGTCTTGGCCGCCGTGTAGAACTCCGGGTCGAAGTACCGCCCCTGGCCGGGGAGGATCTCCCAGTGATCGAAGCCGGTCGGGTCGCTGCCCAGGTGCCACTTGCCGATCAGGCCCGTGTGGTACCCGGCCGACTGCAGGTACTTGGCCAGCGTCGGCTGCGACCCGTCGAACCGGTTGAACACGGGCACGCCGTTGATGTGGCTGTACTTGCCCGTGATGATCGTCGCCCGGCTGGGCGCGCAGATCGAGTTGGTCACAAAACAGTTGTCGAACCGCACCCCCGCGTCGGCGATGCGATCGAGGTTCGGCGTCTTGTTGACCACGCTGCCATAGCAGCTCATCGCGTGAGAGGCATGATCGTCGGTCATGATGTATAGGATGTTCGGCCGCCGCCCCCCCTCTGCCGCCTGAGCCGCCGGCATCACGGCCGTCACGACCGACAGGAGTCCGAGTACGGTCGCTGAAAGAATCATGGTCGTCGCTTTCATGTACATGGTCCTCCCTGGTTGCATCGCCGCTTGGGTCATGGTCAGCAGCTTCCACCCGATCGAATCGCGTCCCGCCGATGCTGTTGAGACCGGGCAGACTCTGCGCTGGACACCTGCCTGGCAGGCACCATATCAGTTTCCAGGCTTGAGTCAACGCCGTCTTGTGAAGGGGGAGAGCCATGCCCGCGCAAAGCCGTGGGCATGGCATCCGGGAAAACGGTGGGCATGGCACCCGGCGCAGTTGTCGTCTCAGACGAACATCTCCGCCACGTGGCGGACGGTCCCGGCGCCGGCCAGGCCGATGGGGCAGACCTGGGTGCAGGTGGTGCAGTCGCCGCAGGCGCAGGCCAGTCGCTTGGCGTCAAGGCTCAGCGTGCTGAACTCGCTGCGGGCGTGGTCGGGCCAGCCGTACTCGTCGTTGTACATGCGGATCCGCATGAGATCGTTGACCGGGAGCCCCTGGGGGCACACCTTGCGGCACCTGGCACACATCAGGCAGGCCTGAGGGCGGTCGTCGAGAAAGGCGGCCGCGGCCTTTTTCTCATCGTCCGTCATGTGCCGCGACTTCAGATCGAGCGTCTTGATCATGTCGATCTGCTCGAAGCTGTTGACGCTGGTCAACACACTGTTGCAGCCGGCATCGAGAACCGCCTTGGCGTGAGGCAGAAAGACGTCCGCGCCCTGTTCGACCGCGCCCTTGGCGCCGCTTTTCATCGACAGAATGCCGATGCCATTCTCGCGGAAAGCCTTGAGGTTCTTCAGGAACCGCGTGCTGTCATCGGACGTTTTGTCCTTGCCCAAAGGCAGCATCCGCATCGCCAGAAGCGTCACCTCAAAGAACTTCGGGGCCTTTTCGAGAGTCAGCTCCATGACCCCGTGCATGTCGCCGTGGCAGACGAAACCCGTGTGTTTGAGCTTGCCCTTCTTGATGAGCGCCTCCTGCTGCTTCTGGATGGCCTCCAGCCGTCGGGGGTCAGCCTTCTCAAACGTGGTCAGCAGGGCATCGGTATGATCGGTGCCCAGCATCTTGAGCATCTCGTCGATTTCTTTCTCGCTGTCGGGGTTGAAGCTCTTGAGGCAGAGGAAGACCTTGTCGCGATAGCTCTTGTCCGTCCTGAACAGGTCCGCGATTGCGGTGATGCTGTTGCCTCCCATGTAACTGGCCGAGGTGTGTATCAGGTTGACGCCTGCGTCAATCACGCCTTTTGTAATGCGCGTGCCCAGCCTTTCTGAAATCCGGATTGCCCCGAAGCTGATCAGCGTGACGGGAAAACCCGTCCGCCCGAGTTTGCCGTAGGGCAGCGGAGGTTTCTTGAAGGTCGTGGCCGGTTTCGAGGCTGTGGGTGCGGCCAGCGTCCCGGTAGCCATCGCTCCCAGCCCGACGGCTGCGGCGCCACAGGTGGTCGTTCGGAGGAAATCGCGTCTGCTCACGGAGTCGTGCGACATGTTGCTCATTGCCATCCTTTCATTAAACGCGTTCGTGACCTGATCAGTATAAACAACCGGGGCCGCGATTCAAAACAGGACACCCGCCTGGGAGTCTCGAAACGGCGCATCCGCACTGTTCGGAGAGCAGTGGCACACGTTTGCTTCTTCCGGTTTACCTGGATCAGGGATGGCGAGAGTCGTTGCGCTCGGTACAATGTTTGTCGTCCGCAGCCGGGTGTCCGGTTTCGGGGCATCGTGACGATATCGGGACAACCGGTGTGCCTCAGGAATTCGCAATGACGGACAAAACATGGGAGCCGTGCGGCTGGAGTCACCGTCCGGCCGCTCAACAACCGCAGTATCCCGATGCCGCGGCTTATGAGGCGGCATTGTGCACGTTGAAGGCCTGCCCGCCGCTGGTTGCGTTTGGTGAGGTGGACAACCTCAGGGCCCGCCTGGCGGGGGCCGGGCGCGGCGAGGGATTCATTCTTCAGGGCGGCAACTGCGCGGAGCGGTTCATGGATTGCCGGGCCGACAATATTGCCAATAAGCTCAAGATTCTGCTCCAGATGAGCGTGATTCTCACCTACGGCGTCCGCCGGCCTGTTGTGCGGATCGGCCGTTTCGCCGGGCAGTATGCCAAGCCCCGGTCCAGTGAGACCGAGATGGTGGACGGTCGTGCGTTGCCCGTGTACCGGGGCGACGCGGTGAACTCGGTCGAGCCATCGTCCGAAGCCCGCGCCCCCGACCCGCAGCGACTGGTTTCCGCCTACTTCTACGCTGCCGCGACGCTCAATCATATCCGGGCGCTGATCGACGGCGGCTTTGCGGACCTGCGGCACCCGTATACCTGGAATCTCAGCTCGATGGAGCACAGCCGCAACTGGGGCGAATACAAGACCGTCCTCGACCGGATTCTCGATGCGATCAATTTCATGGAATCGTTCGGTGGGGCGCGGTCCGACGTTCTTGGCCGGGTGGACTTCTTCACCTCTCATGAGGGGCTTTTGCTGGGCTACGAGGAGGCCCTGACGCGCAAGGATCCCGATTCCGGTCGCTGGTACAACCTTGGTGCGCACATGCTGTGGATCGGGGCGCGCACGCGTCAGGTGGACGGCGCTCATGTCGAGTACTTCCGCGGGATCGCCAACCCGATCGGCCTGAAAGTCGATGCGGGGACACGGCCGGAAGACCTCCTGGCCCTGCTGGCCGTGTTGAACCCTGACAACGAGGAAGGTCGGTTGACCTTGATCACGCGATTGGGTGCGGGGCGGGTCGAGGAGCGGTTGCCGCGACTGATCCAGGCGGTCCGGGACGCCGGCCGAAAGGCCGTTTGGAGTTGTGACCCGATGCACGGCAACACGGTGACGTTGGAGGGCGGCCGGAAGACTCGCGATTTCTCGGTGGTGCTCGACGAACTGCAAAGGACGTTTGAAGTTCATGAGCAGCAGGGAGGCCGCCTGGCCGGCGTACACTTTGAACTGACCGCTGACGACGTGACCGAGTGCATCGGCGGGCCCGGCGACCTGACCAGCGGCGACCTCTCGCGCCGTTACGAGACCTATTGCGATCCGCGGCTGAACTGCTCGCAGAGCCTTGAAATGGCGTTCCTGATTGCACGGCTGCTGCAATCTCAACAGTCCTGACTTGCCGGATGCCGATGATGGGATTAAGGTGAAGGCCATGCGGCCGTGGGGCTCGATGTGAACAGCCCTCCGGTGGCTCGATGTCTTGGGAGTGATCTGTTGTGGCCCAATCGAAGGTTGCTTTTTCCAGAGTGGTGCTCAAGCTGAGCGGTGAGGGTCTGGGTGGTCGTGACGGCGCCGGGATTGATCCTGAGCAATTGGAGTATGTCACCGGCGAAATCGCACAGGTCCACCGCGCCGGCGTTCAGTTGGCAATCGTTGTCGGCGGGGGCAACATCCTCCGCGGCGGAGCGTTCTCGAAGAAGTCCTCCATCCCCGAGGCGACCGCCCACTACATGGGCATGCTGGCCACGGTGATCAACGGTCTGGCTCTGCAGGAGGCCCTGGAGGCGCGAAAGGTGCCGACCCGGCTGATGTCCTCGCTGGGAGTCGTCGGGCTGTGCGAGCCGTTCTCGCGGCATCGCTGCACGGGTCATCTTGAGAAGGGCCGGGTGGTCCTTCTGGCCGGCGGCAGCGGACGGCCGTTCTTCACCACCGACACCGCCGCCGCTCTGGCTGCCGTTGAGATCGGCGCCAACGCGTTGTTCAAAGCGACCCAGGTGGACGGCGTCTACAGCGCCGACCCCAAGAAGGACTCGAAGGCGGAGTTTTATCCGAAACTCAGCTACGACGCGGTCATCGACAAGCGACTGGCGGTCATGGATCTCAGCGCGGTCGAGATGTGCCAGCGCTGCGGCGTCGCCATGGTGGTGTTCAATCTGCACAAGGCCGGCAATCTCAAGCGGGCCGCCATGGGGCAGCGCGTGGGGACGATCATCTCGTGACCGGCCTGGTCGGCCTTGCAGAACGGCGACGGCCGGTGTCGAGGTCGTCTTGATGGCCGCCGGGTTGTATGTGTGGACCTGATCATGAGCAGCCGGCTCGCCATTATTCTTCTCGCGACCGCAGCCTGCTTCGCGCCGACTTGCTGGATCTCTCTGCCCGCCGCCGCGATTCTGGTTCTGTGGCTGCCGGGGCGATCCCTGCTGTATCTTCTGCCCGGGCTGGAATCGCTTCGCGGATCGAGATGGGTGGTCATCGCTGCGTCCGTGGCGCTCATGCCGGTCGCTCTGAGCTGGCTGTGGCACCTGACCAACGCCCGATGGGCGGTCGTGGCGTCTGTCTGTGTTCTCAACGTGATCCTGGCGGTGGCGGGCTGGAAAGGCTTCCTTGCGGAAGGGGCCGCGCCGCCGGCCGCATCCGGCCGTCATCGGCTGCTGGTTGCGGGCATGACGGTCTGGACTTCGGGCTGCGTGTTCCTCTCGTTCTGGCTTCCCGGTCAGGTGGGAAACGTCACGATTACCCGGGCCCACGACTACATCAAACACCATGCCGTGATGCTCTCGCTCGAACGGCATCCGCTTCCGCTGCATAGTTGCTTTTACCAGGCCGAAGCCGACACACCGTACTATTACTATGAGTACTACTACCTGCTGCCGGCCGCACTCCGGACCATGACCGGCAACAGCGTGTCGATTCCTTTCGCCTTCGGCCTGACGTCGGGACTGCTGGCCGCGGTCTTGATCCACCTCACCTTCCTCCTGGCGAGGGCCGTGTCGGGTGGCGAGAAATGCGCCGTGCTCGCGGCAGCGTTTGTCAGCCTGGTTGGCGGTTTTGACATCGTCCCGATACTGATCAAGGCGGCAACCGGTGCGAGCATGGTGGTTACGCTTGATGCCTGGTGTCCCGTGGCCTGGCGGGTGCACAACTTCACCACGCAGTACTTCTGGTGTCCGCAGCACGTCTTCGCGGTCGTGGGGCTGACGCTGGCCGTGATCTGGTTGAGGCTGTCACCCCGCAGCAGATGGTGGCTGCTGATGGCACCGCTGTTGTCGGCGTCGATCTTCGGTGGGAGCGCTCATCTGGCGATGGTGATCTTCCCGGCGGCGGTGATCTACGTTGTCCTGTACCTGTGGCGGGACGTCAGGGCGGAGCGAGGGAGGCCGGGGCGGGTGCTGGCGGGGGTGCCGGTGATCGGCGTCTTTGGTCTGGCGCTGATGGGTTGGCAGGCATGGGGCTACACCCAGATGAGCGGTCGCTACGCGGGCGGCCTGACCGCCTCCTGGGAGAGATTCCCCTTTGCCCTTTTCGGTCGACTGCTGCCACCGGGGCCGTTGGCCAACTACGCCGACGCCCCGTGGCTGCTGATGGTCGAGCTCGGGTTACCGGTACTGGCCTGCCTGCTGGTGTCAGGGGCATTTTGGCGCAGGTTGTGGGCGGACCCGGCCACGAAGCTGCTCATTCTGGTCGCCCTATCGGGCGGGCTGCTGATGTTCACCTTTCGCAGCGACGTCAATGCCATCGACTACGGTTTTCGGATCGCGCCGATGGCCGCAGCGCCGCTGCTGGCCGTCATCGCAGGGGCGGTTCTCAATGCGGATTTGCTCCGGCCGCGGGTTCGTCGGATGGCCGGGAAGCTGGCGGTCATCGGCGTGTTGCTGGGTTTGCCGGTGGGGTTGTATGAAACCCCGATGGCGGCGGTGAGAACCCTTTGGGAATCACGCCGGCTGATGCCCGAGTCCACGGCAATAGACTTCGTGCGAACAGCAACGCCGATCGATGTCGTCGCCCAGGGCGATCCCGAAAGCAGGTTGGACCTGGCGGCCCTGACGGACCGACAGATGGGTGTGTCGAAGCCTGACTCGCCCCACGTGGTCGTTTTCAGCCCCAAGGATCCCGCACGAATGCGACAGGCGTATTCGGACGTGATTCGAGCCTTCTCGACCTCGTCGAGCACGGAGGCACAGGCGAAGCTCAGCAGGTGGGGGATACAGTACGTGTTCATCGGGATCGCCGAGCGAGAGCGTTTCGGGGCCATGCCGCAGTTTGATGACCGATCGTTGTTCGAACTTATGTATAATAGTGACGGTGCCGCCGTGTATCGGCTCGTGACATCGATTTCATCCGGCCGACCGGCGGCGACGAGTCAAGGGGCCAGTCCATGATGTTCAATCATCCTGCTCAATATGGTGCGAGCACATGCCGGAGCTTCGGATATGCAGGTGTGTTGCTGCTGTTGCTCGTCACGGCCGGCGCAACGCCGTGTTTTGCCGACTCGGCGCAGTCGGCCGACCGGCTCGTGGAAATCACCGGCGGCGCCGACCAGACCCGCCAGAACTATGCATGGACGGTCATGAACAAGCACACGTCTCCCATCGTTCATGTTGAATTCCCGCACTACCACGCCGATCTTTTCCGGATCGTTCCCTCGGCCGGATGGGAACAGGAGTGTACCTATCTGGTGAATGTCGGCGTTCCCGACAAGCCCGGGGTCTGCATTGCCAGACCCCAAGCGCCTAACCCCGGCATCGCGTCGGGTGGGCGGCACGATTTTGAGATGCGCCTCACCGCCAAGGGCGCCATGGTCGGCAAGGGGCAAGTCACCATTAAGTTCGCCGATGAGAAAGTGGTCACCGTGCCCGGCGTTACGCTGCCGGTACCCCCGCCGCCCAGCTTCAAGCTCCTGCCTCTGGTCGGGGCTGCGATCATTTTTGGATTGTGGGTGCTCATTCGTACCCTGCGAGAACGCCGGCGCAGAAGACAACAGACCGGGTATGCGAGCGGCGGGTAGGAGCGGCCTGAAGGCTGATCGAGGAAGCCGCCTGGGACCGATAATGGTCAACAGCTCTCAACCCTTTGTTCCTGCAAACGTTACGGCGGTGCCCGCCCTGCCTCGCTTTGACCGCCGACGGGCATGCATCTATCATGAAGCCATGGCCGAAGAAGGCGGTGAACAAAACGTAAGTTAAGTCGTAAGGAACTGTTGAAGCGGTGACGACACCTTCGGACGAGCAGTTGTTGGCCGAACATATTCAAGGCCTACCCGACCGGTTTGAGCTGCTGGTCCGGCGGCATAGTCAGGAGCTGTTCCGCTTTCTGGCCCGGTTCACCGGCAGCCAGACGCTGGCTGAGGACGTCGTGCAGGAGGCGTTTCTGCAGGTTCACTTGGCGGCAGCGAGTTTCGACCGGTCACGGCGATTCAAGCCGTGGCTGTTCACCATCGCCGCCAACAAGGCCCGCGATTGCCTCCGGAGCCGAGGGCGAAAGCCTGAAGTGCCGCTCGATGCACAGGTCGGTCATGCAGAAAATGATGCCGGGCAGACCTTCCGGGATTTTATGGCCGACAACGCGGCCGACCCGGTAGCCCGGCTGGAGAGCATAGAAGAGCGCGAACAGGTTCGCGCGGTTTTGACGAGGATGCCGGATCACCTTCGGGAGGTGCTGGTACTGAGCTATTACCATCAGTTTCCTTACCGGGAGATTGCGGAGATCCTCAATGTCCCGCTAGGGACCGTCAAAAGCCGGTTGCACGCGGCGGTGGCCAATTTCGGCAAGGCCTACAAGGCCACGGTGAGCAAGCGACCCGGGGGCGCCTCTTCGGCGCCAAGGGGCTTGAAAACCATTTAGGGATTGACGGACGGGCAGGAGCGTGCTTAGAGCGATGCGAGAAGACCCGCAAACCATTGAATCAAGACTGCTGGACCTCCATCTGGATCGCCTGGATTCGGACCAAGCCCGCGAGGTGGAAGAGACGGTGGCCGAATCGCCCGAACTGGCTTCCCAGAGCCGGGCTTTGCGTACGCTGTTGGGGCTTCTGGATGCCGTGGACGTGCCTGAACCATCCGCCAACCTGGCGGACGCGGTCATGGCCCGAATCGATGAACACACCAAGCCTCTTCCCTTCAAGGAGATGACGCCTGTATCAGCCGAGGAGGGACGAGGCATCTCGGGCAAATCGGTGCTGTCGTTGCGAGAGCTGATCGCCATCGCCGCCTGCATCACCCTTTTCGTCGGCGTGTTCGTTCCGGGCTACCAGAAGGCCCGAAACATCGCGAAGCGAAACGCCTGCCGGTATGGACTCCAGACCGTGTCGAGGGGGTACAGTGCGTACGCTCAGCAGAGCCAAGGCTATCTCCCGTGGCTCGGATACATGCCCAACGCGTCGTGGCTGCCCACGCGGACACCCAACGTGCCGCGTTATTCCAACACCAGGACTTTATATGTTCTGCTCCGGCAGGGGCTGATTCCGAACGACGATCCGCGCGTGTTCATCTGCCCGAGCATTCCCGACGCGCGACCGATGCTTGCCAAGAACTACCGGCGGTTCGACGATTTCGCCGAGCCGGCGAATGTCAACTACAGCTCAATGCTGATGAATGTCGCGAAGGCATGGCGGGTCGAGAAGATGGACCCGCAGATGGTGATCGGGGCGGATGCCAATCCGCGGTTTGACGGCCGCGGAGGCGGTCACCGCATCAGTCCGTATGACGAGGCCGGCAACTCGCTGGCCCACGAGAATGGAGCGGGTCAAAACGCGGTCTACGTGGGCGGCGCGGGCGGCTGGTTTACCCACCCCACCATCGGCGTCGATCGGGACGATATCTATCGGGCAGGTCGGCTCAGCCACTACACCGGCGTGGAAAGACCCTTCGCAGATACCGATACCCTTCTGGTGCCGTGACCTCCGCACGTGCGCAGAGCGTTCACCCGGTTTCCACTGTGTATCAAAACCGATCGAAGCCGAGCTACCAGCTAGCGAGGATTCTTAGCGCTTGCGCGACCGGAAGCAGTCCTGGCAATACACCGGTCGATCCTGGACCGGCTTGAACGGAACGGTCGTCTGGGCGCCGCATTCGGCGCAAGTGGCCGGGAAAGATTCCCGACGGGCACGATCGCCACGGCCGCCGTCAGCGCCGCGGTTTCCGCCGGCGCCGCCGGAGCGCCCGCCACCCTGGGCCTTGCGCTTGTCACGGCATTCGCGGCAGCGCTTCGGCTCATTGGTGAAGCCGCGCTGGGCGTAGCGTGCCTGGTCCTGGGCGCTGTGGATGAAGTTCTGGCCGCAGTCCGAGCACACGATCGTTTTGTCTTCGAACGACATGGTGGAGTTGCCTCCGTCTTGAGAGGACGGACCATTACCGAATGGCCGCCGAACCTGATTGAAGCGGGAATCCCGGGTAGGAGGGGAACCATTTGAATACCTGCAAAGGGTTGGTCGGCGTTTCGCGCCGCCCCTCAAGGCCGAGTGGCCCGCACTAAAGAGCGGTGAACCCATTTCACCGGCAGGGCGCAAGTATGCGCGAAAAACCATCGCCGGTCAAATGGCTGGCCTGGGGAGGGTCCTGGGCCGGGCGGAGGCCACGTCGGGTCAGCGTTGGGGCCGGAAAACATGGGGCGTTGCTCCAAAGATCGCTTCCGCGGCCTCCCCGACGGTTTCCGACAATGTGGGATGAGCGTGGATGCATCGGGCGACGTCCCGGGCCGTGGCTTTCATCTCGATGGCCAGGACGCCCTCGGCCAGCAGTTCGCCGGCGCCACTGCCGACGATGCCGATGCCCAGGATGCGTTTGTCGTCCCGCGAGACGAGGATCTTGGTCAGGCCGTCGGTCCGGCCGATGCTCGCCGCACGGCCCGATGCCGCCCACGGGAACTTTGCCGTCTCAAAGGGGATGCCCTTCTCAGAGGCCTCGGCCTCGGTCAGCCCGGCCCAGGCCACCTCCGGATCGGTGAAGATGACGCACGGCACAACCATGGGGGCAAAACGCGCGTCCTTGCCGGCGAGGGTCTCGGCGACCACCCGGGCCTCGTGCGAGGCTTTATGGGCCAGCATGGGGCCGCCCGCGACGTCGCCGACGGCAAAAACGCGCTCATTGGTGGTCCGGCGCTGCTGGTCGACTCGCACCAAGCCGTGATTGTCCACCTCGATACCGGCCTCGTCCAAGTCGAGCCCGCTGCTGTTCGGTGTTCTGCCGACGGCGATCAGGACGCGATCGAAAACCTGCCGGACGGGCGGATCGGCCCCGTCGGTCGCAATCGTGGCGGAGATACCCTGGCCGGTGTCGGCGATCGACACGATCTTCGATTTCAGCCGGATGCTCGTGAAGGTCTTTTTCAGCCGGTTGTGCAGGACACGCACCAGGTCGCGATCGGCGCCGGGCAGGAGATCGGGCATCATCTCCACCACCGTGACGCGGCTGCCCAGCGCGGCGTAGACGGTGCCGATCTCCAAGCCGATGTATCCTCCGCCGACGACCAGAAGCGATGCGGGGATTTCCGGCAGATCAAGAGCGGCGGTCGAGTCCATGATCCGAGTGCTTTCAAGGGTCAGTCCCGGCACGTTCGCAGGACTTGCCCCGGTGGCGATGATCGCGTGGTTGAAGGCGAGGCGAAGGTCGCCGCCGGCGCTGTCGGCGAGTCGGAGCGTCCGCGGACCGATGAACCGGGCGCGAGCCCGGACGATCTCGACCTTTCGGGCCCTGGCCAGTTGCCGCAGGCCGGAGGCGTTGCGAGAGATGACCTCATTCTTCCAGGCCCGCAGCTTGTCCAGATCAATGGCCGGCGGCTGGAAGACCACGCCGCGGTCGGCCGCCTCGCGGGCCTCGGCGAGAAGGCGCGCCATATGAAGAAGTGTTTTAGAGGGAATACATCCGCAGTTCAGACAGACGCCGCCGGGTTGCTCGGTTTCGTCGATCAGCGTCACCTTTCGGCCGTGGTCGGCGGCCATGAATGCGGCCGTATAGCCGCCCGGGCCGGCGCCGATGACTGCCAGATCGCTCTCATGCTCCCTTGGCTGTTCGCTCATCTGCACTCCGTTCTCATTCAGCGGATGGCGTGTTGGATCCATCGTGCGCCGGGGACTACCCGGACTGTCGGGCTTCAACACTGCCGTGAAGGATATTATCGGAACATAAAAATGATTTGTGAAGCGGGCTTGTGGCACGCCGCTGCTTTCACCATAATGACGCGCAGGAAGATGCTCTGCGGTTGCGAGCGAGATTCGGTCCATCCCGGTTTGCAGTGAGAATCATGAACAGAGCAGGACGCGAACCCGCCGAGGACGTCAAACGTCGCATTGTCGCAGCTTGCCAAGCGGCGGGTCTGAGAGTCAAGACGGCACGGATGTACCTCCGCAAGTTCCAGCGAGACCGCATCGTTCTTGTCGCGGCGTCGCCCGTTGACTGGAGCGCGGAACGCCCGATGGTCACCATCCTGACCACGGTTGGCATGTGCGGCCAGTGGTCCGGCGAAGTCGACGTCCGTTGCTCGGCGGGCAAGGACGAACCGGTGGTCAAGTTCTGGGACATCCCGGTCATGCAGGGTCGCAACACCGTGCCCATGCACGAGTTGTCGCGCCAGCTCTGCGAGACCATGGAAGAACGCGAGCAGGTCGTGGCCGCGATGCGCCTGGGCGTCAGCGGCCCATACACCTTCGAGCGCTCCCGGTGGCAGAAACCCGGCGATCTCTTGCGGGCGTGACTCACCTTCCCGCGGGCGGAACTGCACATTAAATCATCAACTCCGCTTTCCACGCCCCACTGTGCACCCCGAACGATCGCTGAAAGGCCTTTACACCCGGCCGATTCCCGCTATTCTGTGCGGTTGGCTCAGGTGCCCAACTTGAGTTCTGGCTAAGAGCCAATAGCCAAGAGCTAACAGCTGGTTCCCCCCATGGACGTCATCTGGCTATCTCGTGTCCAATTCGCCCTGACGATCATGTTCCATTACCTCTTCCCGCCGCTGACGATCGGGCTGGGGGCGATGCTGGTCATTCTGGAAGGGGCATGGCTGAAAACCGGCGATCCGGGCTACAAGTCCGCAGCCAAGTTCTGGACGAAGATCTTCGCCCTCAATTTCGCGATGGGCGTGGTCACCGGAATTGTCATGGAATTCCAGTTCGGTACCAATTGGGCGACGTACTCGCGGTATGTCGGCGATGTCTTCGGTTCCGCTCTGGCCGCCGAGGGCATCTTCGCGTTTTTCCTCGAATCCGGATTTCTGGCTGTCTTGGTATTCGGTTGGGACCGTGTCTCGCCGCGGATGCACTTCTTCTCTGCGTTGATGGTCTCGCTGGGATCGATCTTCTCCTCGATCTGGATTGTCGTGGCCAACTCCTGGCAGCAGACGCCGACAGGCTATCATCTGGTCGAGTACTCCATTGGCGGCCGGACTCAGATCCGCGCCGAAATCACAGACTTCTGGGCCGTCGTTTTCAATCCCTCAACCGTCGAACGCCTCGTCCACGTTTGGATTGGCGCGTTTATCCTTGGTGCCTTCTTCGTGATGAGCATCACGGCGTATTACATCCTCAGGAAACGTCACGAGACGTTTGCCCGTCGGTCTTTCACCGCTGCCCTGGGCGTGGCCCTCGTTGCGTCTCTGGCAGCTCTGGTTTCGGGCCATTCGCAGGCCAAGAACGTGTATCACAACCAACCCGCCAAGATGGCCGCGTTCGAGGGGCATTTCCAGACAGCCGGGGGAGTCCCGCTCTATCTGTTTGGTTTGCCGGATGAGCAAACGCAGCAGGTGCGTGCGGGCGTCAAGCTCCCGGGCGTGCTGAGCTTCCTGATCCACAACGACGCCAAGGCGGAAGTGAAGGGCCTGGACCGCTTCCCCAAAGACGAATGGCCGCCGGTCGCGGCGTCGTTCCACTGCTACCACATCATGGTTGGCCTCGGCATGTTCTTCATTGTCATCACCGTGCTGGCGGCCATTCTGTGGTGGCGAGGGACGCTGTTCAGCAAGAAGTGGCTGATGTGGGCGTTCGTGTTCGCCGTCATCGGGCCGTACGTCGCGAATGAGTTAGGCTGGGCGGCCGCTGAAATCGGTCGACAACCCTGGATCGTGTACGGTCTGCTCAAAACGTCCGAGGCAGCTTCGCCGGCCGTCGGGGCCGCCGAGGTTCTCGGCTCGATCATCATGTTCGGCCTGATTTACCTGATCTTGGTTGGCATTTGGCTCTACCTGCTCAATGCCAAGATCAAAGCCGGCCCGGAGCCGGCGGCAGCCGGAACGGCCGGTAGCAGGGGCTTCTTTGACACGGCCGCACGGTTCGCCGGGCACGAGAAAGGCGTATCGATGACCGAGAATGAGCCAGGAGGCTCCGAAGATAACGGAGGCCGGGAATAAGGCCATGGAACTCACCCACGACACGCTTTGCCAGATCTGGTTCGTGCTCCTGGGCGTGCTCATGACTGGGTATGCCATTCTCGACGGCTTCGATCTGGGCGTGGGCATCTTGCACCTGGCCGCCCGCGACGACCGCGAACGCCGCGTGCTCATGAACTCGATCGGGCCCCTTTGGGACGGCAACGAGGTCTGGCTGGTGACCTTCGGCGGGGCGATGTTCGCGGCGTTCCCACACGCATACGCCACGATATTCTCCGGTTTCTACATCGCCTTCATGGCCTTGTTGTTGGCCCTGATCTTCAGGGCCGTGTCGCTGGAGTTCCGGGGCAAGACCGCATCACCGACGTGGCGACGAATCTGGGATGTCGGCTTCTTTGCGGGCAGCCTGCTGGCCACCTTCCTGTTCGGGGTGGCGGTGGGCAACGCGATGATCGGCATGCCCATCGGCCCGGACATGGAGTTCGCCGGCTCATTCACTGACCTGCTGCGGCCGTACCCGCTTCTGGTCGGATGTTTTACCGTGGCGATGTTCGCCATGCACGGGGCCATATACCTGTACCTCAAGACCGAGGGGCAGTTGCAGGAGCGGATCGGCAGTTGGATGTGGCACACGTTCGGCGCCTTTCTGGTGCTCTACCTCATGACCACCATCTTCACGCTGGCCAATATCCCAAGCGCGACCCGCAACTTCGCCGATCATCCGTGGGCCTGGGTCGTGGTGGTACTCAATGTGCTGGCCATCGCCAATATCCCGCGGGCGATCTACCTCGGACGCCCGGGATACGCATTCGTCTCATCCTGCTGCACGATCGCCGCCTTCATCTTCCTGTTCTCGATCGCCCTGAGCCCCAATCTCGTGGCCTCGAGCCTCAGCCCCGAGTACAGCCTGACGATCTACAATGCCGCCTCATCGGCCCGCACGTTGACGATCATGCTGATCATTGCCATCATCGGCATGCCCTTCGTGCTGGCGTACACCGGCGTCATCTA
Source organism: Phycisphaerae bacterium (assembly GCA_030372985.1). Lineage (GTDB taxonomy): Bacteria > Planctomycetota > Phycisphaerae > UBA1845 > PWPN01 > JAUCQB01. Next base: position 31,862 of record JAUCQB010000042.1, read on the forward strand.
CTGGCTCTTTCGCGGCAAGGTCCAACTCGGCGAGCACAGCTACTGAGCCCCAGCGTTGCATACGGCAACGCCGGGGAGTCGAGAATGGTGAATGCGGAATGGGGAATGAGGGGTATGTTGTCGTTACCTGCCGAGGTTGCTGAGTGTGGTGTCCGGCGAAGAAACCGGCACAAGCGAGAAACAATCGTGGTCGGCGGGCCTCGGTGTCCTGGTGCGGATGGCGCCGGACGATCCGCGTCCGGCGAGGAGTGATGATGAGCACGTATCAGCTTTGCACGGCTTGTCGCTCGCGGCTGCTGCTGTTTGTCGCCGTCGTGGTTGCAGTGTTCTGTAGTCCGGATCTGTGGGCTCAATCGTCGGCACCGGCCGGTTCGGACCGCCCGAACATCATCATTGTGATGAGCGACGACATGGGGTATTCGGACATCGGCTGCTATGGCGGCGAGATCCGGACGCCCACGCTCGACCGGCTGGCGGCCGGAGGGCTGCGTTTTTCGCAGTTCTACAACATGGCCCGGTGCTGCCCGACACGGGCTTCCTTGCTCACGGGTCTGCATCCACATCAGGCCGGCATGGGACACATGACCGGTGCGCCCGAAGGGCCGCCCGGACCCTGGCAAGGTGACCTGAGCCGACGCGCAGTGACCATTGCGGAGGTCCTGCGCGGCGCAGGCTACGCGACGTACATGTGTGGCAAATGGCATGTGACCAGACGCGAGCGAGCCGGTGACAAGCCGCACAACTGGCCTCTGCAGCGGGGGTTCGACCGATTCTACGGCACGATTACCGGTGGGGGCAGTTTCTACGACCCGGTGACGCTCACACGCGACAATACGATGATCACGCCGGAGAACGATGCCGAGTATAAGCCCAAGCGGTTCTATTACACGGATGCGATCAGCGACAACGCCGTCCGATTCATCGCCGACCACGCGGCCGGGAAGAGCGGCCGGCCCTTTTTCATGTACGTCGCCTACACGGCCGCACACTGGCCCATGCACGCCCCCGAGGAAGCCATCGCCAAGTATCGGGGCCGGTATGACAAGGGTTACAAACCCGTTCGCCGCGCACGTTTCGAGCGGCTCAAGCAGCTTGGTCTGATCCGCGACGACTGGGCCTTGTCTCCGCAGGCAGGTCATTGGGCCAAGCTCGAGCACAAAGCCTGGGAGGCCCGGTGCATGGAGGTGTATGCGGCGATGATCGACCGCATGGACGAGGGGCTGGGCCGGGTTGTCAATGAACTGGAGAGAACCGGCCTTCTTGAGAATACGTTGGTTCTCTTCTTGCAGGATAACGGCGGGTGTGCCGAGGGGCTCGGCCGCACGGACAATCCGGACTGGCATCTGAAGGACCTTCGGCCCCTGGGGCCAGATGAACTCCAGACGAAGATCTGGCCGCCGATGCAGACGCGCGACGGCCGTGCCGTTCTTGGTGGGCCGGGGGTCATGCCGGGCGGCCCGGACACGTACATCGCCTACGGCCGCAACTGGGCGAACGTCTCGAATACGCCGTTTCGCGAATACAAACATTGGGTCCACGAAGGCGGCATCTCAACGCCGCTGATTGCCCATTGGCCGAGGGGTATTCAACGCCGGGGCGAAATCGAACACCAGCCGGGCCAGGTGATCGACCTGATGGCGACCTGTGTGGACCTGGCCGGTGCAAGCTACCCGGCCGAGCACCGGGGCAATGCGATTCTCCCGATGGAGGGCGCGAGTCTTGCTCCCGCGTTCTCGGGGCAGACCATCAAGCGAGAGGCCCTGTACTGGGAACACGAGGGCAACCGGGCCATCCGGATCGGCCGGTGGAAGCTGGTTGCCAAAGGGCCGGCCGGTTCGTGGGAGCTGTACGATATGGACGCCGACCGGACGGAGCTGCACGATCTGGCCGCCGAGCAGCCGCAACGAGTGGCCAAAATGACAGCCAAGTGGGAAGCCTGGGCCAAACGCGTCGGTGCCGTGCCTTGGATCTGGAAGCCGCAGTACAGTGGTGCTTCGGAACGCAGTCGGTAGGTCTGCGGCTTTGATGAGAACGGATTCGTGAACATGTTCTGGCTGCTTGTCGTGATGCTGTTGCTGCTCAATGCGGCTTGGCTGGCCTTGGTGGCGCTGGGGTTGCCGGGCACGTGGTTGATGGTGATCACGACCGCGCTCGTCGCATGGTGGCAATGGCCGGCCGACTCGACGACGGATGCGCCGATGATCGGCATCGGGGTGCTGGCGGCGATCGTGGTCGTGGCGACTCTGGCCGAGGTGCTGGAACTGATTGCAGGGGTCGTCGGGACGAAAGCCACGGGCGGGGGTCGGCGGGGATCGATCGGGGCATTGGCCGGCGGGCTGATCGGTGCGCTGGCCGGGACGTTCCTCATTCCGATTCCGCTGCTGGGCTCGCTTGTTGGGGCCTGCCTTGGCGCCGGACTGGGAGCCTGGGGCCTGGAGCTGTCCGGCGGCCGTCAGCAAGGCGCCGCCCTTAAGGCGGGCGTGGGGGCGGGCGTTGGTCGCTTCTTCGGCACGGTGGCCAAGCTGGCCGCCGGGGTGCTGATCTGGCTGGTCGTGGCCGTGGCGGCATTGTGGCCGTGAAGCGAGACGACCTTGAGCGAGCGTGCGGGTTGCGCCTTCCTTGGCCAATTCTTTCGGCAATTCCGGGAACTTTTGCATCCTGGGAGTGACTTAACATCACGGGGGCGGCGGTACGCTGGCTCTGGGAGGTGCTGCTATGTCCACGATGCGTGTCCCGCTAACTGTGGCTGTTGTTGTGGCGTGTGCTTGCTCGGGTTGCCGTTCTGGGCCCCCTGGGCCCAAGCCATCGGTGAACGCAACGGTCGACTCCCACCTGGCAATCTATTACGACGTCATACCTGAGCGGGGATCTGAGGTGGTGGTTGTGGCGCGGTGCCGCTCCTGCGAGGAGTTCAACAAGACTCGGCATGGCAGCTGGAATCACCACTGGTTTGTTGTCGGGTTTGACGTGATCGATGTTGAGCAGGGCACGTGGTCGGAATCGACGGTCTCGTTCATCTGCTTCGATGCTTGGCCAACGCCTGAATCCGGCATCATGCTCGGCAAGGCGGCCTGGCCATATCGGCCGGGTGTCAAGATGCGTTTGTGGCTCGATACCAAGCGATCACCAGCGAGGGTTGTTGGGCAGCAGTTGCTGTTCGATCCCTTTCGAACATCGGCTTCCCATCCTCATTGACGCGAGGCTGATTGGCCGCCGACCGCAAATCATCATCGCGGCCCCATCGATCCGCCGACGCGGATGAATGGGCCACCCGGCCACCCGACCTGCTTGCGGCGAGCATGCACCGCGACTCATCATCGCGACCCCACCCATCCGCTGGCGCGGATGAATGGACCACCCAGCCGATCCTTGTCCTCGGGACCGATCGCCTTTCATTCATCCTTCATCCTTCCGCCTTCATCCTTTCTTCGGCTTCCTTCATACAGCTCGTACTTGAGCAGCCGGCATTCGATCTTGGCGTTGAAGAACGGGGTCCGGCGGCTGGCTTTCAGGCCGATCTTTTTGGCCAGGTCCATGTTGCCGGTGAACACGTATCCGGTCCATCCGGGGCACCGCTGCTTGAAGAAATCGCCGATTCGCCTGTAAGTGCCTTGAAGCTCGTCGACCTGGCCCATCCGTTCGCCGTACTCCGGATTGAGGATGACCATTCCAGGGCTCGGCGGCAGGGGGGTGTCGGCGAAGTCGCACCTCTCGAACTGGATCAGATGCTCGACACCGGCGGTCATGGCGTTTTTGCGGGCGGCCTGGAGGGCAGCTTCGTCAATGTCCGTGGCAATGATCGGGGCGGGCGGCGACTTGGAACGTTGCTTGCGGGCTTCGGCACGAAGTTGTTCCCAGATGCCGGCGTCAAAACCAAGGGTGTGCATGAAACCGAAGTTGCCTCTCAGCAGGCCCGGCGCGCGGTTCGTGGCAATCAGTGCCGCCTCAATCGCCAGCGTGCCGCTGCCGCACATCGGGTTGACCAGCGGCATCGACCCATCGTAGCCGGTAGACAGAATGACCCCGGCTGCGAGCGCTTCCTGCATCGGTGCCTTGTGCGGGATGCGCCGGTAGCTGCGATCTGAGAGCTTCTGTCCCGAGGTGTTGAGGTAAACCCAGCAGCGGTCCTTTCGCCAGTACAGATTGATGACAAACCGGTCTCGTTCCGGACCGGAGTCGGGACGGCGACCTGATTTCTCGGCCATTCGGTCCACGATGGCATCCTTGGCCTTCATCGTCGCGTAGGTCCAGTTGTTGATGGCCGGGGTGTCCGTTCGCGAGATGATGCTCAAATAACCGTCGGCCGGCAGCCAGTTTTCCCACTCAATGAAAGAGACGTGGCGATAGAGGTCTTCGGGTGTCTCGCAGGGGAACTCATCAATCAGGTAAAGCACGTAGAATGCCGTCCGCAGGTGCAGGTTCAGGCGCATGGCGTCGATCAACGTGCCGTTGGTGTTCAGGCCGGTGTCGTCCACGGCCGTGACTGGACAGCCCAGCAGCCGAACCTCCGCTTCAAGCAGCGGTGCGAGCCCGGGGGCACAAGCGATCCGAATGGTTGTGGATGAGTGGAGATCCATAGAACCTTACGGCCAGCGATCCGTGCGGCTTGCGCGCGTGTTTCTGGATCACGATGCGTTTTGACTGCGACCGGCAAGAAGGCGGTCCGCCTTGCGAAATCAGGCCACGCCACCATGATACGGAAAAAATGATCAATATGCGCAGGGAGTTGCTGACGCCGCTTGAGGATCGAAGAGAGATGGCTTTGCCAGCGCTTGGCGTGTTTGTGCCATTCCTGGTCTCTGCTGAAGCAGTCGTTCCCTTCTCGGGGGTGTCGAAATTCCGTCCGGGGAAAATAATTCTGTCCTGATCTCATGACGACTTGACGGAAACCATGAAATCCTCTAAGGATAGGTGCCATTCAATTGCCGATGTAACCTGAATAGTTGTCAGGTTCGTCTCTAAACGTTGCGGTACTCGTCCTGGTGTTGATCGACCAGCGCGGTCGGTCGGTCAGACAAAATGCAGGGCTTTCGCGACGGAACAGAAACCAGTCATGCCGTCACCCCAGAGACGGCTCAAGAGCGATTCAAACGGTGTGCCCGGAGACCTTCTAGTAGAGGAGCGCAAAGAGTCATGAAAAGTAAGTGCATGGTTGCCACCTCTGTATCGCTGGTGGCACTGCTGGTTGCCTCTTCAGCCAGGATGGCGATGGCCCAGGCGACCACTCAGCCGAGCGGCGCGGCGGCAGTCGAGAAGCCCCCAGCCGATCCCTTCGACGAATTTGTCGAGAAGACCAAGAATCCTTTCCCCGGCTTCAACTGGGGCATGGACATGCGCCTGCGCTGGGAGTACCTCAATAACGTCGGGTTCGACAAACAGGCTCCCAACCATGAGACATCGTACATGCGACTGCGAACCCGATGGTGGGGCACTCTCCAGCCGTTGAAGCCGCTCAACTTTGAGGACCTTGAGTTTCACATCAAGCTCACGTGGGAAGGCCGGAGCTGGTGTGAAAACGACCCGGTCAGCGGCTGGGACCAGAGTCGAGATCAGGTTGTATTCGACAACCTGTACCTCAAGTACAAGAAGGCGTTCGGATTGCCGTTGACCATCACGGCAGGCCGACAGGACCTGCCGTTTGCGTGGCTGACCGGCGACGGGACGCCCAATGACGGCTCCAGGACCTTCTTCGTGGACGGGGTCCGCTTCGAGTACGACGCCGAGCCGATCAAGACGAAATTCGACGTGGCGTATTTCGAGGTGGATGCCCAGTGGGACCACTGGTTCCCACGGATCGCCAACAAGCGCGTGCCGGGTCTTGCCTCCGATCAGGATGAGCAGGGCGTGATGGTCTACGTGAGCAACAAGTCCCTGCCCAAGACCCAGATCGACGGCTACTTCTTCTACAAGCGCAACGAGGCCGAGTACTTCCCGGTCAGAGATAACCCGACGACCGATGAGCCGCGGCGATCCGGCGATAATGCCGACATCTACACCTTTGGCGGTCGCGTTGCCGGTGACATCACCGACAACTGGAGATACGACGTCCAACTGGCCGGGCAGTTCGGCCATCGCGACGGCCGCGAGATCTGCGCCCTGGGCTCGGTCAACAAGCTCAGCTACAACTTCAATGACAAGTACAAGAACCAGGTCTACCTGGAATATGAGTACACCTCGGGTGATGATCCCGGCACCCCGGGAAGGGATGAGAAGTTTGACATTCTCTGGGGTCGGTACCCGCGCTGGACCGAGGGTTACGGATACTCCTATGGCGTCGAGAATCGCGTCTGGGATCTGGGCAACACCCATCGCGTGGGTCCGGGCTGGAGCTGCAAGCCCATGAAGGACCTGGAAGTGGCTTTGTACTACCAGTTCCTCTTCGCTGATGAAAACACATATGCCGACACGAGGACCGGGTTCAGTGATAACGGCAACTTCCGTGGCCAGATTCTCGTACCTTACTTCAAGTACACCATCAACAAGTATGCGTTCTTCAGGGTCATGCCGGAGTTCTTCTTCCCAGGCGATTACTACACGGACGACCGCAATGACCCACTGACGTTCTTGCGTCTTGAGTTGAACCTCACTTGGTGAGTTGACCGGTCATTGCCGGGCACTGGACCAGGCTCTTTGCGGTGGTTTGGAACCGCGAGCGGCAGAGGCGGCTGAGGGCCGGCCCTGCCGCTCTGCTTTTTGGGTTCGCGGCGTGGCCGGTGCGGTCTTGCGAGCGGGGTCCATGCTCGACCGGCTCGTTGGACTACCCGCGGCATCGACTCGCGACGGCCCAGTTGAGGGGTGGTTGCCAAGAAAGACACAATTTGCTAAAAAAATGCCATTCGGTCGAGCCGACGTGAGGCAAGCAGCGCAGGCGTCTGGTGCTCGGCGCGTACGAGGAATGCTGGCGTGGCTTGTGGTGAGCATCGGGTCCGGTTTCGTGTGCGTTATAGTGAAACCGATCAGATGGGCACCTTCTACAACTCCCGCGTTCTGGAATGGTTCGAATGCGGCAGGACGGAATGGCTGCGCGGGGCCGGGATGCCCTACACGGAAATGGAGACCCGCGGCGTCTGTCTGCCGGTGATTGAAGCCCATGTTCGCTATCTTGGCCGGGCCCGTTATGATGACGAACTGGAGATGCGCGTCTCGGCCGGCATGTCAGGGAAGGCAAGCGTTCGATTCGACGTTCGTATCAGTCAGGCCCACAGTGGGCAGGGCGTGGCCGAAGGGTATACTGTTCACGCCGTAACCGGTATCGACGGCAAGCCTGTTCGGCCTCCTATGTGGCTGGTCCCGATCTTCTCGGGCAGCTCGGAGCAGTAAATGCAGCAGACTGATCGTGTGTTGTTGAGCGGGAACGAAGCGGTTGCCTTGGCGGCTCGCAGAACGGGTATGGCCCTTGGCAGTGGCTATCCCGGCACGCCATCGACGGAGATTCTGGAGGATTTCGGGGGGATGGGCGGCAGGGCCCAGTGGTCGCCGAACGAGAAGGTCGCCTTGGAAGTGGCCTTGGGGGCGGCCTTCGGCGGAGCCAGGGCCCTGGTGACGATGAAGCACGTCGGCTTGAACGTGGCCGCCGATCCGTTGTTTACGGCCGCCTATACGGGCGTGGTCGGGGCGCTCATCGTGGTCTCGGCCGACGATCCGGGTATGGCGTCGAGCCAAAACGAGCAGGACAACCGCCGATACGCGGTTGCTGCGGCCGTGCCGATGCTCGAGCCTTCGGATTCGCAGGAGGCCTTCGATTTCACACTGCGGGCCGTCGAGATCTCCGAGAAGTGGAAGATTCCGGTCATCCTGAGGATGACCACGCGGGTATGCCACTCCAAGACCGTCGTGCGACCGGTCGGCGAGATGCCGGCGCCGGCACCGAGGTTCGAGCATGACATCGCCGGGCGGGTCATGATACCTGCCCATGCCCGGCCCGCACACCGACGGCTGCGCGAGAAGATCGCCCAGATTGCGGCGTGGAATGAGACTTCCGGTCTGCATCGGGTCATCGACGGCGATCGCAGCCTGGGGATCATCACGTCGGGCATCTCCTACGTTCACGTTCGCGAGGCGGTCCCGCAGGCGAGCGTGCTGAAGCTGGGGATGACCTATCCGCTGCCGATGGAAGCGGCCCGCAAGTTCGCCGCCGGAGTGGATCGCTGCACGGTCATCGAGGAAGGCGATCCATACCTGGTTGAGTCACTCCGGGCCGGCGGCATTGAGGTCACGGGCAAGCCGGACATGTATCGTTTCGGGGAATTCAACGTGGGCAGGGTCCGGCGCATCCTGGCGGGTGACACGACGCCCGAGCCCGCTCCTCCGCGAGGCAAGCCGCCGGCGCTCTGCCTGGGTTGCCCGCACCGGACGGTCTTCGGCGTGCTGAGCAAGTTGAAATGCATCGTGGCAGGTGACATCGGCTGTTACACGCTGGGTGTTCTACCCCCCTATCAAGCGATGGATAGTTGCGTGTGCATGGGGGCGAGTATCGGCGTCGGTCTGGGCTTGCGGCAGGTGTTGCCACCCGAGCAGGCGCGGCAGGTGGTCAGCGTCATCGGCGACAGCACCTTCGTTCACAGCGGCATCACCGGCCTGGTTGAGATGGTCTACAACCCTCCTCCCACCGGTCACGTTGTGCTGATTCTGGACAACGGCACGACGGCGATGACCGGCCTGCAGGAGCATCCGGGGACCGGCCGCACGCTCACACACGAGACGACGGGAAGAGTCTCGTACGAGGACCTGGCCCGGTCGCTGGGGATTCGGAATGTTCACGTCGTGGATGCCACCAAGGATGAGTCGGCCTTCGAGAAGCTGCTGAGCGACAGCCTGTCGGCCGACGAGTTGACCCTGATCGTCGCGCGGCGTCCCTGTCTGCTGGCCACGGCCAGGATCAAGGCGTATGAACAGGCGGCCTCGGCGGGGACCAGGAAGTAGATGATGGAGAAAGACGTGTCCAGTGGCGTAACCAATGTGGTGATCGCGGGCCTCGGCGGCCAGGGCGTGCTCAAGGCCTCCGACATATTGGCCCAGGTGGCCTTCGACGAGGGCCTCGACGTGAAGAAGAGCGAGGTCCACGGCATGGCCCAGCGAGGCGGCTCGGTGACCAGCGACGTCCGTTTCGGGTCGGAGGTGTTCAGTCCGATGGTGCCGGCCGGCGAGGCCGATTTCGTCGTGGTGATGGCGCCGGAAGAAGTCGAGGGCAGCAAGCGGTATCTCAAGGCGGGGGGCGTGATGATCATCCCGGATGATGTGCCCGTCACCTCGCTGGACAGCCCCCGAAGCTTGAACGTGGCCTTGCTTGGAGTGCTCAGTGCGTATCTGCCGTTGCCTGAGTCAAGCTGGCTGACGGCGGTGAAGGCGAGCCTTGCCGAGAAACTGCACGAGGCGAACGTCAAGGCTTTCTCGCTCGGTCGTTCGGTTGGACGGGAGAAACAGGGTTCGTCGGCCCGTTGAGACGAGTGGTATCCCTCGGGAGAAGACAAATGTACAAAGAAATGTGGAACGATTTGCCGGGCGGTTTTCACCCGGCCTGTGCGCCGGATTTCCTGCCGGTTGCGCAGTTGCGAGACCTGCAGTTCCGTCGGCTCACGGCGGTCGTCCGGCGGGCTTTCGATCACGTGGAGCTTTTTCACCAGCGTATGCAAGAGAAGGGCCTGACGCCGGACGACATTCGATCGCTGGATGACATCAGCAAGCTGCCGTTCACGGTCAAGACGGACCTGCGAGACACGTACCCGTTCGGGCTTTTCGCGAGCCCTATGCAGGAGATCGTCCGCCTGCACGCCTCCAGCGGGACGACCGGCAAGCCGATCGTCGTGGCCTACACACAGGAGGACCTTGAGGTCTGGGCGAGCGTCATGGTTCGGACGTTCGCGGCCTGCGGCCTGCACCGCGGCGACATCATCCAGAACGCCTACGGTTATGGCTTGTTCACCGGCGGGCTCGGGGCTCACTACGGCGCCGAGGCGCTGGGTGCCACGGTGATTCCCATTTCCGGCGGCAACACGGACCGCCAGATCATGGTGATGAAGGATTTCGGCGTGACGGCGATATGCTGCACGCCCACCTACTTCATCCACCTCATCGAGCGGGCCAGGGAACTCGGCGTGGACATGCGGCAACTGCGTCTGCGGGCCGGCATCTTCGGAGCCGAACCCTGGAGCGAGGCGATGCGCCAGCACATTGAGAGAGAATCGGGCATTAAGGCGATGGACATCTACGGTCTTTCCGAGATCATCGGTCCCGGCGTGGCCTCAGAAACACCGTACCAGGAAGGTCTGTTTATTTTCGAGGACCATTTTTATCCCGAAATCATCGATCCGGAGACGTGCGAGGTGTTGCCCGACGGCCAGGAGGGCGAGCTCGTCCTGACCACGCTGAGCAAGAAGGCCATGCCGGTCATCCGCTACCGCACCCGCGACATCACCGCATTCATCAGCGGCCCGAGCCGCTGCGGACGGACCATCCGGCGGATGCCTGTCTCTTATACACATCTCCGAGCCCACGAGACAGCG
>JAUCQB010000043.1 GCA_030372985.1 Phycisphaerae bacterium
CGCCCGGCTTTCCGTCGTTGTCGTCGTCGCTGATCAGGGGATCGTTGCGGTCCGTTGAAAGCGGCACGTTCGGGTCACCGTCAATACCGTTAAGCGTCGGCGTTGCGGGACGGTAGAGTTTCCACACGCCATTCGCATCATACACCTCGACGATGGCACCAGGGGGCTGAATGGCCTGTGTGGCTGACCTGCAGCCATAGTTCTCGCGGCTACACGCTCGCGGCGCATCCCGACGGCTTCAGCAACGAGGAGTGGTGGGGTATCATGCGGCCGGTCGACAACGATCTTGAGCTTGACACTATGCAGCCCAGACAAGCCTTCTTCGCCCTGCAGCAAGAATGGCTTGTTGCAGGTGACTTCGACTACGACCAGGACGTTGATCAGAGCGATTTTAGTCTCTTCCAGGCGTGCTTGTCAGGTATCGGTGCTACTGCCTCGGATCCAGCCTGCCAAGAGGCAGATTTCAACGGCGACCGCGATGTCGATCAGTCCGACCTTGAGCTCTTTGAGAAGTGCGCTTCCGGGCCGGGGATACCCGCGGTCGCTGGTTGTCTACGCGTCGACTGAATCGGCCCTGGGGCTGAAGTGAACGTGACCAAGAGGGCAAACCGGTTCATCGACTCTCACCTGATGATGGTGCCGAAGTACTGGGAACCACCTGAGTTGCTCCCCGACTACGTCCGCATGTGGGACAAGGACCGGTTCCCCGGCTGGACCCCAGAATGATCTGCGGGAATCGCTGAACCATCGCGATTCTCGGTCAGCCCATCGATTTCAGCAGGGGCTAAATGCCGGTGAGTATTCGGAACTTGGTTTGATCAACAAGATACACGTCGATGGATCTGCAGTCATCCTGGTCCCAAGTCGCGATGCCGTATGGATCGAGTCGAATCTGAGAGGGCGATTTGCCGGCGAGCGTCAAACGGTGCGTGTCCAGGTGGCTGTTACCCCGCATCTTCAACTCATCGGGGCGACGTGCCCGGGGCGGCCGATCCGGGAATAACCCCGGTCGAGGCTCGTACACCACCAGCCGAAGACGTTGATACCAGCCCGCCGCATCAGGTTCCGCCGCGGTATACGCCGGCTTGATGGCCGTGGCCTGCCGGCCTGAACCATCGCCAAGGCCAAGTCCGTCCAGGGAATCCTGAACCGGGCAGACGATGTAGTTCTGAGGATCGGGCGTCAGCTCTTCGTTCCATATCCCCCCGCTGAGAGCGTCACTGTCTCCAATGCCCACCTTGACCGCGTTCGGTTTCCACCAGCGGGCCGAGAAACAGATCTGCAGCGATTCGTCCTGGCTCAGGGGAAGGAGCACACCGCCCCACGACACCGGAAGGCGATCTCCACACTCGCTTATCCGGTAGATGGGGAAGGAGCGGATACCCACCGCGTGCGTGTGCTCCAACGGATCTTCAAACGCCTGCAGGCTTGCCGCGAAATGCACTGTCAGGCTCGCGCCGAAGTGAATCTCATCCCGCGTGACTTGGACGTCCAGCATCGTCGGTCCCTTTCGACCATGCGGTCAAAGCCGCCATGTGCCTCCGGCGTTTTCGCTTCTGAGCCCGGCTGTTTCGAACCGGACCACATCGTCTCCTGACCAGTATTCGCGGGAAAGGATGGATTCTTTCGCAGTCGGCGGAATCTGCGCCAAGAGGCACAGGGGGAGTCTGAGATCGCGCTGGTTGAGGTGTGCTCAGGCCCGCAATATGATGCCTGTGTCGTGCAACCGGGTGAGGACCCTTCAAGCCGGGAAACGGCATCTTCGAAGCGATACGCCGGCCTGTCCCGGCGTGCAGCTATGATTCGACCTCTCGACGTCGGAGCATGACGGTCAGCTTATGAATACGCTCATGCATTCAGCACGGGGTGCCTGCCTGCCACGCCTGATGGTCGCCTTATGCCTACTGCTCATCCTTGGCAGCCCCGCGGTTGCCGGGGAGCCGGGCGGTCAGAACGAGGGTTCCAGCGAGGTGCGGGGCCTGCTGGACTCGGCGGCCGAGTTGATCGTACAGGGCCGGCCGGGGGAGGCCCTGGGCAAGCTGAACCAGGTGGCAATCCACGAGGACCGGAACCCCTGGATGCTCGCGTTTACCGGGGCGGCCCTGAGTCAGTTGGGACGACCCTTCGAGGCTATAGAGCAGCTCAGGGCGGCCGCCGAGGCTGTTCGCAGCGAAAGGATTGACGATCCCGATCTGGAGAGGCTGATCGCCCGCTACGAGCGGGAAGCTCGGCGGCAGTTGCTCAATATCAGCTACCGGGTCGGCCTGGCCTACGACACCAACGTCAGTTTCGCCAACGACGCGGTGCCCGGGCTGGACATCGTCAGCGGGCGGGCAGACGGCGTCTTCGGCTCCGATTTCCGGCTGGATTACGCCCTGCTGGCGAGCCAGACCGACACAATTGTGGCCGGTGCGCGCCTCGGCCAGACCTGGAACTTCAGCATCGAGCAGTTCGACGTCCAGGACTACGGCGGCTACGTTCGCTACGGACGGCAGATCGGCGATTCCTGGCTGGCCGAGATGCAGTACGACTACGACCTGATCCTGCTGGACCGCGATTCGTTTGTGTCCGCGCATCGCCTGATGCCGTCTGTGATGTACCAGTGGCAACCGGAACCGGGCCTGTTGCGGCCGGATCGGACCAGGGTTTACGCTCAGATCGAGTTCGACGACTTCAGGTATGAGACTGATCCGGTATTCGATCGCGACTCGACCGTCTGGGGCATCGGCGTAGATCAGGAACTGCTGTTCCAGCCGCTGTCGCAGCTCGATTGGATCTGGCGGATCGGGTTGGCGTATCGTTTCTCATGCATCTCCACCGATGGGCGGGAGTTCGATCAGATGGCCCACGATATGGGTGCGGCCGCAACCATCCCGCTGATCAACCCCAACCAGCCGGGACAATACCTGTTCCTCCCGGACAAGGAACTGCTGCTGCGACTGGGCTGCACCTGGCGGATCGAAGACTACCGCAACGCAAGCCTGATCGACGCGAGCGGCGACGCCCGGTCAGACCTGATCACGACGTACACTGTGGGGCTGTCGCAGGTGCTGATCGACGATCCGAAGCTGGGGACGATGACCCTTCACGGCCTGATCCAATGGACGCAATCTGAGTCCAACGTCACCGCCGCTCAGCAAAATCGAGGCCGCACGAGCTACTTCGAGCCGTTCACTTATGATAAGCAGGTTTACGGCGCCCAGGTGGAATGGAGATGGTGACGGCCGCATCACCGATCAGTGGAACAGCAGGTTTCGCGGGTATGCATCGGCACCATCCGGGAAGCCATCACCGTCGCTGTCGGGGTTCTCCGCATCAGTACCATAGAAGTCGATCTCGATCTGATCCGTCAGGCCGTCGCCGTCGCGGTCCGCGGTATCAGGCAGCACGGTGATCACCACACTGTCGATGTCGGTGTCCGAGCCGTCAGACACCTCGAGGTGAAACGTCAAGGTGGTCTGCGTGTCAACCGGCGGTGCGGTGAAATGTACCTTTGCGTCGGCATTTCCGGACAGGTCGACGGGTGGTCCGGCGATTGGGGACCATAAGTATGAGAGTTCCAGGTTCTCGGAGCCTGCGCTGGCGGAGCCATCCAGTGTCACAAGATGGCCCTCAACAACGTCCTGATTCTCTCCGGCGTCGGCGAGAAGGGTGACCGCGGTGCCGTAACGCGGATAGACCATGACCGAAACGCTGTCGCTGGCAGTGCCGATGCCGTTCCTGACTGTTAGTTCAAAAGTCAGAATCGTGTTGACCTCTACCATAGGGGCGGCGAACGAAGGCTTCGCGATGTTGGGGCGAATCAGCGTCACTTCTACACCGTCGAGCTGGACCCAACTGTACTCGAGCGGCCGACCGCAGGGATCGCTCGAATGCAGCCCATTGAGTGTCGTCACCCAGCCGGCCTCCACGGCAGGGATGACCGCTTCGGCAACCGCGACGGGAGGATGGCGGCGAAGGGCAAAGAAGGGAGAACTGGCGGGGGTACCGTAGATAAAGACCTCTTCGTAATCGCCAACTCCGTCTCCGTCGCTGTCCGCGGCCAACGGGTCGGTGTCCAGCATGAGCATCTCCATGGCGTTCGGCAGACCGTCGCGATCGGAATCCAGTTCGTCGGTGCCCGTCCAATCGCCTGGATTGTCGGGCAGTTGGCCGGGCTGCGGTACCGGGTGAGGAAGAACCGTGCCATCCGCGCTGCCATACAGTACCTGAATGGCCTCAATATCGGCCGCCGTCAGGCAGTCTTCCGGCCCCTGGCAGTCTACTGGCATGCGGTTCTGCGCCTCCATGACCGGCCTGGGATGCACGCCGGGCGGAGGTGATGCGACGTGCTCGACGCCCAACACATGACCGATTTCGTGGAGGAGGATGGTTAAAAGGTGCTTGTGGCCCTCCGTCGGCTCCAGCGACCACGAGTCGTTCGCGTCAAGCTGGATAAGCCCGGCCCGCGTGGTTCCGGGGAAGAAAGCCCGGCCCAACTCATTGCGTTGCGAGTCGCTATGCTGGTCGAAGTAAGTGCCGTCGCCGAGGTCGCCGGATTCAAACAGGATGACAATGTCGGCTGTTTCGTTGGCCGGATCGACCTGGCTGAAAAACAACGGGCAGTGATGTGCCCAGGCCTGGAAGGCCATCTGGATGACTTGTGCCTGGCTCTGCTCGTCGAGGCCGGGCCAGGGCTTGACCAAAGCCCAGGTCAAGGTAGTTTTCGGCCAGGTAACGGTCGGCTGGTACTCCTCAACGGACCCCGACAACACGGGTACCAGGTCGAAGGTGCATTCGCCACCGTAGGTGCCACAGGCGGTCAGAACCACTTCATCACAGTCACCATTGCAGCATACGTCGGCGCCCGACGCCCCCAGGAGGAGAGAGAACGCAAGCAGTGCCACCACTCGATGGTTCACGGAGGGCGTCTCCGAATTGAAACCGGGTTCCCGGCGGAAGCCTCGATTCGAAAAGGTCCCAGAAGCCGCAACTATACCGTGCCTCTGCGTCTCAAACAAACCCCGAGGGAACCACCCGCGAGCATCCCCGAGGCTGACTCGGCTTGTTTGCGAGTAAGTGATTTATTCACAGACTTTTGCACTGACTCATCATCAGGAACCCAAAGCTCATATACGTTATTCGTTCTGTATCGACGGTCCTTCTGTCTCTTATACACATCTGACGCTGCCGACGAGTTCCGAA
>JAUCQB010000044.1 GCA_030372985.1 Phycisphaerae bacterium
TGCAGAATTGAGGAAGCGGAATTGAGAATGGGCCACGCTCTGCCGTCGCCCGTGAACCTCACCAACGGTGAACTCCGGAAACAGCGAGGCAGGGCGGGCTTTGCCCGCTGGCGGGCGAACCTCGCCCTACCCGGCTGGCGACTCCAGCCATTCCATCCGTAGATGGACCGACCGCTCTGGGCCGGTATCCACAAAACGTACATGCACAGCCACCGGATCCGAGCCGATAGTCAATTCGATTCGTCCCTCTTTCGGGTGCTGGTAGATGACCGGGTCGAGTGCGGCCAGGACTTTGAGCCTGTTCACCATCGATTCAAAGGTCGGTATCTGCGCGTTCGGATCGAGTTTCGATCGTGGTAAGGGCATCGATCTGCTCAAAGTGAGTTCGTCGATACTACCCTTCGCCATCTCCAACAACAGAAGATTGACGTACTTCTTGGTGGGGCTTGACTCTCCGAGCTCCTTCAATTCCGCGAGGTCAATGGACGCTCCGTCCCCCAGCAACCCGATGCGGCGCCAGAACCGTCTCCACCAGCCGAAAGGCCACATGGCGTAAACCTCCCGTCATTGGATTATTTCGTCCCAAATCCTCGTGGTCAAGAACTCTGGAATAGCAGGGAAGCGAGGTAGGGGGGGCTTTGCCCGCCGGCGGGCGAAGCCCGCCCTACCCGACTGCATCATCTCGTCTCCAGTATATGGGTGATTGCGGCGTCGGGATTCGGCTCAGCGCCCGAGACGCCGACGAAGAATGCCGCGCATAATGTCGAGCGGCGCTGGCCGGCCGATCCATCGCTCGAACTGGGCGGCGGCCTGGCCGACGAACATCGACACACCGTCGACGGTTCGACAACCACGCAGGCGGGCTTCTCTCAACAGGCGGGTCTCGATCGGGTTATAGATGGTATCGAAGACGACCGGTTTGCCTATCAAGGCGTCGGCCGGCAGGGGGGTGTCATCGACATTCGGCCACATGCCGATGCTCGTACAGTTAATGATGACGTCGGCGCCGTGGTCAGCCGCCTGTTCCAACGGCCGGGCCTCGGCACCGAACTCGGCGGCCAGCGTCTTGGCGCGATCGAAGGTGCGATTGTAGATGGTCACCCGGCAGCCGCAGTCGCGCAAACCGGCCACGATGGCCCGACTCACACCACCGGCCCCCAAAACCGCGACCGAGAATCTGCCCAACTCCTCGCGTGTGCAGCCGATTCCGGCGCAAAGAGCGTTCATCGCGCCGCGGTAGTCGGTGTTGCAGGCAGCGAGCGACAGTTCACCGGTCTGGACGTGCAGCGTGTTGGCGGCCCCAATCCGCCGGGCCAGCGGTTCGACCTCGCCGCCGCGCTCGGCCACGTACCGCAGCAGGTTCTCTTTGTGCGGGATCGTCACGCTGCAGCCGCTCATGTTCAGCCATGGCCGCGAGAGGCAATTGTCCACGAAGGCGGCAAAGGCCTCGTACGGCGGTTCGATGCGCAGCGGCAGGTAGACGGCGTCGTGGCCGATCTCGCCGAACGCGGCGTTGAAGATGGCCGGGCTCATCGAGTGCCCTACGGGGCAGCCGATCACACCGTAGACCGCCGTGGCCGGGCCGATCGAGTTGTATCGGTAGAGGCCGAGCATGTCGGCTATTGTGACCTGGCCGGGGGCTGACTCTTGGCCCGTCTCGAGCGACGCGAAAGTGAGCAAAGCTCCGAACCTGCCGGCCAGAACACGCGACAAGAGGCCGGCCTCCCCCATGGCCAACGCGATCGTCGGTCGTTTGGCAGCCGATTCACGCAACGCGTCGAGCACACGCAGCGAGTCAACGATACTCTCGGCCTTTGTGGCCAGCTTGACCACGTCGCACGGCTCGCGAGCGATATCTTTGAGGATGTTCGACAGGTCCGCCGGCGTCTTCTCGAAATCGTGACGTGACAGAATCAGCTTCAACGGGCGGGAAGGGTCCCGCGCTTGTCGCAGGGCATCGATGCGCTCCCGCAGCAGCGCCGACCGCCGCCACGCGGCCAGTTCGATATCCATGTAATCCCCGCCGACCAGAGCCGCGACCTCGAAGAGTTTGACGCGCTGCTCCTCGCTGCCGGTAAAGTTGCCGCCTTCCTCGGCCAGGCGGCATGTGATGATGACACCCACTGCGAACTGCCCGGCCCGGCTCATCAACGCGTGAATCGCGTCGAGATCGGGGTCGCGCAGATGGTCCAGGCGCAGCTCCACCATGTCCGCGCCCAGACGGGTTGCCTGCGCGATCTGTTCTGCCATCTGCGGGCAGTGGTCGGCGGTCAATGGGACACAGAGGGAAGTCATAGCTGTCAGCTTTCAGCTATTAGCGGTCAGCCGGTGCATGCCCATGCAAAGTCGTAGCCACAGCACGCGCCGGCGCGACGATTCATTTCTCGGGTGACGCGCCGTTTTTTCTGCGACCGGCGACGGCCCGGTTGATCGCATTCACAAAGGCCAGAACGCTGGCTTCGATGATATCCGTCGACCGCCCACGGCCGCGATAAGTCTTGCCGTTGCACACCAACTCCAGATTGACCTCTCCCTGGGCATCCTTGCCGCCGGTCACGGCTCGCAGGTCGAACTCCTGGAGTTTGGCCTCGACGCCGGTCAGCCGCATGATGCAGGAGAAAGCAGCATCGATCGGGCCGTCTCCGGTCGCCGCGTCCAGATACATCTTGTCCTCGGCCAGGCTCTTCAATTGCACCGTGGCCGTCGGCGTGACGCCGCTCCCGCCCATCGTCTGAAGGCTGACCAGCTCCCAGGAACGCATGGCCTCGGCCTCCTCAAACAACTGGCTGACAATGGCCTCGATATCTTCATCGAAGACCTCCTTCTTGCGGTCGGCCAGCATCTTGAACTGCTCGAAGACCATCTCGAGCTGCTTGTCGTCCAGTTCGATCCCCAGTTGGAGCAGCCGGTCGCGGAGGGCGTGCCGGCCGGAGTGCTTGCCCAGCACCAGCTTGGATTCGGGAATCCCGACATCCTGCGGGTTCATAATCTCATATGTCTCGCGATGAGCCAGCACGCCGTGCTGGTGGATGCCAGCCTCATGAGCGAAAGCGTTCTGTCCGACGATCGCCTTGTTGCGCTGCACGTAGATGCCGGTCAGCGAGGAGACCAGGCGCGAGGTCGGATAGATCATCTTCGTATTGATCTGCGTCCTCGCCTTGAACACGTCGGCTCGGGTCTTGATGGCCATGACCACCTCTTCGAGCGAGGCGTTGCCCGCCCGCTCGCCCAGGCCGTTGATGGTGCACTCGACCTGCCGGGCCCCGGCCTTCACCGCCGCCAGCGAATTGGCCACCGCCAGCCCCAGGTCGTTGTGGCAGTGCACGCTGATGACCGCCTTTGTGATGTTCTTCACATGGGTCATCAGGTACTCGATGATGTTCGTGAAGTGATCCGGCGTGGAGTAGCCCACCGTATCGGGGATGTTCACCGTGGTTGCCCCGGCCTCGATCGTCGCTTCAACCACTTCCGTCAGGAAGGGCAGCTCGGTGCGAGAAGCATCCTCCGGCGAGAATTCCACGTCCTCGACGAAGCTCTTGGCCAGCTTGACGCCCTCGACGCTGAGTTTGATGATCTCCGCTTCGGCCCGCTTGAGCTTGTATTGCCGGTGGATGGCCGAGGTGGCGCAGAACACGTGGATTCGCGGCTTGGCGGCTTTCTTCACCGCTTCGGCGGCGCGGACGATGTCCTTCTCCGTGCAGCGGGCCAGACCCGCCACGCTGCAACCTCTGACAATCTCAGAAATCGCCTGCACCGCCTCGAAATCGTCCGGCGAGGTGATCGGAAAGCCTGCCTCAATAATGTCCACGTTCAGCCGCTCGAGGGCTCGGGCGATCTCCAGTTTCTGTGCGGTATTCAGCGACGCCCCGGGGGACTGTTCACCGTCCCGCAGCGTGGTGTCGAAAATGCGGATCATCGATTGACCGTCGCCCGATTCTTCCTGTGATGTGGACATGGCATTGACTCCTTGAGGCACCTTGTCCGCGGGGTCGCCGCGGGCGCCTCGAATACGGACACTCATTCCCACGTTAGCCGACAGCCGGTCGGTTGCCAACTGTCGGCATGGCCTTTTTGGCCAAACAAAAAAGCCCTACGCGACGCTGCGTAGGGCTTTGGGTTTCGCTGTTTGATTGCCGGATCAGCCACCCGCAGGCCCTACGCGCGCACGAAGCAGCAGCCCGAGCAGAAGCAAGCCCTGGCAAGCGTAGGAACCGGACTGGATGGTACCTGACCTCATGGTTCGCCATCATATCGGCACAAAAGGGCGTTGTCAACACAAAAACGGGGATGAGCCTCCCTTGCGGTGATCGGCCCATCCCCTGGTGCCTCTCTTGGTTGCAATCGTGCACTACCCACCCCCTGCAGACGCAGGGGATGAGCTTTCAGAGTCTCTCACATCCCGGCTTATCGCAGGTCGACGGCCTCGTCCGGAACCATGATCTCCGGCTCGGTCCAGCCCCCGCAGTAGTCGTAGGGCGGATCGGCGTTGGCAAACTCGACCTCGGCTGCAATGGTGGACACGTCGGTGATCGCGGCAGCCTTCACGGCGTTCGGAGTCACCGAGAAGACGCTGTCGCCGATGAACACCCCACGGGTGTAACCGCCGTAGTAGCCCCAGTAGCAGCCGTTCGCCTCGGAGGTGTCCACCGAGGAGATGCCGCCCAGATACTCGAACCCGCTCGCCACGCTCACCCGGTAGACCATCAACCCGCTGAACTTCCACTCACCGTAGGACCAGGGATTGCCCGAAGTACCTTCGTCGTACACGTCGATCGGGAAGGCCAGCAGGCCGTAGTCGGCACCGCTGGGCCTGAACAGGTTGAATGCCTTCGGGTTGTAGTTCGCCTCACTGTTGCTTCCCCGGCCACCGATGGTTTCGCGATGCAACAACTGCGGGTTAGTCATGTCGGTCACGTCGAAGACCGAGAGCTGCACGCCCTTGACCCACGCCCAATCGCCGTCGGGCTCGGCGTCCTTGCCGATGGTCAGCAGGTGGTTCTCATCCAGCAACTGAATGTGATCCGAGTATCCCGGACAGATCAGTGCGCCCTTCATTTGCGGCGACGTCGGGTCGCTCAGGTCGATGACGAACAGCGGGTCGGTCCGCCGGAAGGTGACCACGAAGCCCCGATTTCCGACGAACCGGGCAGAGTAGATGGTTTCGCCCTGGCCGATGTCCTCCACGCTGCCGACGATGTCCAATGCGTCGCCCTGCTGGCCCAGCACGTACACGTTGTTGGTCGTGCCGCCCCCGTTGCCGCTGAAGTCGTCCTCGGTGGTCGCGATGCGGAGGTAGTCCTGGTATTCGCCGAGCGAGTATTGATTCAACGGACGGCCGGGTACCAGCCCGCTGGCCGCGTATTCGGTACCCGTGTCGGTAAAGCTGAGTTTGTGGATCTCGGTGTCGCTTCGCGTGATCTCCCAGAAACCGGACCAGCCGTACTCCGTGTCGGTCACGTAGAGCGCCGCGGTGCTCGCGTAGATCGTTCCCGCATCCGCGACAATACTGGTCGAAACCGGTTCGCCGGTCGGGTCGGTGACGTCCAGCGTGACCACCGTGGTGAGACCGTAGCCCTGCTCGTCCAGTGGACGCGAAACGCCCTCCCAGCCGACGACATCACCCGACCGCTTGCCGCCCGCAGCATCCTCGACCTCGTAGTCGGGCAGCCACTCCTCTAATGTGATTTCGCTCAACTGGTTGACGGTGATGTCGTACGGAAGTCGCGGCATGGTCGTCAGAACAACGTGCAGCTTGTTTTCGATCATCCGGCTGGAAGCCATCGCGCCTTCCAGTCGAATCTTGGCCTCGATGTCCGGGTTGGCCGGGTCGGTCACGTCGATGATGGTTACCAGGACCTGGCCGCCGTCATTCCACGGGCCGCCGACAACATCATCATCGTCGATGTCATCCGGCGAGTTGTCCCCGTCTCCGGGACTGGTGATGGTGCCATCGTCGGGCCTGGTGCCGTCGTCTCCTCCGTCCGATGGATCGATGCCGCCACCGTCACTGCCATCGCCCGACGGCTCTGTCGAGCCTTCACCCGTTTCGGCAAACGACTCGGTGGCTCCGCCGGAAACCGGCGTATCCATCATGAGCGGCATAGGATAATAGATGTATTCCTGCGACAGTGCGACGAGCCTGTTTTTCCCCGTGACTTCGTCTTTGTAAAGATAGAGCGAGTCGCCGTAGGAATCGAGTTCGATGGTTTTCACCTCGGCCAGGGGCGAGGCGGAAGCGATGTGGACGGTACTCTGGTCGAGCACGTAGATGTGGCTCCCGTTGTTCTTCACCAGGTCGCTTTCATCAACGCCGGCCTCCTGGATGTTGGTGCCGGAGTAGTCGTCAGCCCCACTGTCTGCGTCGTCTTCCGCTCCGTTGGCATCGCCGCCCGTCGCCATATCCGTGGGAGCCATTGGCAACCCGCCCCAGAAGATCGGGAACGGGTTGCGGTTGTTGTTCCGCATGGCGTTCCTCGCCTGATCGGCGAAGTAACTTCGCAGCTCTTCGCTCGACGCGAAAGCCTTCAAACCGGCCACTCGGGGCTTGTTGTTGAGGAAATCCAGGCAGTTGGCACCGCTGAGGGTGAAGAGAAAACCGATCGCAATCAGCATCGCAGAACGTCGCATGAGAAGGCTCCTTCGGATCGATACCGCAGTAGTTGGTGTGAGTGTTCGACCTGCGCCGCAGGCTTACTCCTATTATAAGAATCCCCCCAGTGTCCATAACAAACCTGGCCCGCACCGGCATCGTGCCTGACTTGCTCTGATACCAGGTGTGCGGCGACCGTCATTGTCATCTCGGTCAACAGGTAGCCATGAGAATACGCATCGTAAGCTATTGTCGAGAATAAGGTTGAAGCTGTGCCGCCTCGTGGGCCGTCTTGACACCTCGCGCCAGCTCCCGATTTGCCGTCCAAGTACACCCGACAGCGTGGATCTCCGCGATCGGTGTTGCGTGTTTGTCTAACGCGTTGATTCGTCGCGATTTCCGTACCATGATTGTGCTGCCGTCTTGGCGGTGTCCAAACGCAGGACACAGGCTGATGTTTCGTCAGCCGGGACGTCTCGCTTTGCTCGGCATATTGCGTTCAGTTCAAAGCCAGTTGCAGACCGGCGGCCCATAGGAGCCGTTTCGCTGCACCGAAAGGACAGGCAGATGAGAAGAACAGCGAGCATCGCTCTGGGGTGTGCGGTGGTGTGGGGCGTCGTCGGCCAGGTCTTGGCCGGGCCGGCGAGCCGGCCGGCGGATGTGCCGCCATGCGAGATCGTCTCGGTCAAGCGAATCTGGGATGCAGCCCCGCACAACGCCTTCACTGATCTCATTCGTTTTCAGGACAAGTGGTACTGCACGTTCCGCGAGAGCCAGGGGCATGTCGGCGGCGACGGCAAGCTGCGCGTGCTGGAATCGGTTGACGGCGACAAGTGGTCTTCCGCGGCGCTGCTGGCCGAGGAGGGCGTCGACCTTCGCGACCCGAAGCTTTCGATCACCGCGGACGGGCGTTTGATGATGGTTGCGGGTGGCTCGATCTACAAGGGCAAGGAACTGATCGGTCGCCGGCCGCGAGTGGCATTCTCAAAGGATGGTCACCAATGGTCAGCGCCCCAGCCTGTACTGTCGGAAGGCGAATGGCTCTGGCGCGTCACCTGGCACGACGGGCGGGCGTATGGCGTGTCGTATGACGGTACATCGGAGGGAAAGAACAGCGAGTGGCCGTTGACGCTCTGGTCCAGCAAGGACGGGGTCCAATACGAGCGGATCACGGCGCTGGAGGTCACCGGCCGTCCGAACGAAACCACGCTGCGATTCATGCCCGACGGCGAGATGATTGCGCTTGTCCGGCGCGAGAGCGGCAACACCCACGGGTGGATCGGTCGGAGCCGCAAGCCCTACACGAAGTGGACGTGGCATGAGATCGGGCACCGCCTGGGCGGGCCGGATTTCATCCGCCTGCCCGACGGCCGGATGTGGGCCGCGTCCCGCAGCTACGGTCGAGAGGCCAGGACCGTATTAGCCGCGTTTGGCCCGACGACCTACGAGCCGGTGCTGACATTCCCCAGCGGCGGCGACTGCAGCTACCCCGGTCTGGTCTGGCACGACAACCTGCTCTGGATGAGCTACTACTCCTCACACGAGGGCAAGTCTAGCATTTACCTGGCTCGCGTGAAGATCGGCCCGGCCGCCGCGACCCATGCGGAAAACGAGTGACGGCGCCGGGCACGTCGTTTTAAGAATGCGTGCGAAAAACGGTGGGGCATGGGCACAGCCGCCGAAGGAGGCGCAGACCTGCCGGTCCTGGCTGCAGAATACGGCAGGTCTCGGTCGCTGCGGCGACCTCGACACTGCCCTACCGATCGGCGCCATCGGTTTTCGCACGCTTTCTAGAGCCTTCACCGTCCCCGCTGGCGTCAACGCAGAGACATGGAACCACAAAAACACAGAGGCACTAAGAAATCGCGGACACACATACGAGAGCGATTTCTTCGGTCTTTGCTTGGTGTCTTTGTGCCTTGGTGGTTCCAGCAGTCCAATGGGGTCCGCCTTGGCGGATCATCTGGGCGTGGTCGGCCGTGATCCTCGAACGCCCCGCGAGCGCGAACCCTACCCGCTAAATACCGTTACCACCTATTGCTTCTATTTGCCTCACTCGCCGTCGGCAACCTGAAGCGTGCGGACAAGACGGTCGGGATCATAACCCTTTTCGGGAAGGCGGCTGATGATTTCTTCATACACCGCTTCGTCCATGTTTGGCGTTCGGCTGAGGATCCAGAGAAAGCGTCTGCTCGGCTCCCCGACGACCGCGTATTCGTAATCCGGCCCCAGATCGATGATCCAGTAGTTGGCCTCGAACGGCGGGAAGAACGAAACCTTGAGCTTCGCGCTGACCTCCGGGTTCGGCACGCGGGCCGAGCCCTCTATTCGGTCAACGGGCCCGTCAAGGGAACCCGTGTTGCAGGTGTTCACGACCGTCACCTTGCCGTCATCCCGGAGCGCATACTCGGCGGTCGTACCGGTGCAACCGGCCTGGAATGGCGCGGGATAGCTTGCGATCTCGTACCACTTGCCGGCGTAACGGCTCAGGTCAACAGATTCGACCACATCCAACGGCGGGTAGAATGCCCCACACCCGCCGACAAGACCGGCAGCCAGCAGCGGAATGAACTTGACCAGTTGGGCAGGCATTTCGTTCTCCTTTTGCACTTGTGGGCTACGAATCAGTGAACCCCCGCTGGTCTGTCACGAAACCACTGAAGGCATTCACCTATTCGATCAAATCATTCAAGTTGACTATAGGCCCGTCAAACTTGGAAGCAAGTGATGCGTCCTCTGGAAAGTGATATCAGGACCGGATTGACCATAAGTCGTATTATGATAACGCTTTACAAGCACCGTTTTCTTGGGGAATTGTATGGAGGGAGTGTTTCTTCAGTCGTATCCTGACGCTGGTCTCAGGTCAAACCAATCAAACCGTTCATCCTCTCCCTGCGTGGGTTTTCGGTTCTGTAGCTGGCCGCTCGTTTGTGCGGCGTGGCCGGAAGCAGGCGACCCCGGTGGCCGACCACGCTTTCAGATGCCCCCGTGGCGCGACATGTACCGGTACGCGGCGTACCCAGCATCGTGTGCACAGCAGACCAAGAAACTCCAGCAAACCCCTGGATTGGCATCCTGCCGGCCCGGTTGAACGGTTGGAAGCCGATCTCACAAGTTGTGTCCGAGCGCGTGCGCCAGATGAAGCCCTCGTTTGCCGGCCGGTGCCCTCGCGCCGCCGGTTCCGAGGTTCAATCCGCAACCTTCCTTGCCTTCAGCACGAGCTGCATCTTGAGGTCGTGGAGCCCCGGCTCCAGGCCCGTCGGGTACTCGTGCGGGTTGAGGAAGCGTTTGATGCCCTTGTGAAGTGCGGCCAGTTGTCGGCTCGCTCGTTCCCGGATGTCCGCAAGCGGGGGTGATCGATATACGGGTCGTCCCTGCCTGGCGACGGGCACAAGCAGATCTTCATGCGTCGCCTCCGCCGGCACTTTCTTGCGCCGCGTGGGGTCAATCGGATCGACAATGAACGGCTGGCCGCGGATGCCCAGCCGTTCGTCATAGATCATGTCCCCGATGAACTCCTGCTCCATCCGGAAACGCCTGACCTGCTGGATGCCCGGGGCGGTGGTCTTGATCGCCTGTTCAGAGACCTTGACACAGTCCCTCCACGGCCCGCCCGGCCGCCGGATGGCTGACAGCTTGTAGACCCCGCCCAGGGCGGGCTGGTCGTGGGCGGTGATCAGACGCGTCCCGACGCCCCAGATCGAAATCGCGGCCTCCTGCTCCTTCAGGCTTCTGATCGTTTCCTCATCGAGGTCGTTGCTGGCGACGATGCGGGCATCGGTGAAGCCTGCCGCGTCGAGCATCTTGCGGGCCTCGACGCTCAGGTACGCCAGATCCCCCGAATCGAGGCGAATGCCGATCATCTTGTGGCCGCCTTCTCGAAGCCGCCGTCCGACCTCGATCGCGTGAGCCACGCCCTCCAGCGTGTCGTAGGTGTCAACCAGGAATATGCAGTTGTTGGGCATGGCCTTGGCGTAGGCATCGAACGCCTCCAGTTCCCCGTCGAATGACATGACCCAACTGTGAGCGTGGGTCCCTCGAACGGGGATGCCGAACAGCTTGCCCGCCAGCACGTTCGAGGTGGCATCGCAGCCGCCGATGTAAGCGGCGCGGCTGGCGGCCAGCCCCCCGTCGATGCCCTGTGCGCGGCGCAGACCGAACTCCAGCACAGAGCCGCCGCCCGCGGCCAGGCAGATCCGCGACGCCTTGGTGGCGATCAGCGACTGGAAGTTGACAATGTTGAGCAGGTGCGTCTCCAGCAACTGGCATTCGAGCAGCGGGCCCTGCACCCGGATCAGCGGCTCCTGTGGGAAGACGACCGTGCCCTCGGGAGCTGCGGCGACGTCGCAGTGAAGCCTCAGGTCGCGGAGATCATCCAGGAACGCCGGCTCAAACAGCGGGGCATTGTCGTTTCCTTTCAAGCCGGCCAGGTATTCGAGATCCGTTTCGTCAAAACGGAAGTTTTGGATCAGATCGAGCACATACTCCAGCCCGCAAGCGATGGTGTAGCCGCCCCTGAAAGGGTGCTTGCGAAAGAAAAGGTGGAAGACCGCCTCGTCCTTGGCGCGGCTGAGTTTCCAGTAGCCATAGGCCATGGTCAACTCGTACAGGTCGGTCAGCAACGCCAGGCTCTCGCGGTAAACCCGGTTGAGAACGCTCATGACGGCCTCCTTGTCCGTGTATGTCATAGACGAAGCCTGTGCGCCGGACAAGTTGATCGCATACGGCCGTGCGGGCTGTGCGCGCCGCCGGTTGCGGCGACCGGTTGGTGATCTCGCGGGATCAGCGGATGGTGAACGAATAGAGGTGGCCGCCCTGCTCGACCTGAAAACGCAGGCGGCCTTGGCCGTCGGACAGGACGTCGGCCAGCGACCGGCCGGCGAAACGCACCTGATGGGCGATGCTGTCGGTTGTCAGGAAGGCGGTGCCTTCGACTTGGCCCTGGGGTGAGAGGGCCTCGACGATGATCGGCCCGTTGCTGTTGACGATCAGCTCGCGGCCTTTGAATTGCAGCGGTCGGGTGGTCAGGGTCAGGCCGGTGACGGAGACGAAGCCGTCGGGACGCAGCCGGGCGCGGAAGATGCCGCCGCCGCTGATACGGTCGGGCGCCGGTACGTTCTTGCCGTACGATGATGCGCCGTAATAGAAGATCAGCTCGTCGCCGATGCGCAGCGGCCCTTGGCTGAAGAGGCTCAGATAGCCGCCGTCGTTGCGGCCGTTGTTGCCGCCCTGCCGCCCGGCGGGGATAAAGACTTCGGGCGTCCCGCTGAGATCCTCGAAAGGCACTTTGTGCCAATCCAGGCCGTCGCGGCTCGAGACGAGCTTGATGGCCGCACAGCCGGCGGCCGACCAGGGGTAATCGTCGCGGCCATGCCAGACGAGCAGCTCGCCCAGCCACTGCGGGCCGTAGCGCCATCCGGTGGAGGCGTAGTACTCGTCGGCAGGCATGTCCCCGTTGGCCGCGGCCGCCGATGGCAGCAGAGCGACGCGGTCCAGTCGCCGAATGTTGAAGGGCTCATCGAGCCGGTCGAACCACGCGTACGCCCGCGAGCGGAGGTGGTTGTCGTGGGCGACCGGTTCGGTGGTGAAGAACTTGAAAATGCCAAGGAATCGTCGGCCGAGGGGGTCGTAGGCGAAGCGGGTGGTATCACCGGGGCCGAAGACCGTCCGGCCGTCCTGATGGATCGTTGTCGCGCTGGGGTCGCCGGGCCCGGCGTATCCCTGGACGACCAAAGGGCCGCGGGTCCAATGGATTCCGTCGGCGGAGCTGGTGTAGTACACGCCTTCGTGCTCGTTGCCCCAGTTGCCGAAGAAGACCCAACCTTTGTAGGGAGATGCGGCGTCCGCGGCGTCGTAGAAAAAGCAATGCATGCCGGCGTACTGCCGCTCCTCGCGGCCGCCGGTCACCGGGTGGCGGTCGTCGAGTACGATCGGGCCACTGCCACTCCAGGTCAGCCCGTCCGACGAGATGTACCGGTAGATCTTCGTCGAAGGCAGGGCCTTGCAGAGCATCACATACGACTCAAGACGCGGGTCGAAGAGGATCGAGCCCTTGGCGGTGAGGGTCTTTTCTCCGTCGGGCGGTGCGATGACGGGGGTCTGGCCGCCGTTGTCCTTGACCGGCCGGTGAAGCATGCGCATGAGACTCAGGGATGAATCCAGGATCCAGTCGTCGACGAACAACTGCGGCTCGCCCGGTTCGATGACCGCCGACTCCTTGGGCTGTCTCTTATACACATCTGACGCTGCCGACGAGTTCCGAA
>JAUCQB010000045.1 GCA_030372985.1 Phycisphaerae bacterium
GTGTATAAGAGACAGCTGAAGCACTACCACACGGCCGGCACTTTGCCGGCCGTTTCTTTTGGTCGGGTTCATCCTGGGATCCGACCTTGAGGGACCCCACGAGCAATCCCTCAGACCGAGAGAGCGAGCTCATGGCCAAGGGCAGGGCCTGCGGGGGAACCAAGAATCGCCCGCGGCATTCGAGAGGCTCATCACCCGAAACCGGCCGGCCCTGAGACCCGCAGAACCCGGAATGGCATGTGAGTCAAAGCTTTTCCTCGCCCGTGCGCGCCCAAAAGAAGAAGGCCTGTGCATCGTGGATGCACAGGCCTGTCCCCAATCAACCGGAAACACCGGCCTGAGGTATTGTGACGATGCGGAGCCTTCGGCCTCTTGCCCTGTCGCGGCAAGAGTCTCCGACCGCTTGGTCGATCGCAGGTCCGCCGGTTACGCCAGCATCATCTGGACGGTCCGGACTGCCTCAAGCATCACCGTGGGCAGCGAACCACCGCCGTCACCCGAGTCAGTGCCATCATTGATCACATCGGCCCTGAGCATCTCCATCAGGCCCGGAATGGCCGCCTGCAGGGCGGCCTCCAAGGCGTCCACCACGACGAGGCCCACTTCCTGCTCGCAACCGATGACCGCCAGCAGCGCTCCGCCGGTCGCCAAGTATGTCAGCGTCCGCATCAGAGAGCGCTTCTTGTTTTCCAATCCGAGTCGCATGTCTGTCCTTTCCCTGTGAGATCTCTTGAACAATGCATCGCGGAGTGGCTTCTCCCCCGGGAGGCCACACCAGGCTCGGCACCCCGGTCATGCCCACTCGAAGGTGATATCGGCTTGAAGTGGCATCCGGGTGAGAAAGGACGCCGCGCGCCGCGACTGAAAAAAGACTTGGTCGCGCGGTTTCTCGGACCGAGCCGAGGGGCCGTCCCGACTGCCTTCAACGAACACCGGAACCGGGCAATAGCGCTGGGTGATGGTCGCCTTGGGAAAGGCCAAGAGAAAAATGTCACGAGGGATCACGCCGGGAGGGACTCGAACCCCCGACCGCGAGATTAGAAATCTCGTGCTCTATCCAACTGAGCTACCGGCGCAGGCACCAGAATATAAGGTTACGCAAAGCATATCGGAGCGTCCAGCCCTGTTTCGTCACCCATCCTGCCCTCTCGGCGAGAGGTACATGAGCCAGCCGAATATCGGACGCTGCGCATATTGTATTATTGAATCCTGGACAACACGATAATTAAGGTAAAGAGCGCATTCTGCGCAAGGACAACCTGGATGAACTGCTGCCCCTACCTGACCGAGTGTCAGTACTTCAACGACCAGATCGACAAGGTCCAGCGGGTTGGCGCGACTTTCAAAAGCAACCAACTCGAAAGGATCCAGGCTCTGGCCAAAACCTACCGTCTCGAATTCTGTGCCTCAAAGGCCAACTTCTGTGCCCGCCACATGCTCGCCAACGAAATCGGGATCAAGAATGTCCCGAACGATCTTCAGCCAAGTCATGTTCTCCGAGCCAAGGAGATGATCGAGAAGCTCCGCTCCACGGCCACGCCCCAGTAACGTATCCCTTCACGAATAACCCAAGCCGGTGGCGGACGACTACGATGACAGACCGGCCGATTCGGGAATTCTACGACGACGATGCCGGAGCTTGCTCTTGTGGCCCGCTCGGTTCGGGTGCCGGCGGAGCCGGGGGCGGCGCGGAAGGCTTGGATATCCCCAATCCGCCGAGGAGCTGTCCGGTCAGCGTTTCGGTCCAGGTCTTCTTCGCCCGGCCAAAATGGGCTGTCGCAGCCTCAAGGAAAGGCTTCATGCGGCCGGAGACGTATGGGGCAACCCCCTCCTGGCCGATCTTTTCGAGCGTCGAGGCGTAGCTGACAAGGATTTTCTCTCCGAACAAGTCGGCACCGGTCTGCCCAATGGCCAGGACAGAATGAAAACCCTTGCCGGCCCAGGAGGCCACATCGACGGTGAGAATCCCCACCAGCCGCTCGATGGCCACGTTCTCGCGTCCGGCCAGTTTCTCCATCCGGTCCCACATCTGCTCCAGACGCGGGACGAGATTGGTCACGCTTGAGAACATTCGCCCGTAGCTGGCTCTCATATCGCTCGCCAGGCGAGTCAGCTCCTCCTTCGATAGCGGAGGCGTGTCAACCGCCGCGGCGCTGCGGTTCGAGACGTCCTGAACAGCCACGAGCAGGTCATCCAGGCCTGTCACCTCGGTTTCCGGTTCCAGCACGCCGTTGCGCTTGAGTTGCTCCACCAGCCTTTGCAGAAACACATTCGTACCGGCGGCGGCATCGCCGGCGATCGCGAACACCCACAAGGGAGAGAAGTGCATCGCGAGGAGCCCGGCGGCTTCGAGTGCTCCACCGACCATCTTCTTCTGGACATAGGCGGGATCATCGGCCGTGGCGCCGGCGGCCATCGGCTCGGCCTGCTGTATCTCGGCGATCTTGGTCACCAGGAACCGCTGAGCGTCGCCCACGAAGATCCGATACAGGGTTGTATCGCGCAGAGCGGCCGGAAAAAGGGTATCGGTCAGCAGCGAAGTCGTCCCGCCGACGACGGCCGCAAGGGACCGAATGGTCCGTTCCGGGAGAGACAGCAGGTACCCAAGTTGACGCCCAACGGATTCGATGTAGCCGCTCATACCGCACCACCCTTTCAACGGGAACGAGAGACACGACGAGCCTCAAGCCGCTCGACCGTACGGATGAGCCGGCGGGCTACCTGGGCCTTCGTCCCCCGAAACGGGCCGGTCCACCCCGTTTCGGGTGAGAAGAACTCGACCTCGGCGCGGTCCCGGCCCACGTTTGCCGGTCCGTTCAGCACGATCAGGTCGCAGTTCTTCCTATGGAGTTTACGCTCGGCATGGGCCCTGGGATCGTGATCTTCCATCGCAAAAGCGATGAGAATCCGTTGCCCCTTACGCCGACCGAGGGCGGCGGCAATATCCTCGGTGGGTTCAAGCACCACCTTGAGAGGCCGATTCTTCTTGGCCCGCTTATAGCCGACCCGGCCGCGAGGTCGATAATCGCACACGGCCGCCGTCATGAAGGCCGCATCGGCCCCGACAAAGGCTCTCTTGCAGGCCATCGACATTTCGGCGGCCGTTTCAACGCGGATCACTTGGACGCCTCGCGGGGCTTCCAGGGCCACCGGGCCGCTCACCAGGGTCACGTCATGCCCGCGCCGGGCGGCCTCGCCGGCCAGCGCATAGCCCATCTTGCCTGAGGACGGATTGGAGATGAAACGAACCGAGTCGAAATACTCGCGAGTGGGACCGGCGGAAACGAGAATCTTCACTGCCGACCTCCATCGGCTCGGGGGGAGCGGCCTCTCAGCAGGCCGGCCACCTGGTCGACGATCACCTCGGGCTCGGCCATACGGCCCGCACCAAGCGCTCCGCACGCCAGGTAGCCTTCGGCAGGATCGATGAACTGATAACCCAGCTCGCGCAAAGCTTTCACGTTGCGATGGACGACAGGATTCTCCCACATCCGGGTGTTCATCGCGGGGGCAAGCATGGCCGGGCAGGCCCGCCCCACCATCAGCGTGCTGACCAGATCGTCGGCGATGCCACAGGCGAACTTGCCGATCAGGTTGGCGGTCGCCGGGGCAACGAGAAACAGGTCGGCTCGTTCGGTCAGGGCCAGATGCTGTGGATCGTAATACCCCTCGGTCTGCCACATGGAGGTGAAGACCTGACGATGCGTGAGGGACTGGAAGGTGAGCGGAGTCACGAAACGCGTCCCCGCGTCGGTCATCGCCACGGTCACGCCACAGCCCCGCTGCACCAGGCGCGAAACCACCTGGCAGACCTTGTATGCAGCGATGCCCCCTCCAACGCCGACCAGCACCTCGTAGCCGGCGAGGTCCCTCCCTGCGGCGGGCTGGTCACTCGGCGTCGCTGTCACTGGCCGTCTCCTCCCCGGCAGCTGCAGGCACCTGTGGAGTGAAATCGGGGACGATCTTGCCCTCAAGAATCTCCTGAGTGATGATCTCCAGGTCCGTCTTACCCGCAGGGTCAACCATCGGGCGGGCCCCGTTCATCAACTGGAGCCAGCGCTTCTGCATCAGAGCCGTCAGCTTGAACCGGCCACCCGCCATGCTGATAATCTTGTCGTCTTTCAATGACTCAATCATTTGAAACCACTCTCCCGCACTATGCGGATCATCTCATCCACCGTCCCTTCGACGGTCTCGTTCACCAGAAAATAGCGATAGGCCCCACATTCCTGGGCCCACCGAATCTCACCGTCCGCCTTGCTCAGCCGCTCCCGCATGGCCTCGGCGGAGTCCTTTCGCCGCCCCTCCAGGCGTCCCTTCTGGTCCTCGGGGGTCGGGGCCAGGATGTAGATGGCGATCGCCTGCGGCAACCGCTTGACCACCTGCAGCGTGCCCTCGATCTCGATCTCGAGGATGACCGTCCGGCCGGCGGCCAGGGCATCCATCACCGGCTTGGCCGGCGTGCCGTAATACCGCCCCCCGTACACCCTGGCGTGCTCCAGGAACTCGCCCTGCCGGAGCCGTTTCTCGAACTCCTCGGTCGACAGGAAATGATAGTCCACTCCCTCGACTTCATTCTCCCGTCGCGGCCGCGTCGTGGCCGAAACGCTCAGGAACGCATCCAGGCGCTTCACCAGCTCCCTGCAGATGGTCGTCTTGCCGACGCCGCTGGGGCCACTGACAATCAACAGGGTTCCCGCCATGTGCTTATCAAGCCGCACGCCCGGCGGTCGGGGCGAACCCACGAGTCGCCCCTGCCGCCGGAACCACTCGCTATTCCACGTTCTGCACCTGCTCCTTCAGCCGGTCGATGGCGCTTTTGATCTCCACCACGTGGTGGGCGATCTGGGCATCATTGGCCTTGCTGCCGATCGTGTTGGCCTCACGAAGCATCTCCTGGGCCAGGAAATCCAGCTTGCGTCCCGCGTGCTCGCCCTTGTCGCACAGTTTCTCGAACTGGTCGAGGTGCGAGCGAAGCCGCGCGATCTCCTCGTTGACATCGCAGCGTTCCGCGTAGACGGCCACCTCGCGACGCACATCGTCAAGCTGAAGCTGCAGCGAGGACTCGGCCAGCAACTCGTTCGCCCGCTGAAGCAGCCGCTGGTGGTAATCCTTCATCACCTGCGGGGCCTGCTCCGCAACCGCGGTGAGGTTTTCGCGAATACGCCGGCAATGGAGCAGCAGGTCTTCCTGCAGGGCCTGCCCTTCCGCCCGACGCATCTCGACCAGACGATCGAGGGCCTGGTTCACCAGCCTGCTCAGAATGTTGAACTGGTGCTCCCGCTGGCTTTCGTCGATCTCCGGCGGCTGGCACACGCCGGGCAGGGCCAATACCGCCGCAAGATCGATCTGAACCGGTCCGCTGGTCGTGATCCGGCCCAATTGCTCGACGTACCGTTGCAGGGCCGCGACGTTGACATCCTGGGCAGCCTCCGCGCTGGTATTTCTCAGCCGCAGAGTGCAGGTTACGCTCCCGCGCAGCAGCCGGGCACGCAGCAGTTTCTCGACCTCGGCTTCGAGGACCGCCAGCGTCTCGGGCAGCTTGATCGAAGCCTTGAAGTAGCGGTTGTTCACGCTTCGCAGTTCGAGCGCGTACTGAACGCCGTTATCGTGGCACTGGGACTCACCATATCCGGTCATCGAGAAGATCATGTCGTCGGCGTTTTTCCTTGCGGCCGGGGCCGCATCGCTGCCTCTGCCTGGCGCGCGGCGCGGCCTCGCGGCGGATGCCGGTCAGGAGGGCTGGGTGGCGCTTGCATCACCGCCCGTGGACTCCGGGCCGGGGGTATCGGTCAACTGGGGCACAGGCTTCACCTCGTCGGGGACGTAATACCACACCCCGATGCAGGCCACGATGACGAACAATCCGGCCAGGCCAACCGTCAGCCAGGTGAAAAAGTCACCGGTCTTGGCGCCGAAGGCGCTGTACCCGCCCGCTCCGCCGAACGCCCCCGCCAGGCCGCCGCCGCGGCCTTTCTGCAGCAGGATCACCAGGATCAGCAGAACACAAACCAACACGAACACCACGGGGATCACCACGTGAACCCACGATGCGAGAATATTCATGGAAACCGTTCCTTTCCTGTGCGACGATCTCCCGCGCCGCCCGGGGCGCCTCGGGCACAGTGCTCTGTCTCTATCGGGCGGCAGCCGCTCCCTCGATGATTCCGACGAACTCTTCGACCTTCAGGCTGGCCCCGCCGACGAGTGCCCCGTCGACGTCGGGCTGGCTCATCAGCTCCCTGGCATTCGAGGCCTTGACGCTGCCACCGTACTGAATCCGCAGGGTCTCAGCAGCCTTGCCATTATACAGTGTGCCGATCTCCCGGCGAATATAGGCGTGGGCCTCCTGGGCCTGGTCGGGCGTGGCCGTCTTGCCCGTCCCGATGGCCCAGACCGGTTCGTAGGCGATCACCACGCTGGACAGGCTGATGTCGGGTCCCAAAACCTCATGAATCTGCTGGTGGAGGACGGCCTCGGTCCTGCCGGCCTCCCGCTCATCCAGCTTCTCGCCGACGCAGTAAATGACCTTCAGGCCGGCCGCCAGGGCGGCCACGATCTTCTTCTTCAGCATCGCGTTGGTCTCGCCCAGGATGTGCCGCCGCTCGCTGTGCCCGATCAAAACCAGCTCGCATCCGACGTCGACAAGCATGCCCGGCGCGACCTCACCGGTGAACGCCCCCTCGGCCTCAAAGTAGCAGTTCTGGGCTCCCAGTTTGATCGCCGAGCCCTTCAGGGCCTCGCCGACGGCCGACAGCATGGTGAAGGGCGGAAACACCGCCAGATCCACCGGAACCCCGGGGGCGATCTTCGCCTGAAGCCCCTCCGCGAGAGCCCTGGCCTTGGCCACGTTCAGGTTCATCTTCCAGTTGCCCGCCACAAACTTACGTCGCATGCTCTTGTTCTCCAGGTGTATTCAACGTGTACTCAACCAGCCGCTTGGCCCCCGCTCACAACACTTCCAAGGCCCGCGGATATGAACCCAGCACGTTCAGTCTCAGGCAATGATGCGCGGCTTCCTTCAGGGCCGCCTGCAGCGCAGGATCGTTCTGATGCCCCTTCAGATCGCCGAAAAAGTAGTACTCCCAGTTTCGTTTTTTGCTCGGGCGGGACTGGATGAACGACATGTTCACGCCCTCCTGCTGGAAGGCGGCCAACACGTTCACCAGCGCGCCGGGCTCGTCCTTGGTGGTAAACACGACCGACGTCTTGTCATCGCCCGTCTGTTTCGCCGGACTGCGACCGATCACGAAAAACCGCGTCACGTTGCGGGTGGTATCCTCGATGTTCTCGCACACGATGTTCAGCCCGTACAACTGGGCCGCCAGCGTGCTGCCGATCGCTCCGGCGTTGGGCTCCTCGCGAGCCATTTCCGCCGCCTTGGCGGTGCTGGCCACCGCAATGGTCTTGCCGATGAGGTTCGTCTCGCTCAGCCATCGCTGGCACTGCGAGAACACCTCGGGCTTGGAATAGACGCGATCAAGCTGCTGCAGCGGACTGAGAGCCAACAGGTTGTGATGAATCGCCCGGTTGATCTCCGCGCAGATCTGGACGTCCGTCTCGACCAGGGCG
The DNA here is from genome assembly GCA_030372985.1 of Phycisphaerae bacterium. GTDB lineage: Bacteria > Planctomycetota > Phycisphaerae > UBA1845 > PWPN01 > JAUCQB01. The sequence goes on from JAUCQB010000045.1 coordinate 7,573, forward strand.
TCGAGCGTATCGATCACGCCGCCGCCGACGGAATTCTCGATCGGCACCACGCCGAAATCCGCCCGCTCGCGCGAGACCTCTTCGAAAACGCCGCGGATATCGGTGACCGACTCATACTCGACGGAGGCACCGAACTTGCCCACCGCCGCCAGATGCGAAAAGCTGCCCTGCGGACCCAGGTAGGCGATCCGCAACGGCTTCTCCAGGGCAAACGAGCCGCTCATCAACTCACGGTAGATGGCCAACAGGGTCTTGTCAGGCAGGGGTCCCTTGTTGGCCCGCCGGATCTTCTCGAAAACGACCTTCTCGCGGTCCGGAGCATAGACCGGCGTGCCCTCGACGTTCTTGAGCTTGCCGATTTGGACGACGACCTCGGCGCGGCGGTTGAGCATCGCAACGAGTTCCTCGTCGATGGCATCAATCTGCTTGCGAAGGTCGTCAAGAGTCATATCCGCACCCAGGGCCGGGGATCAGCCGACCGCCCAGAGCTGAAAGCCGACGGCTTCATCATAACGCCTGGCACACCAGATCGCCCACTTGTGTGGTGCTGTAGCCCATCTTGCCGGCCGACTGCGATTTCATCTTCGGGCAGGTGGCCATGATGGCTTTCTCGACACGGTTTCCGGCTCTTTCGACCGCTGCGTCACCCTTCTGCGCACCGACCACCCTGAGCAGCATCGCCAGGGCCGCGATGGCCGCGATCGGGTTGATGACGTTCATGCCGGTGTACTTCGGTGCGCTGCCGCCGATCGGCTCGAACATGCTCACGCCCTGCGGGTTGATGTTGCCGCCGGCCGCCACGCCCATGCCGCCCTGGATCATCGCCCCCAGGTCGGTGATGATGTCGCCGAACATGTTCGACACCACGATGGTATCGTAAAACTCGGGGTTCTTCACAAACCACATGCAGCACGCGTCCACGTGGTTGTAGTCCCTCTTGATATCCGGGTAGTCCCGGTCCCCGATCTCGTTGAACGCCCGCCACCACAGGTCGTGAGCGTAGGTCAGCACGTTCCGCTTGGCGACCAGGGTCAGCATCCTCTTCTGGTTCTTCTTGCGGCAGAACTCGAAGGCGTATCGCAGACACCGCTCGACGCCGAACCGCGTCGCGATCATTTCCTGCGTCGCCACCTCGTTGGGCGTGTTCTTCCGCAGGAACCCGCCGCCCCCGAAGTACAGATCCTCGGTGTTCTCGCGGACCACGTCGAAGTTGATGTGCTCGGGGCCCTTGTCTCTGAGCGGGGTCTCGACCCCGGGATACAACTTAACCGGCCGAAGGTTGATGTACTGGTCCAGCTCGAAGCGCAGCCGCAGCAACAGGCCGAGTTCGAGAATGCCCGGCACGATGTCGGGATCGCCCACGGCCCCCAGGTAAATGGCGTCGTATTTTCGGAGCTCCGCGATCTGCTCGTCAGTCACAATGGGGATGTTCTGTTTGTTGGGATCACCGCCGCGGGCCAGATAAGCCTTGCCGCTCAGGTCATAGTCGGTGGTCGTGTACTGGAAGTTTTCCTTGGCCGCGACCTCTTTGAGAACTTTCAAGCCCTCTCTGACGACTTCCGGCCCGGTGCCGTCGCCGCCGATAACCGCAATTTTTAGCACAACATCTGCTCCTTGGAGAACCAGGCAACGGGGCCGGCCGCCCGACCCCATGGAAAAGGCGAGCCAAATAAGGTATCAGATGCTACAGGCTCCTTCAAGCGTCTGCGCGAGCCGGCTCGTGGGGCCTGACGGGGGAAGCCTATCCCCTGATGTTAAAAGGCTTTACGATAGCGTAAGGTCGTCGCCGCCGCTGTGGGGGGGGCAGACCCGATGACGGAGGATTCACCATGCCGTTTCTTACATTACACCCGCGCAAGGTCGGATTGCTGGCTGTCCTGGGGCTGCCTCTGATCTGGGGGTGTTCCCATTCCGCTGGCCGAACGGTGATCGAGCTCTCCCAGAACGAATGGATCTCTCCCAGCGGCAATCCCGGCATACAGATGGTCACCGAACATTACGACCTCCGGGTCACCAGCTCGGACTTGCTCTTACGGCAACACCTGCCCCTCTTCATGGAGACCGCCTTCGAGGGTTACAGCTCGACCATACAGCCCAGCCGGCAGAACGCCGACCGCATGATCGTCTATCTCTTCGGCACGCGAAACGAGTGGGCGGCGTTCACCAAAGTCGCCTTCCCCGCACAAGCCGAGGTCTATCTCCATCTGCAGGCCGGCGGATACACCGACCAGCCGAGTGCCACGGCCGTCACGCACGACCTCGGACGCGATCGCTGCCTGTCGCTCCTGGCGCACGAGGGCTTTCACCAGTATGTCGCCCGACATCTGGACAGACCCCTTCCGGCATGGCTCAATGAAGGCCTCGCCTGCCAGTGGGAGGCTTTCAAACTGGTCGGAGGCCGGCCCGTCTTCACTCCTAAGCAGAACTACCTTCGGCGGAACAGTCTGCGGACCGCCCTGAGTGGCACGGACGCGTTCATTCCGCTATCCGAATTGCTCGGCATGCACGCCGGGGAAGCCGTCGTTCAGACCGGGCAGGTCGTGCGGTCCTACTACGCGCAGGCCTGGGTGCTCGTTCTTTTCCTGCAGCACGGGGCCGACAACAAGTACGCCAAGGGCCTCAAGAGCCTGCTGGCCGACGCCGGCACCGATCGACTCGATGCGGCCATCGGCGCTTACCGGGCCGCCACACCGACCGCGGCTTCACTCAGCAACGGCGAGGTCCTCTTCCGCCACTACATCACGGATGACCTGGAGACCTGTGAGAACGAATACTCCCAGTTCGCTCGACAACTGGTCTATTAGAGCATCTCAGGGGTGCGGGCATCGGCGCGTTCCAGTCGGCGGACGGCCGACTCCGGGGTCGGTCACCACGCACAAAGGTGAACCGCCGTCGCATCCGGGCACGTTCGGCTACCATTCCAGCCGCCTGAAATGGCGGATGCCGACCACCAGGGCCACCGTGGCTACGCCGATGTTGAGCGCGAGCGTGGCTCCGACCCAGAAGAGCAGCGTCTCGTTCACAAACTCGCCCATGCCGGCCTCCGCTTCGCGGTAGCTCATGATCCCGACGCCGACCAGCGAAGCCACCACCAGCATCACGGACATCAGCAGGTTAACGGTACCACCAAAGCCGCCGGCGATCCTTGCCGGATTGCGCTCGTGCAGAACCGGAAGGCGTGCACCCATCCCGATGCTCAGTCCGCAAAGACCGATGCACACCGCCGCAAGCGAGACCAGGTGAGCACCCCGCAGCGGCCATGAGAGGTCCAGTCGCCACAGCGACGCCCCCATGACGACCATCGCAGTGATGACCGTCAGCGTCAGGGGATAGAGGAACTTCGCAATAATGAGGCGGCTGCGCCGCAACGGGAGCAGGCCAAGCAGCCAGAACTGCTGGCCCTCCAGCGATACGAGCGGGAAGACGAAGCGACTCGTAAACGTTGCCAGAATGAGGCTGATGGCCACCGAATTCAGGAACGCCACCAGCAGTTGGAGCCGCGGATCGTTCAGATCGGTCCACGTCCGTTGTGCGTTACTCACGTACAGGACCAGCAGACCGAACAGGATCGCCATCTGCGACCACTGCAGCGGGTCACGGAAGAAGGCTTTCAGGTCCTTGGCCGCCAGCAGCCGCTGGGTCTTCGGCAGGTACGCGAACATGAACTCCGCCAGCCAGGCGAGCATCCTGCCGCCGACGCCCACACTGCGATTCCGGCCGCCCTGGGCGCGGCTGTAGGCAGGCATGAACCGCCGCGAGACCACCGCAACCGCCACAACGCTGGCGAACAGCGAATTGGCCAGGGTGATGTACAGGTAGTAGCCCCCCAGGCTCGACTTGCCCTGCAGGGCATTCATGATCCCCTTGGACACCCAGGTGTGCGGAAAAAGAGCATTGCCGAGCAGTCCGATGCGGTCATAGAATCGCTTCAGCCAATCCGCCGAGGTCATCGGCGTCACGAGGATGCCTCGAAACCACCACAGGCCGGCCAGAGCGATCAGGATGAGCACCAGAATGATCGCCCGTCGAGGCGTGCGGGGGCAAACCATCACCGAACCCCATGCCAGGAGCAGTCCGAGAGCGCCCGGCAACGGAATGAATGCGAGGAACAGAGCCAGAAACAGCGGATAGAACGTCCATTCCTCGCTGTAAATGCGAGCCAGGGCCATCATCAGCGGCAGGCCGAGCAGGATCAGGGACCAGCTGGACAAGACCAGGCTTTCGATGAACTTGACGACGACCAGATCACGCGGCTCGACCGGGGCGGCCAGCAGATACCCGACCTCCGGCCGTTTGAAGAGAATTCCATAGCAGAGAATCGCGTTCGAGAAGGCCAGCATGCCCATCAGGGCCAGGAACAAAAAGTGAAACATCACCGGCGTGGCGACGATGCCTTCCAGCACCGACTTGTTGACCACCAGCAGCGACTGCACGAGCAACTGATAGAGGGCCACCCAGATCAGCACCAGCGATCCGGCCGTGCCGAGCAGCTTCAGCGGCCGATCCTCAAACACCTGCTGCAGCGTATTCCGCAGGATGGCGGCTCGCACCCGAAAAAGGAAGAGCACGCCCGGCCGGGCGGATGCTGCACAGGCGGCGCCGGTGGTCAGAATCTCATGATCCGAGTTGCTCATCGCCTCAGCATCCTGAAAAAGGCGCCCTCGGGGCTCACGCCGGAATCGTCTCCGTCTGCCCGTTGCCCTGTTCGGCGGTCAGCCGCAGGAAGATATCCTCCAGCGACTCGTCTCGGCTGGCATGTACGCGCAATTCCTGCAGCGAGCCGCAGGCCGTGAGCCTGCCGCGGTGAATGATCCCGATCCGATCCGCGACCGCCTCGGCTACCTCGAGCGTGTGCGTACTCATGAACACCGTGCATCCCCGCGCGATCATTTCCCACATGATCTCCTTGACCGTACGAACAGTGCGAGGGTCGAGGCCGACCATGGGTTCGTCGATCACCAGCAGCTTGGGATCGTGCAGCAGCGCGGCGGCCAGCACCGTCCGCTGCTTCATGCCGTGAGAGTAGCTTTCGGTGAGCTGATCGAGAAAGCTGCTCATCTCCAGTCGTTCAATCAGGCTGCCGGCACGAGCCTTGAGCGTGGCGGCGCTCAGCCCGTACATGCGACCGACGAAATCGAGGAATTCCCGGCCGGTCAGCTTCTCATAGAGAAACGGCTGGTCCGGCACATAGGCCATCTGGGCTTTCGCCCGGCGCCCGTCGCGGCCCATGGCTTACCCGCAAACCCGGATATCGCCGCTGTCGGCCACCAGCAGGCCGGCGATCATCTTGATGGTCGTGGTCTTGCCCGCCCCGTTGGGACCCAGGAAAGCGAACAACTCGCCTTCGCGTATCTCGAGCGAAAGCTGCTGAACGGCCGTGAAATCGCCGTACCGTTTGGTGACCTCGTGCAGTTCGATGGCTGCCGGCATATTCACTCCCCCGGTGGGTCTGCTCGCTCCCCGTTCTTGCGTGTCCTGGCGGCCTCGCGGTCCGTTGCGCTGTAAGCCTCCTTGATCAAGGTCACGCGGCCGACGCCGGGCAGATCGGCCTCTTGCCGGAACACGCACCCCTTCTCATCGACCCACGCTTTCGAGGACGCCGGCGTCGTCTCCACCACGAAACACTCGGCGGTGCGGCCGGGCTCAGTTGGGTGCGAGACCGCCTCCTTGCCGGTCACTCTCGCAACGACCGACCTGAACTCGGTCCGCCCGCTCATCACAGCGGTCAACGGGTCAAGCATCTGCATCCGCCACGACTGTCCCACGCGCAGCGTCGGCAGGCAGGCAAACGGGCTCAGCGAACCGCCGATCATTCGGCTGGCGGCAAAATCGAGAGGAACCTCGCGGCGGAGCGGCCCGAATTGCATCTCGACCGGAAAATAAATTCCCCGCCGCTCGCCGTGAACGAAGATCTTCTGATCGAGAAAGCCGTACACGTCGAGGCTAAACTCGTCCAATTCCCCCTCCTGATCGAAGCGGGCCTCCGTCTCAATTCGGATCGCGGGCATCATTCTGAAGGACAACGCCGAGACCTTGGACAACCCGTCCAGCAAGACGGTCCCGCGAGACACCGTCAGATCACCGCTTGCCGATACCTCGCTCCACGCGGTCCCAAGGCGCCGGTCCCGGCCGTCAACGATCCGATACTGCTGCAGAGGCTCGCTGAGCAGCTTGAATTGCTGCGCGGTCATCCGCGGGGGGTCCTGGGCCGTCCATTCGGGCAGGACGTCGTGCACAAACAGCGAGATCATCGCCGCCGCCCACAACAGGAAGGACGCAACACCAAGGAATCGGTAGATCATGGCCCACCTTCGCGCGGCCGGGGGCGACACCCGCGTCCTCACCACGATCGGCTTAGCGCTTCCATCTGATCTTACCCGTCGGAATGGGCCAGGACAATTTCGGATCGGCGGAAGTTACAGGGATTTCGTCTTCCTTGTGCTGACGATGGCGGGCTGCTTCAGCCGGTGGTGCAGCATACGGGGGCCCCTTCCGCTCACAGAATCAACGCACCGATCATTTGCGAGAAGCCCAGCAACATGGACCCGGCTCCGAGAAGCATGCTGGGCGGAGGATGGCCCACGTATGGGCGGGCCCACTTGGGCATGCGCCGGATATTGAGCACCTGCGAGCCGAGGATGATGCTGATGACGCCGCCGCCGAACGCAAAAATCGAGACCAGCGGCGACAGACCATCCCAGCCGAGCAGCCGGACGAAGCCAATCGCGAACCATCCGATCAGACCGATGATGATGCCGAGCCTGGCATCCTGGTTGGCATGGCGCAGCCGCAGCGAGAGGTTCCAGATCCGCTTGGTGCGTTTGCGCACCTCCTCCCAATGGAACGGGGTACCACATTCCGGACATCGCTCCTCGGGCAGGCCGGTCAGATCGTACTCGCATTTGGCGCATGTCGGCGGCAAGGGCAATCGCCATTTATCCTTCGGCGCGAGGTTTTCGAGTTCGCCCCAGGTAAAGCTCACTGAGACCCCCTGCTCAACCGAGAAGCGCGCGGGCGGCCGACTGCGGATTGTCGGAATCGATGACTGCGGAACATACACACAACCGCCTCGCCCCGGCTTGCCTCAGTATACCCGCGTTGTCGATGGTGATGCCACCTATGGGCACAATGGGGATTGAAGTAGCGGATTCCGCGAGAGTCAGCAGCGACGGTCCGGGCACATGCTCCTGCGGCTTGGTGGTCGACGCGAACATCGGCCCGACGGCCACATAGTCCGGCATCAGGCCAAGCGCCACCCCGAGTTGTTCGGCCGTGTGCGTGCTCAGGCCGATGAGTCGATCCGGCCCGAGGATGCGCCGGGCATCGGCAGCAGGCAGGTCCGCCTGACCGAGGTGGACGCCATCGGCGTCGCTGAGCACCGCGATGTCCGGCCGGTCGTTGAGCATGAAGAGGGCTCCTCGCTCGTGGCAGAGTGCCGACAGCCGGCGGGCCCGGGCCAACAACTCGCCGTCGTCCAAGTCTTTCTCGCGTAGCTGGATGCAACCAGCCCCGCCCTCGATGGCCTCGGCCGCCGTTTCCAGCCAGTCGCGACGGCACATTGACGAAGTCACCAGCACGTAGAGCCGCACTTTGGCAAACCGCGCCGACCGCGTTCCCCGCAGGATCACCCGCTGCTCGACTTCGTACGCACGGTATCGCAGCGATTCCATCGCCGCCGACAAGCCGGCATCAAAGGTCTTGGCATACTCCTCGATGGTCCGCAGGGCCTCGGACAACCGCTTGGCCGAGGCGACGCAGGCGTCGCGGGCATCCGTCCGATGCCGTTCAGACTCCGTGGAGATGCCGGTCCCGACGTCTCCCGGCGTGTCGCGTGCACCCAGCAGGTCTTCGAGAGAAACGTGCCTGACGCATTCGCGAAGATCATGACGCAACTGCTTGAGGATGGCACAGCCCGCCGGGTCGTCCAGCACGAAGCGGACGAAGTCTTCCATCACCCGCAGCGCCTCGCGCGCCCGGTTGAGGTTGGCGTCCAGGATTCTGGCGATGTCACGAGAGAGCATTCAGCGATCAGCCTTCAGCTATCAGCCCCGACCAGAACCGCGAGTGCACCACGGCTCCAACCGTGGGCGAGCTCGACTCCGGCCCAGATTCGCTCGCCTCATCGCCAGAGCGATGCGCCGGCCGGTCGTTCTTCTTGCGCCGACGAACCAGTATGAAGTCGCGGCATGATGACTGCAAGCTGGATTCGGCCTGACCAAGAGCGACGGGCGACGCCGGCCAAGGCTCAGAATCTCGATCAGTTGGCTTGCTTGGCGGGCACCACCCGCAGGATATCGCCGGTGGAAGCTGAGGGCTGCGGCCCATTCTCGTCGGGACGTTCGCAGCCCAGTCCGACATAGAAGATGTCATCGACACGGACAAATGAGCGGGCGAACGTGTCGGCTGTGAAGGTGACCTCGCACTTGAAGCTCTGCACATCGGCCGTCGAGTAGATTGAGTTCTCGTACTTGCCGTCCTTGGGCCGCGTACAGAGCACATAGAGCGCGTCCTCCTGGACGCACACATCAAGAACTGTTTCATCCTTGAAGGCTTCCGCGACGGCCACGTGGGACTCACCCGGCGGCACAATGCACAGAGGGTAGGGAGCTTCGTTCATGCTGGAGCCCATCGAAGAAGGCCCGACGACGCAGCCACGGAACACCTGCGGGTCGTTGAGGCGACACAGCCGGCCGAAGTACGCGTACATCGCGATCTGATCATTCGGCCTATTGTGCCTCGGGACGAGCTGTTCGGCATGGAATACGCCGTTCTCGAACGTGCACAGGCCGGCGTCCCGGTCGAAGCCGTGGGCTTTGCCGCCAAGCGAGAACAGACACTCCGGAAGCGTATCATAGACAATGGGAGCCCAGTTCTTGCCCCAGTCCCCCGACTTCAGCAACATCGGCGTATGGTCAGTGTCGATGCGAGCGATGAGCGTGCCGTCGATCGCCGTCATCTCGAAGCAGTGGACCCCGTGGGGGATCGTCCTCCGCTTGCGCCATTTGCCCTGATCCTTGACGTAGAGGTTGCCCAGATCCCATGACTCCCTCGGGTCGTTGCCCGGAACCACGAGCTTGTCGTCGACAACATAGAACTTCGAGACCATCTCGTCCGGAGCAGTGTATTCGAGCGCAAAGTCCTTCTCGCCCGGCTTGAACGAGTAGATCTCGACCGGACCGGTGTTTGCCCAGAAATCGCCGCTGCCGATATAGATGCGGCCCTGGTAGACGGCCAGGTCCCAGACGTTGCGGGAGAACACCTGCTTGCCGTCATCGGGGTAACGCTTTTTGAGCGGGCTGCCCACCAGCGACACCTCCCCGGCCGGCATGCTGGCGGGGCCGACGATGAGGGACTCGTATACAGGATTCAGGATCCGCTGGGGTTCGCGCTTGCTTTCCTGTTTCCATTTTGGGTCGTTGGGCCCCCACACGTACTTGCCAGTCTTGTCGATCCAGCCCCGGAGTCGCCCACCATCGAGGGCCACCTCCGCCAGACCTCCGCTGAAGGGCTTCGCCCGGTCATACTTCGGCTCTACGACTGTCTTGCCGGCCGTGTCCACATACCCCCACTTGTAGTCCACATTCACGCAGGCCAGCCCCTCAGAGAACGGGCGGGCCATGTCAAATCTGGGCTTGACCACCACCTTCCCGGCCTTGTCGATCAGGCCGAACCTGTCACCAGCATCGAGCAGAACCCAGGCAAGACCGTCGGAAAACGGCGTCGCGTCCCAGAAACGCCGCGCGATGACCAGTTGCCCGGTTTTGTCGATGAAGCCCTCCTTGCCCGAACCGCCCTCGACCCAGGCCAGGCCCTCGGAGAAGTTGTCCACCCAGTAATACTGCGGCAGGATCGCAAAGCTCCCGGCCTTGTCGATGAAGCCCCATTTGCCGTCGGCCTTTGCAGGGGCCAAGCCCTCGGTAAAGTCCCATGCCCCGGCCAGCCGGGGCGGGATGAGCATCTTCAGTTGACGATCGACGTAACCCCACTGCTTGCCGACTCGGACGGAAGCCAGACCCTCGGAGAACGAGTGGACCTCGTCGAACCACTGGCTGCCCGTCTTGCCCTCGCGGTCCACGAAGGTCCACCGGTCGCCCTGGCGGACCGCCGCCAGCCCCTCAGAGAAATGCCTGAATTCGTCGAATTCGGCCGGGATGACCAGCTCACCGGCAACGTCAATGAAGCCGACCTTCTTGTCCACCCTCACCGCCGCCAACCCCTCCGAGAACTCCCAGCCCGTTCTGAACTGCGGTTCAATGACCACCCTGCCGTCCGCGTCGATGTAGCCGGCCATCGAGTCCTGAAAGATGACGTAGCGGCCAGGGTACTCAGACTCCGCCCAAGACCGCGGAGGAGACAGAATCAACAGAAAGAACAACGGGAACCAGCCAGCGATCTTGGCACACATCTCAATCGTAATCTCCAGACGGTTGCGCAAGCGACCGCGCCAAAGGGCATCGCATCCAGCATCACACGGCTGGTTGGCCGAGGTGCCCCTCTACGACATACCGCTATTCCTTGATGCCCAACTCAGGGATTGGTATGTATGTGCACTTCATCACGCTCTTGCGAAAAGAGCGACAACGGCAGGCAAGAGGGCGACATTCGTTCCAAGGAACCAGCAGACCAACGGACTGACAGACGAACGGACCAACAACCCAACAGACCAATACCCTACTCCAACAGGTGCCCCATCTTCTCCTTCTTGGTCCGCAGGTATGCCCGGTTGACCTCGTTCGGCGGAATGACAATGGGCACCTGTTCCACGATCTCGATGCCATAGAGTTCAAGGCGGCTGATCTTCTTGGGATTGTTTGTCATGATCCGCAGCCGCCGCAGGCCCAGGTCGCGGAGGATCTGAGCGCCGATACCGTAGTCGCGTTTGTCGGCCGGGAAGCCCAGATGCTCGTTGGCCTCGACCGTGTCCAGCCCCTGCTCCTGCAGGCGGTAGGCCTTGAGCTTGTTGTGCAGGCCGATGCCCCGGCCCTCCTGGCGCAAGTAGATGATTGCCCCCTTGCCTTGTTCTTGGATCATCTGCATGGCCTGGTGCAGTTGCTCGCCGCAGTCGCACCGCCACGAATGAAACACGTCGCCCGTCAGGCACTCGGAGTGAACGCGGACGAGCACGGGCTCCTCGTGCAAAACAGGACGGCCGGTGGCATCACGCTCCCCCACCCCTCCGCAGCACAGCGTCAGGTGCGGCTCGATGTCCACCAGCGATTTGTACGCGTGCAACGTGAACCGGCCGTAGGGCGTCGGGAAATGAACCGTCTCGACCCGCTCAATCAACGTCTCGCGCTGATGCCGATATTCAATCAGATCGGCAATGGTGCACATCTTGAGCTTGTGGCGCTCGCAGAACCGCACCAGATCGGGGACGCGGGCCATTGTGCCGTCTTCGTTCATCACCTCGATCAGCGCCCCGATCGGGCACATACCCGCCAGTCGCAGCAAATCCACGGTCCCTTCGGTCTGCCCCGCCCTGACCAGTACGCCGCCATCGCGGGCCATCAGCGGATTGACATGGCCCGGTCGGCAGAAATCGTCACCGGTCACGTCCGGTTCCGTCAGTCGGCGGATGGTGGTTGCCCGGTCTCCGGCGGAAACACCGGTGGTCACACCGAATCGGGGGTGGGCGTCAATCGTAACAGTGAATGCCGTACCCAGGGTGGCCGTGTTCTCCGTCGTCTGCGGCTGAAGGTCCAGTTCGCGGCAAAGGTCGCGCGGCAAGGCCACGCAGAGGACGCCGCGAGCTTCCTTCAACATGAAATTGATCATCTCCGGGGTGATCATCTCGGCCGCACAGATCAGATCGCCCTCGTTCTCGCGCCGCTCGTCATCAATCAACACGACGAAGCGACCCGCCCTGAGTTCGTCAATTGCTTCCGGAATCGTACAAAAGGGATGGCCCATCACGCCGTCTTCTCCGTTGCCCCGCCCCTGCCAAGCCCCTCATTCTACGCGACCGGCCTCCATGCCCCAACCCGATGCGCCCCCCGGCTCCAACCGGCGCCGAACCACTTCGCCACCGGTTCTCAATGGACGGCGATTCATAACATTATGTTCTGCAACATCTTACATCGATACAGCTTCAGGCTGGACTCCATGTTCGCCTCGCGGATTGCATCCATTTGGGCAGATGCGGGATACTGGCTCATACTGGCGCAGAGAGATCGCGGCAACACCCCGGCACCCCGGTTCCGCCGGCCGCAGGTAAGCGAAAGAGATTCAAGCTGCATGAATGCCAGGGCTGTCTGGACACGGATGAAAGAGCGGCTTCCCGCCTGGAGCCGCGCGACGAGCGCCCGACGGCAGGCCTCTGCCCTCGGACGCGCCGACAAAATGCGCCCCATCGCCACGCTGCAGCCCAAAACCGGCCTGCGTGAGGCTGACCTCTCCGACTTCGACCGGTGGACGACGGCCATGCGAACCGGCACGGAGCATTATGATCGCGGTTGTTTTGCCCCCGCCGTCGACGCCTTCAGAACTGCCACGCAGGTGGCCCGCGGCTTCGGCCCCGACGATTCGCGTCTTGCACTCAGCTTGAACAATTGGGCGGAAGCCTGCCGAGCCTGCGGCGACTATGCCGCGGCCCTGCCGCTCTGCGAGGAAGCGCTGACCATCCGAGGTCGCGCTCTCGGCGCGTCTCACCCCCATGTCGGCATCAGCCTGCACAACCTTGGGGCTCTGCTTCTTGAAAACGGAAGACTGGAGGAGGCCGCCCTGGCATTTGAGCGCGCCTTGAGCCTGATGCGAAGCAGACTCCGCCCTCGCGACCCCGACCTGGCCGTCTGTCTTGCCGGCGTGGCGGCGATGAGAAAGACACAAGGACGCTACTCCGAAGCCGCTGATGACCTCCGCCAGGCATTGGTCATCCGGCAAGAAACGCTTTCCGAGACGCACCCTGACGCGGCGCCCTGTTTGAATGCCCTCGGCGACGTCTACCGCGAGCTCGGCGAATATGACAAGGCGCGGGAGCTCTGCGAGCAGGCATTGGCTGTGGCTCGCGAGCTGCTGGGGCAGGACCACTTTGCCACGGCCGCGATCCTCAACAACCTTGGCTTGCTGAACAAGACGCAGGGACAGCTCGCGTCAGCCGAAGCCCTCTACCGCCAGGCCTTGGCGATCGAGAAGCGCGTGCTCGGTCCGCGGCATCCGTCGCTCGTAGCCACGCTCAACAATCTGGCCGTCGTGTGCCTGTCGCAGCGACGCCTCGTGGATGCCGAAGACCTGCTCCGGCAGGCCTTATCCATCTGCCATGAAAAGCTCCCGGCCCACCATCCCGATGCCGGCCTGGTGATGGTCAACCTGGCCGAGGTCTGTCGCCTGTCCGGTCGGCTGCCACAAGCGGCGTCGCTGTGCCGCCAGGCTCTCTCCATCGCGGATTCTTCCCTGCCGCCGAATCACCCGCACCGGGCGATGATCCTCAATAACCTGGCGGTGATTCTACGGGCTCGCGGCGAGCGGCAACAATCAACGACCCTCCTGGCAAATGCGGCCACCATTTCACAAGAGCATCCGGCTGCCGCCCGCCTGGCACACGCGATCCGGCGAAATCTGCATCGATGAATTCCTCGCATCGATCCAGGACCCGCGGCAACGTTGCGCTGGTGCTGTTCTATCGCCGGCCTGCAAGCTGCTCGTGGAACCCGGCAAGCCAGGATAAACCTGGATAAGGTGTGACTGGCTGGCGAAGGAATTCGGTTCCCCCGTCTTCGCCCGGTGGCTTCGCCGGGGCGGTACCGCTTCGCGACAAGTCACTCACACTGGGGGGCAAGCCCCTGAACCAGGGCCTGGGTGAAGGCCGCCAATGGCACACGGTACTCGTGACAGCGGACTGTACACCTCACGAGGCGCTCGCACGAATGATCTGGACGAGCGGCTTGACCGTCTCGCGTCGCGGTTCGCTCGGGGAAGTGATCGCCGGATGCTTCAAATGATCTGGCAAGTCGTTCTCGGGCGAAGCCCCTTGCGGCATGATGCCCACCTGTTTCCAGGCCGCCATCTCGGCTTGTGAGAGGGCCTCGTCAAGTTTCGGCCGGATTCGCTCCGCCTTGGTCGGCTGAACCACGGTCGGCCCCTTTCGCAGGGTCTGCGGTCCGGTCGATTCCTGGCGGCTCAGCCGGTCGTGCAAGCGGGTCAGGATATCCATCAAGGTCCTGCCCATCGCGGGCTCGACGATTCCGAGCCGGACCTCGCGGTACAACCGGTCCATGGCCTCGCCTACGGCGGCCGGCGTCTGCAGTCTGCGCAGGTAGCCGTCTGGCAAGTGACTCAACCGCCGATGGCTCCTGCCCCCACGAGAAGCGATCTCCCGGCGGCGCTCGGCAGTCATGTTCGGATCGTGAAACGGACAGAATTCCTGGCCCGGACGAGCCTTGCCTTTGCAGCGCGTGCCCGACCGGGTCGTGGCCGCGCACTGTTTTTGCTTCGGCTCGCGGGTATAGATCTGTGTCGGCTCAACCCTCGACGGGCCGTCACCCTGCTTCTGGCTCCTGAAACGCAATGCTTCCCAAAGGAGTTCTGCTGACATGTTCATGCACCTCACGCCGTACAAAAAGACCGTCGTGAATCTCGACGACGTCGTCTCATCCGCGGCCTGCCGGCCGACAGCATTCCCTACGACTCATCACCAGGTGACATCCATGCCACAGAATTGCCGAACATCCGGTCGGTGTCTGCCGGGGGGGCTGGAACCGTCCCAGCAGAAGGCTGTGAATAACCTGCACAGCCGGTGATCCTCGCATTCTAACGATCACCTGCGTTCAGTCAACAAACAAGCGTCCGTTGCCGGTCACTGCGCCCGTTATCAGTACTGCTAGTCATGCGCAAGTCGTTTCTGTTTCGATACCTGCGCGCGCAGAATGCGATTCTGCACATCAAGAGCCATTCCTTATGGGACTTGTACGATCAGCCCGGGGATCCTGGGCACCCCGTGAGAGTTGCGGGAAGCACTCACAGCCCAATGATCCAAGGGACCGCCGTTTCGACTTCCCTTTCCAATGGAATAGGAACAATACCCGGCAGTTGTCCGGCCGGAATTGTCGCGGCATTTCTTTGTTTTCGACCCCGGATGAGGCGAGACGGCCGGCGAGGGCCGAGGGACGGGGCAGCCGCAACGGTCATCGCGGCCCGGCCGGGGCGATCCACTTCGACAGCCTGAACAGGGCCTGATCCTTGCCGGCCGGATCGATTTGGGCCCGGCGGACGGCGGATTCGAGCAGCGCGATCGACTTGTCGTAAGTGGAGCGGTCGACGGGGAACGGGTGGCCGTCCTTCCCGCCGTGGGCGTAGGTGAAGGTCGGCGGATCGGCAGGCGACCAGCGGCGGGTAATGTCGCGGCGGCAGGCGGGCGTGCCGTAGATCAACTCGGCCAGCAGGGCGAGGCTTCGGATCGTTTTCGGCCCGACGCCCGGGCAGCCGAGCAGCGTCTCGAAGTCTTTCGGTTGCCTCTCGAAGGTGGCGGCGAGAATGCGGCGCAGTCGCTCGGGCCTGATGTCAGCCGGCATCACCGGGTGATGCGCGGGCATGAACAGCGATGGTCCGGCGGAGATTTCACGCAGCAACGTGTCGGGTTGGATGCGGGCCAACTCGCTGGAACGCGACCGTGAGGGGTCTGCCTCGCGAGCCACCATGTTAAGCAAGAGCTGTGGTTCGGCCGGCTCGGAGGCGATGGCGTTGTGCGGTTCGCAGACGAAATCGCTCACCGTGCTGCCCAGCCAGTGGTAACGTCGGGCGTAACCATTGGCCTCGTTCATTCCCTGTTGAACGACGCACCACCCGTTGTCGTCGCTGAACAGGAAGTGGTGCGTATAGATCTGATATCCGTCCTGGACCGCGGCGCTGTCCACTTTGGCGGCCATGCGCGAGGAATAGATCAGGCGGTCACCTTGCAGAGATCGCTGGGCGGAGATGTCGGCGATCTGCTCGGGTGTCTTACGCGAGGCGCCGCCCTTGCCGCCGGCGACGTGAATGCCGAGATCCGGCCCCATTCGCCGATAAGCCTCGCCCAGGGCCCCACAGGTGACGGTGGTCAGGCCGCTGGAATGCCAATCAAACCCAAGGACGCATCCGAAGGCCTGGAACCAGAGTGGGTCAGCGAGTCGCCGGAGCATCTCGGCCGGGCCCTGGTCGGCGACAATGAGCTGCACGACGGAGCCGGCCATCCGGTGCATCCGCTTGAACAGCCAAGCCGGAGCCTTGCCACCATGAAGCGGAAGATGTGCGATGCGACGCAGCATGGGTTCTCACGCCCGATAGCGTTCCGGTGTGTCGGTCTGTGCCGCCGGTGTTGGGTGGCCGAGGCCGCGAAGGGGCTTCTGCAGGAACGCGGTCGGCAGGGCGTCGATGATGTCCGTCGCGATCATCGAGACCTGGCCGAGTTTCTTGGCTGCCAGATCGCCGGCGAGGCCGTGGAAGTAGACGCCTGCGACCGCGGCATCGAACGGGGCCATCCCTTGACCTATTAGCGCCGCGATTGCCCCGGTCAGCACATCACCACTGCCGCCGGTGGCCATGCCGGGGTTACCCGAGTTGTTTGTGTAGACTGACTTGCCGTCTGTGACGACCGTCGCAGCCCCTTTGAGGACGACAACCGGCGGGCTGCAGTCGGGGTCGCTGTGGGCACTCATTGCCTGAGCTGTTCGGACCGCCTGCCCCTCGCGGTCGGCCTGGATCTGGCCGGTTGAGGTCTTCAGCATCCGGGCCAGTTCGCCCGGATGGGGGGTGATCACAGTACGGGAATGGTTTAGCTGTTGCCAGCCCTTGCCCCCCTGCCGGCCACGCTGCGGAGCGCGGTTCAGGGCATCAGCGTCGATGACCGTCGGAACGCCCAGCCGCCGGAAGGCATCGATCAGGTGCCAGAACTCGATGCCATCGGTACTTGGCCCACGGCCGATGCCCGGGCCAACCGCCAGCACATCGGGCGGCGTGCCATTCGGCGGGGGCTCGAGCAAGCCGAGGCGCTTCAGCTTGCGCTCGGCTGCCGGGGGATCGATCCGGCCGTCGCGGGTTTCGGGAAGCGGGATGGTGGTTGCGCAGGGACACATGATGGCGACTGAAGGCTGGACCGACTCGGGTACCGCGATGGTCACCAGCCCAGCCCCGCTTCGCAACGCTGCCAAGCCGGTCAAGGCGGGGGCGCCGGCCATGCCAACGCTCCCGCCAACCACAAGGACCCGTCCAAAGGTGCCCTTGTGGGCATCCGCGGGTCGCGGACGGAGCGACGACACGCGGTGAATGTGTTTGCACTTGGCTGCCATCTATTACCCTTTCGGCACAAACGGTCAGCGTCTGCTTCTTCGCCTGGCCTTGGCCACACTCACCTTGCCAGCCTGGCTGTCGTCGATCGGCCGCTGTGCTGCACGACATATCAGGGCGGCCATGTAGCCGGCGCCAAAGCCGTTGTCGATGTTCACCACGGCCACGCCGGCGGCGCAACTGTTCAGCATGGTCAGCAGCGGAGCGAGTCCACTAAAGCTGGCCCCATAACCGATACTGGTGGGCACGGCAATCACCGGACAACTGACCAGACCGCCGACAACACTGGCTAAAGCTCCTTCCATACCGGCACATACGACAACGGCGCGGGCTTGGCTCAGCTCGGCCGAATGTGCCAGCAGGCGATGGATGCCCGCCACGCCGACATCGTAAAACTGCCGGGTTGCCTGATCCATGATCTCGCACGTCTCACGGGCCTCTTCGGCCACCGGCAGGTCGGAAGTCCCGGCGCAAGCGATGGCTACGAAGTCTGAAGAGGCTTTCCCTCGACTGGTGAGCCTGGCCGAGGTGGCACCTGAGGGCTGCCTGACGGTGATTGTCCGGGCTATCGGATTGTAACGGGCCTTCGGGAACCGCTTTCGGATTGCTTTGGCCATTTGGAGGCTGGCGCGGGTGGCCAGAAGGTTACCGCCGCCGGCCAACCGGTGTTTGACGACCGCCAGGACCTGTTCGATCGTCTTGCCCTCGCAATAGATCACCTCGGGAAAGCCGCAACGAATCGCCCGGTGATGGTCGACCTTGGCAAAGCCCAGATCTTCAAAGGGGAGGTGTTTCAGGTCGCCGATCGCTTCGTCAACCGATCGTTGTCCGAGACGTACCTGTTCAAGCAAGCGTCTGAGTAATGATTCGTGCATACCTGTCATGATAGAGTCGACTGGGGCGAAACGCCACCGGGCGGATCGACTCTTTTCGGGAATCTGCTGCGACCAGGTAATCGTCTTGTTCGTCCCAACCGATACAAGAGGCATGGAGGTCTTGCTCAGCACATCCCCGTCAGGCCCAATGGCATCTCCTCGATCCGCCGATTCGGTGGCCTCTACGACCGCAAGTCGAGGAGAGCGGCAGGACCGACGCTTCGCCTGGCTCCTGATCGGGGTCTGGGTCGTCAACTGCTTCGATCTTGAGCTGACCTTGCTGGCCGCCCAACAGCGCATGCTCTCGGAGCTGAATCCGGTGGTCGGAAGACTGCTCCCGTTTGGCCCGAAAGCGCTGACCTGCTACAAGTTTGCCCTCCTCGGATTCGGTAGCCTGGTCCTTTGGAGGTACCGGTGGCATCGCATGGCGACCGTCGCCTTGTGGATCGTCGCGATCGCATGTGTGGGCTTGTCCCTGGCGTGGTACCAACTCTATTTCGGAGCCGAGCCAACCTGGGGCGGGATCAACACGGCCTGGATCGTGTCCCCTTGACCAATACTTGCTTTTCTGGGAGTGATTGACACCTCAGGGATGCCCTGAGTCTCTGCCTCGTTGCGCCGCAAGTGTTCGCTCCTGGTGGATGGTCGTCTGCAAGCGTTCCTCTCCCGCAGGTGGCGTCAAGGTGAGTTCCACCTCGACAAGTCGGCTGCTGTTCTGTTGAAACGCGCCTGTTGCCGGGCAGACTCTTGCCTGAACGGTGTGGCTGCCGGCCTTGAGATGGGGGCGGATGGCCGGTGACGAGTCTTTCAGGGGCGAGGCGGCCAACTGTACCTCTCCGCCGCCATCCAGTCGCACTTCGGCTGGATTGTCGTGAGCGATCGAGGAGACTTTCCAACGCAGACAAGAGCTCAGTCGCACGGCCAAGGGGATGTCCGCGGGAATCTCGGCTTCCCAGGTGTCGCCGACCTGCAACCGGCCTGGAGGCATGGCCGGGAACAGGGCCTCGCCGACGAGCTCGAGCATGACGTTGTCACGGAACAGCCATTGGGCAACCTGCAATTGCGGCGGCGAGAGGATAATGCCGGCCTCCCGCCATTTGTGGTTCAGTCCGTGGAGTTCCAGAAGCCGACCGTCGGGGCTGACCAGCAGGGTCAACTCTGCATCGGCCACAACCTCCATGAGATCTGCCAGCGCATTGCCCTTGTCGGCCTTGTCGCTTTCGGAATCGTAGGTGAGCGACGACTCAGGCGTGCTGATCTTCAGACGGATCTGCGCGAACCGCAGTGCCGTCTGTATGGTGCCGTCGTCCCGCGTCTTCACCGCCTTCAGCATCCCTCGCAAATCGAGATCGACATCTCGGGTGGTCGAGCCGGTCTCGGCGGATGTCGTCACCCGGTGCTCGGCGAAGCGGATCCGAACCGGCTGGGCGGTGGACGGCGGAATCAGGGCGTCATGAAGGTCGATCGCGTCGTCTTGTCTGGCCTGAAGCTGAGAAGGCGCGCCCGTCGAGCGCATGGTCCGTTCAGCGGCGCGATCCCCGGTATGCCCGCAACCGGCAGCCAGCACGGCGGTCCATACCAGTCCGCAACCGATTCTCAGGAAAAGCCCCGGCATTGTCGCGCTCCTGTGTTTCGTCAAAGTCAGTGCACTGCTCATCGGCCCGGGCCGGCTTGGCAATGGATTCTCGCGCGAATCGACTCCGTTGGCAAGCGTGGCAGGATGGATCGTTCCGCAGAAAGGGATCAGTCGGCCAGTCCACCGATGCCGCGGCAAGAACGCGCCAACTCGCGGCTGACGTCATGGAGGTCATCCCGCAAGAAGAGCTCGGTGAGAACCGGGTCAAACTGGCTGCCGGCACAGGCCCGCAATTCTCTGCAGGCCGCCTGGATCGGGCGAGCCTTCCGGTAGGTCCGACTGCTTGTGATCGCGTCGAAGCAATCAGCGAGGCACACCATTCGTCCGAGCAGCGGTATCTCGTCACCCTTGAGTGCGAACGGATAGCCTGCGCCGTCGTAGCGGTCGTGGTGGTGCAGGACACCGGGAATGATGTCGTCAATCTGTCGGACGCCTTGGAGGATATTGGCTCCGATTCTGGGATGGCGTTTGACCTCCTCGTACTCATCCGGCGTCAGCAGGCCTTCCTTGCATAATACCGCCTCCGAGACCCCGATCTTGCCGATGTCGTGCAGCAAGCCGCCGAGATAAGCCCGCCGGCATTCCGCTTCCGCGACACCGGCCAGTCGGGCGATATGACGGGCGAGCCACGCCACGCGTTGGGAGTGCCCGCAGGTGTAAGGATCTTTCGCGTCGATACTGCTGACCAGAGCATGCAACGTGCCCATGAAGAGTTGATCGAGGTCGTCGTACAGGCGGGCGTTCTCCAGGAAGGTCGACGCCCGTTGAGCCACGGCCCCCACGAAACGGATCTCCTCCGACCCGAAGTCCTGTCCATCTCTCCGGTTGATGGCCAGAATGCCGCCGAAGTGTCGGTCGTTGCTGCACAGCGGAACGAGGATGAATTGGCTGAGCCATGCGGCAGCCCAGGCGAGTTCGGGCCGCTCCGCGACGTTATTGACCACCAGACAGGCACCCGCGTTCCGCGGCAGCGAGCGTGCTTCTTCGTGTAATCGCACAAGATCGGCCTGCTGGATGTCCAGGGGGCCGGTGACCACACAGGCCGGCTGACTCTCGGCCGGCCCGCCCGGCTTCAAGACAACGGCAAAGCTCTCGACCACCGTGGTCGCCAGCAGCTCCCGGCACATATGGTTGAACAGGACGCTCGATTTGTGCGAGAGCGTCATCTCCGTATTCAGGCGGTAGAGCAGGTGGAACTGTTCATACGCGTTTGCGAGCTGGGAGGAAAGATCCTCGATGTCTCTCCTGGCAAGTACCTGCTCTGTTACCGACTCGATCTGGCACGACAAGATGTCTGCGAAGGTGCGCATCTCATCATGGGAACGACCGGGAATTCCCGCGACCAGGCTGGCGACCAGGGCGTTGTCGAGGCCGTGGCGATCTGCGAACCGTCTGACCGTATCGGGCTCGGCAAACTCGGGCGTCAGGGCGCAGGTCAGGACTGCCCCTACGGTCTTCTGCCGACACATGACCGGAATTCCCGCAACGTGAATGCCGGGTTCGTGGTCCAATGGTGCAAGCACGGGCCCAAGGTGTAGCACCTCCCGAACGATGTCCGCGAGGCGCTGCCAGGCGGTTTTCGAGCCAGCGGCGATCGTCTTCCAGAAGGGCGTGGGCGGATGGCTTCCTCTGATGCATCCGGGTTGCTCGTCCCACAAGGAAAGCCAGAGCCCCAGCCGCGACCATGACTGAGACCACTCGCGAAAGGATTCGCCGAGCAGATAACCGGGTTCGTGCGTCGTCTTGTTGATCTGATCCCCGTCCTTTTTGCCGTGATGCGACCTGCGAAGGGCCGGCAGCACAGATCGCAGGCCTCTGACCGGCGAGCCTTTGTTCAAAGGCTCCCGGCCGGAACCAACTCCAACAGTTCGTTCGCCACAGCGAGGATTTCCCGGGGGCTGAACGGCTTGTCAATCACCTTGCGAATGTTGCCGTGGCTTATCTCCTCGTCGGATATCGAGAAGCCGCGAGCGGTCAACATGACTACGGGTATGCCGGCCGTGGCGGCGTGACTGCGAAGCCTGGCGCACAGCTCGACGCCGCTCAAGCCCGGCATCTGGTAATCGGTGATGATCAGATCCGGCGGATCCGAAAACGCCAGATCCCAGGCCGAAAGACCGTCCTCGGTCGGCGTAACCGCAAAGCCGGCGTTTTGAAGTTTGATCGACAGGACGTTGAGTATGTGCGTCTCGTCGTCGGCGATCAGGATGCGCTTCTGTTGCATGATCATGAGTGACGCTCCCCGCCCCGAGGCACGGGAAACCGCAGGGACATGGTCGTGCCCCGGCCGTGCTCCGAGGTAACATAGACTTCGCCGCGATGGATGGTTTCCACAATGTGCCTGACCAGGCTGAGTCCCAGGCCGGTGCCGCCGGCGATGCCGGCGCCGTTTTCTGCTCGATAGAACTTGTCAAAAACCCGCGGCAGGTCGTTGGGGCGGATGCCGATGCCGTTGTCGGTGACGGTCAAGGTCAGCCGTGAGGCCTCGCGATCCAGGGCGGTCGCAACCCGAACCTGACCGCCGCTTGGGGTGTATTTGATTGAGTTGCCGACCACGTTCATCTCCGCCTGGTGCAGCAGATCGCGATCGGCTCTGAGGTCCGGGAGTGCGTCGTCGGCGTCGAAGTGCAGGACGAGCGATTTCTCCTCGGCCTGCGGCGCCAGGGCGCTGACGACATCGAGGGCCACCTCGTTGATCCGCACCGGCCCCTCATGGATGGACAGGACGCCCGCTTCGATCCGCGAGACGTTGAGGATGTTGTTAACCAGACGTTCCAGGCGCTGTGTTTCGCCCTCGATGATCCGGTAGAACTCCCGGCGCAGGGCTTCGCTGTGAGCCTCGTCATCCACCAGCATCTCAACATAGGCCCGTATGCTGGAGAGAGGAGTTCGTAACTCGTGCGACACCGCCGAAACGAAGTCCGTCTTGAGCTGATTGATCTCCCGCTCGCGGGTAACGTCGTGGAATACGGCCACCCGCCCTTGGACGGTGCCGGACTCGTCGATCATCGCCGAGACCGTGATCTTGTAGGTCCGAGCACACTGCTGCGAACCTATGCTGCGCTCCATCTGACGGCGCCGTCGGCGCTCCCCGACGACGGGGGTCTCCGCGAGCAGGGCGGCCAGGTCTGAGTCCTTCACCAGGTCCGCGATGGCCTGTCCCCGAACCTCGTCAGGCTGGAAGCCGAACAGCCTGCCGGCGGCCGCATTGGCCATGGTCAGACGGCCTTGCGAATCGATCGCCAGTACCGGCTCGCCCAGGCTGTGCAGGATCGCCTCGGTCTGCCGCCTGGCGGCGTTGACCATTTGCATTTGATGATCGAGAACGCGTTTCTGATCGCACAGTTGCCGCGTGCGCGAGTAGACCAGAGCGACGTATTCATGCAGGGCGCCCATGACCGGCTTCAGGCTGTCGGGTACGGGTTCTCCAAACGGTTCGATCTGGGCTTCGCCGCGGATGAGACTGTGAAGCTGGATCTCGACATGCTCCAGGCTTCTCTGGGTCATGTAGCGGCCCAGCAGCAGCACGGCGATGGCCAAGGTGACCAGCAGAGCACAGACGGTCCAGGCAACCAGACGATCCTCAGGCGAGACTCGCCCCGTGACGCCCGATAACTCCAGCACCGCCACCAGCATCACTGCCACCAGCAGGACCAGTGTCAGCCACAATGTTCGTCGGAATGAGAACAGCGGGCTTCTGGGGTCACGGCGTTTGGCGATCACGGGCACAGACAGCTTCGTCGCCTCACCGCAGGCACTCATAATGTCTTCATGTCCCTCCTGAGCAGCCCAGGCGGAGACCGTTGCAGCGCGTCATGCTCAGCTGCTCTACTCTAGTTTCGGTTCAGTGTGGTTCCGGCTTAACGCCGCCGGCCGGTTGGACAGCATCTGATGACATTCATCCTTGCAGGTTATCAAGCGCTGTCGCAACGTCCCGATAAGATGGCCGTTCGTCGGCCATGCCTGTCGCGGCAGACACCTCTCGGGCGCAAAGAATCGGACCTGACGGGCCGCCCCCCTTGCGGTCCGCCAGGCCCCTTGCAACCTGTTCGCCGGTGGTTCAGCCGGCAGCCCTGCCGCGGCTGAATGCGCCGGCGGTTGTTTGCGGTATGCAGGTGGCCGCTAGTGTTCGCGGGAGAGTTCGATCGTTGTGCTGAACATGCTTCCCGAATCTCAGCCAAGCTGCTGACTGGCCTATCGGAGAATCCGGTTGCCGACTTGATTTGCAGCGGCTATCTCTTCGGAACGCCGGGCATGGGGTGAAAACCCGGCCGGACTTTGAATGAGTTCAAGTCGGTCTCCGTCCTGTCGGGCAGAACAGTTGACGGGGATGTGCGGTGGCCGTGCGTGCGCTCGCGAGGTACGATCACCAATCGCCGGTTCGGCGGGCTTCCCAGGCGCATCCGGCGGCTCCGACGAAGCCGGCGTTATTGCCCAGCGTCGCGAAGCAGATTTCAGGACCGTCGTCGAGGAGTTTCCAGGCCATTTCCGCCGCATATCTGCGGATGGGTGCGAGCAGGAAGTCACCGGCCGCGATCAGTCCACCGGCCAGCACCACGCGTTGAGGGTTGGTCACGTGGCGCATGCCGATGATGGCCACGGCCAGGTAGTAGCAGGCCTTGTCCCAGACTTTCCGGGCGAGGGCATCGCCGGCCTTGGCCGCCTCGACAATGTGTTCGGCTCGCAGCAACTCGCCTGCGTCCATCCGGGCCTTGAGCGAGCTTGAGTCGCCCTGCTTGATCAGCTCCTCGGCGTGTCGGGCGAGGAAGTAGGCGGAGGAGTAGGCCTCGACGCAGCCGTTCTGCCCGCAGGAGCACAGCCGGCCGCCGGGGTTGACGATGACGTGGCCCAGTTCGGCGCCATTCTCGAAATAACCGCGGAGCAGCCTGCTCTCGACGATGACCCCTCCGCCCACGCCGGTTCCGAGCGTGTACATGACCAGATCGTTGACGTCCTTGCCCGCGCCGGCCCAGAACTCGCCCCACGCGGCGGCGTTGGCGTCGTTTTCGATCGTGGTCGGAATGCCGGTCTTGTCCTTCATGATCTGTCGCAGCGGAACGTTTTTCATGCAGGGCAGGTTGCCGGGGTTAATCACCATTCCCTGGCGATGGCTCATGGGGCCGGGCGAACCGACGCCGATGCCCAGTACGTCCTTGCGGTCGACGCCGGCCTGCGAAATGGCCTTCTCGGCAGCGGCGATGATGTTGGCGACCACCTGGTCCCGTCCCTTGTCAACCTCGGTCGATATGCTGAGGCTCGACTTGATGTTGCCCTCGCTGTCCAGCAGACCTGCCGCGATGTTCGTCCCGCCGAGATCCACGCCCACGCAATACCCGCTCGCCATGACTGATTCACCTCTGTGCTATGTGCCGCCCTGTACCTCCGCCGCGCCGACGGCGGATGGCCGGTCATCAGGCCCGGCCGTGAGCGGTGATGGTAGGGCAGATCCGGGCCGGACTCAATGGGCGATCCCTGCGACGAAGACCAGGGTGCGTATCACCGGCCAAGACCAGCGTGAATCTTCGACGGATCCAGTTAGCCTGATGCAGCGGGGAGGCAGCGGGGGTAGCCAATGCGTGGGCATCGGCAGTTTCAGGCGTCCGTTTTGAGAAGGAGGATTCGCCAGGGGAAAGTTCGCGCGTGACAAGAGGGAGGCCGATGGGTCTCCCGCTTCCCGTCCACAAGCTGACAAAAACCATCCTGACGCTTTCTACGTACCCCGGGCGAAGCCGACCTACCCCCTTTCATCTGCCATCTCAAATCTGCAATTTGAGATCTCTTCCGGTCAAACATGTCCGCGCCGAGCCGTGGCCGTGCCACACACAGAACATCTTCGCCGGATACGTCACGGACCCACGACGGAGCCCCCGCGCACCTTGCACGGAACGGCGAGATGAGTAGCATGTCGCCATCGTCGGTCCTCGCCACCTTTTGCCTGAGCCGGAGGAGTACCCTATGTCTACTGAATTCGGACTTGCCCATTCTGCCTGTCGAGCGCTTTCCGCCTGTCTGCTGGTGACCGCACTTTTCGCTTTCTGCACAACCGCTCAAAAGGCCCGCGGACAATCGACGGCCCCCGCTCGGCCGTCCGCGGAGCCACAGAAGTCCATCGGCACGGACGACGGTTATCGCGGCATCTGGTACAGCAACCAGGAAACCGGCGATGAATACGTATACAAGTACTCGGGCGGGCTGGGCACCTACTGCGCCAAGCACTCGCCGTTCGCGATCTACTCGGCCAAGGTGAACAAGACCTTCTTCGCCTACGGCGGCACGGTCAAAGACAAGCGGGAGCTGCTCGAAATGGTCTCGTATTACGACCATGCGACCGGCACCGTCCCGCGGCCGACGATCCTGATGAACAAGGGCACCAGCGACGCCCACGACAATCCGGTCATCTGCATGGACGACAAGGGCTTCATCTTCGTGTTCTGCAGTTCTCACGGCACCGCCCGGCAGTCGTACATCTTCAAAAGCGATAAGGCGTTTTCAACAGATTCATTCAGCGTCGCCTACAGGGGCAACTTCTCGTACACGCAACCGTGGTATTGGCCGGGCGAAGGCTTCCTGTTCATTCATACTCTGTACCAGAAGGGTGGCCGAGCCTCGCACTGGAGCACCAGCCGTGACGGTGTCACCTGGTCTGAATCGCATCTGCTCGCCTTCTACGATCAGGGACATTACCAGGTCAGCCGGCCGGGAAAGGACGTGGTCGGCGTGGGATTCAACTATCATCCGAAGACTTTCCACGGCGATCCTAAGAAACGCGGCTTGAACTGGCGAACGAACCTGTATTTCGCCGAGACGCGGGACTTCGGACGAACCTGGACGAACGCCAAAGGCGAGAAGCTCGATCTGCCGCTGACGTCGCCGCACAACCCGGCGATGGTCCGCGAGTACGAAGCCGAGGAACTCCTGGTCTATGTGAAGGACATCAATTACGACGCCCAGAGCCGGCCGGTGATTCTGTTCGTCACCAGTCGCGGCTACGAGCCCGGGCCGCGAAACGACCCGCGAACGTGGCATATCGCACGGTGGACGGGCAGCGAATGGCTCTTCAGCCGCGTGACCGAGTCGGACAACAACTATGACACCGGCAGCCTCTACATCGAGCCCGACGGGCTTTGGCGAATCATCGGCCCGACCGAGCCCGGACCGCAACGATACAACCCTGGCGGCGAGGTCGCCATCTGGACCAGCAAGGACCAGGGGCAATCATGGACCAAGCTCCGCGACGTCACTCGCAACAGCGAGTTGAACCACACCTACGTCCGACGGCCGGTCGACCCGCACCTTGACTTTTACGCCTTCTGGGCCGACGGCCACGGCCGCAAGCCGTCCGAATCACGGCTCTACTTCTGCAATAAGACCGGTGACCGGGTGTTTCGACTTCCCTTCCGAATGGAAGGCGAATTCGCCAAACCCGAAGCCGTCAGGTGATCTCCGGTCGCGGGTCTGTGCGACTGTCTTCACCTCGTTGGTGGAGACACACGGGAGCTTGTTTTCTGGAGCGTCGAATGGTTTAATTGAGGGCTGGCAGAATCACAGGCGGGAGCAGGGCTCATGACAAAGTGGCAATACTGGTCGCCGCTGCTTGTCGGCGGGGTCATCGGTGAGATCTACGGACTGCAGGCCTCCATGAACATCGGAGGCAGTCCGCTGATCTCGATGGGCGTGCTTCCGTTGGCCTCCGCGCTGGTTGGTGCGATACAGCTTCAGCTTGCCATGTTCGCCGCACAGGCTCTTTTTGCTGCCGTTCTGCCGGTTCCTTTCGGCAAGAGCATCCGCGGAACCAAGTGCCGCGTGATCGGCTTTCTGATGCTCTTCGGGCCGCTGATCGCCGTGTTCTTCATGCTGAGTGGTGCGTTTGTCTACCTCGGCGGCCAGCGCCACACGCTGACGTTGTCCTGGCAGATCTGGTTTATCGGCTGGGCCGCGGTCGCAGCCCTGTGCTATCCGGCGGCCCTGGCGATGTATCTGTACTCCCTGCCCACGGCCAAACCGGACTTTCAGATAGAGGACTGACCAGACTCCTCCGATGCCGCACGGCGAAGCGGAGAACTGGCGGCCCCGGTTTTGCCGATGCTGCCCTGCGAAGTGTTTTCGCTGCGCCGCACACGGGTTACGCCGGGCAGGCAGGCCGCCGGTTGCATCTTTCCTCCCTTTCGCGGAAGAAGGCCGACGGGTAAGCTTGACGCCATGTCCAGGGGTGAAAACGCACTGATCGAGTGGTTGCGACATCGATTCCCGGCCAACCCGGCGCGGGTGCCCATCGGCATCGGCGACGACATGGCCAGCGTGCGCCTCGATGGGACCCTGCTCCAGATCACGACCGACATGCTGCTGGACGGCGTCCATTTCGACACCCGGCGTCACATCTATGAGCTGATTGGGAGGAAAGCGATTGCTTGCTCGCTGAGCGACTGTGCCGCCATGGCCTGCCGCCCGCGCGTCGCCACCGTCAGCCTCGCACTGCACGACGGCATGTCCATGGAGGACGTGAAGCGGCTGTATGAGGGCATGGCGAGCGTCGCCGGCGAGTTTGATTGCGCCATCGTCGGCGGCGACACCACCAGTTGGCCAGGCAAGCTCGCCATCGACGTGGCCATGCTGGCCGAGCCGATGTCGCCACGCGGGCCGATCCGCCGGTCCGACGGCCGTGTCGGCGACGGCATCTATGTCAGCGGGCCCCTCGGCGGGAGCGTCGCCGGCAAGCACCTGACCTTCACGCCGCGTCTGGAACTCGCCAGCCGGGTGGTACTCGATCCCGCGCTTCACGCGATGATGGACCTGTCCGACGGGCTGTCCATGGATCTGCATCGGATGTGCGCGGCATCTCGATGCGGCGCGGAGTTATCCGCCGAGGCGATGGAGGAGGTCATCAGCCCGGCCGCTCGGGCCATGTCGCAGGAGGACGGCATCAGCGCGATGGAGCACGCGCTTCATGACGGTGAGGATTTTGAGCTTCTGGTCACCGGCGGTGAGGGACTGCGGGCCGAGGAGCTGGGCCTGACGCGAATCGGCCGACTGACCACGCCGTCGCGAGAAGGCCAGCCCACGATCTGCCTGTGTGATCGGCAGGGACGATTCAGCTACGTCGAGCCGCGAGGATATGAACACTTCCGATGAATCGGCGAACGATCGACATCGCGGACGTCGAGGCGACCCGCCAGCTTGGGCGACGACTCGGTTCGGCCCTGCGGGTGGGCGACCTGGTTGCTCTCATCGGTCCGCTGGGTTCCGGCAAGACGACGCTGGTCAAGGGCATCGCCGCCGGCGCGGGCGTGGCCGACCCCCGCCAGGTGAACAGCCCCACGTTTGTCATCGTCAACGAGTACGAAACCAGCCTCTCGTCCGCCCCGCGAGTCTATCACATCGACGCCTACCGCCTGCGCGGCGGGGGTGATCTTCAGTCGTTGGGATTCGACGAAATGCTTTCGCTGGGGGCGGTCTTGATCGAGTGGGCCGACCGCGTACAGGACATTCTCCCGCCGAACCATCTGCAGCTTACCATTGAGCCTATCGACGAGCACCGGCGCCGATTTCAGTGCCGGGCCTCCGGTACGGCCGTCGAGCTTCTCGATCGCCTGGGCGGGCCGAGTGGATTGTCTGGCCCGCCGTGAACGGTTAGAATGCCTCCTCCATACTGGCCAGCGGACCGCACAAGGCGGATCAGAGACTGATAAGTAGAGGGCTGACAATGGCTTGCGAACTTCAGGTATACAACGCGGAAACCAAGACCAAGCAGGCGTACGTCTGCGACGAGGACAACGCCGGCCGGATGGTGGAAAACGACTTCGCCGCCAAGGGCACCGGTGAATACACCGATACCAGCGGCAAGAAGTTCGTCGTTGACTGGACGAAGCAGCGCCTCGTCGGTTTCAAGCGGGGCAACTGAGTAGAAACGCGGAACAATGACAGTGTGGAACCGGGCATCTTGCCGGTCAGCAACGGGCTGGGGAAGCCCGGTTTGAAGGACTTTGCGTTCCTGCTTAGGCAAGCTGATATTGCCTCCGCTCGATCGCGGTGATCCGAGTCGCAAGCGACGGCCGAGATGCGCCGATTGTCGTCCCCGGGTGGAACGTCAGAGGCCGGCCCGCCCGCCCAAAACGGCCGTCGTGAACCCTTGCAGCAACAACCGTGCGAGAATCAGAGAAGAGGCTGCCGGCCGTCATGATTTGCCGAGCCGCCCGAACTCAACTATACTGGTTGACCCTGACAGCCACCGGCCCCATCGTCTAGTGGCCTAGGACACCGGCTTTTCACGCCGGCAACGGGGGTTCGAATCCCCCTGGGGTCATGCTGGCATGGGGAACATTTGAGCTGCTATCGGTATCTCTCGGCAATTCAAGGCTTTCCGGTTTCTCGCTTAGCGACGCGTACTCACTAGAAACGGCGTTTCCGCAGCATACTGTGCCGGATTCTGTGTCGCGCTGTTTGGTCTCCTGTAGGGCCGCCGCCGGTCAGAACGTGCGTTTGGAGTCCAACAGAACGCA
Organism: Phycisphaerae bacterium; assembly: GCA_030372985.1. Classification (GTDB taxonomy): domain Bacteria; phylum Planctomycetota; class Phycisphaerae; order UBA1845; family PWPN01; genus JAUCQB01. Next base: position 37,836 of record JAUCQB010000045.1, read on the forward strand.
GATCGGCCCGTCGTTGATGGAGTTGACTTCCATGTGGGCCCGGAAGACGCCCTTGGCGACCGCCAGGCCCATGCCGACGAGCAGCTCGCAGAGGCGTTCGTAGAGGCTCAATGCCAGTTCCGGCCCGGCCGCGGCGTCGAAGGAGGGACGGCGGCCCTTGCGGGCGTCAGCCTGAAGGGTAAAGGCACTGATCACCAGTACCCCCCCACCGACCTCCGAGACGTTCAGGTTCATCTTGCCGTCGGGGTCATTGAAGATGCGGAGCCCGGCCACCTTCTCGGCGATGTACCGGGCGTCGGCTTCGGTGTCATCGACGGCGACCCCGGCGTAAACGAGGAGCCCCTGGCTGACCGATCCCACGACCTGGCCGTCGACCGTCACGTTTGCCTCGTGGACCCGCTGAACCGCTGCTCGCATTTCGTTACACTCCGCGCGCCCGCGCCGCTGCGCCCACGGACAATCGGCATCGCCTGATACCAATGAACAAATCTGCCCTTGCCCTTTCGCACGGGCAAGGGCCGCTCAGGCGTCGTTTTGCGATCCGCCAAACAGCACGGGCTCGGTCCTACCACTCAAGAATCCGGAAATGCCGTCGCCCCACCGTGAGGCGGCAAACCCGGCCGCGATCGACGCGACGGCCAGCGCAATCCCCGCCCATCTGATCACCCGCAGCAGTCGGGCCGGCTGTCTCTCGTGGGCAACCCACGCCCAGAGGCCGGCCGACAGAAAGATGAGCATGGCATAATAGTAGGGTGCGGCGATATTCGTCCAGCCGGTCGCATCCTGCAGCTTCCAGAAGCACATCGCCGCACACAGAACCGCGACGGCGGCGAACGTCCTCGGACCGACGAGCAGCGATGCCAGCAAGTACAGGATGATTAAGCAACCGAAGGTCAGGGGCGGAACCCATGAGAGCATCAGTTGCGGATCGCCGAGCAGAACGCCGCCGATGGACGACAGGGGCATGACGACCACGCCTGACAGGTAAACCGGCTCGAACAAGGCCTGCCAATCTTCAGTTCGAGCCAGCAGGCTGCCAAGGATCACCAGGACCGCTCCGACCACGGCGGTTACCGCGGGCCAGTACAGCGCCCAAGTATGACCCAGCAGTCCGTGCGGCGTTCGAATGATGGCAAACATCAGCGCCGAGGCCACCGCCAGAACCAGCAACCATCCGATCGTGGACTTCATCGTCCGGCGCACGGCCATCAGCAGGACCAGTATCAGCAGGCCGTTGGCCGCCAGGCCCCAACCCCACCGCCAGGCGCCACCGTCAACGCTGCCATAGGGCAGGGCCGGCCAAAAAGCCAGGTAGAACGAGATCAGGACGGCAACGGCCGCAACGAAAAAGCCGACCTGTCGGGCGGTGTGGACCAGATGCCCGGTCGTCGTCCAGGCCAGCCCGGCGTCAAGCTGCTGTCGCCAGAAGGCGGCGAACCAGAACCACACGCCGGCCATGAGAGCAAGCCCAAACAGGACCCTGTTGAAGACCTCTGCCCAGGCTGGCCCGGTCCACCAGATGGGCAGCGACGGGAAACACGCTACCACCAGCGAGACGACGCCCAGCGTGATCAGGGCGATTCCGACATCAGCGAGGTTCTCGTTCCACTGGCGGTGCGCAAGCACCAGGACGGCCAATCCCCCAATGAGGCCGGCCGGGCCGGTCAGAGGAAGAACCAGTTGAGTGCAGCCCAGGAGCAGGACAATGGCCGCCAGGATACCCATGCTGTAGCGGAACCCGAGCCCGTCGGCGGGCGGTTGCGCGAGCACGTACAGGCTGGCCGGCCACGCACCTTGTCTGCGGCGACGGTATGCCAGGCCGGTACCCGCGACGAACACCCCGGCGACCACGGCCATGAGCAGCGCGAGCACATTAAGCCAGCGGCTCATGAAGACACGTCCTTCGGCATCCTGGCTGAAAGCCGGGATCTGAAGAGCGGCCCACATGGCCGCAAGAACCGCCAGCCACAACAGAGCCGTCAGGAACTCGCGGTTGCCGCTGCAATGCCAGGCGAGCACCGTCGCGCCGCCGACCAATGCCAGGTCCGCGAATCCCGAGGTCCAGATCGGCACTCGCGGCGTCGCCGCATACTGCCACATGAGCATGCGAAACAGGATCTCGACAACGACCGCATAGAGGATCAGCAGGACGGCGGACAAGCCGGTTGTGGCGACGCTCAGCTTCAGCATCTGCATCAGCTTGCGGCATGTGGCTCCAGGGACATCCGAGGTGTACCACCCCCCCGCCAGATAGACCGGCAACATCAGCACGAAGCACAGGCCGGCGCAGAGATGCCCGACCAGGGCCGGAACGGGAACTTGAGGATTCCAACTGAGGACAATGGCACCGAGCGACGCGGTGGGCAGTAGTATGAGCAAGGCCACCCAGAAAATGACGCGATCCCTCGCCACCGGCACACTCCGTTCGGGCACAAACCCGACACACTCATGCTTGTTCCGTTTCCGTTCACGGCCGCCTGACCGACGATCCACTGCCGACAGGGTAGCGGATTCCCCGAACGGGTCAATCGGGACGCCGAGTCGACGACGACCCGCAGCCCGGCAGGCCAGCCTCAAGACGGCCTTGCCCCGCGGGGCATGATCAGACATATTCCCATCGCGGCGTCTCGGCAAGGTTCATCGCCGGCCGACCCTGGGTCACCAGGCGACCCGACGGGAACTTGACTACGGGGGCCTGTTCTGAGAAACTATCGGCCAAAGGCCCGGCAAACCCGCCGGCCCTTTCACCTCCGCGATTCCCGCGATTGTGAGAGGAACATCGGGGCGACGAGATCAGGAGACGACCCCGCCGTCAGGGCGGCAGATAGCAGAGAGCACTGAATGGTTAAGGCAAGCGAACTGAAACGCGGTCAGGTCATCGATTATAGCGGCACGCGCTTCACGATCAAGGACATCCAGCACGTGGCCAAGGGCAACTGGCGAAGTTACTACCAGGTAAAGCTGAAGAATTTCGTCACCGGTCAGATTATCGACCAGCGCATGGCGGTCGACGACCGGATCGAGCTGGTTTTCGTCGAGACCAAGGATTTCGAGTACCTTTACAAGGACGGCAACGAATACGTCCTGGCCGACCCCGAGACCTACGATCAGACGCCTGTCAGCGCCGACCTGTTCGGCGACTCGCTTCAGTTCCTGAAGGAGAACATCCGGGTGACCTGTTCGATCATCGACGGCAAGATAGTCAACATCGAGTTGCCCAACACGGTCGAACTGGCGGTCAAGGACACTCCTCCGGTGGTCAAAGGGGCAACAGCCACCAACCAGCCCAAGGAAGCGATCCTGGAGACCGGCGCGAAGGTCAGAGTCCCGGCTTTCATCCAGGTCGGCGAGGTCGTCCGAGTGGACACCCGCACCGGCGAGTACCTCGAACGGGCCAAGTGAGCCCTGCCGCCGTCAGCCCACACACTACCGACATGTTTCCCGCCCGCGGACGAGCTCCGTGGGCGTTGCCTTTGAGGGGCAGGGACGAGCGGCGCAGGACGAGGACAGCGAGGTGAGTCGTGGGTAACGAATGGGGCGAAGAGCAAGTCTGAGAGAGCCGACGGCTTACTTGGAGTGAGCCTGTCGAGGCCATGCTGCCCGTGTCTGCCGCTCGAGAGCAAGGCTTCGCCGGACGCGCCCTACATCACTGGGCTATTTTCAATCGCCCCGACCGGGGCTCGGTCCGCCGGCCGGCTTCCCGGAGCGTAGCTTGATCATCCGGGTGAATCGAGCCGTCGGCCAGGGGGCCGGTGTTGAGCAGCAAGTTGGCATTCTGGGCCCGGGCGTCGGCCAGCATCTTCATCACGTCGTCAGCGGTCTTGTGCTTGCCATCGGTCGACTTCTCGTAGCCCCAGGCGGCAGGCTGCAGCGTATCGCAGATCTCAACCGGCTTGCCCCGATTCTTCTCCCACACGGCGATGGCCGCGTCGCCGCCCCGCTTGAGGGCCGCCGCCTTGCGCTCCGGGGCGACAAAGTCCTCGTCGCCATTGGCCCCCTGCTTGAACGAGATCAGGCATCCCGGCTGCAGCGAACGAATCAGCCCGTACGTCTCCGTTATGGGGAACAGTTCCGGCCGCCCGTAGTAACCCATGAGCGGATCGAGCCAGAGACCCGCGATCGGGCCGTACTGGGTCAACAGCTCACGCATCTGGGCATGCACGAAGTCAAGGTAGTGCCGGAAGTCCTCATCCTTGCGGAAAAGATAAGTCGGCTCGGCCTTGTCATAAGCCGGCCGTGCCGCCGGGCACCGCTCATCGCGAGGGAAGAAGTACGGGTGCTTCCAGTCCAGCGCGTAGGAGTAGTAGAGGAACAGGCCAAGCTTCTTCTTGCGGCAGGCCTCGGCCAGTTCCCCGACCAGGTCGCGTTTGGCCGGACTGTTCACGCTGCTGTAGTCCGTCTGGGCAGTGCGGAACAGGCAGAAGCTGTCGTGGTGACGAGAGGTGATGTTGACGTACTTCATCCCGGCCGCCAGGGCCAGGTCGGTAATGCGGTCAGCGTCGAACTTCTCGGCCGTAAACGTGTCCTTGAGCTTCACGTAGTCGCCGACCGGAATCTTGTCCTTGTACATCACCCACTCGCCCCGTCCCAACTGACTGTAAAGTCCGTAGTGCATGAACAAGCCGAAGCCGGCGCTGCGGAACCATTGAAGCGAAGCCTTCCGAGGATCGGCGCGATAATCTGCCTTGGCACACGACATGTGCGGAGGCACCGACGACGTGCAGCCGGACACATTCGGCAGCAGCCAAAGCGCCGCCGCCGAGCCGGAAGCCGTGAGCAAGCCGCGCCGGCTGACCGGATTCATCCATGATCCCGATGAGGGTCTGGTTTCGTCTCTCACGGAAACTCCTACACCCTGTTCACTTGCGAGCTTTCGGCGTCGCCGGCCCGGCCCCCTGCTGCATGAGAGCCTTGACCCTGTCTGCAAACTGCTCCGTATAACGCTTCTGCAACTCCGTGCGAAGGCCTTTGTCTGCGGTGATGATCACCAGTCGGGTCACGTCCACCTTGCCCAGATCGAGCTGCACCTGCGTCCCGGCCGACGTCCATTTCACGTCACCGGTACCCTGGCTGGTCACTTCAAAGACCTCGGTGGCCTTGAGCCATGCCGGCATTCCGACAGAAGCTGCGGCCTTTTCGACCGGCTTGATGTCGGTTCCTTTGTCGTGGTTCGTGTACCGGTCGTTCACCACCAGCAGCACGAGCGAATCCATACCCGCCAGCAGCGTTCGAGTCCAGACGGCCCCTTTCGCTTCGACAGGCACCTCGGCCGGGCAACTCTTCACCAGCAGCGGGTCGACCGTGCGGACCTCGGCCCCGAGCAGAGCGATCTCTCGGTACAAGGCGGCGGCCGCAGGGTCGCCGTCCTGAACGGCCGCTCCGACCCCGTATGCGGACTTCTCCCCCTTGTCGGACGGCGTATACCACCAGTACGAAAGGCCTTTCGCTCCGGCCGCCAAGGCATAGAAGACCTCGATCCGCTTTTCCGGAGGTGTCGGAAAGCGGAACCGCACTTTGTCCTTGTTGTTCACGTGGCTGCACGAATACAGGATGATGTGCAGCGGATTCGGTTCGCACGCCGACCGGCAGACGTCGGCCACCGCATAGACATACGTCGCCTTGCTGTAAGTCTTGATCCGCTCGGGGTGCTCCTGATACGCCGTCCGCAAACGATTCTGGTAATACGGGTCGGCCGCAAGCACGTCGGGCACCTGACCGTAGATGTACCAGTTCTGCGGCTTGTAGGTCATGTCCAGATTGAGCATCTGCAACTTGCCGGGGTCCTCCATACGCAGCTCGTTGGCACGCTGGATGGTCCAGGACGCCAGGGCACCGATCTTCTTGTTCTCGGGGATACCCTCGAAGCGAAAATCGGCGCAGTCGGGCTCATCGTGGATGAAGTACAGATATGGGTCCTTCTGACCCCATTTCTGGTGCTCGTCGATCACCGTGCGAAAACCCAGAGCCTTGAGCTGTCGCTGGCCAACCTCGCTCTTGTTAAAAGCCTGCACGGCCGGTGACCCCACCTGCGGCATCTGAACATTGATGTTGTGTGCGACCAGTTCCTCCAGGTAGCTCTGGCCTATGCTCAGATCGTTGGCCTTGCCCGGCTTGCCGCCCCAGATGCCGTACGCGAATTCGTCGGCCCAGACACGGACGCCGGCCGAAGCCGTCGCGCCGTCGTCAAACACGCCTTGCACACAATGGAACGATGCCGGTTCCATCGGCCGCGGCAAACGGATCGCCGCCGGCACCACATCGACCGCGGGATCTCGGCCAATAGCAGCGGACTTTGTCAAATCCGCACCGTCGAACACAATTCTCACCAGAGCGGTGCCTGGCCTGCCCCGATGGCGGAAGTGCAAATAGACATTGTCCCGGCTGGGCGAAAAGGAAGCCCCTGCTATGCGTGGATGCTTGTCCGTCACGGGAACCGACACGTCGATCTTGCCGCCTGCGTGAATCAACGTCAGCGGCAGACTCGAATGCCTGGGCACGGTGCGAAGCCGTACCACCACCTCAGATGTCTGGCCGGGGGGAACCTTGTTCGGCTCAACCTTCCACCAGATCGGCTCGCCCAAGGCGAAAAGGTGATCCATGGTGTCCTGGGGCAGACCCGCGAAGTAGATGCTTGCCGGCTTACGGTTCTTGCGTTGCTCCGAGAAGACGATCACCTTTTTGAGACTGATGCCGTCCAGCAGAACGTCTTCGATCACCAGCGGTTTCGACGTGGTGTTTTTGAGGAAGACGTGCAGTGACCCCCCGAGCGGCTCCTTGAATCCCTCATACCTGGCATTGTCAATTTCGCCATCCGGCGTCGTCCAGCCCTCGTGCCAGTACACGGCGTAATCGGGAAAAGGCTCGTCCACACGAAAGTAAGCACCCAGAACGCCCTGTTCCGCAGCCATCGCCGCGCACGCTGTCAGCCACACCCCGAGAGTCGCAAGGCAACTGCAACCCGCCATTCTCGCACACATCGACCAACCCCTTTTGAGCCAGGATCAGGACCGGAATCGAATCGAATACAGGTCGGCATCTTTCATCACGAACCGCAGACGCACCGGCTTGCCGGCCAGCTTGCTCACGTCGGGCCCGCCCTTCCATTTGACCACCCGTTCGATCTCGTCGCCCCAGATTTCGGCGCAGTCGTCCAAGCCGAAGCCGGGCATTGGACGCCCGGCGACGCCCTGAATCTCAACCTTCACGCTGCCGACGGCCGACGTCGAGACGTTCAGGACCAGCCGTGATCCCTTGAAGGACAACGGCCGGGTCAGACACTCGCCACCCTTGTATCCGGCGCTGACGCTCACAAAACCGTCGGTGCGCAGCGTCCCGCGGCGGATCTGCGGGATCATGCCCGTGTCCTCGGGATAGTTGTCATAGTGCTCCATCCAGTAGATGGACATCTCCTCCGGGCTGGTTTGGACCAGACCCCAGACAGGCGTGCTGTTGCCGTGCGCACCACCCCAGTTCCTGGGATCGAGCCCCGGACGAATGAACGCTTCCATGAACCTGCGGTCGAAGTGAAGGCCGTCACGGCCGGCCATGAAAACCGCATCCGAGAGCCCATCAGTCTTGCGATTGTCGAACCCGACCGTATTGCGCTCCTGCGGGGGCACAAACCGCATCGGAAAGCCGAGATAAAGGTGTTCGGCCCGGCAATACGTCAGGATACCGTTGGTGTAGAAGTGCTCCAACGGGGCGTCGCCGTAATGAAGCGGCTCGGGTTGGGTCCAGTTGATGAAATCCTTGGATGTGGCCCGACAGACGCCGCGCTTCCCCTGGATACCCTGGCGAAGATAGCAGACATATTCGTTGCGGTTGGCGTCCCAGAACGCGCAATTGTGTGAGTCAAACGAACCTTCGGTGATGATCGGCCGGTTCCCGAGTCGTTGCCAATGAACACCGTCCGGCGAAACGAAGGCCAGGAGAACGTTGCGATGATCTTTCTCGCCCGGCAAGACCACCCTTCCGAGTGTCACCGCTTTGTATCGCTGTGCGGGCGGTGCCGAAGGGTTGGCGTCGTTGAAGGGTGAGAAGTTGTGTGATTCGCAGTAGGCTTTCTTCTCTCCGGTCCAGACAATGTTGTTTTCCTTGGACCCGTTGACTTCGAACAGGCCGAGTTTCGGACGCTCCCAGTTGATGCCGTCCTTGCTCTCGGCCAGGCATGTGCGTTCGCGGACCAGGTCGCCTCCGCCGCGATAGTAGAGCCGATAGCGCTGGCCGTCCTTGAAAACCGTCGCGTAGCCGCTCTGCCCCCCTTCCCACGGAGCATCGAATCGGAACACCGCCTCGCGGGCGATGGGAGAATGCAGTTGAAGCCGCGCGTCGGTCAGCTTCTCGACCAGCACCCCATCGGCAAAGAGTTCCAGGCGCGAACCGATGTCGAGGGTCTCGGCAGCCCGAGCTGCCGTGGCGACGCACACAACGATCGCCAAGACGGCCAAAAGGACTCGCTTTGCTGCGGTCATACGATGCCTCTTCCAACGCTTTCGTCTTGCCTCTTGACGGTCATCACCGGACGGTGAACGAGTAAAGGTGTCCGGGCGGCGCTACGGTGAAACGCAGACGTACAGGCCGCCCCCCGGCCAGGTCGGCCAGTGTCCTGCCGCCAAAACGCACCTGGTGCCGTAGAGAATCGCCCACGATTGAGGTTTCACCAAGGACCTTTCCATCACCTGCCAGAACGCTTACCGAAACCGGGCCAACGGCGTTGACGAACAAATCCCTCCCCGTTATGGCCAGCGGCTTGGTCGTCAGCGTCCCACCGACAACGGATACGAAACCGTCAACCCGCAACCGGGCCCGGAAGATCCCGCCGCCGAAGATGCGCTTGTCCGAAGGGGCGTTCTTGCCCCACGAAGACGAGCTGTAGTAGTAGATCAGTTCATCACCGATCCGCAGCGGTCCCTGGCTGAATTCGCTCATGTACCCGCCGTCGTTGCGGCCGTTGTTGCCGCCCTGCGGGCCGTTCGGGATGAATACCTCGGGCACGCCCGCGTCGTTCTTGAACGGCACCTTGTGCCAGTTCAGCCCGTCACGGCTGACTACCAGCTTGAAGAACGCGCAGCCGTTTTCGGAATGCGGGTAGTCGTCCTTTCCGTGCCAGACCTTCAGCCCGCCCAGCCACAACGACTCATAGCGCCAAGCGGTGCTGGCATAGAACTCGTCGGCCGGCCCGTCGTTATCTTCCGCCTCGGCCGGAGGCAGAAGGGCGATGCGCTCAATGCGATTGCTGTCGAACGGCTCATCCAGCCGATCGAGGAAGTGGTAAGCGCGACTGCGAAGGTTGCTCCGCGCCGGACCCACATTCTCGCTGGTGAAGAACTTGAAAATACCCAGGAAACGATTGTCAATCGGGTCGTGGTAGAACAGCGTCACGTCACCCGGGCCGTAGACCACCTTGCCGTCCTGCTCGATCCGCCGGGCGCTCGTGTCGCCGGGCCCGGCCCAGGCGTTGACCACGAAATTGAGCCGGTCCCACTTGCGGCCGTCCCGCGATCGCACGTAGTAGATGCCTTCGCGATTCGGGCCATAGTTGGCGTAGTAGAGCCAGCCCTTGTAAGGCCACTCGGCATCGCGCGTGTCGTAGAAGCACGAGAACACGTCGATGCCGGGCCTGCCGACTGCACCGGGCTCCATCTCCGGCGGCGGGCCGAAGGTGATCTCCTCGAACTCGACGCCCTTGCCGGTATCCCAGTTCAGCCCGTCCTCCGAGGTGAAACGGTACATGTGTCTCTCAACAAAACCCTGAGAGAACATGACATACTTCTTCAGTTTCGTATCGAAAACGATTGAGCCATAGGCCAGGATGGTCGTACGAGGGGCAGGAGCCGCGATGATCGGCTCGTTTCCACCGTTGTCCTTCACCGGGCAGTGCAGCCGTCGTTCGAGCCCTTGCTGTGACTCGATCAGCTCATCATCGACGAACAGTTGGGCAACACCCGGCTTGAGGGGAGCGATTGGACCGCCGCGCTCGCCGCCAACCCAAGCCGCGCACCCGGACAAAGCCAGACCAAGGCCTGCAGCAGCCAGACCAATGAACCGATGCCTCATGGCGACACCTCCCATATGAAACCGCCACAGGTGGGCAGTCTACAGAGACCAGCCATTCTTGCCAACAGAACGGCCGCGAAACGCACAACCATCTGCGAAGGTTCAACTCACAAGGCGGTCCCACAGAGACAGGATGTCCTGCGGATCGGGCCAGTCGCCTTCGGACATGTCCTGGCCACGGACGCGAGGCTGGAAGATCAGACAGATCCTGGCCGAACCCAGGCACGCAACGGTGCGTTCGAGATAGGCAGTCACGTCCTCGCCCAACTCGCGGACCGGTCCGCCATAGCAGAACTTGCCGCTGGAGGCAAGTCTCGGAAACAGGTCGGCGAAATCGTAGTACTCCGGCTCACCGAAATTGATGCCTTTGATCTCTGGCGCACCAAGATAGGCGTGGAGCTGGTGGGAGATGTTCCCGCAACTGTGAACCCATCCGCCGCCGAACGGGGCCAGGCACTGCCGAACGTATGGCAGCGAGTACTGCAGGTAATGCTCAGGCGAAAGCATGATGCTCACGTCATCGACGACGCGGGCCCCGCCGTTGGTCATATACATCGCCCCGTGATAGCCGCCGTCAAGCGGCTCGCCCAGCTCCTGCTTGAACCGCTTCGTCAACCGGATGAAGACTTCGGTCACGATCCGCATCAGCCGGTGAAAGTAGTCCTCTTCTTCAAGCATCTCGACAAACACATCCTGCTGGCGAAGCAGAAACGCGGTGTTCATCGGACCCTGCAGGTCCGGCATGAACACGCGAACGTCCGGGAAGTCCTTGAGTGCGGCCCGGGATATCTGGATGAATTCGATGACTCGCGGAATCAGGCCCGCGCGATCGAGATGATCCAGATCGATATCGAGCAGCGTCTCCTTGGATGGCCGCTCGCTGACCCAAGGCATGTCGTTCTCGCCCATGTCGGTCTTGCAGCCGAAGACGCTGGCCAGCGTGCCGACGCCGAAATTGGGGCGAAGCGACAGTTGGGCATCGCTTGGCGTGCGGGCCCAGCCGATGATGTCCCACAGTGATTCGACCAGCATTTTGTGCGGGTCTTCGAACTGCTCGCGCAAGGTGTAGTGGTCAAACCGGTGATATTCCGGTACCGGCCGCCCGCCGCGAAGCTGATGCTCGCAGAGACGAAGGTGTTGCGGGCCGACTTTCTTGGCCACCTGCCGCGATTCGCTGCGGCCCAGCAGAATCGGCACGCGGTCGGGCACCCGGCCTAGCCAGACGGCCTCCTGCCGTCGCCGACCGGTCTCGATACGGACCGAATCGACCTCGAGCATATCCAGCATCTGGTTCAACGTCGGATACATGCAGAATCCGCTCTCCAAAACGACGTCCGCTATTCCTCCGGCAGCGGCTGGTCCTTGGTTTCAGGGGCCCAGATCAGCACCAGCAGACCGAGAAAGTAGATGCCGCTGACCACTACCGCCCCCACGCGGAACGGATGCTCAAACTCCAAGGCAGCCAGCCATTCGCGAATCTGGTTGCTCAACAGCATGACGACCGCCGCCGACAGACGGGCGACGTTGTACCCGAACGCAGTGCCGGTCGATCGCAGGCGCGTGGGGAAGATCTCGGGGAAGTAAACCACGAAGCCGCCCATCACGCTCAGGTTGAAGTAGCCCATGATCGGCAGCAGGACATACGCTTTCGCCGCCGAATCCAGCGTGAGGAACACGAAGCCGATCAGAATGAACGAGATAACGAAAGCCCCGGCGAAGGTCTTGCGGCGGCCGATGCGGTTGGAAATCGGTGCGAAGCTGGCGATGCCGAGGAAGCCGCCGATGTCCTGAAAGAGATTGCCCCAGAACCTGACCGAGGTGATCTCCGCGGTCTTGGCGACCAATTGGTCCGGCGGCAGACTCTCCAGCCCTCCTCGAGGCGTCAGCGCGTAGGTGATCAGCTCGGGCGACCAGAACGCCACGCCCCACACCCCGACGATCCCGGCCGTTGCCAGGCAAACCGCGACGATGGTGTTGGTCCGCCAGCGAGGATGGCGGAACATACTGCTCATGTCGCCCAACTGGCGTTCAAGGTTTTCTGCGGCCGTCTTCCGGGCCTGTTGCCATCGCTCGGACTCCCTGAGCGTTTGCAGGACCAGCACCACCAGCAGAGCCGGTATCGTTCCAACAAAAAACGCGAGGCGCCAGCCGGGAACACCCTCGCTGCCGAACACACCCTCGAAATACAGCTTGGCCGGGTCGAAGACCTTCGAGCCGATGGCCAGGCCGATCATGTTCCCGAGCACGGACAACGCCGAAAACAGGCCCAGGCAGGTCGAGCGCGAATGATCCGGCATGGTTTCTGCGATCAGCGTGGCAGCAGCGGCGAACGCCCCCCCGATTCCGCATCCCATCAGAAAGCGATACAGGCAGAAGTCCCAGCCCGTTAGCGCCAGACCACAAAGACCGGTAAACAGCGAGTAGACCAGAATCGACGCCGACAGCGTCTTGACTCGCCCCCAGCGGTCGCCGACAACGCCGAAGAACAAACCGCCAACGGCCCATCCGATCATCTGCGCCGCCGTCGCATACGTCCCGTAGTCCACCACGAGCGCGTTCTTCTCAGGAAGGTCGAGCAACTGCGACAGGGCCGGCGAGCGAACCATGGTAAACAGCCGCTGATCCATGCAGTCGAACAGCCAGGCCATCGCCCCGACGATGAACACCCACCACTGGTACGGGGCAACACCCTGATACCACGCCAGTCTCGCAGCAGCGTCCACGCCCATATCCGATCGATCGGCCATCCCGAACCTCCCAAGAATCGATTCTGCCCCTGTTGGATGCACCTTTGCAGGATGCCCCATCCCCTGCAAGGTGCCCCATCCCTTTGATCCGCGCAAGCGGGTCAAAGGGGTGGGGGATCACACATTCTCACCGAATGTACCGCCGCCACAACCACCCGGCTTGTTCCGGCCCATCGACGCAGGTCATCACCGCCAGCCCCTGCTTCGGCAGCCGCCCGAAGATACGGTCCATATCGTTGTCGCTCAAATGCCCCCAGATCAGCAGCGGCTTGCGAGCCAGGATCTTGCGGTGCACGGGCTCCAGAGCTTCGGCGTCCGGTCCGCCTTCGTCAATATGCAGTTCGAGGGCGGTGAAGGGCATGTCCAGGTAGAAATCCGTCGGCACAAACGCCGTCGGGTGCTGGTGCATAATACAGCCACTGAACGATTGGGCGATGCGCTGATCGTGCTCGCGGATGAACTCAGCGTACAAGTCCGGCGACAGGAGCGCGGCGGCGTCCTCCTGGTGCCAGATGGTCCCGCCCGGGGCCCACATGTGATAGTAAAACGAGCCGACCCCGCCGTGGAAGAGTGGTATGCGATCGAGTTGCAGCCGGCCAAACGCGATCCAGAAATCGGTCAGCCGCCGGGCAACCTGGCGAACCTCATCCGGCCGATCCATCATCACGTAAATGAACGCATCACCACCGTAGAACGCCGAAAGCAGATCGGCGATGCCTCTCATGCGGGTCGTGCCGATCGGCCAGCGACCCGCGCTCCGTTCAGCCATGCGGTCGATGAACTCGACGGCTTTCTGCATCCAGGGAGCATTTGAATCGAATTCGGGAATGCGCTCAGGTCCGGCAAATCCCGACGGCGGATCAGACCGGATCGATCCCGTATGGTGGTCGGCAATGATCGGGCAGCCCAGCGCCGCCTCCAGCCAGGGGATGCCCCAGTATGCACTGGCGCTCCAGATGAAGTCGCCGCCACAGGCCTCATGTTCGGCGAACAGTTGATCGCAGTCATCGAGGTACGACGCGACGTCGAAATCGTCGGGCGTCAACGGGCGGTCATCAGGCAGCGAGCGCGTCGCCGGGTACCGAAACAGCGGGTACTCGCTGCGAACGTAGAAACCCAGCAGCGGGCGATCGTTCGCGCGGTTGTAGTACCGGCGGAACTGATCCACGCGTTCTTCGATCGGCAATACTGGCGCCCCTTGCGACACGCTGCCCTCACGAGTTGAAGACCCGGCGGGCAAAGCCCGCCCTACCGCCCTGCCGCCTTGAGACCCGCCCTGGCTCCCTCGTCGAGAAACACGTTGTCCAGGCCGAGGGCGATCAGCGTGTAGCCGTCGTCTATCGCCTTGCGGATGTTCTGTTCGTTTGGCCTGACGATGTGCGTTCCGGCGGATATCTTGTGGCTCTTGCAGGCCGCACGATACTTGTTCAGGGCCGCGACCATTTGCGGATGATCGAGCTGGCCGGTGATACCCATCGAGCCGCTCAGATCCAGCGGACCGATGAAGACGCCGTCGACACCCGGCACATCGAGGATCGAGTCGATGTTGGCGATGGCATCCTTGTGCTCGATCTGCATGATCATGGCGATCTCGTCGTTGGCTGTGGCGATGTACTCGGCGAAGTCCATGCCGTGCATGTTGGCCCGGCTGTAGCCGTAGCCGCGGACGCCGCGCGGCGGATACTTGCTCTCGCGGATGGCGGCCTCGGCCTCAGCGGCGGTCTTGACCATGGGGATGATCATGCCGCGAGCTCCGGCATCGAGGGTCCGGTGAATCCACACCGGATCGTTGAGCGGCAGCCGAGCCACCGGCACGCAATCGAACCCGTCGATCGTACGAAAGATGTTCGCCATCGACTCCAGGTCGATGGCCCCGTGTTCCAGGTCGACGCACACCCAGTCGAAACCCGCACGAGCGAAGATCTCCGCGCAGGCCGGGTGGCCGATCTGCATCCACGCACCCAGCGACAGTTTGCGATCGAGCAGCGCCTGACGCAGCTTGTTCTTCATCACGACCTCCCTCAAATCACGGCCGGGTTAAGCACATCCATCTCGCGGAAACGGCCGGCCTCGGCCAACTGTATGTTCCTGAGCGTCCGCTCGGCCATGCGGTTGCAGGCCTCGCGCGTACTGCTGCCCACGTGCGGAGTCATGAGCACGTTATCGAGCCTGCGAAGATCCTGGTCCGGCGCGACCGGCTTGTACGGCTCGGCTTCAAAGACATCTAATGCAGCCCCGGCCAGTCTGCCCTGCGAAAGAGCATCGAACAAAGCCGACTCGTCGAGCACCGCCCCGCGAGCGGTGTTGATCAGCCACGCCCCGGGCAGGATCATCGCCAGGCGATCGCGATTAATAAAGTGCCGCGTGGCCGGTGTGCTCGGGATGTGCAGGCTGACAAAGTCTGCAGCGACAACGACAGCGCCGAAGTCCTGGCCGATCTCGGCGAACCCGTGCTCCGCTTTCATGTGCTCGACGTCCAGGTCGGCGACGTCACACCCCACGACACGCATCCCGAATCCTCGGGCTGCGATCCGTGCGACCTTCCGCCCGATCGGCCCACAGCCGATCACGGCCAGCGTCTTGCCCGCCAACTCGCTGCCCACCATCGGCACAAACCGGCCGTCTCTGACCTCGGCCGCTACCCTGGCCACGTGCCTGGCGGCCGCCAGAATCAGGGCAATGGTCATTTCGGCCACCGAGTCGTCAAGGACGCCGGGGGTGTTGGTGCAGATGACCCCGCGGGCGGTCGCCTTGTCCTTGTCGATGCCGTCATGGCCCACGCCGAACCGGGCGAGGACTGCACCGGCCTGCAGGGCCTCATACAAAGCCCCGGTGTACCTTTCGACGCCGATGATCGCGTGACGCACCCCTTGAGCACGGACGAAGACCGCCAGTTCCGCCTCCGCCGCAGGGGCTCTCATGCACTCCACGCCGGCCCCCGTGGCCTGTCGGAACACCTCCGCCGCCTTGTCGAATTCCGTCGCTGTGACTGCAACCTTGATCATGGAGATCGTTCCCGTTGCTTCGACCGGCCTGTCTCTCGCTGTTGACAGGCATCAACCTTCTGTCGCATCATGCAGCAAGGCGCTGTAGAGTATCGTGTCAGGTGGCAAACGCCAAGCGCATGGGTCCCGGCCAAACAGAGGAGCCGGGGCGGGCCGCAACAGGGTGAGAAGAATTCGCCCTCGTCTGTCTCGAATGCAAGGAGATGCCTCATGATCAGAATCGGTCTCATCGGAGCCGGATTCATCGGACGAAATCACTTCAACCAATACGAGAAACTGGGCCAGCGGGCCAAGGTCGTGGCGCTGTGCGACAAAGAACCGCAGCGCCGGGCCGGAGACTGGTCGGGCGTCGGGGGCAACATTGCCGATGCCCAGGGAACCAAGCGGGACCTCGGTGATACCAAGCAGTACGCTGAGTGGCGCGATCTGCTGGCCGACCCCGCGGTACAGATGGTGGACATCTGCGTGCCCACCTATCTGCATCCCGAGATATCGATCGCCGCCCTGGATGCCGGCAAGCACGTCCTGTGCGAGAAACCCATGGCCCTGAGTGTCGAGGAGTGCGACAAGGTCCTGCGGGCGGCCGTCAAGGCCAAGGGACGCTTCATGATCGCCCAGTGCATCCGCTTCTGGCCGGAATGTGTCTACCTCAAGCAGGCCATCGACGACAGGCGCTTCGGCAAACTCAAAGCCCTGAGCCTTCGCCGGCAGGCCAGCACGCCGACGTATTCGCTGAACAACTGGATCCTCGATCCGAAGCTCTCCGGCGGCGCGATCCTTGATCTGCACGTCCATGACACGGATTGGGCGTTGCACCTGCTGGGCACGCCGCAGACGATCACCGCCCAGATATGTGAGCGCGAAGGCTCGCCCGACCGGGTGCACTCACTGTGGTACTATCGCCCGGATCTCGTTGTGCAGATCGAGGGGTTCTGGGACATGCCGCCGGCCTTCGGCTTCAACATGGGCTTTACCGCCCGTTTCGAGAAGGCGGCCGTGATGTTTGAGCTCAGCAGCGGCAAGCCGCTGACGGTCTTCAAGGAGGACGGTTCCACCGAGACCCCGGCCATGGGCCCGAACGACGGGTACTATAACGAGATCGACTACTTCCTCGGGTGCATCGAGCGCGGAGCGGGACCGACGATCAGCACCCCGGGCGAAAGCCGCGAGGCCGTGCGAATGGCCCTGCTGGAGAAGGAGTCCGCCAAATCGGGGCAAACGGTCCGCGTCTGACCGCAAACGAAACGGTAGGGTATCGTCGGAGCGAGGCAGGGCAGGTCGAAGCGAGGTAGGACACGGTCGGAGCCCTGCGAAGTCCGATGGACGAAGCTGGGCGGAAACCTGCCAGTTCCGACCCCAACCGGCGCACCCTCTCCGCCGGAGATCGTCCATGCGAGATATGACAGGAACAGACAACGCGGCGTTCAGCCGACGCAGGCTTCTTCGCCTGGCGGGCGCCGGGGCGGCGACCCTGGCCGCGACCGGTGCCGTCCTCAGCCAGGAGCCGGCCGGCGGCAACAACATCGAGTTCGAAAAAACGCTCTTTGCGATGCGGGACAACAACTACCGCCACCGCAAGGTCGACATCGTGAAGACCGGCTTCCGACCGGTCGGCGGGAGCGTCGCCGATTTCGGCGTGGCGGACTTCAAAGGTCGGCTGCACTTCTTCTACATCGAGCGCCGGCTGCAGGAAGGTACGCCTTTCTACCCCGGCCACGAGATCTTCTTCGGCCACGCCTCGACGGCCGACTTCATCAACTGGGAGGTCCACGACCCGGTCATGCTCATCCGCCCGGACACGTGGGAAGAGGCCCACGTCTGGGCACCCTGCGTGATCCGCCGTGGCGACGAGTTCATCATGGCCTACACCGGCCTGAACCGGCACATCTCCCAGAACATCGGCCTGGCCTCCAGCAAAGACCTCTTCGAGTGGCGGCGGTGGGACAGCAACCCCATCTCGCCGTGCAAGGACAAGGACTGGGCCTTCTGGCGGGAGGATATGATCTCGAGCTGCCGCGACCCGAGCATCTGCGAGCACCACGGGCGCTACTGGATGATCCTGACCGCCAACACCCGCGAGGGGGCCTCGTGTATCGCGATGACCTCCACCAAGGACTTCAAGCGGTGGGAGGATCACGGCCCGATCTGCGTCGGACCGCCCACGGGCTACGAACCTCGCCTGCAAGGCGGCCACCCGCAAGGCAGCCTGGAATCAGCGAACCTGTTCTTCAGGAAAGGCAAGTGGTTCCTGACGGTCAAGGCCAAAATCCGCGACGAGAAGACGGTCAACTGGATCATCGAGAGCGACACCAACCTCAAGTTCGACTTCGCCAAACGCCGCGCGTTCTGGCCAGGCGCCGTGGGCATTGAGATCGCCCGCCAGAAAGGCGACCGAAACCTGCTGGCCACCTTCACCGCCGGCCATATCAAATTCGGCCTCACCGACTGGTCCCAGGCCACGCCGACCGGCTGGTTCATCGAGAGCGAGGATGAACTGGCGGAGTGGAAACTGGCGGAACAAAAGTAAGCCGCCGATCGATTGGGCCAGGGGCTTCATTCCATGTGGACCTATCTGCTTGTTGGCGTTGTTCTGCTCAGATTTGACCACGGATAGCATTGATATCACGGATAGCAACGGAAGGCTCGTGTCTTCATCCGTGTCATCCGTGTAATCCGTGGTCGATCTCCCCTCTCGTCTGTGTAATTCGCAGTCTCACGACAACAAGCACGAACTCCGCGGTCCACACTCTCCTTATCTCACGATCCGTTTCCATGCCAGCCTGGCATGCTTGAAGTTCAACAGGATCGCCAGCCGGAGCGATGTGATGTTGAGATACCCGAGCATCTGGGCTTCGTGCGACTCATTGAACGCCGTCACCACCTTCGGATCGACGATGACCAAATCATCCACGATCAGATCCGGGATGAGCAGCCCGATCAGTTGATCGTCGTAATGGACCGGGAACTGCCGCTGCTGGTCGACCTTGTGACCCTGCTTGCCAAGCTCGATGACAAGGGCCCTTTCGTAGAGCTTCTCATCCAGCCCCGGCCTCAGTTTGTTCAGGACCGTCATCGCCGCCCCGATAATCGACTCGCTCAGCTCGGCATGAATCAGCTTGTCCGGTTCCATTCGTGTCCTCCATGTGATCTGGACATTGGAGATGTTTTAACCACGGATAGCACGGATGTCACGGATAGGAGCGGAGGTCTTGTCTCTTCATCCGTGTCATCCCTGGTCAGAAACTCCTCGAATCCCACCGGTCTGACATCCCTGAGCTCTTGTGACTCCTGAGTTCGCCACCGCAAATCTCGCCGCAGGCGGACTTCGTCATTGGTCATTGATTGGTCATTGGTGCTTCGTTATTGGTCATTGACTGGTGATCGGGATCTGAACATTGGGTCATTTCGTCTCCCGCACTGTCCCGTCGTCGGAGTCGTCGCGGACCTTGGTACGCAGGAGGTGGAACATGTCCTTGAGATCGCGCATGCCGCCGATCATGAACCAGATGGTGACCACGATGCCCAGAGCCAAGGCGAGCCAAACCAGCATCTGCCAGAAGCCCAGCCAGGAGGCATCGGTGGCCTTGCCGAAAGTGAAGTAGTACACCGTGCCGGCGACGAAGATGCCGCCCCAGACCAGCACCCAGACGACCGAGGCCCCGTAGATCGCCTTATCGCCGCGAGTGAACTCCTTGGTGATGCCCAGCCATTTCCAGACGCCGGTGACCTCGGCATCGCCCTGGACGACGTCTTCCGCGACGGCGTACTGGCCCCGGTGCAGCATCCGGTCGAGGTCAAACCGCTTTCCCCACGACAGCAGGGACAGAACCCAGTAGGCCGCGATCGCCGCCAGGGAGATGTACAGCGACATCCACTGGCCGTCCATGTACTTCCTCTCTCCCTTGCCGATGGTGTGAATGAACCACTCGATCGCCGGAACCTGATACAGCATGGACTGCAACCGGAACATCAGTCCGCCGGTGTCGGCATTGGCCAGCCGGTTCGCGAGGAGCCAGAGGCAGCCAAGGACCACACCGGTGATCATCGCCCCCCAGGCCCCGGCCGTGGTGCCGCGGCGCGTGTAAAGACCGGAGATAATGGAGCACCCCGCGCCGCCCAGATAGATCGCCCCGGTCGCGGCAAAGAACATCAGCACGTAATCGCCCAGATCCCGGAAGACCAGGCTGAACCAGAAGGCAAATGCGGCC
Organism: Phycisphaerae bacterium; assembly: GCA_030372985.1. Classification (GTDB taxonomy): domain Bacteria; phylum Planctomycetota; class Phycisphaerae; order UBA1845; family PWPN01; genus JAUCQB01. The sequence goes on from JAUCQB010000045.1 coordinate 57,852, forward strand.
ACGCCCAGAATCGCCAGCCGCAGCCAGCGAATGTGCTGCTCGGGAGTGAGCGGCCTCTTGCGGAGCGGCAGGACGACGTCTTGAATGAAGATGCTGCCCCACGAGTGCAGGTAAGCCTGGTCGGTGGCCACCGCCGCCGCCAGCAGGACCGCCGCCATCGCCCCCATCAACCCGACCGGCAGCAACTGAGCAAGAGCCAGCGGGACCGTCAGCTCCGACTTGATCCGATCGACGTGGATGCCGCTCAGAACCTGCCTGGCATCCCCGACGCGGTCGGCAAACTGCGGGCTGTTCAGGGCCGCCAGGACGCAAATCGTGAAAACCGGGATGAGCATCTGCTGGGCAATGAAACGCCACTGTCCGAGGATGCCCGACATCCGGGCCTCGTGCGGCGTGCGGGCGGCAGCATTGAAGCCCTGGGTGCCCTGCCAGGCCTTCCAGTTGTATACCCATCGGAAGTACTGCACGAGGAAGAAGCCCATGCCAAAGCCTTTGATCTTGCTGGTGTCAAACGGATTGAGCAGGGAAGCCTGCGGCTGCGACCCGGCCACCAGGGAGGTGCTGATCGTATCCCAGCCGACAAGGTAATAAAGCACCAGAGACGCGACCAGAAAGACCACCAGGCAGCAGATGCCCTGGACGAAGTCGGTCAGCATGATGGCGATTTGTCCGCCGGCGAAGGTGAAGAACAGCGCCAGCCCCAGCAGCACCAGCATCACCAGCGGGAACGTCCCGATGGACAGGCCCCACAGACCCACGTGCTCGGGCAGGCCGCAGAAATAGATGATCAGCCGGGCGTTGATACTGGGAAAGACGCCGTAATTGACCAGCCCGGCGGCAAAGGCCACAAAGCCGGTGAATATCCGAAACCGCCGGCTGTAGCGCATCTCCAGGAACTGGGCCATGGTCAGGGCCCGCGTCTGGCGGTAGCGGTACAGAACCCACCCGGACATGGCCAGGATGAAGACCAGCGGCCACTCGGCTACCTTCCACCACAGACCGGTGAAACCGCTGTTGGTATAAATCTGCCACAGGGCCACGATGGTGACGGCACCGAGTTCCGCCCCGCCGGAGGAGATGCAGATCAGGTATCGCCCACCGCAGCGGTTGGCCGCGAGAAAATCGCTGACCCCGCGCATGTAGCGTCTGGTGAACTGGGCGGTGAGGATGAGAAAGGCAACCAGAGCCAGAACGATCGCCCAGTCAACCCAGTGCAGGTTCATAGGGGCACCTCAGGCAGACCTGTCGAGTCGAGGATCGGCGTCAGAGACGCCTCCTACACTGGTTGATTCGCCCAAGGCAGCGAATCCGCAATTCTCAACTCTCAACTCGCAATTCTCAATTCACCAGGCCATCCAGCCGCCATCGACCACGATGTTGGCGCCGGTGACATAGCTGCTGGCATCGCTGGCCAGAAAGACAAGGGCACCCTTGAGTTCGTACGGCTTGCCCATGCGTTTCATCGGGCTCTTGCCTGTCTCTTATACACATCTCCGAGCCCACGAGACAGCG
>JAUCQB010000046.1 GCA_030372985.1 Phycisphaerae bacterium
TGAGCGAAATCGAATAATAAAGCGCGGTGACAGCGGCCTGCCGCTGACCCGCGTTGAGCTGCGGCGCGGTTTCCGCGACCATGTCGGACAGGCGGTCTCGGTCGGGGAAGTGCGGGTTGGGCGCTCCGCCGTTCCGGAAGACCTTTGCCAGGTCCTCCTCCATTGCGCGGATTTCTGGCTTGGCGACGAGGAACCTCCCGCCGTGGGAGACGCAGACCAAGACCTTCTCGTCGATGAGCCGGTCAAGCGCCTGCTCGATGCGGTCGCGGCTGTCGAGCACGTCCATGACCAGCAGCACATTGGCTTGGTCGACCAATTCCTCGAACTCGATCCAGCAGTCGCCTTGATCCAGCGATTCGTTCACGCAGTGGAGAACACCGGCCCGGATGCGCGCGGGGTCGTCTTTAGCGGTGCCCATCTTCCTGGCGATTTTGTCCACGCGTTTGAACCCGAAGCCGCGGACCTCGCGCACGATGATGTAGGGGTCTGCCTTGAGCAGGCCCAACGCGTCGTTGCCGAATTTCTTGACCAGGCTCGTCACCTGGTGATGGGTGAGATCGAAAGCGGCCAGCCAGGTGATCGCCTTGTTGGTCTCCCGCGTCTTGAGCCACTCCACGCGGAGCTTCTGTAGGGCATCCGGCGACAGCCTTGCAGCCTCGGCGATTTGTCCGGGATCGTCGGTGATGATCCGGTCGAAATCGTGACCGAAGCGTTCGGCGATCAGGCGGGCCTTGACCGGGCCGATGCCCTTCATCTCCGGGTGGTTGGCCAGGTAGTTGGCGAGACCGTCGGCGTCCAGATCGAGGTCGTATTCCATGCCCTCGACCTCGAATTGTCGGCCGTACTTCGGGTGGGTCACCCAGCGGCCGTTCAGCACGACCGGTTCGTTCTCACGGGCGAAGAGCCTTCCGGCGAACTGCGCCTCGTCGCCGTCTGCCGTCGTGAGACGGCCTGCGGAAAACCGCGGCCCGGCGTAAAAGACCGTCTCGACGCGGCCGCGGACGGTTACGGATTGGTTGTTTGATCTTGTTCGCATCGTCTCGATACCTTCCGGTGATACCT
>JAUCQB010000047.1 GCA_030372985.1 Phycisphaerae bacterium
GCTCGGAGGTGTGTATAAGAGACAGTCTCAGAACGGATCGCTGAAGTCGCCGCTCAAGGCCGCAGCCGGGGGCTGTGCGGGTGCAGCCGTCGGGGCCTCAGAGCCCGCGATTTCCACAGAACTCGGCGAAGCCGGGGTCGAGCCGCTTTGTGCCGACGGCTGGGTGGCACCCGATTGCTCTCTCGCCTGCGCTTCACGGGCCTCCTTGGCAAGCTGTTCAACGGACTTGGCGTTGATGAACAACTCGGCGACGTCCGCGTCGGCCGGCGACCGCTTCTTGACGCCCTCAAAGGTCTCCTTGGAGTGCGCCCGGTCGCCGATGAAGTGCTGGACGAATCCGAGCACCAGCCACCCGTCAATATCATCCTTCTTCTCGTTCACGTACCGGACCAGGCTGGCCACGTGTCCGTCAAAGTCGGACATCTTGCCATACCGGTCCCGCAGGTCGAACAGCGAATTGACGACATCGGGCACCTTACGAACCGCCCGCCGGATCGCGGTCGCGGAGTTGGCGTAGTCGCCGGTGGCAAAGCGCGCCACCGCGTAGGCCAGTAGTGCGTCGATGTTCTCGGGCATCGCCATCGAGACCTTCATGAAGTTCTGGGCGGCTTTCTCGTAGTCTCCGGCAGCGAAGACTTCAACGCCTTCCTTCATGAGCCGGTCCATTTCGTCAACCGGCATGCCTCCCGACTCGACGGCGTCAGGCGAACTGGGAACGGTCGGGGGCTGGGTCTGTTCCGCAGGCTGCTCCTGCGGCTGCCCCTGGGGTGGTACTGGGACTGCCTGCTCTTCGGGCTGAGGCTGCTCTGCCGGCTCCTGCGCGGGCGGGACGGTCGAGTACGCACCCGGTGTCAGCACTTCAACGCCTGGCGCGGACTCGCCCGGATAGGCCACTGCTCCGGGCACGGTCACCGGGGCCTGAGCCACGACCGGTGCCGGCTGAACCACGTACGTCGGCACGGTCACCACGTCATACACCGGCCAGGTGTAAACCGGGTACACCGGATAGACCGGGTAGTAGTACGGATCGTAGTCGCAGAATCCGAATCCGAACCAGTAACTCGAGTGTCGGTGATAGTGACATTCGTGCCGAGGCCGGTGACAACCGCAGTAGTCGTGCCGCCCGTGTCCGTCCCTGAAGAAATAGCGGCCATCGCCATCGCGGTGGTTGCGGTTCACGCTGACATTCAGCCTGCCGGATCGCTCCGGATTCATGAAGTAGCCGCCGGTGCTGCTTTTCTTGACCGAGCCCGTGAATCCGCTGCCGGACCGGCTTGCGCCGGAGAAGAACCGGTCGCCGGACGATCCGCCCGAGATGACGCCGGACTTGCCCACCGCGGAGCCGGTTGGAACCTTCGTTCCACCAGTCCCGGACGGCGGCCTGAGGACCTTCGTATTGCCGGGCGAAGTGCTCTTGAATGAGGAGGAGGCGCCGCTACCACGCGACCCGCCTGTCGGGGTCTTCTTCCCGGTCACCGAGGGCATAAAGGTCGTAGACGTTCCGGATGACTTCGATCCTGCCGAGGGAGCCTGGGAGCCTCCGGACTTGGAGCTGCCGGAACTGACCTGAGAAGGCATCTTCACCCCGCCGGACTGACCGGCGGACGGCGTATACGATCCCTTCGGGCTCGTGACCGTCGGGGTCGAGGTAAAAGGTGTTTTCTTCCCTGACAGGGACGGGGCCGCACCGGCCGGCGCGCCGCCTGTGCCCGAGGACTTGGGTGTTGAGGAGGCTCTGGCTCCGGCAGGCAGCGCCGGAGACCGGCTGATGGTCGGTCTGTTTGACTTCAAAGATGACCCCGACGGCGATGGCACACTGGAACGTGGGGCCGGGATTGAAACCGAAGGAGCCGCCTTCGGAGTCGTGCTCGGGCGGAGAAACGACCCGCCTCCTCTTGTGGACGGCCGCGCAAAACTCGACTGGCTTGAACCGCTCGATCGCCCGAAGCTCCCGATTGAAGACGAGCTGGATCGAGGACTGGTGTAGGACTTGGAGAAGCCACCTGAGCGGCCCGAAAAGCTTGAGCCACCCGAGAAGCTTGATCGACCTGAAGAACCCGAGCGGCCCGAGAAGCCCGAAGAGTAGGATCGCTTCGAGCCTCCACCGCCACTCTTGCTTGCCGCGGTGGCAACGCCGCTCATCAGAGCAAAGCAGAGGACACCGCAAACGACTGCCCGCAAGGCGTTTATACGATTCATGGGCGACATGGCGTTAGGCCTCCTGCCAGCCCCTCAAGTCCCCCCAAGGGACTGTCTGGCTGCTTTCATACCTTTCATTTCGGCGTTCCCATTTCGTGAAGGCCGGCCTCACAAATCGACTATCGGGTACAGATCCCTCCAAGTCTGATCCGGCCGCTCACGGCCAACGTCACTGATCCGATCCTCGCGGCAAACCCACACCGCTTTCAGACCAGCCGATCGAGCCCCGCCCACATCGCTGTGAAGCGAGTCTCCTATATGAATGACACGGTCAGATCGCCAACCGGTAAGTCGAAGTGCGGTTTTGAAAATGCCTGAATCCGGCTTGTAGCTGCGGGCCGATTCGGATGTTACGACGAATTCGAAACTTAAGTCGTGCAAGGACAAGGCTTTACCGATTTCCCGGTCGTCCGCATTGCTCACAATACAAATCGGCAGCCTTTTTTGCCCCAGGACTTCGCGGATTTCTGGACAGAGCGGCGGATTGGCCAGGTAGTCCTGGAGAATGGCTACGTACGGCTCGGGGTCGATCGGCCCGGCAAGTGGTGCAACGATCTCGATGAGAGTATCTCGCTCGATTTCGACCAGATTGCGGAATCCGTCCCCGTCGCGCGCTTCGATAGCCCGGAAGTAGGCATGGCCCCACCGGACAGCCAGTTCAGCCGCCATCAGCGGCAGGCCATGGTCACGCACCACTGCCTGGCAGGCCGACTCGACCGCCAGGCGATCACCGCCGACAACGGTCCCGTAGAAATCGAGAAAGAGCCCCTGCAACTGTGCCATGCGATCCCTTCCGGCCGGTTCTTCAGGGCATTATAACAGAAGGTGCACGAACTGACAGTGAATCACGCCGGAAGTCGTTCAACGACCAGACACGATTGATCGTCTGAAGGCTGGAGACTGCCCTCGGCACTGTCGAGGTGCTGGGCGAGCATGTCCAGGCATTCCTGGGCGGGCAATTGAATGGCTTTGAGGAAAACCGGGCCGAACGTCGGTCGTCCCTGGTCGTCGCGACCGGCCGAGATGATGTCCTCGAGGCCGTCGCTGTAAATGAAAAGCTTGTCGCCGGGTACCAATGTCAGCCTCGTGCTGGGAAAGTCGCCTTCGGGAAAGATGCCGAGCAACCCGCCCGGGGTTTCCACCTCGCGCATCTGGCCGTCGGTCGAGATGTGTATGGGATGAGGATGACCGGCACGGGCAAAGACCACCTCATGCGAGTCGAGATTGATCTGACCGTAACAGGCGGTGACAAACTGGCAGTTGGGAAGCTGCTGAGCGGCCAGATCGGAGTTGAGCGAGGTGAGTACCTCGCTGGGACATCTGGCCGGCGACCCGATGTCGCACATCCGCCGTCCGACGATGGCCTCTTTGATGAACATGGTCAAAAGACCCGCCGCCACGCCATGTCCCATCGCATCAGCCAGGAAAAAACCAATATGCCGGTCGTCAAACTGGCGGACATCATAAATGTCTCCCGAGACCCACGTCGCGGGACGATACATGGCCGCGAAGCGAACGTCCGCTAACTCCGGGAAGGTCTTGGGCAGGAAGTCCCGCTGCAGCCGCCCGGCGAGCCGAAGTTCCTGATCCACCTCCAGCAGGTTCTCGTTGACCCGACGCCCCAGCCGCTGCATCGCCACGACCTGCTCGTTCATGCGTCGCAGGTGAGGTCTGACGTGCCTCAATACCGATAGCCAGCCGTGCAGTTCACGCGAGGACACTTCCGTCGGAATATGGATGAACACGTCACCGCAACCGGGCACCACCCCGTATCCGCCCGATGAGAACACCAATCCCATCAGGTGATGACTCACCAGTGCATCGGCGAGCAGGAATGTGGCCCGGTCGGTGGGCCGGCGCGTATCAGATTCCTTTTGCTCGCAGAGAAGAACCGCCTCGACGTTGGCAAGGACTCGCGGGTCCCGGGCATCCTGAAGCGAGCCGGCAAAAACGACGTCGGCCTCCTGCGTTTCGATGAGTTCCGCCAGGGCTTGCGGCAGGCCTTCGGAAGAACCCGCGATCAGCAGCCGAAATGGCTTCGCGGGTGTCGAGACAGGCTGTACCGATAACTGTGTCAGGCTTGTTGCTCCCGAAATGCGATCCGCCGATGGCTCCGGTCTCGCCGGAAACTCGACGCCGTCACCGACATCTCTTCCAGAATCAGCTTCGACCTATCTCAGAACGTCCTTGAGGACTGAGTCGGGGATTTGAACGTGGTCGCCCACTCTCACCCCGAGGCTGGCAAACAACCCTGCCTTCACCTCGAGAGCCCAGCGAGCGGGCTCGCCGGAGGGATAGGTCCGTGTTTCGAGCGGAGCCATCGTGTAAATCGCAACAATTCGGCCGTCGTTGCGTATGTAGGCGATATCGAGGGGTATGATGGTGTTGGACATCCAGAAGGACAGCGGTTGTTCGAAGTCGAACACGAAGAGCATGCCTCGGTGGATGTCCGATAAATCCTGCCCGGTCTGTTCCTGAAATGAGGCCAGTTCCTCTTGTTGCACCCGCATTAAACCGAGCTCGCGCTGGCGATGGGTCTTCGCAAGCCAGACCTCAAACTGATCATCACCGATCATCACGCGAGCAGTCTGCATGGTGCTCAGATCGTTCCGAGCCGCGCCGGGTTGACCAGCGGCGGGGTCCTTGGTGCAGCCAGCATAAAAGAACAGAGAGACGACCAGTGCGACGGCTTTTCGTCGAGGGGCGCCCAGGATTCGGTGGAGATGTCGCTCCGCACACACGAAATTGCGTCCTCCTTCACGACGATCGGCTCGCCGTGACACCATCGGTCCCAACCGGGATACGGTCGTGACGGTTCACTGTTCCTCGGCTCAAGGCCAGTATAGATCCCCGCGTTGCATACGGCAACGCTGGGGAGTGAAGGAAGAATGGCGAATGCAGAATGGGGAATGGGGCTTGTTCTGTCGCACACGGCGAATGCACTGGCGGGAGCGTTTCGGTGCAGGCCAAGAAACTCGGTAAGAAGCCCGTCTTCAGGGCTCCATCCGATGATCCCTGGTCGGCTTCTAGGCAACGGAAGGTGAGAGATAGAGCTCTGCCGCAATCTGCCGATAATGTGACCATATTGTCGTCGAGCGATATGCTGACGTCGGTCGTCGCAAACCCTCGGATCGAACGGAGACTCGACTCATGCACTTGAGCCTGCCCGGTAAACGTTCTGCCCTCATCTGCTGCGCGCTGATCTTGCTGGCAACTTGTGTCTTGGCATCCAGTGCAGCGGCGCAGGAAGCATCGGCCCCGCCAAAGGCAAGCCAACCGGCCGCGGACGCCGTGGCGGCAGCATCGAAAGCAGCACATCAACCCCCCCGGACGGGGACGCATGCAGCTCCGGTTCAGGAGGAGACTCATGAGGCGGCGGATGCCCATCGCACGCAGGGCGAACACGGGGCAGATGCCCATTTCTCCCCCCCGCTGGTGGCAGTGGCCCCATTCGTCATTCTGCTGTTGTGCATCGCCATACTGCCGCTGGTCCACCGCGTCGAGCACTGGTGGCATCACAATCGCAATAAGTTCATCATCGCAGCGACTCTGGCTGTCGTCACGTTGGTCTACTATCTGCTGCGACGTGCCGGGTTTCATGCCGAGCCGGGGCTTCCCTCGGTCAAGATGGTCCTGAAGCACGCTGTGCTGGGCGACTATGTACCGTTCATTGTTCTGCTGTTCAGCCTGTACACCATCAGCGGCGGGATCCAACTGCGGGGCGACCTGCGGGCCAGACCGGCGGTAAACACGGCATTCCTCGGGCTGGGGGCGATCCTGGCCAGCATCATCGGGACCACGGGGGCATCGATGCTGTTGATTCGCCCGCTGCTGCAGACCAACAGCGAACGAAAGCACGTCTGCCACACAGTGATTTTCTTCATCTTCCTGGTCAGCAATATCGGCGGCTGCCTGCTGCCGACCGGGGATCCGCCTTTGTTCCTGGGCTACCTGCGAGGCGTACCGTTCCTGTGGACACTCGGTCTGTGGAAAGAATGGGCCTTCGCCTGCTGTCTTCTGTTGGTGGTCTACTGGGCTTGGGACACGATCGTCTATCGCAAGGAAGCAGAGGAAGATCGATGGAAGGACCGGACCCATATCGAGCCGCTACGAATTGTCGGCGGCCTGAACTTCCTCTGGCTGGTCGGCGTGGTCGTCGCGGTGGGGGTGATGGTACCGGAAGAGCCGCTTCTTGGCAGTTCGTTTGAGGTGCCCCATTACCTGCGTGAGGGCGTGCTGCTGGCCCTCGTACTCATCGCCTGGTTCACGAGTTCTTCGGAGATCCGCAAGGCCAACAGCTTCGACTTCACTGCTATCACCGAGGTGGCCGTCCTGTTCATCGGCATCTTCATCACCATGCAGGTTCCAATTGAAATCCTGAAAGCCGAAGGGCCCAGGCTTGGTCTCACCCAGCCCTGGCAGTTCTTCTGGGCAACCGGCGGCTTGTCGAGCTTCCTGGACAACGCCCCAACCTACGTGGTGTACTTCGAGACCGCCAACTCGATGACCAACGCCGCCGGATCGGGGATCATCCAACTGGTTGACGGGAACTTCATGCGGGAATCATTGCTGGTCGCGATCTCGCTCGGCGCGGTGTTCATGGGCGCGAATACCTACATCGGCAACGGGCCAAACTTCATGGTCAAAAGCATCGCCGAGCAGTCGGGCGTCAAGATGCCCAGCTTCTTCGGTTATATGCTGTACAGCATCGGGATTCTGATTCCGCTCTTCCTGGTGATCACGGCGGTCTTCCTGATGTAATGTGGTTCACCTCCGGCAAGCCGCCGTCAGGCTGCGAGGGCCGAGGGCGCGGGCTCGAGGTGATGATCCTTTCCTGCAAGGACGGCGCTGAATCGCCCGCCGCCCCCGCTGAGCTATTGCTTTGTCGCGGGAGCTGCGGCGGCTGACCTGATCAACCGCTGCACGATGACGATAAACGCACCGGTCAGCAGCAGGTTGAGGGCCAGCGAGAGCACCGCCACAGTGACCATCGGCCCGCCGATTCCGTAGGATAACGAAACCACCAGCACGCCGGCGCCGACTTCGCCGCGCGGAAACATGCTGACCGCCACGGCCAGACGCTCCCGCCAATGAGCCTGGCGGCGATAGCACAGCACGGGGAAGAGCTTGCCGAGATTGGCCACCAGGGTAATAAGCATCACATGCACCAGGATCATGATCCAGCCCGGTCCCACCGCGCCGCCGTCGGTCGCCTTGCCTCCCAGAGACGGCATCGACAGGCCAACCAGCACCATGAACGCTCCGGAAATGACCGCCGCGACTCGCTGTTCGGCGGGGCTTTCGGGGCCCTCCTGATGACCCTCGCGCGTGTCGTCAACGTGCAGATCAACGCCCGACGGCCGAGCCATCACACAGCCCAGGACAAACGCGGGCAAGAGCACCTCCAGGTGAATCGCGACCACGTCGCTGAGCAGCTTGCTGCCGACATAGACCGCTTCGCAAGCCCCGGTAATGACGACAGCGTACGCCGTCACATACGGCCAGGAGACCGGGATGCGCCACCGGTGCAAGTACCGCCATGCCGCCCACAGCAAAACAAGCATGACGACGACCACCATCCCCAACTGCCAGCGAGCCCCGACGATCATCATCTTGAGCGGAATCATCAGCAGAACGGTATCGAGATCATCGAAGATGGCCAGCACGCGTACCTTGCGGAAAACCCAGGTCGCCGACAACCCTGCGGCGGCCAACATGGAGAACAGAACGCCTGCCGACGTCGGAGCGGCAAACCGCGCCACCAGCAACGTTTCCTTCCACCGGTCCGCCGAAGCCCATTCTTCCGCGGGAGACATGACCATCACGAAATACGCCGCACAGAACACCCATGGAAAAAACGCGGCGGTGCCCGCAACGACGTAGTCCCAGCCGTACTGTTTCACGCGCGACTTATCGATTTCGAACTCGTAACCCACGTGGATCATGATGAAGGCAAGGCAGGCCATGGTGGCCAATCGAACGGGCTCCGCCATGGCGCTGTAGCGATCACCCGCCAGATGTGGCAGGATCTGCGAGGCCGCCAGGCCCAGGATCAGCAGGACTGAGTAGAGGAGCACTCGACGCATGAAACGACCTCTCTGAAGCGTCCGGCCGCAAATTACTCGTACGCCGCCCGCTTGACATCGCTGAGTTCGTAGAACAGCTCGACGTAGCTGGCGTAGCGGGACTCGTCGATCTCGCCGCTTTCCATCGCGGCCTTGACCGCACAGCCTTCTTCGTGGATGTGAACGCAGTTGGGGAACTTGCAGTCGACGATGCGATCGACGAACTCGACGAAGTGCATCTCCAGCTCGTTGATCGGCACCATGGCCACGTCCAGAGCCCGAATCCCCGGCGTGTCCACCACCGCTCCGCCGAAGCCGAGCTTGAGCCACACCGCCGTTGTGGTCGTGTGGCGCCCCTTCTCGCTGGCGAGCGAAACGGGGGCCGTCTTGAGGTTCAGCCCAGGCTCCAGCGCGTTGATCAGCGAGCTCTTGCCCACACCGCTCTGGCCCGCCAGAAGGGTCACTTGACCTGCCAGGAGCGAGCGCAATTCATCCAGGCCGGTACCCTCGACCGCGCTTGTGGCCACGGCGGCGTAGCCCAACCGCCGGTAGCGGGTGAGGATCTCAGCCGTCTCATCATCAGGGTCGGGATCGAGATCGACCTTGTTCACGCAGATCGCCGCGGGCAGGTTCCCGGCGTGGGCCGCCACCAGATAGCGGTCGATCAGGTGAGGCTTGATCATCGGCTCCCGGATGGACGTGATCACCAGGACCTGGTCGACGTTCGCGGCGATCACGTGGGTTTTCTTGCCGTCACAACGGGTGAGGGTCGTTCGACGCGGGTAGACGTGCTCGACCACACCTTCATTCACCACCCCGGCCGCGTCGGCCACAATGCTGATGGCCACCTCGTCTCCCACAACCACCGGACTTCTGTTCCGGATCAGGAGCGTCCGCAGAATGCGGCGAATGGTGCACGGCCAGACCCGCCCGTCGACCTCGACATCAACGAACTGCCCGCGAACCGCGATGGCGATTCCCTTGAACCAGCCACTTCCATCGCCGGGGCGATCCGAGTCGACCTCGGTAACCGTTCGCCTCCGCGACAGATCGCCCTTGGCCCGGACCGCTTCGCGATTGAGGGGCTCGGCCGCCTGATCGTCGTCAGCGGGGACCTGCCAGTGCTTGCGGCGCGCCGGCGCCTGTCGGTTTCGCCGGAAATCGACGCGCCGGAGTCTTCGACCCTTGCCTGACGACTCTCCGCCCACAATTCGTCTCCATGAGCATCACAGAGGCAGCGTTTCAAGAGAAACCAGCTGCCAGCCTGGCGAGGGATTCTAACACCGTTTAGACCTGAAGGTGTAGGCGGAAATCCGATTTTTGGGCTTTCGGGCACCTTGCGTCATGATGCATCCAGGACTACACTCGCTCTTTTCGGGGGAACAGCCCCAGGGCATCCCCCAGTGTCAACGACTGGCCACCGAACGGCTCGCGTCAAGCGGTCGTGAAACGAGAGGTAGGTATCCGTGGCAGAGAACTTCGCCGACCGTCTGTTGAAGGCCATCAAGGCCAAGGGGAGCCCGGCTTGTATCGGGATCGACCCGGTCTACTCCAAGCTTCCGGCCGAGATCTCGGAAAACAAGGAACTGAACGACGCCACCGACTCGGAGGTGGCGCTGGATGCGATTTTGGAGTACTGCCGGCGGTTGCTGAGAATCGTGGGTCCGCTTGTCCCGGCCGTGAAGATCAACATCGCCTTTTTTGAACGGTACTACGCCGACGGCCTGGACGCGTATTTCGACCTGATTCAGGAGGCCGACCGGGCCGGGCTGATCGTCATCGGGGACTGCAAAAGAGGAGACATCGGCTCGACGGCCGAGATGTATGCCAGCGCCATGCTGGCCGAGCCTGACTTTGCCAACCTTGAGGACCTGACCGGACCGGATGCCATCACCGTCAGCCCCTACTTCGGACTGGACGGGCTTCAGCCATTCATCGAGGTAGCCCGCGAGGAGCAGAAGGGACTGTTTGTCCTGGTGCGAACGACCAACCCTTCGGCGGCGGAGTTGCAGACCGCTCGGCTTGAAGGCGGCATGACCGTGGCCGAGTTTGTCGCCCGGCAGGTCGAGAATTGGGCCGCTGACCCTACCCTGGTGGGCGATTCCGGCTACAGCGCGATCGGGGCGGTTGTCGGGGCGACGGCCACAGAGGAAATCGCGACCCTCCGCGCCATGATGCCACATTGCCTCTTCCTCGTGCCCGGCTTCGGCGCCCAGGGCGGCACCGGCTCAGCGGTCACGGGCTGCTTCAAGCCGGACGGCACCGGGGCCCTCGTCACCGCCTCCCGCAGCGTCATCTACGCTTACGACGACATGAAATACATCGAGCGCTTCACCTCCGAATGGGAAAAATGCATCGAGCAGGCCTGCAAGGACTTCGTGGCCGAGGTGCGAAACGCAGTGCCGTCGTAAGGGTTCCGGGTTCTTGCCACTTTCTATGAACTTCGCGGGGCAAGCAGTCAGGGCACAGGTCGAGGCTTTGTGAGATCTGCCGCGACCAGCCGGCAGATGAGTCCTCCCTGGCCTTGATCAGCTTCGGTTTAAACGCCGCCCCCCACTCCGGGCTGCGGGGTCAAATCTGGCCTTCGAGGTCGCAGCCGCAGTCAATTGGGAACCCTGCCCCTTTCTGCATGTTCGATTCCCGAGGTGCCTCCGCAGGCGTATAATGCACGGCCGCCCGAGAAGAGTCTCATCCTATGGAGAGGCCTCCGGGGCGGGGGCTCGCATGCAGGTCAGGCGGGAGAACGATTCGCGTTCGGGATGGTGACCGATGAACACGGGTCGATTGCTGGCATCCGCTGTGCTGGCGCTGTGGATGGCGGCCTCGGCATCGGCCGATGCCGTCATCACATACAACGGCCAGCGGCTCGAAGGACAGCTCATCGGTGAGACCGAAGACGAGGTCTGGCTGCGGCAAAGCCGGCCCGACGGTATCACCTTCATTCGCAAGATTCACAGGTTCGACATCGCTCGCGTCGAGCGAGGCGGCCCGTCCGGTTCGCAACCGGCCTCCGCCCCGACCGGGGGCGAGAAAGAGGCTTCGCCGGTCCAGCCCGACGCCGACAAGCTCAGGCAACTCGATCTGGTCATCTCCAAGTACCACGAGGAGAACTTTCACTGGGCAGGTTTCCTGGTCACGCAGCTCATTAGCAAGTCCTCGCCCGGCGAACTGGCCTATATGTCCGCCAAGGTCCAAAAGCGATTGGGGATCTCTCTGGCTGAACTAGCCGCCAATAGCCACTTCAAGGCCGCCGAGCCAGCCAAGCCCGGCGACCGGATCCGCCTCCCCTATGTGACCCACTACGAACGGCCCGCTTTGCTCAGGCTCTTGGCCCGAGCTCATGAAGAGGCCCTCGGTCAGTTGATCGCGGACAACAATCCCACCGCCATCGCCACGGAAACGAGACGAAAGGAAGACCAACAACCCAAAGCCCAAGATCCACAGTCCGTAACCGTCGATCAGATACCCCATGACACCAGCGAGGCCAAGGGCTCAACGGCTTCGTCTGGTGCACAGTCGCAGTCAACCGCGATTGGACCTCGACCTGCTGAGCCCACGGCCCCGATAGAGAAGACGGCCAGGACTGCTAAGCCTCCAAATCGAGTCTCCCATGCGGGCGGCGGTGTTTCGTCACTGCGGCCGACGGCGGCCCCGGCGCCATCCCATGTATTCGCCCGAGGTCCCTCATCCCGTCCGTCCCCCTGGCCTGCCCAGCGTCCGGCCACGGCCATTGACTGGCTCGATCGTCCCGAGGAATACGACGGTACGCCCGCCGAGGCCGAGGCAATGGTCAAACATGTTCAGTACACGATCAGCCTGCTATCCGAGCGAATTCGCCTGGAAACGAAAGCCCGAACGGACCCCGCGCTCAGGACGGCCTTGATCCAGGAGAAGGACCGGCTGGGGCTCCTCTTGAAGGCGGCCAAGGCGCTGACTAAGGGCAACTTGACGCAGAAGCAAAGAGCCGCCATCCTGGCGGAACGCAAGAGACTCGAAGAGTCTCATCGTAAGGAGGTCGTGCCTCGCGAGCTGCTGATTGAGGAGTTCGTGCGGCAAGGACGGAAAGACGGTCCTCCGCCGGGCAAATATCCGACGACTTGTGCCAGCGGAAACGTGGAGTTGGTACCGGTTGATGTGAATACGCCATGACCCGTGTCCTCGCGTTGTTGCCAATCCCAACGATGCGGGCCCGCGGGTCGACAGGCGAATGGGTCTTCTTGCGGTCCAGGAACCTTCGTTCCCCCTCTTAATCGGATGACATGAGAACTCTTAGGAAACAGGAGTCGCGCCTTGGCAAATGACCATGTAATTCTGCAAACGAACATACCGGGGCTCCCCGTTCGCCGCGGCAAAGTGCGCGACGTTTACGACCTCGGCGATAAGCTGCTGATCGTCGCCAGCGATCGCATCAGCGCCTTCGACGTCGTCATGCCCAACGGAATCCCCTTCAAGGGCGAGGTGTTGACGCGGATCAGCAAGTTCTGGTTCGACTTCGTGAAAGGCATTCGCCATCACCTGATTGAGTTCATCGACAAGAAGGCACCGCCGGGCTTCGAGTCTTACCTGGATCAGCTCACCGGCCGGGCGATGCTGGTCAGAAAGACCAGGGTGCTGCCTATCGAGTGTGTCGTTCGCGGCTATCTCGCCGGCAGCGGGTGGAAGGAATACCAGAACGCGCAGTCGGTGTGCGGGATCAAACTGCCCGCCGGTCTCCGGCAGTGCGACAAGCTGCCCGAGCCGCTTTTCACCCCGGCCACCAAGGCCGAGCAAGGCCACGACGAAAACATATCGTTCGAGCAAGCCTGCGAACTGACCGACACCAACACCATCGAAACCGTGCGACAACGAAGCATTTCCGTGTATACCCAGACTGCGGATTACGCCCGCCAGCGCGGCGTGATCATTGCGGACACGAAACTCGAATGGGGCTTCGACGGCAACGAGCTGATCCTCATCGACGAGGCGCTCACGCCGGACTCCTCGCGATTCTGGCCCGCCGACCAGTACCAGCCCGGTCGAGATCAGCCCAGCTTCGACAAACAGTTTGTCCGCAACTACCTGGAGACGCTGAATTGGAGTAAAACACCTCCAGGCCCGATGCTGCCCGCGGATGTCGTTGAAGGCACCGCGCGCAAGTACATCGAAGCCTACGAGCGCCTCACCGGTCAGCGTTTTCCCAAGACCCTGTGAGCGCCGACTGCGACGCGCAACACAAGGCTCGCCTCCAGCGCGATCGATTGCCGCACGGCTGTCGCAGGCGGGGAAACACCGCAAGGAAAAAAGAAGGCGAAGATGCCTTGGTTTAAACCAGACGCCTTCGCCTTCCGGAGGGGAAAGAAGCGCAAGTATTTTGAATCGAAAGAGGTTGCGCGCCTAGTGGGGTAAACACCCTAAATAAGAAAAACATTCAGGAACCCCCTGCGAAGCCCTTACTGGCGAATGTTCGTCTACCTATATAATGCCAAGTGGAACACCTAATAGTATATCGGGTTTTCACGCATGACACTTCTCCTGCCGCCCGGCCCTCCAAGCAGCTCATCAGAGCGAGGCCAGACGTTATTCCAGCATCTACGAACAGAGCCGATGCCGGGTTTCCGGGTGTTTGCCTTGTCTGCTGTCCAAAGACCTTTGAGGTTGACAACAAGGGAAGCACGGCAATCCGTCTCCGAATGCACTCTGCCGTTCGCCAGAGATGAGCATCGAATCGTGTCCGGGGTCAGAATCGGTATGTCGCGGGTCGTCGCTCGACAAGGAGGTCGGTCTGGGGAGCTATCGACTTGTCGGCCGCTTCGCCCAGAGCGATGACCGCAGTGGCAGGTGTTCGTGACTCTGCGGACGCACAGGACAGAATCGCCCCATCAGGCCCGATGATCGCGGCGAAGGAGCTGTTGGCTGCGATGACGAACACGCGGTTTTCCAGGGCCCGGGTCCGCAGAACAGACAGATCGGACGGCTCTTCCCAGAAGACCAGCATGGTCGCTCCGTCGAGGACCATTCTCCGCGGCGTCACGAAGGAACGAGCCGCGGAATCTACCAGGCATGCCGCATGACCGCCGGCCAGATCGAGCACCTTAGACGCTCGGGGCGCAAGCAGCAGGTCGATCGCCAGATTGGCCGCACGTTGCCGCAGTCTCGGGGCATCGTCGGCGTTGGCCGCCAGGGCCACGAGAAGGCGGGGCTTGTGTTCCCGAAGATGACACAGCAGCGGACCATCGGCATCGAGCATTTCCGGCAGGATTCCGGCCGGAATCGCCGCCACCCTGATGGGGGACAGATCGCAGGCCCGGGGCCGGATGGGGGGAGCGTGACTCAAGAGCCTGGCCACGTGTTGCCGCTGATCGGCTTGCCAGTGGGACCTTGCCGGGGTGATCTGTGCGCAGATCACGGCCTCACCTGTCGGTGCGGCCTCGACAACCAGGGAACCGTCGGCCTGGACGATCCGGCTCTTGCCAACGTAACCGAATCCGTCACGTTCGACCCCGGACTTGTCGGCACAGACGATGGGCAACGCGAACTCGCGGGCTCGAGCCTCGATCAGGAACTCAACCTGCGGATTGCGGAACTCGCCCGCTTGGCGAGAGCTGTTGACCCAGCAGGTGGGCATGGCCAACAGCTCGGCGCCGTCGGCCGCCAGCGTGGCCAGGATCTCGGGTGCACGGGTCTCGGCGCAGATGATCATGCCGATCCGGCCCAGCCGTGTGTCGAGCGCCCGAACCTGCTCACCTGCGGCGTACCAGTCATGTTCCAGGTCCCAGAGGAACGTCTTGTGCGCCCGGCCGATCTCGCGGCCATCGTCGTCGAGCAACACGGCGGCGTTGTACAGCTTGTTGCCGCTGTCGTCGACAAAGCCGCTGACGATGTGCATCCGATAGTGTGCCGCCCGCCCGGCGAGCCATCGGACAAAGGACTCGCCGGCCATGTGCCTGCCGGCCCGGTAGGATTCGATCGACCCCAGCAGGTAAGCCGGGTAAGCGCATTCAGGCAGGACCAGCAGGTCGACCTTGTGCCGATGGGCCTCCTCGATGGCGGAATCGAGCGAAGCCAACGTCAGGTCGGCCTGGTTCATGGGCCGGGCGGGAATCTGACCTGCCGCAATGGTGATGCTGCGAGCACTCCCCATACAGTCGCGAAATCGTAGCGCAGTCGCTGAGGCTATGCAACACGTTTCGGGCGCTTTATAATCTCTCCGACGAACAGGAAGTGACCCGCCGAATATGCCCGAACGTGATTACTATGAAGTGCTCGGAATACCCCGCAACGCCACACCGGATCAGGTCAAGCGGGCCTATCGCAAGCTCGCCAAGCAGCACCACCCCGACCGCAACCCAGGCGACAAGACCGCGGAAAGCCGCTTCAAGGAAGTCCAGGCGGCCTACGAGGTGCTGAGCGACCCCGAGAAGCGCAAACTCTACGACCAGTTCGGCCACGCCGGGGCGCGCGGGCCGGCCGGCGGTTGGCGGTCGGGTCCCGGAGGACAACGCGTCTACACCTGGAAGTCAGGCGGGGGGCCTGATATCCCAGTCGAAGATCTCGACGACTTGTTCAGTGTTTTTGCGGGCGGCGGGGGGCGCCGGCGAGCAGCCGGGCGAAGCATCTTCGAGGAATTCTTCCAGCGTGCAAGTCGACCCGAAGGCGAGTCCTACGGGCAGGCCGCAGCCGGAACGGACGTGGAGCATCCTGTGGACTTGAGCTTCGAGCAGGCCGTCCACGGTACCAGGCTGGACCTGACTCTGACCGATCCCCGAACGGCGACTCCCCAGCGAATCACGGTGAAGATCCCGCCCGGCGTGGCTGACGGCCAGCGGATCCGGCTCCGCGGCAAGGGCAGCTCGGGCGGACCCCGGATGCCGGCAGGCGACCTGTACATCGTGTGCCGGGTCAGTCCTCATCCCTACTTCAGACGCGAAGGCAATGACATCTATCTTGACCTTCCCCTCACAATTTCGGAGGCCGCCCTGGGAACACGCGTGGACATTCCGACGCTCGGCGGCCGAACCATGTTGACCGTTCCACCGGGGACGCCGAGCGGCGCCAAACTCCGGCTGAAAGACCAGGGCGTTCGTGCCGGAGGCAAGGCTGCAGGTCATCTCTATGCAGTGGTGCGAATTGTTCCTCCGAAAACGCTCAGCCCTCAGCAACGAGAACTGCTCGAGAAGCTCCGGCAGACCGATCAACAATCGCCGCGCACCGGGCCGGCATGGTGACCCGACCTGCCGCCGCGCACATCCCGATGATGTCGCCTGACATTCTTCCGACCGCTGACCGATCACCACGGCTTGTATCTGCGCCGCTCAGAGTGCGCAAAAAAACGCCCGCGCGTTTTATGGGGAGGTTAGAGTCGCGGAGAGCGCGGGCGCAAGGGAATGGCTTTTTTCTCTGGGCGCTTCGGCGCGCGCCCTGTTGGTCCTCGGCTGAATCTGAGACCGCCGCGGATCGGTCTTTCTCATCCTCCAAAGCGATACCGTGCTTCCCTCTTCTTCAGACCGAAAATGACTGCAAGCTTCTGCCCCGCCACCACCCGGTCGGTTTTTCAATTGCCTCTGACCGAAGGCGGATGCGGCTATACCCCGCTGCATGCGAGTCTATCACAACCGAGTGCTGTGTTCCACTGGCGACACGGTGAATTGTTGTTCCGAGCCCAGAGCATTTGGCGCTAAGTAACGACTACTCCCTCTAAGTCGGTGAACCGTCAACGGTGAACCCTGCGTAAGTCGCAAGAGAGCCACCTGTTGTGACTGATACTTTCTGACCGATATCACGGCATATTCAGGATTCCGGTTCTATCGCTTTTGACTTGCAGCCATCGACTTGTCTCTGTACAAACGCTTCGCTTCGGTTTGAAGCGCTTTGCCTGGAGGTTTCGTTGTGACCGTACTCACGCATCGGCTGACCTGCGTCATCGGTCTTGTTACGCTTGCCGCGATTATTTCCGGCTGCAATGCTCCTCAACCGTCGCCGCTGCAAGTGCTGGTGCTCAGCGATCGAGAATCTGCCGTGATCAGCAGATTCGCAGACCGACTCACCGGCCGGGGCGAAGTGGAGATTCATTTCGCAAAAACCCTCGACAACATTTCACCTGCAAGGGCGGATGTATTGCTGCTGGACCAAGCCTCGCCGATCGAGCTTCACACCGCTGCCGAGCAGCAGATCGTGCAGTTCGTGCGATCCGGAAAAGGGATCGTGGCCATGGGGAACTCATTGAAATGCGCTCGTTCATGTCCGGCACTGAGCCGCATGCTGGGCGGGTCGGCCGGCTGCACGGCGCTCACGAACGAAATCTCCTTTGTCGTTCTCGACCCTGCGGATGCGACCATGCTGAGCATCGGCGGCGTCTTTTCCCTGGTGGATGCCCCTGCCGTTGCTGATGAGTCGGGAATGTGCGACAAGAACGTTCTCATGCGCACGGCCGGGCCGGTGGCGTGCCACGGCGGCAAAACCACCGACAAGCCTGTGCCGGTGGCATGGACGCGACGAGCCGAAGGAGGACGCGTGTTCGCAACGGTGCTGGGATGCGAAGACGTTGTGCTGCAGGATGAGCGGTTCATCACCATCATTCACAATGCTCTGCGATGGTGCGGCGGACGGATGGCTGACACAAGGCACAACGTGCTGCGCAAGCCGGAGCAACAGGCGGGCTTCGATCTGCTGTTCAACGGCCAGGATCTGACCGGCTGGACGGGCGATCCCAAGCTGTGGTCGGTCGAAAACGGCGAAATCGTCGGTCGGGGCGAGAACCTGCCGCACAATGTTTTCCTCACTTACGACAAGCCTTACTCGGATTTCGTGCTGCGATACTCAGTGAGACTGATCAACCACAACAGCGGCGTGCAGTTCCGCAGTCAGCGCTTCCCGGAGTTCGTGGTGAAGGGCTACCAGGCGGACATCGCCGACCGGTGGTACGGAAGCCTGTATGAAGAAGGGCTGGGGCGAGGCGTCCTGGCCGACGGCTTTACGGGCAAGGGAGAGAAAGTCGCCCGCCTTGACGGCTGGAACGATATGGCGGTCAAAGCGGTGGGATCGCGCATGATCATCAAGCTGAACGGCCTGACCACGGTGGATTTCACGGAGACCGACGCAAGCCGGCCCAGGAGCGGCGTCATTGCCCTGCAACTGCACGCCGGCCCGCCGATGGAGGTCCGCTTCCGCGATATCCGCATCCGGCCGCTGGCGGAGGGTGCGAAACAATAGCGCCGTTTCATGCCCGCCTGGCGAGGCATTGTCGAATTCGCTTCAGGCTTTTTTCCTTGCCCAGCATCGCCAGCGTTTCGCCGATCGGCGGGCTGACCGTCGAGCCGGAGACGGCCACGCGGATCGGCTGGGCGACTTTTCCCATGTTGACCGACCGCTCCTCACCAATCTGCTTGAGCAGAGACTCCACGTTCTCGGCGGTCCAGGGGTCGACCGACTCAAGTCTGGGGACCAGCGACTCGAGCATCTGATACCCGGCGTTCTCGCCCTTGGCCAGCACCTTCTTCACGGCGTCGGGATCACAGGCGATGTTCTCATCGGCCTCGTAGATGAAGCCGCATTTGTATTCGATGTCGGCGAAGGTGCGGAAGCCTCTGTTGATCCTCAGCAGGTAACGTCTAGCCGCCTCGTCGAGCTTCGCCCGGCTGATGCGCAAGTCAGGATTGACGGTGAGGTAATCGTCCAATGTCGCCGCGAGGCGTTCTTCGCCTGTCGATGCCACTGCGTCGGTGTTGAAGGCGATCAGCTTGTCGCGATCGAACCTGGCGTTGGTCCGCCCGATGCGATCGACGCTGAAGAGCTCGACCATTTCCTGCAGGGTCATCTTCTCGCGGTCCTGCCCCGGCGACCAGCCGAGCAGAGCGATGAAGTTGACCAGGACCTCGGGCAAGTAACCCGCCTGTCGAAAGGCAAAAACCTCGACGGCACCGTCTCGCTTGGACAATTTCCGGCCCTGCATGTCCATGATCAGCGGCAGGTGTGCATACTGAGGCGTCGCAAAGCCCAGTGCCCGTTGAAGAGCGATGTGGCGCGGCGTCTGGGACAGAAACTCCTGTCCGCGGAGCACGAAGGTGACGCCCATGGCTGCGTCATCGGCAACATTGGCCAGATGGTAGGTGGGCATGCCGTCGGCCTTGCAGATGATGAAGTCGTCCAGTTCGCTCGCCGAGATGGTCACATCACCCATGACCTCGTCACGAACGGTGACGTCCTGGCCGGCGGCCTTGAATCGAACGACCACCGGCCGACCGGCCTGCCGGGCCTTGCGAACGTCGTTTTCATCCGGGAAGGTCGCCGGGCGGGGGTACATGAACGCCTTCTTCTGGGCCTCGGCCTCGGCTCGCATGGCCTCCAGCTCCTCGGCTGTGTCAAACGCGTGGTAGGCGTTCCCGCTGTCGAGCAGACGTTTCAGGACTGACCGGTAGTAGTCCAGTCGCTGGGACTGGTAATACGGCCCGTTCGGTCCGCCCACGCCGACGCCCTCGTCCCACTGCAGGCCGAGCCAGCGCAGGTCTTCCATAATCTTCTGGTCGGCCCCCTCGACGTTTCGAGCGGTGTCAGTGTCCTCGATGCGCAGGATGAACGTTCCGCCGGTCTGTCGGGCGATCAGCCAGTTGAACAGGGCGGTGCGGGCACCTCCGATGTGCAGATGACCGGTGGGCGATGGCGCGAAGCGCACGCGGGCGGGTGATGGTGAACTCATAGCGCTTTCTTATCTGCCTCTGTGTCAGCGGATGGAGGATCAAGGGCGGTTTGCGGCGCGGCTGCGGTCCGACCCGTTCGGCCGATCAGGCGACCGGAGACGTAGCGGACCGGTCCGCTCAGAGCGAAGGTCCATGCGATCACCAGCAGGCTTAACTCGGTGTAGATCCAGATCAGCGGCAACGCCAGCAGAACCAGAATCACATGTTCAAGAGGCCGTCGACGCAAGAGCCAGTTGGCGGCATGGGTGTACGGCAACCGGCTGACCATCAGGAGCGCAAGAGCCAGCGTGCAGAAGGGCAACGCCCTGGTCAGAAAACCTGCCGACCGTGCCCATTCGTTGGACGCATCGATGCTCTCATGCAGAAAAACAACGCTGATGACGGCGATCGCCGCACCGGGCGACGGCAGACCCTTGAAACCCTGGTGAGCCGCCTCTTCCAGGCTTGCCTCCACGTTGAATCTTGCCAGCCGAAGAGCCGCGCAGCATGCATAGATGATCCCCACAAACAGGGTCAGCCGGCCGAAGTGCTGGAACTGCAGGGGTGCATAGCCCCATTGGGTGATTTCACGGTGCACCAGCGTGACCATCATGACACCCGGGGCAACGCCGAAGCTGACGATGTCGGCCAGAGAGTCAAGCTGCTCTCCGAACTTGCTGGCCTGTCCTGTCTTGCGGGCCACTCGCCCATCAAGCGCGTCGCACAACAGCGACCCCACAATCATCCACGACGCAAGGGACAGAAACGAAGGGACATGCCTTTGCAGGAACTCCCGCTTGAACGTCGGAGAGGCGTCGATGCCCTTGGCTGCATGGAGTTCCTGAAGGTCTCGTCCGCAACTGTGTATGGCCGCAAAGCCGAGGCAGAGATTTCCGAGCGTCAGCAGCGTCGGCAGCATGCCAATCGTGCGCAGGCGGCGGCGCCTGCGGACGGCGGGTCTCTCGACGCCGGGATTCTCGCCAACAACGGGTTTGAGCATTGGTCATTACTCCTTGGTGCCCGACCGCGAGTCGACCTGGCGGGCCACGACGGTCAGGGCCCCGTAGGCACGGTCGCCGATGGTGACGGCCGGGACATAGCCGCTGTCGGCCTTGACGATCAACTCCGTGCGCGAGCCGAACTTGATCAGGCCGATCCGCTGGCCGGCTTCCACGTGGTCGCCAACCTTGACGCTGCAAACCACGCGCCGAGCGATCAGCCCGGCGATCTGTCGGACCACAATCGGCCCTTTCGACGCGTCGTCCGGCTCGATCACAAGGGTGTTGGCCTCGTTGAGCCGGCCGGAGTTCGGGTCCCTGGCATCGAGAAACCGGCCCGGCTGGTAGGTGATCCGCCGGACGGTACCCGAACAGGGGCTGCGGTTCACATGGACGTCAAGCACGCTCAGGAAGATGCCGATCCGGGTTGCCGGGCCGCTGATATCCGGGTGCTGTTCCATGCTCGATATTTCAACCACCTTGCCATCGGCAGGGGCAACCAGGATCCCCATCGCGGCCGGGGTCACCCGCTGGGGATCTCGAAAGAAGGCCATTCCGCCCAGCCAGAGGAGGGTCGCCAGCACTCCCATGACCCATGCCCAGGAGTATCCCGATGCGGCGATGGCGTAAAAAGCGACGGCCGGGCAAGCCAACAGCAGGGTCAAGATGATCATCTCCCGGCAACCGGCCGGGGCCAACGGGATTCGCATTTCAGGGAGCTCCCCAAAGGCTTCTCCACCCGGGCTTTATCGTAACCGCAACCGTCTGCCCGCAAAAGGTCCCGCCGGCGGCATACCCCGCCCGGCCCGGCCTGCAGCCATGGAGGGGTTTTCGGACCTATGGGCCGTGGAAGCGACTTTCCCGCAACCTTTTGCGATACAAGCCGTAGCAAAACATGGGTGCATTGACCTGCCGCAGGCTTGGGAGCATTATGCCATTCTGCAAACCCGGCTTAACCGGGAACTCTCGGACCGCGCGAGCATCTAATATGGCGAAGCAGACACTGGTATCGGCCCAGCCCGGCGCGATCAATGTGGAGGACGCCCTGCTGGTCGAGCAGGTCCGAGCGGGCGACATGAGTGCGTTTTCCCGTCTGGTTGCCCGGTATCAGGACCGTATCGTCAATACCTGCTGGCGTATCAGCGGGAACCATGATGACGCCCAGGACTTAGCCCAGGAAGCCTTCCTGCGGGCCCTGGAGTGCATCGACTCGTTTCAGCAGCGGGCGGGCTTTTATACGTGGCTGTTTCGGATCGCCGTGAACCTGGCCTTGTCGCACCGGCGCAAGACGGCCAGAGTGGTGAAGCTGTCATTGCACGGTTCGGACGGCGGCCTGCGGACGGACCACCAGGCAGCACGGTTGGTCGGGCGGGTCACGCGGGAGGCCGATGAGCCCTCCGCGAGGCTGGCGTCTCACGAGGCCGGCAAGCTCGTGGCCGAGGCGATCGAGCAACTGGACGACGAGTCGCGAGCGGTCGTTGTGCTTCGCGACATCGAGGGATTCGATTATCAGCAGATCGCCGAGATGCTGGATCTGCCGATGGGAACGGTGAAGTCCCGGTTGTACCGGGCGAGAATGGAACTGCGCGGGCGATTGGGACCGGACCTGTCGCCCGGATGACATGACGCCGCCGAAGGAGCGGCCAACGCGGTATGAACGCCGAACGACGCGAGTATCTGGAAATGCAACTGTCCGCTTACCTGGACGGTGAATTGACACCGCAGGAGCAGGCGGAAGTTGAGGCCTGGCTGGCGACCGATCCGGAGGCCCGCCGGCTTCTTGCGGAGCTTCGCGCGACCGTTGATGCCGTTCAATTACTGCCGCGAGCCCGGGCATCGGAAGAACTGCTGGGCAATCTGCGGACCAGGATGGAGCGCAGGGCTTTGCTGGACACACCGGGTCCGGCCGAGGTAGTTACCAGAACGCCGGCCCTGTCGTGGGGCAGGTGGGTGGCGGCCGCAGCCGTGATCGCCCTGACCGTCACGGCCGGCTACTTCACCTGGACTCTGCGATCAGAGCAGCAGGCAGTTGGCCCGCAACTCGCGTCTCGCGACGAGGCTGCTGAACGAAAGTCTTCGGCGGCGACGGAGAAGATGTCACCAGACGCCGGGGTCGACACGTTAGACGCCGGGGTCGACACGTCGATCGAGCACCGCGAGGCCGGGGACACGACTGGGGTCCCCGCGCCGGCTGTTTTGCCCCCGGCTTCCGCCAGACCCGCACGTAAACCGCCTGAACCGGCGCCCGGAGGAGCGCCTGCCTTGCTGGCCGAAGGTAAACCTCTCGAAAGGCTGAACGAGGGAGAATCGGTCCACGCGAAGCGAGGCACGGAAGGTGGTGTATTGGCCGAGGCCCCGGCGGCTCGTGAAGCCGTGGCTGGTGCACTGACCAGTGGTGCAGGGGAAGATGCACTCGTGGACAAAAAGCCGGATACCTTGAGCTTCGCCGGTCGGCTTGAGGGGCGCAGCGCAGAAAGCAAAGGCATACAACACCAGTGCGCCTCGGCCCTCGTCCCCGGGGCGGATGTCGCGGATGGCCGGACTCGTGTGCTGACCTTCGCCTTCGCCGATGCGAGCAGCCGCAGCAAGGCGATCGAGTCGCTTCGGCGAGAGCTTCCGCAGGGTGAGGGCATCGAAGAGGCCAAGCCGTCTGCTGGTTTTCCGCGTGCGACGCAACGTAGCGTAAGGACACCGCAGGAAACGCACCCGGCGGAGATGGCCTACCAACCTTCTGCTGGGGCCGGCGATTCGGTTCGCCATCGCAGACAAGAGATGGTGCTTCGCTCCCTTCGAGAGAGTGAAGTCAATGGGATCCTCAAAGAAGCCGGCGACGCATCCCTGGGTTTTAAGGTCGCCTCGATCGACACGAATCCAGATTCCGCCGTGAACGTTCTCAAGGTGGTCGCCGTCGACGGCGCCTCGGCGGATCGACTCGTGGCCGTGCTCAATAGCCGCGACTGGTACGCCGGCCAATACCGCCGTCTCGCCGGGGACGCGAAACCAGTTCGACTCCATGACGGCAAAGAGAAGAAAGACAGCCCAGAGCCGGATCGAGAGTCGACAATAATGGTGGATGACGACGCTGTCGACAGAGTCTGGAACGACCACGACGGCGACGGTGTAACAGAGTGGATGCATCTCCCGAGGGCTCTTCCGAAACCACCGGCAACGCAGCCGTCTCGGGAATCACTTTACCGCTCTGATGCCGACACAATCACACCGTTGGATGGAAAGTTGACTTGGGACGTCACCCACGTCTTGGAGAACGGCGGCCGAGACGACATCATGACGGATGAGCAAGGCGTGGCCAACCAGGTCTACGACATGGCTCTGAGGCCTGACCGGAGCATTGTTCTTGATGCGGACGCGGCACCCCACGCCGCGACTTTGCCTGCCGACTCGCCGCAAGCCAAGGCATCTTACGGCATGGGTGGGATGGGCATGATGGGCAGCGCGGTTGCTGGGACCGGTCTGAGGGGTATGGGCGCAGGGTACGGAACCTACGGCGCAGCACAGGACAGAGGATCGACTTCCAGGTATGCCGGCTCTTGGTCTGCTCAAAGCAGTTCCCGCCCCGCGTCGGCGGTCGAATCCCGGCCGTCTGACAGCAACCTGCTGGTGGTGTACTTCGAGGTGCTCTCGCCGGACACGCAGCCTGCGGCCGCGTTGCGCGCTTCCGCTCCGGCCTCCGCGGAACCGACGTCACGACCCGCCACGCGCCCTTGAGTTTGCCCCGGCGGGTGAATACAGTCTCAATACCGCCTTGACCGGGAAATGATCCGACGGGTAACGACCGTCCGTGTTGTCATAGACGATCGCCGCTTCAGCGACCGTCGATTCCGGCGAAGCCAGGACATAGTCAATCTTCTCTCCCTCGCGCTTGCCGGCAAAGCCGTTGAAGGTGCCGACGACCTTCGCATCGGGATGAAGCACCCGGAAGGTGTCAACCAGGGCCGGCACAACCGCGCATGCTCCCTGTTTGGCGGGCACCGCGGGAATCTGCCCTTTCAGATATCGCACGACCGGGTTGCCTTCGCCCGCGTTGAAATCACCTGTCAGAATGAGCGGGTCCGGATGCGCCCGGCGACCCATTCGTTGTGCGATCAGTTCGGCGCCCAGCTCGCGCGCCGGTTGAGACTGGTGGTCCAGGTGGGTGTTGAACATGTAGAAGCAGACACCGCTCTGGCGGTCGCGAAGACGTGCCCAAGTACAGATGCGGGTGATGTTGTTTCCCCAGCTTCGCGAGCCGGGCACTTCGGGGGTATCGGACAGCCAGAAAGTGCCTTGTTCACGCGCCTCGAAACGGGCCGAGCAGTAGAGAATGGCCGAGGCTTCGCCGCCTGACTTGCCGTCGTCGCGTCCGGCCGATATTTCACCGTACTCCGGCACGGCCTGCCGTATTTCGTCCAACTGGAACCGCATGGCCTCCTGCAGTCCGACGACGTCCGGCCGATGGTCGCGGAACACCTGGAAAACCATCTCGCGGCGTTTGCTCCAGTGATTGGGCCCGTCGTTGGCGGTGCCATAGCGGATGTTGAAGCTCATCGCTCGCACTTCCTGTGTGCCGCTCGCACCTTGGCCGATGCCCCCCTGCTGACAACCCGCCAGCGTGACTGCCAGGACCGCCAATATCAGAATCCGTCGCATGGTTTCTCCTCTCGTGAGCAATCTTCCTGTGTCCGTCGCCCGCCTCGCCCGAGCAGGCAATGGTAAGACCGATCGCCGTCCTCGCCAAGCTGCATCGGCGACTGGCCTTCTGCAGCGGTCCGTGTATAGTGTTCACCCGTTTGCCCGGGTGGCGGTGCGGTGGCCGGTCCGGGCCGGCTTGCCGCGCACGGCCTGTGGATGAGGCCATTGGCGGGCGACATCCCCGGATTGCGAGGCGGCAGCACGCAATGCCCATTCATCCTACTGCCATTGTTGACCAGCGTGCCGAAATCGATCCGACCGTCGACATCGGTGCCTATGCGATCGTTGACGGCGTCGTTCGCATTGGCGCGGGGACCCGTGTGTACCCACATGCTTATCTCACGGGTTGGACCGAGATCGGGCCGAACTGCGAGATACATCCCAACGCGGTCATCGGCCACGCCCCGCAGGACCTGGCCTATCGCGGCGAAGAGTCTTACTGCCGAATCGGCGAAGGCACCATTATACGGGAGGGGGTATCCATCCATCGCGGGACGGCTCCCGGCTCGGCGACGGTGGTCGGCAGGCGCTGTTTCCTGATGGCCAATTCGCACATCGGCCACAACTGCCAGGTGGGCGACAATGTCAAGATGGCCAACGGGGCCCTTCTGGCCGGGCACGTCCACGTGGGCGACGGCGCCTTTCTCAGCGGCAACATCGCGATCCACCAGTTCTGCCGCGTTGGGGACCTCGTTATGGTCCATGGTGTTGTGGCCGTCATCATGGACGTGCCGCCTTATTTCACAGTGGGAAACCTGGGTCTGTGCGCGGGCATCAACGTCGTCGGGCTTCGGCGCGCCGGCTTCACCTCCGAGCAGCGGCAGGACGTGCAGCACGCTTTCCGGACGCTTTACCATTCCGGAATGACTTTTCAAAAGGCCTTGGACAAGCTGGCTGAAACGGTGACCACCGACGCGGGACGCAGGATCGTCGAATTTCTGCGGGCCCCGTCCAAACGCGGAATCGTCGCCTGTCTTCACAACCGCTTCGGCAAGGCTTCGGCGGCAGAAGCCGAGGAGTAAGCCCCCCCGGGACGGTCATGTGCCGCGCTTGAACACGTCTTCTTGATCACAGAACGAGATCGCTCGGCCCATCGTCTTCGGCCTCGCCTCCCGGCCCCAACCGGCGAATACGCTCCAGCAGCTTGAGACTGACCCTCCTCAGGGCTTCCTTATCACCGCTGGGGATCCAGTAGCGGCCCAGATCGATCGGCTTGCCAAATCGAACGCGAGCGTGATGACGGCGGAAAAAGGATCGGGCGATGTTCTCGTCGTAGGACGTACCCGAGATGTGCGCGGGCACGATCAGCGCACCCGTGTGCAGAGCGAGCATGGCGGCACCGAGCTTGGGCTCACGAGACTCGCCCGGCTCCGGGATACCACCTTCAATGAAAATACCGAGCACGTTGCCATCGCGCAGGTGGCGGAGGGCGGCTCGCGTGCCGGCGGCGTCATGCCCATCCCGTCGAACCGGTACGCAACCGATCATGTGAATGAGCCGACCGCCGATAGGAACATGTGTGTATTCCTCCGCGACCAGAAACCCGATCAGCCGGTGCGACGTACCCGCGATGAGCAGCAGCGGATCGACCCCGCAGGTGTGATTGGCCACCACGATGACCGCTCCCTCGGCCGGCACCGTGCAGGGACCCTCCCGGCGAAACCGGAACCACCATTTGCAGTAGAACTCGTTGAGGTACCAGAAGAACTGTGTGACCGGCGGCAGCGGTTCCTGCCGCAACCGGGTGCTCCAGACCCTTGCCACAACCCCGGCCATGACCGCGGCCACGCCCAGAAGGACCCAGCCGATCCAACCGCTGAGGTTCGACCAGTCAGGAAGACCGAAGATTCCCATGACCGCCAGCAGCGAGGCAGTGCCGGCTAGGTCCGTCAGGCCGAAGACTCGCCCCCGCAATCTGTTCGGCACGATCCGCTGCAGCAGCATACTGCAACCGACAGCGGCGCCGGCGAAGAAAGCCCCCGCGACCGCCATTGCGGCCGACGCGACCCAGAAGAGCACGCCGGATGAGATGGGCAACCATGATACGGCCGCCAGTACCGCGATGGCCAACGTGACCCCCGACAGCGACCACCTGATCGTCGCCTCACCGCGCAAGGCGTCTCCGGCACTCGTGAGAAAGACTGCTCCGATCAACAGGCCGGCGACCAGGAACGACTGCGACAGTCGAACGTCGGCCAGGTCCTGTCGGCCGCACACATCCCACACCAGGATGGGGGCGGCGATCCAGAGCAGGGCTCCGCAGCCCCAGACAACCATCGTCGTGTCGATCAACCGCATCACGCGCCGGTGAGTGCGGATGTGGTTTGCGACCTCGGCAAGGGTTCCAATGCCCTCGCCACGGAAGGACGGGCTGTACGTTCTTCCGGCCGGCTGTCGAAGAAGGATCATAAAGATGACGCTGACCAGGAAACCTGCGGCACTCATGGCAAACCCGGTCCGCGCCAGACGCCTGTCAGCCAGATACTCGCCCAGCAGAACCACCATCACGATCGCCACGACAGCCAGCGCCAGGCTCGCTGCGTTGGCCCGAGCAAGCTGGTGCCTGGGAACCAGAACCGACAGCAGCCCCGCCATTGCAGGCGAGAGCATCGCTACCGAGACGCCTCCGATGACCAGCGGCACGAAGACCCACGGTGAGGCCAGCGGTCCGCGGGTGGTGAGGATCACCAACGCCGACATCAGCACTGCACCCGCCAGGCCGACGCCGATGATCAGGCCGCGCCGCGAAAGGCGGTCCGCGAGAAGCCCGTTGAGCGTCCCGAAGATGAAGAACGGGAACACAAACAGGCAGATGGCCATCGTCTGACCGCGCTGCCCGCCCCTGTCCTCCGTGACATCGAGTCCACCGGATACGACCACTGCGGAGAGGAGGCCACCCGCGATGGACGCTCCGGATGCCAGCCAGAGCAGCACAAAAGCCCGGTTGCCGAACACGCCCGCGTCCGCCTCGGATTGGCGATCGCGGTTCGGCGCAGTCCATGTGCTGGTCATCGCTGTTCCTTGGGTGCGGATCATGACTTCACAAACGGCTCGGCATTCTAACGGCAGCGAACCCACGCTTCACCCGGGGCAGGCCCCGGCCATCGCTGGCTCATTCCATATACCCGCAAAGGTGTATGGCGCTTCGCGGTACCCGGCCGGGGACTATTGACGCCCCGCCGGAATTGGGTAGGTTTGGGAGTTGGCCCGGCGCGACGCAGGGCCGGTGCCGTTCTTTAGTCCTTGCCGGACAAGGGTTTAAGAACCGAAGGGGCGTCCACCGCCTGGAGCCGGCCAGGACCATCAGCACCTGAAGGGCGCTTTGATGAGGACCCTACAGCTTTACGTCACCCGCGAGCTGCTCAAGACATTTGCGCTTGCCGCGGTGGGCCTGACGCTGGTGCTGAGCCTCTGCGGGGCCATGTCGACCATTCTCAGGGTCGAGGTTCCGACTGCAGTGACCGTGTTGCACATCCTCTGGCTGATCCAGCCGATGGTCCTGGCGGTCACGCTGCCGGTATCCGCCCTGTTTGCCTGTGCCATCGTCTATGGGCGTCTGGCGGCGGACAACGAATTCGATGCCTGCCGGGCCAGCGGGGTCAACATCCACCGCCTTCTGGCCCCGGCCTTGGGCCTCAGCGTGTTCACCGCCCTGTTTGCCTTCGCCTTCAGCAGCTACGTCATACCCAAGGCCGCCGCAGGCATCGCCAGCCGCATCCAGTACGATATCTCCAAGTTCGCCTTTCAAGCCCTCAAGACCCGGGGCTACTTCAAGCGAGAAGACAAGAAGAAAAACGAGGTGCAGGTTCTCCATGCCGGCAGAGTGGATCTGGTGCAAGAGGGCGGTCACGACGTTCTCCTGATTCACGATGCCGCGTTCATTGAGCTGAAGAGAGACGAACTGGTTCGCTGCGGCACGGTCAGGCAGGGCCGAGCGGACTTCAGGACGGCTCCGGAGAGCGGCGAGCCGATGGTCGAGGCGTTCCTCACCGACGTCCGCCTGGTGGATCTCCAGGACATTCAGCAGGCCCGCTTGTACCAGGAGAAGACCCGGCCGTTCGGTTCGAGGGAGCTGCCCAAGGTGCTCTTCTACGACCCCAAGTGGTCGTCGCTTGGCGAGTTATTGAGATACAAGAACGACCCGACCCAGTTGCCCCCGCTCCGCCCGCAGATCGCTGATATCCGCCGCGAGGCACGCGAGAGCCTCTTCTATCAGCGGCTGTGCAGCCACTTTGCCACCGACGGGCCGTTGATCATCGAGGATGAGTCGCAGCGCTACGAGATCGGCGCGGGCAGCGCCCGGATCATCGAAGACACTTACACCCCGGAGCTGAAAGACGTCTCGGTCAAATGCACGTGGACCGAGGAGAGCCGACGGAAACGGACTCGGGTCTATCAGGCGGACTCGGCCACCATCAGACTGCAGCGCAATATCGCCAACACGCGGGACGTCGTCCTGATCGGCCTGCAAGGCGGCGTCACTTTCACCGACTCGGCCCAGCCCGGCAAGACGTTTCCGCATGCCGCCCTCGATTTGCAGTCCGTCGCCGCCCCGGCGAGCCTCCTTGAAGACGATCGGGGGTATTCGGACGCCCGGCTGCTCGGTCTGGACGAGATCGCGGGCAGGAAGATTCGCTCACGCGAGCAACTGCAGACCGCGGTGAAACCCCTCGGGCTCGGGCCGCAGATCGAAAAGCTCCGGCTCAAGGCCCTCCTCGACATGCTCCGCCAGCGACATGAGATCATCGGCTCTCTGCATTCGAGGTTGAGCCTGTGCGCCAGCGCCCTGGTGACCATTATTCTGGCGGCGGCCCTGGGTATCATTTTTCGCAACGGCCAGTTCCTGACCGCCTTTGCGATCAGTTTTCTGCCGGCTCTGGCGATTGTGGCCATGAACATGCTGGGCCGGCGTCAGGCCGAGAGCATCGATCCGTATCTGCACGCTCTCGGCGTGGGCATCATCTGGGCCGGCATCCTGTTGCTGGCTCTGGCGGACGTCGTGATCCTGAGAAGGTATTTGAGGCGTTAAGGCGAGTGCGGCGATGATCAGGATTCTTGATCGATATCTGCTTCGCAGCTTCCTGGCCAACTACGTCCTCTCCCTGTTCGTGCTGATCAGTCTCTACGTGGTCCTCGATCTGTCTTTCAACGCCGATGAGTTCACGGAAACCATGACCGACGGGCCGCGGCAGCAGTCGTCGTTTCTCGGCGGAGCACTCAAGGTCGTCGGCAACATCATCGACTACTACGTTTTCAACATCCCGCTTTACTTCGTTCAACTGTCCGGGGCGATCACTCTGTTCGCGGCCTGCGTGACGCTCGCCCGGCTTCAGCGACAGAACGAAGTCACCGCGGTACTGTCGTCGGGAACGAGCATGTACCGGCTGGCCATGCCGATCCTTTTCGCCGGACTGGCCATGAACGCCGTGCTCATCCTCGACCAGGAACTGCTGATCCCCGCGATCGCACCCAAGCTCGCCCGCCCGCGCGACAACGTCGAGGGCGCTCGCATCCACAAGGACCTCTGGTATATCAAGGACGCGGACGGGCGGTTGTTCAGTGCGCAGGAGTTCTCGCCGAAGGACCAGGAGATTACCGGCCTGATCGTCCTCGAACGATTACCCGAGCCCGGCGACACCGCCAACAACGGCCAGCTTCGCTCAGTGATCCGGGCCGACCGCGCACGGTGGAACGAGCGGAAAGGCGGATGGGATCTGACCCAGCGGGGATTCCGGCTGGACATCGGCCGTCAGGCGGACTTCGCGGTGAGCGATATCGGCGAGAAGCTCACCCCCGTGGCCACTGATTTCTACAAAACGGACCTTTCGCCCGCCAACCTGCTGCTTCGCAAGAGCGCCCAGTGGCTCGACTTTCTGAGCCTGGGACAGATCAAGCTGCTGCAGAATCGCGGCGACGCCGACCCGGTTCGCGTGGCTCGAATCCGGCACACGCGGTTCACCCTGCCGATCAGCAACATGGTGCTGCTGCTGCTGGGCATCCCGTTCTTCATGAATCGGCTGCCCGGCAACGTGCTGGGCCAGGGCTCCAAGGCCCTGGCGATCTGTGCGGTGGCTTTTTTGACCACCTTTCTGGGCCAGCAGGTTGTCGGCACCACCGGCGGGTTCTGGCAGGCGCTGCCCTACTGGCTGCCGATTTTCGTTTTCGGCCCGATCGCCGTCCTGCTGATGGATAACGTGGATACGTGACACGGCCCCGCCGACCGCCGCCGCGGGCCCGGTTCGAGGGACAAAGAAGCTATTTGTGGGAGTTCCGCACGATGTCGACACGCGTTCTGGCCTTCATGGCCCATCCGGATGATGTGGAGTTCACCTGCGCCGGCACGCTGGTCCGGCTGCAAAACGAGGCCGGCTGCCAGATTGCGATCGCCACGGCCACCAGCGGCGATTGCGGCTCAGCCCAGCATCGCCCGGATGAAATTGCCCGCATTCGCCACGCCGAGGCCGTGGCCGCGGCCGGGGTGATCGGCGCCGAGTACTACTGCGCCGGCTGCTCGGACGTGTTCATTCTCTACGATGAGCCGACCATCCGCCGCTTCGTCGAACTGATCCGCAAGGCCCGACCGGACATCGTGATCACCCAGCCGCCGACGGACTACATGGTCGACCACGAAATGTGCGGCAAACTGGTGCGGACCGCGACGTTCATCGCCGGGGGGCCGAACCTGCTGACCCGAGACATCGACCCGGCGCCGCCGACCGAACGGGTGCCGCATCTCTACTATGTCGACCCGACCGAATACATCGACCCGATCGACGGCCGGCCCGTGATCCCCGATCTGGTCGTGGACATCACCTCCGTCATGCCGACCAAGGAGAAGATGCTGGCCTGTCACGCATCACAACGCGAGTGGCTGCGAAAGCACCATGGCATGGACGAGTACATCGAGAACATGAAACGCCGCGGTGCGGCCCGCGGCGAACTGATTGGCAAGCCCTATGCCGAAGGCTTCCGCATCCACCGCGGGCACCCCTATCCACAGAACGATATCATCGCCGAGCTGCTGAAGATCGGGAAACAGGGCAATTGACGTTGGCGTGACAGCCAGGACCGGCAGGTCTTCGGCGGGTACAAGACATGAGCGGACAGACCATACCGGTGACGGGCGTGTTTGTTGTTGTCTTCGGGCTCCTGGGAGCCTGCCTGCACGCCGCAAAGGCGGCCGATCGGCCCGCCGGGCGAATCATCGGCATGTACGTTCATCAGCACTGGCCGTACAAACACCCGTATGCGGCCCGGACGTGGACGCTTGACGACTGGCGGGGCTATGCCGACGGCCTGAGCAAGCTCGGCTACAACACGATCATGATCTGGCCGATGCTCGAGACCATGCCGGACCCGCTCACCCCCAGCGACGAACAGAGCCTCCGGAAGATCGAAGCGGTTATCCGCATGCTTCATGACGAGTTCAAGATGCGCGTCTGGATCGCGCTGTGTCCAAACGTCGCGGCCGACAACCGTGAAGCCGCCAAAGCCACGTTCGAAAAGCGGCATTTCTTCTACTGCGATACGCGGGTCAACCCCGGCAGCCCCGTCGAGCTCAAGCGGTTCATGGAATGGCGCGAGAAGCTGATGCGTCCGCTGGCCGCGGTTGACGGTGTGGCGGTCATCGACAGCGATCCGGGCGGCTATCCGGGTTCGACAAACGCCGAATTCGTGAACCTCCTGGTCGAGCACCGCAAGATGCTGGATCGACTGCGCCCGGGCATCGAACTGAACTACTGGATGCACGTGGGCTGGGAAGGATACTGCCGTTTCTACAAGACCGGCCAATTCTCCTGGGGCACGGCCGAAGAGAACACCGACGTGCTCCGGCGGCTGAAGGAGGTCAGCCCCGAGCCGTGGGGCATCGCCAACGGCCTGCAATACGCGGAGAAGCTCGGTTTGGCTTCACGCGTCATCAGCTTCAACTACGGCCGCATCGAAAACGAGCCTTCATTCCCCTTGACCAACTTCACCGGCGAGACGGCCTATGAGGGCGGGAAAAGCACCACCGCTCGCGGCGTGATGGGCAATGCTCAGACCCATTGCGTCCAGTTGCCCAACACCTTCGCATTTGCTCGAGGCGCGACCGGACAACCCTTGACGGACGAAGACTACGTTCGCTTTGCCGATGATCTGCTGAACGGCTGCGGCCCGATCATCGTCGACGCCTG
Organism: Phycisphaerae bacterium; assembly: GCA_030372985.1. Taxonomy (GTDB): domain Bacteria; phylum Planctomycetota; class Phycisphaerae; order UBA1845; family PWPN01; genus JAUCQB01. The sequence goes on from JAUCQB010000047.1 coordinate 33,777, forward strand.
GCGGGCACTGGCGGGCAGTGACGCAGCGCAAATGGAGAAGCTGGCCGCTGAGCTTCAATCTCTGGCCGGCCAAGATCTCAAGCCCGGGCGGCTGAAGGGTCTGTTGTTCGGCGACGGGCGGCGCTTCCTGAGCGATCTGGTGCTGCAGCTCCGCCTGCGAGCAGCGTGGGAAACCTTCCGCACCGTAGTCGAGCACCGGCAGAACCCCAAGCAGTCATTCGAGCGTTTCGTTACCGCGGCTACGGACTGGCAAAGACAGCATGGCTACGAGAACGCGTGGCAGTGGCCCGGCATGGACGAAACCCTGCGGAAGCTGAACTCGCCTGAGATCAACGCCGTTCTCGGCACACAGTTCAGCATCGAATCGGGACCCGACCCCGCCTCGGCGTTGTCGCCGTTCGAGCAGCTTCAAAAGAGCTTCCGCGATACCGAGACTTATGTCACTCGTCTGCTCGAGGCTATGAAGACGGCCTCAAAAGCGATGAGATGAACCGTTGCGACGGGCTCGCCGGCTTTCCGACAGAATCCGGTCGCGGTTCGACGACCGTCCCGAGACAGCGGGAATTCCGCGAACACCAGAATCGTCGACAGCGAGCGGCGGTCCTTGGTATCTCCAAACGATGCCGCGGCAATGAACGCTCGGTTGTTCCGAGAGTAGCCGCTTCTCAGGTTCTGTCCGATGGACCGACCCCTCACGATTGCTGAACTCCAACTCACCCGTTCTCTCCTCGCATCTTCCTCGTTCTGGAGCGAAACCGTGCGCCTGTGCTCGGATTGTGGCAGGTCGGCTCGTGGAACGACAACGCCGTGGTCGCAGAGGCCGCGCCCACCTATCATCACATCAGCGGCGGATGAGGTGTGCCCGCCAGCTTCGGTTCGGAGAGAGAGAATCACATTTCGCATTCGGAGGTCAAGCGATGCTGACCTGTCACTCGAGACGCGGCTGCGATGGCTCGGCCACAAGAGCTGCACACTCAGGAACATGCCGCCTGCGGGTGTGCGGCATCGCGATGCAGGGACTGTTCGTGCTGGTGGCTGCTTGCTTTGCGGTCAACCAAGGGTGTCCGGGCCGTCCGCTTCCCGAGCCGGAAGCTCCGATTGTCCGGCTGGAACTGGTGGCGTCAGGGATGACCTCGCCGCTTGGCATGGCCGTTCCCAGGGACGGTTCCTCCAGGTTGTTCATCGTCGATCAGATCGGGCTGATTCGCATCCTGGATGGGCAGGGCAACCTGTTGCCCGAGCCGTTTCTCGATCTGAGTGATCGAATGATCCCCATCGGCATCGACTTCGGCAACGGCATCGTCTATGACGAGCGCGGGCTGTTGGGCATGGCCTTCCACCCCAATTATCCCACCAACGGCCGCTTCTTCGTGTTCTACAACGCACCTCGAAGCCAGAATGACACCGACGAGATCGATTCGCGAGTCAGAATCTCGGAGTTTCGGGTCTCAGCCGACGACCCCGACCGCGCCGACCCAACCAGCGAGCGGATTGTGCTCAGCGTTGCCAAGCCGCAGTTCAACCACAACGGCGGGCAACTGGCCTTCGGCCCCGACGGTTATCTCTACATCGGGATCGGCGACGGCGGGGGGGCCAACGACAGCGGCCCGGGACACACGCCTGAACTCGGCAACGGACAGGACCTGACCATGCTGCTGGGTAAGATTCTCCGGATTGACGTGGATGAGGCCGACCCATACGGAATTCCGCCCGACAACCCCTTCGTGAATGACATGGAGGCCCGCTCTGAGATCTGGGCCTACGGTCTCCGCAATCCATGGCGGTTTTCGTTTGACAGGGGGGGTGAGCGTGAGTTGTTTGCCGGCGATGTGGGGCAGAACCTCTACGAAGAGGTCGATATCGTCTCCAAGGGCGGCAACTACGGCTGGTCCCGGCGCGAAGGCACACGCTGCTTCGACCCGGAGAACCCCGGCACACCCCCAGTCGTGTGCGGTAACACCGGACCATCGGGTGAACCTCTCGCCGATCCGATCATCGAGTATTCTCACGTCGATGCCCAAGGCAAGGAGATTGGGATCGCCGTGCTGGGTGGGTACGTGTACCGCGGATCAGCCGTGCCGGATCTTCAGGGACATTACGTGTTCGGCGACTTCAGCACCGCCTTCACGACGGGCGATGGCACGCTCTTCGTGGGCCGGAAACGAGATGACGGCACGTGGCGGCACGACGAGCTGAGGATCTCGACATCGGCAAGCGGCCGCGTAAACAGGTTCATCCTCGGGTTCGGCGAAGATGAAGAGGGAGAGATCTACGTGCTGACCAGCCAGAGCCTTGGGCCGCTCGGGACCACGGGCGAGGTCTATCGTGTAACGGCGTCGGCCGCAGAATGACAGCCAACAGCAAGAACACAGGAGATCAACAATGAATTGCTCAACCTGCATTCCGTTGAAGTTCAAGGCATGGAGATGCGTCGTTGCCGCAACGTTGGGGACGGCCTCTCTTGGTCAAGTCTGCGTGCCGGATGCCGATCCGGACAACGGCGGTGACTTCGTCGGGGTGAGCATCCAGAACCTGGCCTTCTCACCCAAGGAGGTGACGATCGAGGCGGGTCAGACCGTGCGATGGACCAACCGCGACCTCGTGGCCCACACGGTGACGTCCGGGGACCCCGGAGATCAAGATTCGGGTGTGCTCTTTGACTCGGGAACGATGACCTTCGCCAGAACCTTCACTCACCAGTTCAACGAACCGGGTGAGTTCACCTACTACTGCATTCCGCACCAGACGATGGCCTCGATGCGGGATGCCAAGGTCATCGTGACGGCCGCCGCCCCGTAACCCGTAGATCTCGCTCCGGAGGAGTCACAACGCACCGCGTGATGAGTGATCCTCAGGCACGAGTTTAGCGTGCAAGAGAGCGGGTCAGGCACCTTTTTGCGGGCTCCCCTGCATGGCATCGTGCCAGATGGCCCCGTTGACCTTCCCCGGGTCACCCTTCGAACCGCGTCAGGCAAAAAGGAGCCAGACCCCGGCCCGCTAAACACGTTCATCCTCATCACCCGGCGCGGCAGACCTTCTCGCCCGGATCACCACCATTTCAAACACCCCCGCGGCGAGCACCAGAATTGGTGCGACGACCACCGTGGCCATATGGAACAGCACGTACATCACGGCCTGGAAGGATTGGAGAACCTGAGCATTGCGGCCTTCGGGCAGGGTTCCGCAGAAGATGCTCGTGCTCGCACGCCAGCCGAGCAGGTGCAGCACCAGATAGACAACCGCAAAGGTGGCGGCACACAATACAAATGAACCGGGTGAGAACCATTTCATCGTCTTGATCCGCCGGTACAGACTTCGCCACCTGCCCATCATGGTGCCTCCACCCCCCGACCTCGCTCGCGGACCGTCTGCCAGAGGGGCCCGACAACAGTGGAATACAGCAGCACCGCGTCACCGACCTGGTTGCTCGCACAGAACTGCATGCGCCCGTCGCGGGACAGGGGGAACCCTGCGAACATCAGAGTGGTCGCCAGCGAACGGTAATAACCGGTGTCGCCAAACGATGCCGCGGCGACAAATGCCTGCCCGCTTGAGCCCGCGCTCACGTCGATGATCGGAATGACCGGCCCCGAATCGATGTCCATCGGTCTGACCCACGACTTCGGCCACTCTCCGGCCCACCCGAAACCAAGGCATTGATGGGCAATCTCGCTGGTGGCCCTGCGATACTGGTCCTCCGCGAAAGACTCATCCACGATCTGCAGACAATGGGCGGCCATCCAGATCGTCGACCCCTCCGGACCATCCATCGCCTGGCCGTCGTAGGTGTAGGATGAGCACAGCAGGCCTGTCTGCTGATGCACCAGCTTGTCCTTCGCCGTGGCGACCCACTTCCGCTGCAGTTGCCGATGGTCCTCGCCATCGAGCACCTCGTGCATCCTGATCGCAGCCAGGGCGACGGTGTTGCAGAACGTCCAGCACTCGTTCGGATAACTCTCGCACGAAAGCACCGGCCCGACGGCCATACGGTCGGCGGTGATGTGAACAAGATCGCGCATTCGTTCTCGAAATGGCTCGTGCTCGGCCACCAGTCGCCGGGCTCCCATCATCATGGCCAGCTCACCGTCGACAAATATGCTGCGCACCGGCTGCTGCAGGAACTGCGATTGGTTGGCGTAGTCGAGCAGGAAGTAGCTGATGCCTTTCGCCTGGGCGAGGCGATCCGTGTCCTCAATGATTCGGTCCACCACCCGGAGGTACTCATCCTGCCGCTGCGGCTCGCGGAGGCACATGTTGGCGAGTGACAGAACCAGGAACGTCCGGCCCATGAAATCCCATTCCGGGTTGTTGACCCGCATCTTGTCAATATCGGCCTTGCCGCCCCCCGGCAGTGCCCAGAGGTCCACATGCCGGTGAGCCAATTGGCGGGCAATTGGACTGACGGCAACCTCGTTGCGGAACTGATCGCGGCCGGGCCGGAAGACAAAATGCAGCAACGGCAGCCAGATGGCCGTTCCAATGGCAATCGAGACCAGACCCAACAGGAACCTGGAACGGAAGGACATGCTTGACACTGATGCCTGCGCGCTCACCCTGATGTCCCCAACTCGCAGGCCGAGCCATGTGCTCGCTGCATTCGTCCGCACTATACATGAACCGGCGCGGCCAGGCTATCAGAGACGTCTGGCAGGACGGCGGCTCTTGAAAAAGCTGCCGCGATCGGTCAGATTCCAGCGTATCTGTCGTGACGATCGTGACGAAACGGGGTGGAATCCAGTCTTGAACACCGATCGGTAACAGAGACAGGAGGAAGCATGGCTCGTATCTACGTGATTGCGATGGCAGTCATCGCAGCCGCATGCTGCCTGGGCCAGACCCCGACATCCAAGCCGCATGGAGCTCAATCATCTGCCCCGGCCAGGCCCGTGCGAACGTACCGCAACCCGATCATCGACCGCATCGGGCCGGCCGATCCCGCGGTTATCCGCTACCGCGGCAAGTACTACCTGTACCCGACGCTGGACGGCAAGGGCTACGACGTCCTCGTATCCGACGACCTCGTACACTGGGAGCAGAAGGGCAAGTGCTATACCGACGCGCGACGAGGCGCTTGGGCCCCCGACGTGTTTCATCATGCCAAAGGCGACGGCAAGTTCTACCTCTACTACAGCGTGGACAAGCCCGGCGGCGGCAAGCTGATCGGAGTGGCCGTGGCCGACGACCCTCTCGGACCCTTTATCGACAAGGGCAACCTGGTGAACGATGCCATCGACGCTCATCTGTTCCAGGATGATGATGGATCGATGTACCTGTACTACTCGGCGATGACTCCCCGCAGCAGCAACATCGTCGTTCAGCCCATGGCAAACCCGCTGAGCAAAAAGGGTGAACCTGCCACGCTTATCCGGCCGACCGACGAGTGGGAACGTCACCGCGCACCCATCGCCGAAGGCCCCTGGATGCTCAAGCACAAGGGCAGGTACTATCTGATGTACTCCGGCAGCGGTGCCGATGGACCGGACTACGCCGTCGGCTACGCCACCGCCAAGTCGCCCACCGGGCCGTTCACCAAGTACTCAGGCAACCCGATCGCCCAGCGCGGCAACGGCGTCTTCGGCCCGGGCCATCATTGCGTCATCGCCGGCCCCGACGGCCGTCTGTGGATGGTCTACCACCAGCAGAGCAGCGACAAACCCGGCTGGAAACGCTTCCTGGCCATCGACCCACTGTGGTTCGGCGAGCAGGGCGTGATTCACGTCAAGACCACCCGCGGAACCGACGAACCAGCCCCGTAGGTGGTCCACGCATCGACCACAATGCCTCGCTCGTTCGATGCGATGAACGTATCCCGGCCGCCACACCGGCTTGCGGTCACTGAGGTGTCGAGTCAGCGGCGTCCTCCGGCCAAGCGAACGCTGCATCCGGCACGACGCCCGCGGTGTCGAGGCGAATCTAAAGCTCTTGTCGCACAGCGTCCGCAGCATACCGCTTCACGCTGTTCACTCGAATCCACTTTCTCTTGAACCTCGCCGGATAGAGGAGCGCATCCTACCTGACGTAACACCGGAACCAACAAAACGGTGCGGCCTGCGTTAGAACCTTACGGCCAGAGATCTGTGCGGCTTGCGCATGTTTCTGGATCACAGTGTGCTTCGGTTGCGGTGTGCCTTAGGACCATGTCGGACAAGGACTTACCGCAGTATAGGGGATCCGGCTCGTCCCGGCCCCACCAGAAAACTCCACTTATCTGGAAAAAATCACGCAACACCATCACCCCCGTGTGCATCTAATCATGGGGCGAGTTGCAGGGCCAGGCCTTGCCAGGCAGTCATCGAACCGCCACGGGCAAGTTCGCCTGCACGCGGGGTGCCCCAAGGGGTCCGCAGGAAACCTCCGCTTCGCGGCCGTTGTCGGCCGTGCCGCACGGATTGGTCCACCCACGCCGTTTGATAAGGGAGAACAGCAATGACCGCCATCAACAGAATCCTGTATCCCGGGGCGATTCTGGCTGCCGGACTGCTGGTCGTGTTGCTGAGACTGCCCCATTTGCTTCTTGCCGCCAGTCTCCTGTCAGGTCAGCTTCACGGACGACCGACACCGGTCGTCGACATGCCGCCGCTGGAGTTTCCCACACAGACGCGGTTGCTCCCGTGCGGCGACCTGCGTCTGAAGGTCCCGGTTGAGACAAGCGTCGAACCGCAACCGCCGGACGAGTTGTACGGCCTTCGTCTGAAGCTCAACGGGCTGGAGTGTCGAATCCCTCCTCCACGGCACCAGTCCGATGAGCACGAAACCGAGGAGATCAACTGGGACGCAGAGTTCAATCGACGTGGAATTGACTGGCAGGCCTCCGTCTGCGCCACCAGCGTCGAGGACTTTTCTTTTTGGATGAGTCCGCCGCAGGTCGAATCGCTCCGTCAACAACTGGAGGCCAAGATGTACCTCTCGTTGTTTGCCGAGCGAATCGAAGTGGTCCGCAACGAGAGCCTCTGCGGGCTGCTGCTGATGTGGGGCCTGAACGACCGACCGCGTATGACACTCGAGTACTTCACTCCCGACCACCGGATCAGCGGAGAGGTGTTGATTTCTCTCGATGCCCCGACGCCCGAGGCCATGGACACGGCTCGGGCCATGGTAGGCTCGCTGCGGATCGAGGAGCGTGCCGCCGATCGTCAGGCCCCACAGGTTGGTCCCATTGCCTCGGCGACTCAATTCGGCCGTGGCCGATCGGTTGTGGTTCGGGATCGGTGATCCTGGAGCCGAGCAGGACCGGCAGGCAGGCTACTTCACGACCGGCAATCCCAGGTTCTGCCACTCGACGATCCCGCCGGTCATGTTGTAGACGTTGGTGAAGCCCTCTGAGGCCATGATGCTGCTGGCGTTCGCGCTGCGGCGGCCGGTTCGGCAGTACACCAGGATGGTGCTGGACCTGTCGAAATCGGCGAGCCCGGCACGAAAGGCAGGATCGCTGCACAGAACACACAGGCTCAAGGCACCTTCAATGTGCCCGGCTGCGAACTCGTCTCCGCCGCGCACGTCGAGGATGATGAAGTTGGGATCGTCCAGATGGCTCTGGATCAGTGCTTGGGCCTCCGTGGGGGTAATGCTCAGATAGCCGGAATCGCTCCCGTCGGGCAGGCCCAGTCCGACGCCGTTGGGACATCCCTGTCCCAGCAGCAGCGGGAGGACCGTCAGCGAAAACGCAACCGAACCGATCAGCGATTTGTGATACTGAGTCATGTTCGACGGACTCCTGTACGGGTGCGGGAAACGCGCCGGCAGTATTGTACCCGTCTACTCTCATCGGCAAACACGAATCTGAAACTGGACGAGTAAACCGCCTTGACGGCCTGACCTTTGAAATCAAGCCGCAGGCGGGATGGTCGTGTCCCGATCTGCCGCGCATATCCCAGGTCCGGGCGCGCCGGGGCTTCACGAATTCAACCTGGGAAGGAAACCCGGTTCGGGTCAGCGTTTCCTTGCGGATTCCGGCCTGCTGGAGGGTGCCGCTCCCGACTGGTGGCGAAACTCCTGGTCCAGTCGATTCCAGGTGGCGGCCATTTCCTTCACCCTGGCCGGATGGCGCGCGGCAAGATCTACGGATTCGATCCGGTCGTGCTTGAGATCATAAAGTTCCCAGGTCGCATCGTTCTCGCTCTCGGATACCAGCTTCCAGTCTCCCACCCGTAGCGCGCGGTTACCCTCATGGTGCCAGTAAAGGTGGTGCCGCGGGAGGTCGACGTCAGCATCCAAGAGCGGCACCAGGCTCTTGCCGGGCATCGGCGGGCGAGGGTGTCCCTTCCAGTTGTCCGGCGGGGTGATACCGGCCAGTTCAAAAACAGTGGGAACCAAGTCGATGACATGGGCGGGCGCGCGGCGCAATACCCCCTTGGCGGCATTGGCTGCGGGCCAGTGAAGGATGCAGGGTGTGGAAATGCCGCCCTCGTGCACCCATATCTTATGCCGGCGGAAGGGGGCATTTGAGGCGCTGGCCCAGCCGGGCCCCAAACACAAGAAAGACGACGGCGACCCCGGATCGGCCGCGCGGTCGTGGCCATCGCCCCGGACCATCAACGTGGCGTCCGCCCCGTTGTCGGAAAGGAAAATGACCAGGGTGTTATCCCATGCTCCCATCTTGCGCAGTTGGTCGAGAACGCGGCCGATCTCCTGGTCCATCCGATCGACCATCGCCGCGTGGATGGCCATCTTCGTCGCCTGCAGCCGCTGCTGTTGCGGCGTCAATTCGCTCCACGCAACGGCATGCTCCACCTCCCCAGGACCGATCATGTCGCCCAGATCAGGCTTGAGATACCGCGGGGTGAACTTCAGATCGAGGTGCGAGAGCCCGCAGTCAACGATGCCCAACTCCCGCAACCGCCGCCACCGAGCCTCGCGGATCGAATCCCAGCCCTCCAGGTAGCGATCCCGGTATCGGGCAATGTCCTCGGGAAGTGCGTGGAGCGGGAAATGCGGAGCAATGAACGCCAGGTAGAGAAAGAATGGCTCGCTGCCATGTTTTGCCTTGTGTTCGGCGAGGAAGTCGATGGCCTGTTGGGCGAATGCGGTGGTGGCGTAGTAGCCATCGGCAGGCTTGACCGGAGGCAACTGCTGGTCGTCCAGGAAGTGGGCCTTGGGGGTGAAATACCGATCCCAGTCTTCGAAGCGGTAGGAGCGTTCGAAGCCGCCGGCCAGCACCTTGCCGTCCACATGCCACTTCCCGGAGTGGTAGCTGCGGTATCCGGCCGACTTGAGAAGCTCAGGCAGCAGCGCCGCCCAGGCAGGCCGTGGCCCGGCCGGGTCACGGTTGATCTGCTGGGCGTAATAGCCGCTCAACAGGGCCCCTCGCGTGGGCCAGCACCGGGCGGTGCTGTACATCTGAGTCAGCCGCAAACCCCCGGCCGCGAGCCGGTCGAGATGGGGCGTGGCGATCTCTCCGCCGTAGCAGCCGATGTCGGAGAAACCAAGATCATCGGCCAGAAAAATGACCACGTTGGGCCGCCGTGCCCGATGCAACGCCGAGCCGGTTTGCTCCGCCGCACGTGCGACGGGTATGCACGCATAAACCATCCAGGCAGCAATGAGTGCCGCCGCATATCCATCAGTCCGCACTCTTGCATTTCGCATGACTCGGCCTCCATCTTTGTTTCCAGGACCGGTACGCTGTACCCGGGCGCTGGAACAGTGTAACCGAATGACGAAATCCGCACGACGAATGGAGGTCACCAGGGCGGTCAGCAATCCGTTTGCCGCGGCGAACCTGATCGATGGCCTTGTGCAAACCATGCATCTGTGGACGCCACAGCCCGCGTCCGGGTTCCGGAATGACAGCGATCGAGACCACGAAAACGCGAAAGCGTCAGGACAAGACGACGTGAAGTTGGAGGTGGCTGTCTCTCCCGGCCCTCCTCTTCTCACAGTAGGGAGTTGATCCGCCCCAGAATGGTTCCACCCGTGTCGCGGTTGACGATCTCTCGACCTTCAAACAATCCGTTGTGCGGGCAGGACAATGGTGATACAATTCCGGTTGCCGGGACAGAAGAAAGTGTGGCCGCCTGGCCGCTATGGGTTTCGGCTTGAACTCTTGCCGGGTGAGGTGCAGCCATAGCACGCTGGCCGAAGACATGGAAAACACGCACGTGGCGTCCGGGCCCCGTCGAACGTCCAGCCGGGTTTCGCACGTCCGCCACCGGCTTCACGTTGATTGAGGTCCTGGTTGTCGTTGCTATTATTGCCTTGCTCATTGCCATTCTTCTGCCCTCATTGTCCCTGGCGCGGGAGCAAGCACAGCGTGTCGTGTGCCTGGCCAACATGTCAAACATGCCGAAGGCGGCGATCTCCTTCTCGATGGAACACAAGGGGTACCTGCAACTGATCGGCCGGGAGGATGAATGGACGGTCATCGATAAAGGCCGCACGAAGTACGCCTACCAGGCAGGCTGTTTCTCGGCGACTACGGCGCAACTGAAGGCCTGGCCCGTTGCCTATGCACCTCAACTGGGCATGCAGTCGCTCAAGCGGAACGAACAGTGCTTTGATACCACCTTTAACACCGAGGCAAGTTACTATCTCCAGAAGTTTGGGCGACGCGACATCTTCATTTGCCCCTCAGACAAGGTGCTGGTCAACAACGTCTGGTCGCCGTTCGACATGTTTGGCGTGATCTCGTATGCCGCAAATGAGGACGTCATGGGAGTGACCAATCCGGAGGTCCCGGGAGTGAACGATCCCGAAGACGGCGAGGGCAGGCCGTGGAACAATGGGGTGCAGGAAGGCGGCCGGCGGCTGGAGGGCCGGATGGACAGGATCATACGGCCGAGCGAGGTGGTTCTTTTCTGCGACGGGGGCAACGAGGACATCAGCGGGGAACCGGCGTTGCTCATCAGCAATGGCCCCATGAACGGGCCGTACCTTGAGAATTATGAGAGGGTTCATGGCCGGCTGCCGCACTTTCGGCACGGTAAGAAGGGAGGGGTGGCCTCCGCCTTTGCCGACGGCTCGGGTCAGTATCTCAAGCCCCTGGAGTGGATCAGCATCAGCGGGAAGATGTTCGTCAAGCGATACGGTCCCCGAGCTCGCGTTTCACCATACGAGGTCGGGCAGCTACGTGCCACGCAACCCTGACAACTGACGCCTGAACGCCAAACGCTTCGTGAAGACCCAACCCACGTCGTCACGCTCTGCGCTGTTGTTGCCGGCTCGTCATGCTTGCCGGCGCCGGCGAGCGAAGAGAAATGGATATAGAGGATATTGGGTTCCACGGCCCCGTTCTTCAGGTTCTCGATTTCGAGCTTGGCTGACACGACGGGCGCGTTATCCGGAGGGGACCAGTTGAGGCCCCACCTGTACGCGTAAGAGTGGTCAAGGTCATACAGGTCGGCCGGCGCTGGCTGGAACTCGTCCGACAGCAAGCCCGCCTGAGCCACACCCGCACACGCCAGGATGCAAACACAATCGTAGAGTAGTAGGGTTCTTATATCGTCTTTTCCCCATACACACGGCGAGAATCGCGAAATGCCGGGCCCGCGCGTCGCAGGAGTCAAACCGTGCCCCAAAGAGTCCTGGTTTTGAGACGTGAATCTCACGGGCAGGGGCGATCTTATCGGCAATCATCGGGGATCGTACCGCGGACGCCCCACACCGCAGCGCCCGGGGAGGAATGGAGAATACGGAGTTGAGAGTACCGAGTGCCTCGCCGGCCTCCGCCGAATGAGTCACGAGGAGGCGGAGGGATCTCCCCCGCAAGGATTTGATCGCTCTTGAGCCGCCCCATAGAATCGCGACCATGACGGCGACTGTTCGGACGGCGGCGGTATGTGTGGAGCCAGTTGCTGGCCCGCGTGGGCGGCCACTCGCGTCACATGATCTGGCCCCGAGCGCCACAACGCCCGCCGTCGCCACCCCCATTCGACCCAACGCTTCCTGGCAACCATTGTCCCGGCCGCGCGACCGACTTGGCTTCTGTCTGCGAGGGCGTCGATGAAGCGGGACCTGCCTCGCAGCATCGGTTTCTGGGGCGGCTCGGGCATCATGGTCGGGATCATGATCGGCAGCGGGATCTTCCGCACGCCGGCCTCGATCGCCGCCGAGATGGGCGACGCCCGGCTGATCCTGCTGCTGTGGGCAGTCGGCGGCGTACTCTCGCTGGCCGGGGCTCTCACGTTCGCAGAGCTCGGCACCATGTTCCCGCGGTCGGGGGGCATCTATGCATACATCTACGAGGGCCTCGGCGGGACGGTGGCCTTCGTTTTCGGCTGGACGTACATGCTGCTCGGCAAGCCGCTGGCCGCCTCAGCCATCACCATGGTCTGCGCGGAGCACTTCAACAAGCTGTTCGGCCTGGACTGGAATGTGCCGGCCATGACTTGCGTCATGTTGATCGTGCTTACGGCCGTCAACACGGTACGTGTGCAACTCGGGGCCGGGCTGGCCATCTTCCTTACCAGCCTGAAAGCCCTGGCTTTGGCGGCGATCATCGTGCTCGGGCTCATTCTGATTGGCGGTTCCAGCGCGAACCTCTTGGCCGTCGACTCACCCAAGCCGTTCCTGGCCGCCCTCGCCCCGGTGCTGGCTGCGGTGCTTTGGACCTACGATGGCTGGGCCGATGTGACCTCGGTCGCCGGCGAGGTCCGCGAACCTGGTCGGCTGCTGCCACGAATTCTCCTCGTCGGAACCGCCATCACCGCGGTTCTCTTCGTGGCGGTCAATGCGATCTACATCTATGTCATACCGCTGTCGGAGATGCGCGGTGTGCCGTGGGTTGTTCCACTGGTCATGGAGCGTCTGTGCGGGCCCATGGGGGGAACCCTGGCCACGATCCTGGTGATGGTCTCGACGCTGGGGGCGTCGCACGGCTCGATCATCACGGGTGCCCGGGTCACCTTTGCTCAGGCGCGCGATGGTCTGCTGTTTCGCGTTCTGGGGCGCATTCATCCAACATACCAGACGCCGCATATCTCTCTTTGGTGCCAGGCCATCCTGTCGTGTGTGGCCGTCTGTTTTCTCAAGCAGTTTGAACGCCTGACGGGCGGTTTCGTCTTCACCATGTGGATTTTCTACGCCGGGGCAGCCGTGGCCATGATCGTGCTGCGTATACGGCGCCCGGACCTATCCCGCCCTTGTCGGTGTTGGGGATATCCGATTCTGCCCGTGCTGTTCATCGTCGCCTCCGCATTCATGACCGTGCTGGCTATCAAGGCGTCTCCTGTCGAGACATTGTCCTGGCTCGGTATTCTTGTCGTCGGCGCGCCGGCCTACTACCTCTGGCGGTGGTTGGTGCCGGCAGAGGCACCCGAGTCGGTCGGGATGTGTCCAGGCTGCGGGTACAACCTCTACGGCCTGCGAGACCAACGCTGCCCTGAGTGCGGCCGCCCATTCACATTTGAGGAAATCCGCTCGACGCCTCAGTCACTCGGGTTCATGGTTGCCGTGCCCCAAATCGAGAAATCGTCGGAACCTGAGAAACCGATCGGCGAACGTCACTAGCCCAATCCACGCTGGCCTGTGTCACCGAATGAACCACCTTGCGACGTCACTCTAGCCACGACCTGGTTGCCGGCGCCATCGTCGGAGCTGCTCGCCGTAGTCCTTCAACGGCGGCTCGCCATGACGCGATACGTAATCCGCGTCGATGTACACGGCGAAGGTGGTGACGTGCCGGATGCCGCGACGGCCGTAGGTATCGAGATCAGCCGCCAGGACCTTCGGATCGAACGGGACCTTCACGGCCGGTTTTTTCCACTTGGAGAACAGCGAGACGTCGAGCCAGTATTCCAGCACCTGCGCGTTTTCCCGCCCGAAGACGTCCAGGTTCGCGTCGAGCATCTCGAATTGCTGCCGGGTCTTCAAATCGTCAGCCCGCTCGAACGGCACGTCATATCGCCGATGGATCGGTGCGTACTCCAGGAAAACGCCCGACTTCGGCTTGATCTGCTTGGGCGGCGGCAGCGTGTTGTCGTAGGCCAGGTACGCTACCTGCGCCTTCGCATCGACCTTGCGGATGGCGTCGAGTATCCGGTTCGCCACGAGCAGCGACTGATCGCTGTCGCTCAGCCCGGCACATTGCCGGCAACGGCACCAGGGGCACCCATCATCGCCCCAGTAGAAGTACCGGCCGGTAGTGGGGCGGAGCGTCTTGGCCAGATCGACGGCGTTCTCGGCCACCGTCTGCATCGCCTGCTCCGAGTGGACGCACAAGTTCCATTCGCGAACTCGCGCCCCCTTGTCGTCCATCCGGAAAAGCTCGGGGGCCTTGTCGAAAAGCTCTCGCGGCAGCAGGTCCTGCATGGCGTGCAACTCATACTCGACATCCAGGCCGAGCCGCCGACAGGTTTCGAGGAGCTTCTGTCCCGCGTCCGATTGAATGTACCTGGCGAGCAGCCGTGGCGATTTCGGCGCGTGCAGCCCGATGGTCGTCAGGCCAGCGGCCACGGCCCGCTCGGGCCAGTCGGCCAGCGTCAGGTCCTCTTCCGTGATCACCACACCGCGCGTGAGAAAGAAGGGTTCATCGGCACTTCTTGTGGCGGTGGCGGCGAGTGCCATCCTGCCCACTGCCAGCCCGCCGGTCACAGACGCAAGAAACCGCCGCCGTGTGAAATCTGTCTGATCGTGCATGCTCATGGCGCAAGCCTACCGACTCATCACTATCAACGCCACCTTCCCACCGGCACCACCTACTGCGGATGATCGAGCATCGCGACTGGTTCGACCGTCACTTCTCCGAGTTCGTCAAATAGCTCTCATGCACCGGCACATCGCCTTGCGGCGCGTCCAATGTCTCAAACGTGATCCTCTCCTCTCCCCATTCGCCATCCCTCATGACACTCCTGCTATTCCCTGAGTGTCCTCCGCACAGTGGCGGTCGTATGTGTGCCCGACCTGCGGCGACCGGGGTGGGCAGACAGACCTTCGAGCACTCCGAGATCCGGCCTAGCTCGGACCGCTGGATACCGGACACTTGACAACCCCCTAACCTCTTGCTAACCTGCCGATTGAGATGTGGGTGCCGACGAGAACGTCGGGCTCAAGATATTGCACTCCCCATCGATCGTGCTACCATATGCAGTGGAGGCTGACATGGAGCTCGACCAGATACATAATGCAGACTGCGTCCAGGGGCTGGCAAGCCTTCCCAAGGAATCCATCGACTTGGCCTTCGCCGACCCCCCGTTCAATATTGGCTACGACTATGATGTCTACGACGACCGCCGGGCCGGCGACGAGTACATCGCCTGGTCGCGCAAGTGGATCAAGGGCGTGATCCGGGTGCTGAAGCCGGCCGGGACCTTCTGGCTGGCGATCGGCGATGAGTATGCCGCCGACCTCAAGGTGCTTTGCACGCGCGAGCTGGGCCTGCATTGCCGGAGCTGGGTTGTCTGGTTTTACACGTTCGGCGTGCACTGCAAGCAGAAGTTCACCCGCAGCCACGCCCATCTGTTTCACTTCGTCAAGGATGCCCGCAACTTCACCTTCAACTCGCTGGCAGTCCGCGTCCCTTCGGCTCGTGAATTGGTCTACGGCGACAAGCGGGCCGCACCCGACGGGCGGATGCCCGACGACACGTGGATGATGAGCCCGATTCTGCCGCCAGAAGTCCCGACCAAGGACGGCTTCGTTCTGCGACCCCAAGACATTCCCGATCGCTTCCCGGCACACAGCGACACATGGTACTTTTCGAGAGTGGCCGGCACATTCGGCGAACGTCGCGGCTGGCACGGCTGCCAGATGCCCGAGCAACTCCTCGGAAGGATCATCCGAGCCTCTTCGCGCGAAAACGACATCGTGCTCGATCCATTCGGCGGGAGTGGCACGACCCTGGCGGTCGCCAAGAAGCTCAATCGGCGGTTCATCGGCTTCGAGATCTCCAGCAAATACGTTGAGAACATCAAAGAACGGCTATCATCGATTCAGCCCGGTGATCCGCTCGTCGGGCCGGAGCATTCGGTCTTGAGCGCCCCCCCAACCAAGGCCGGGCGCAGACTTAAACGCTCCGGGACAGTGGCGACGGACTCGACCTCACAAAGTCCTGTACCCGCCAAGACAAAGCCGAAAGATTCCGAGATTGCCGGCTTCCAGGCGCCACTCGGATTCTGGCTCACTCCGAACCCCGAGAGCAGTTCATCGAGGGACTCCGTCGCCAAGAAATCCACCTCGTTGCGGCCCCGACGTGCATCGAAGCGTGCCGGCTGACGGGATCTGACGAAGCAGACGCGGTGCAAACGAAACGTGGGTTGCCCGAGAAGGAACGCGGAGTCCTTTGCAGTGCGAGATGCAGAATGCTTTCCAGTATGGGACGGGCTTCCAGCCTGTCAGGAGACCGGCAAGATACCGGTCCCACACTATCACTGCTTGTGTGCTCCGACTCAGCTCTGAGGCGCATATGCTGGGACGAAGCGGTGGGCACGGGTCCTTTGGTCGCGCATCGAGGAAACAGAACATGAACCGAATCCAATCGTCGATGATCATCCTGTTGGCTATGCTTGCAGGTGGGTGTGCGGCAGCAAGTGAGCACGGTGTGACGGCGCTAGGAGCCCAAGTCGAGAAGCTCTCGCGGGAATTCGAATTCACCGAGGGGGCGACCTGCGACCCCGAAGGTAACGTGTATTTCACCGACCAGCCCAACGATCGCATCATGAAATGGAGCGTCGACGGTAAGCTCTCGGTATTCATGAAGCCGAGCAACCGATCCAACGGCATGATGTTCGACACGAAGGGGAACCTCTACTCCTGCGCGGACGAGAAGAACGAACTCTGGCTGATCGCGCCGGACAAGAAGGTGACCGTACTGGTGAAGGAGTACAAGGGCAAGCTGCTCAACGCCCCCAACGACGTATGGCTGCGGCCCGGCGGCGGGCTGTATTTCACCGATCCGTGGTACAAGCGCGACTGGTGGAAGCGCGGACCGCAGGAGCAGGAAGTGGAAGGGGTCTACTATCTCGCCCCGCAGCGTAAGGAAGACAAGCCCGGCACTCCGAGGCAACTCACCCGGGTGATCGATAACCTCGAGACACCCAACGGCATCACCGGAACCCCGGACGGCAGGACGCTCTATGTTTCCGACCTCAAGGCCCAACGCACATACGCCTATGACATCCGCCCGGACGGATCGCTGACGAACAGACGATTGTTCTGCGAAATGGGCTCGGACGGCATGACCGTCGACAGCGAGGGCAACGTGTACCTGACCGGCAAGGGCGTGACGGTCTTCGACAAGGCCGGCAAGCGGATCGACCACATCGACGTGCCGGAAGAATGGTCGGCCAACGTCTGTTTCGGCGGCAAGGACCGCAAGACCCTGTTCATCACCGCCAGCAAGGGGCTGTACGCGGTGAAAACGCGCGTCCGGGGCGTGAACGACCAAGGCGGCAAGTAGACGAACATCCACTCCCCGGCGCATCCGACGACGGCGGCAGGTGGCGGCATGACAGGAGCGAAACGACTGCGGCGGCGTGGCGTATTGCGTCCGCACCCCGGTTCGGTGACAATCCTCTGACGGCGCCGGCTACCATATCGATTGTCACGTTTGTCAGAGGTGTCACATGTCTGAAGTGCTTCAATATGCCAAACGCGAGGATGCCATATCCGCGGGCCATGGCCAAGCATGGCAAGTCGGTGAGCTTCCCTCGCCGCCTGCCAAGAGTCTGGGCAGTTACTTTCGACTGGCCGGGCCGGGGGCAATCATCCTGTCACTGTCCATCGGCAGCGGCGAGTGGCTGCTCGGCCCCAAGACGGCGGTCGAGCATGGGACCAGCTTGCTGTGGATCTGCACCATCGCCGTGATCCTCCAGACCGTCTTCAATATCGAATGCATCCGGTACACATTGTACTGCGGCGAGCCGATCATGGTCGGTTTCACGCGACTGGCGCCGGGTCCGCGGTTCTGGCGGGTGATCTGGCTGGTGTTGCTGTTTCTCTCCGTGGGGCCGGGGTGGGCGTTGGCGTCGGCAACGGCCATGGCGGCGATGATCCTCCGACGGCTCCCGCAGGATGGTAATCCGAGCGACAGGCTCATGGTCATGGCGTGCGGCTTCGTCGCGATGCTTCTCGTCCTTCTGCTGCTTTCCATCGGCAAGAGCGTGCAGCGTTCGATCGAGCGCTTTTCGTGGATCGGCTGCGCGTTCATCTTCTCGGGGCTGCTGTTTCTGGTGATCCGGTTCGTGCCGTGGTCAACGTGGGCAAGCACCGCCACGGGCTTCGTTGAATTCGGCCAGATGCCGACCGGCGTCAGCCCCGTCCTGCTCGCCGCGTTTGCCGCATACTCGGCGGCCGGAGGGATCTTCAACACCGCCACTTCCAACTGGTCGCGTGACAAAGGGTATGGGATGGGCCAAGTCGTCGGGTACATTCCGGCCCTGATCGGCGGCGACAAGGTCACAGTCGGTGCCTCGGGCACGGTGTTCCGGGTAAACGACGCCTCGCTTCCGCGCTGGAAAACGTGGTTGTGGTACGTTCGAGCGTACCAGTGGACCCTGTTCGGACTCGGGGCCATGCTGGGGATGTACTTCTGCGTGCTGCTGGCCGTCGGTCTCATCCCGGCCGGTACAAATCTGGCCGGGTGGAGCATCGCCGCTTACCAGGGCGAGGCCGTGGGGCGCGAAATCGGCCCGACCGGCTGGCTGCTCGTGCTGGGCACCGGTGCGTGGGTTCTCTTCACCACGCAGGTCAACTGCAGCGATGCTTGCGTCCGGCAGAGCACGGAGCTGCTCTGGCAGACCAGCCCCGTGGTAAGGAGCTGGTGCCGCGGCGACATCCGCAGGCTCTACTATGGGATACTCGCCGCCTTCGTGCTCTGGACCGGGGCCCTCTTTACCGTGGGTACCCCGCTGAGCCTGGTCATCCTGTCGGCCAACGTCGCCGGCGTCGTATTCGTCGTCGCGGGCATCCAGGTGCTTCTGGTCAACCACCGCCTCCTGCCCCGGGCGTTGAGGCCCAGCGTGCTCACGCGCTGCCTGATCGCTGTCATGGTGATCTTCTACGGGATCTTCGCGGCCGCCTCGATCTGGGACAAAATCACGGCTTCCCAAGCCCGACCCACGACCGCCCCGGTCACCGCTCCGGCTACCGCCCCGCCAACGAGCGGGCCGGCCAGTGCTCCAATCGCCACCCCAGCGGCCGGTGCAGCAGAGTTATGCCCCGGTCTCCCCGACCTCTGCCCGTTCAACGGCCAGGAATCGGTCACAGGGGAAGTCACTCCGGGCCGTCAGCATCTGACGCCCAAGAATGCCCCGACAGACATGAGACAACGCAGCCTCACCCTCGACCCTTCCACAAACTCACGGCGTTTCTCGTCGGTGCCCGAAAGCTCAGCCTGGGCAGTATCGGTCTCGAAACAGCATCTTGTTTTCGAGCCGATGTATCGTACGTTTAGGTCATGACAGTGCCGAAGTCATGGTCTGATTATCGGGCCAGCCGCCTTCGCCTCGGCTGTGCCCCTGTAAGACCGGTTAATGCACACATTCCTCGCGATGGCACTGAGCCGGAAGCGCCGGACAGCAGGCCGGTTGTCATCGCGACAAGAATCTTCAACATTCTCGTGCCGCTGTGCGCCATCCTCTTCGCGTGGGCGCACGCGGTAGCGTTTATCCAGACGCTGCGGATCAGCATTCTGATCATCCTGGCCAAGGCCGCGCTGGAGATTCAGTTCTACGTCCGCAGATCCACGGGGCCGTTCATCAGCACATCCGCCTATGCCTGGCTGGTCGCGCTGTGCGGGACGATTGGGCCCCTGATGCTTCGTCCGACGGACGACGCGTCCGATTTCTCCGTCGCTACGGGGATGCAGGTCATCGGCCTGGCCATGCTGGTTTGTGTCGTCTGTACGCTTAACCGGAGCGGCGGAATCCCGGTCGCCAAACACGGCATCAGGAGGGACGGCCTCTACCACTTCGTGCGCCACCCCATCTACCTGGCGTTCATGTTCAGCCAGTACGGCTACGTGCTGAACCACACCAGCCTCTACAACGTCTTCATCCTCGCTCTTGCGACCAGCTTTCAGATCCTCCGCATCAACGAAGAGGAGCGTCTGCTGCTCGACGACGAGGAGTACCAGGGATACACGGAACAGACACGCTGGCGGGTCATTCCGTGGGTGTTCTGAAGGCAGACAATGTAAGCGTTTAGTCCCCGCAGAGACGGGGGGTGGAGTCGCCCACCGGCGAGTGTTACCTGCTCGCCACCTTGGATCGTCTGAGCGTCTTGGGCGTCACAATTGGCACCGTGAGGCCGGGATCGATTCGGGCGGGCTGCGGTTTGGCCTTTGCCGCAACGTGATGGTCGCGGACCAGTCCCTGGCGGTTGTCGACGCCGTCCCAGCAGTAGGTGCAAAGCTTCTCCTTGGGTAGCCCGATGGCCGCGACGAGGTCGTCGAGCTTCTGATACTTAAGGGTCGTCAGGCCGAGCTGGTGACGAATACGCTCGACCATGGCGCAGTGTTTGGCGTTCCTGCAATCGGCGTATTCGCTCAGGCATGGATGGCGGCCGTTGATTTCCTTAATGGCCTTTCGGGCGGCGAGGTCCAACTCGGACTTGGACCGCGAGAAGTTGAGGAACTTGCAGCCGAAGACCAGCGGCGGGCACGCCGGCCGCATGTGCACCTCTTTGGCGCCGTGGTCGAACAGCGACCGGATGGTCTTGCGAAGCTGGGTACCGCGCACGATCGAGTCTTCGCAGAACAGCAAGCGATTGCCCTTGATCAGATCGCGGATGGGAATCAGCTTCATGCCGGCGACGAGATTGCGGGTTTCCTGGTCCGGGGGCATGAAGCTCCGCGGCCAGGTGGGTGTGTATTTGACGAACGGCCGCTGGTAGGGCACGCCGGCCTCGTTGGCATAGCCGATGGCATGGCTGGTGCCCGAGTCGGGTATGCCGGCCACCAGGTCCACTTTGACATTGTCGTTGCGGGCCAGGGCCGCCCCGCAGCGGTAGCGGACAACCTCAACGTTGGTGTGCTCGTAGCTCGACGCCGGGTAGCCATAGTAGACCCACAGGAACGAGCAGATCTGCATGCGGTCGCCCGGCGGGCTCTTCTGCTCCACGCCGTCCTGGGTCATCAGCACGATCTCACCCGGACCAAGATATCGATCGACCTCATAACCGAGATTGGGCAGCGCGGTCGTCTCGATCGTCACCGCCCAAGCCCCGGCTTTGCGACCGATCACCAACGGTGTGCGGCCGTATTTATCGCGGGCGGCATAGATCCCCTCCTTGGTCAGCAGCAACAGCGAGCATGAGCCGTCGACCGACTCCTGCACGTTGCGAATGCCGTCGACGAAGGAGCTCTCTTGATTGATAAGTGTGGCCACCAGTTCCGTCGGGTTGATCTCGCCGCCGCTCATCTCCGAGAAGTGAATCCGCCGTTCGCCGAAGGCCTTCTGGGCAAGGGCGTTTGCGTTCTGCACGGCGCCGACGGTCACAATGGCATACGCACCGAGGTGGCTGCCGATGATGAGCGGCTGATCCTCATAGTCGCTGATGACGCCGATGCCCCGATGCCCGTGCATCCGGCCGATGTCGTCCTCGAACTTGGAGCGAAACTGGGCATTGGTGATATCGTGAATGAAGCGGGTGTAGCCGCTGCCGTTGGCCATCGCCAGCCCGCCTCGCTTGGTGCCCAGATGCGAGTGGTAGTCTGTCCCGTAGAAAAGGTCGTGTGTGCAATCCTCGCGGGAAGCTGCTGCGAACAATCCGCCCATGAATCGCTCCTCCTGCCTGGCGCCCTCGGTCAGCGGTATACCTGCTTCCGACGTTTCAGTCCGTGGCCCCCCGGCCGGGCGCCGAGGTCTGCGGGAAATGGAGTCTCGCGTGCCGTCGGCAACCCGCACACCGCGGATCTGGCCGACACGCAGCCATCTCACACGATCAGCAATTGTGATGCAGTCGATCAGCCGCGCTAGACTGACCTGATCGCAACCTATCTTGCCGCCGTGCCTTATGCAAGCGGAGAGACCGCCCACCTGTCCTACCGGCTGTGAGTTCCAAAGGGCGACGGGCGCTAAATCATTGATTTTCGGGGGATTGCGGCGGCGGTTGCCCACCTGTCCATCCGGGCGGATCGCCCACCGTGCAGGAACCGGACGGGTCATCCTGCCGGCCGATCGCCGCACGAAACGGGGCATGCAGAGCCGCAGGCGGCATGTTACAATACTGACACAGTCACTTCACCTGTTTCTACAGGAGATACGGCCATGGCAACGACCCAGTTGCGACGCGGCATGCTGATTCGGCACCAAAACCACGTCTACGAAGTCGCCGATTTCCAGGAACGGCATACCGGCAAACAGAAGCCCACCGTCCACGTGGCTCTACGCGACGTCCGTGACGGCCGGCCGGTCGACCGCTCGCTCAACGACCTTGAGCCGATCGACGAGGTCACCCGCGCCTTCCGCCAGATGCAGTATCTCTATCACAAGGATCAGGCGCGGGTGTTCATGGACTGCGAGACGTTCGAGGAATACGAGCTGACCGAGCCGCAGATCCGCGGCGGCAGCGAATTCCTGATCGAGGGTGAGGAATACCGCGTCTCGTTCATCGACGGCTCGCCGGCCTTCCTCGATCTGCCCGACACCATCGCGGTCAAGATCACCATGACCTCGCCGCCCGAGCACTCCGTCGGCGCCGCATCGAACATCACCAAGGAGGCAACCCTGGAGAACGGCCTGCAGATCCGCGTACCGCTGTTCCTGAAGACCGGCGACGTGATCCGGGTGGACACGCGGACAAAAACCTACTCGGGCAAGGAACACGGATGAGCCATCGTCCGGTCGTTGACCTGACCTACCGTTAAGCAAACGCGATTCGCGCAAGAATCATGTCGAACACAGCGCCGAGAAACACCGACACCAGCCCCACAACCGGGATCAGCCAGATGACCGCGGTCCTGCCGCTCGATGCCCGCCCGCGAACGGTAATCGCCTTGGCCAGTGCCAGCCACCACCAGAGGATCATCAGGGCCGGAACGGCCATCATCGCCAGTTGCAGGCAGGCCATGACAGATGGGTCGCGTGTCGCCGCGGAATCGGCGATTTCGAAGATGATGCGCGGCAAGAAGAGCACGACCGCGCACGAGATGGGGAAGTAGGTGGAGAAGCAGGCACAAAGGGTGCGCCAGAACCGGTATTCAGCTCCCATCGGAACCGCCAAGGGTTTGACGAGGCGAGCCAGCAGCAGGGCGATGATCACTTCGCAGAAGAGCGTGCCGATGACGGGGCCGACCGAAAACAGAAGAGCATATCCCGCGGCATCCGCATCGTAGCTCATGATCGCAGCGGCGATGAAGATGACGAACACGCCGGTGCCTCGCATCGCCCACCCGTACGTCGTTGCATTGGCTTTGCAGGCCATGGGCGGCAGTTCCCTGGCCAGCCGACCGGGACGGGTCAGGCTGTCCGTCAACACGAGGCCATCCTGGTCGGGGTTGTCTGTGCGCGTGAAACTCAGCGGCAAGTCCCGCTCTGTGCTCCAGCGAATCAGCCTTTCACGGTTGAAGTGGTTGCCGCACTCCGGGCAGCGGTCTTCAGGCGTGCCCCTGACGTTGTAGTCGCAGTGCGGGCAGGGCAAATCGAGGTCGATGGCCGGAGATTGCCCGCTCTCGGATCGCGCCGCGGAATCTGTGGGGCCGAGATGATCCATGCGACACAACCTCAAGGAGAACCATCAGGTCGTTGACCTGACCTACCGGCTTGACTCATCCCTCATCCTTCCGCCTTCATCCTTCCGTCGCCCCCGCCCCTCGCCCCTACAGGATAAACCGGCTCACATCCTCATCCTTGATGATCTCCGCCAGGCGTTTGCGCACGTCGGGCTCGTCGATGACCACCGTTTCACCGGATCGCTCGGAGGCGCTGAAGGATAGATCCTCGACGACCTTCTCCATGATGGTGTAGAGCCGGCGGGCACCGATGTTGAGAGTGTTGCGGTTGACCTGCCAGGCAATCTCGGCCATGGCCTCGATGGCGGCCGGCGTAAATTCGAGTCTGACTCCTTCGGTGGCCATCAGGGCGATCTGCTGCAGCGTCAGGGCGTTCTGCGGCTGGGTCAGGATGCGGACGAAGTCGTCCTTGCTCAGGTCGCCCAGTTCGACGCGGATGGGGAAGCGGCCCTGGAGCTCGGGCATCAGGTCCGACGGCTTGCTGATGTGAAAGGCCCCGGCGGCGATGAACAGGATGTGGTCGGTGCGAACCAGGCCGTGCCGGGTGCCCACGGTGCTACCTTCGACGATGGGGAGCAGATCGCGCTGGACACCCTGACGCGAGACATCCGGCCCGTGCAGGCTGCCGGTGCTGGCGATCTTGTCAAGTTCGTCGATGAAAATGATCCCGCTGTTCTCGGTCCGGCGGATGGCCATCTCGGTGACCTTCTCGCGGTCGATAAGCTGATCGCAGGCCTGCTGGAAAAGCGCCTTGCGGGCCTCGCGCAGTGGCAACCGGCGGTTCTTTCGCTGCTGAGGGATGAGCTTCTCGAAGAAGTTCTGGATTTCCGGATCGAGTTGATCGACGCCGAAGGTGGCCATCATGCCGGCAGGCATGGGCCGCTCCTCGGCGGTGATCTCGACGTCGCGGTCGTCGAACTCGCCGTCCCGCAGCTTCTGGCGGAACTTCTCGCGCGTGCGGTGGCGCTGCTGGGCCGCATCGCTGTTGGGGTCATCGTCGGCATCGGTGGCCCCGGCCGGCAAAAGTGCATCGAGCAGACGCTCCTCGGTGACCCGCTCGGCTTCCTGGCGGACGACCTCGGTCTGTTCGGAACGGACCATCTGAATGGCCAGGTCGAGCAGGTCGCGGATCATGCTCTCGACGTCCCGGCCGTGGTAGCCGACCTCCGTGTACTTGCTGGCCTCGACCTTCACGAACGGGGCATTGACCAGCTTGGCCAGCCGACGGGCGATCTCGGTCTTGCCCACGCCGGTCGGGCCGATCATCAGGATGTTCTTGGGGCCGACCTCGCCGCGCATCTCCTCGGGCAACTGCTGCCGCCGCCAGCGGTTCCGCACCGCGACGGCCACCGCCCGCTTGGCCTCATCCTGCCCGATGATGTACTGGTCCAGGGCCTCAACGATCTGTCTGGGGGTCAGGTCTTTCATGGCTCGCTTGCGTTACTCCTGTGGCGTTACGCACGTTGTCACCGGCCGACATTCTACTGGAAACCGGGCTCACAGAGCAGTGGCCCGAGGATTTGTCGAAAACTCGCAGACATAATCCGCCAGCAGTATCATGCCCTCATGATCGCCTCCGGCAGTCCGAGCGAGGAAGGCTTCTGCGCCAAATGCCGCTACCCGCTGCGCGGCCTGCCCGAGCCGCGATGCCCGGAATGCGGGAAGGCATTTGATCCCGCGAATGCTTGTACATTTCTGGTTGCGAAACAACGATGGGCCTTGGGCCCGGTCTCCCGGCGTCTCTGGAACCCTCCGACATGGAGACTTCACGCTTTGTCAGCCATACCGGCGGTGCTGATTCTGTTCAGCTATTCGGTGCCCGGCCAAGTCACCATTCTTCGGGATCTCGGCTCTCTCATCGCAATTGCCCTGTTGGTATTCTGGCTTTTGCGACTCCTCGCGTCACTGGCCGTTGACATCATCTATCGCCCTCCTGCCGATCAGAGGCGTGCCCCAGGACCATGGCTGCTGACGCCCTTGATTATCCTCGTGACAGCCGTCCTCTGCCGCTTGGACGTGCCGGCACATGTGGCGTTCGCTCTCAGCAGGCCGTCCCTCGATCGCCTCGCCGCCCGAGCGGCCACCACGCCATTGAGTTCGCCCCTCATGGACCGGTGGGTCGGCGTATATCCCGTCAAGGAAATCCGCAGAAGACACGGTGGCGTACGGATATGTGTTCTGGGAACCTACGGTCTTGGCGGCGGGCTCGCCTGGTTCCCGCAAGGACCACCCGTCAGCAGTGAATACGTCTACTTTCATTGGTGCGATTCCTGGTACGGCTGGCATGACATGGCACGGGGGAATTGGTGACGGGAACACGAGTACCTATGGCATTGACCACCTGCTGTCAGGCCGCCCAGCCGAATCTCCGATCCTATGCGGACTTCATTCAATCGCTTATAGTGCCATCATGCCCTCGTTCTCAGAATGGAATTCCCGACCGATCATTCTCGCCTCGCAGATGCAATCCGCAAGCGGTATCATGCTCTTATGATCGTCCCCGGCAGCCCGAGCGAGGAAGGCTTCTGCGCCAAGTGTCGCTACCCGCTGCGCGGCCTGCCCGAGCCGCGATGCCCGGAATGCGGGGAGGGATTTGATCCCAATGACCCCCACACGTTTCTTGTCGCCGGGCAACGACCGATGGGGCCAATTGCCAGACGGTTGTATCAACCGCCCACTCTGTTGTTTCAGGCGTCGGGCGTTCTCTCAGTTTCTTTCGTTCTGGCTGCGGCCGCCGTTCCCGGCTGGATACCGTCATTGTTGCGAGTTGGACTCATATGCTGCTGCGGTATGTCGGTGTTTGGGATGGTCGGCGTCGTCGCTTATTGTGTGGTCGGGTGGTTCTATCGCGCGCCTCGCACGACATGGCGAGTGATCAGGTCATGGTCTCTCATGCCCGTGGCGCTGGTCCTCGCGGCTTTGTTATGCCAGTTGCGCGTGCCGGTTTTGCTTGGTTTCCTCGTGAGTAAGTCCGCGATGGAGGGATTGGCGAATAAGGCGGCGGCCGGCCCGGAATACCGACGCCTCCCTGATCAGAAGGTGGGGATGTACTCGGCAACAGGAATACTGGTTCTTCTAGGCGGTGTCCGGTTTCAGGTCTCCATGCCGCAGGCTCCCCCAGGTGGCTTCGCTTACTTCCCTCAAGGCTCTCCGAAAGGGAGTCGAGAGCCACGCTATGAGCGACTCTGGGGCAGTTGGTATGTATGGACGCGGGGAAAGACGGCATGGGAGCGCGAGATTGACAATCTGCTGAGGCGTTTCCTGCCTCGAACGCTGTAGCAGGGTAGGGCCGAATCTGCTAGACTGTAGTCTATGCGAAACGCACCTTTCCGTTTTGAAGGCTTCGTGTTGCGATCCGGCCGCAAGTACGAGTCGATCTGTCCCGACCTCGACGTAGCCAGCTTCGGCAAGACACCCGCGGATGCCCGGAGATCCCTGCTGGAGGCCTGTCGGCTACACGTGGAGTCGGCCATCGAATGCAACCTTCCCTATCTTCGCCCCATGCCCCCTGACGATCACCCATTGAGGGAAGAGCCGTCTCGTATTGTTGAACGATTCATGGTCAAGATCGAGATTGCGGTCAGAGCTCATGCCTGAATTGCCCGTCCTGACATCGCGACAGGTGGTTCAGGCCCTATCAGTACTGGGATTCACAACAGTGAGGCAGCGGGGCAGCCACCTGCAAATGAAGCGGGGCAACCGACTGGCCACGGTACCTCTCCATCGGGGTGACATCCCGCCGGGGACATTGAAGTCGATTCTGCGACAGGCCGGGATTACCGCACAGGAATTGGTGGATTCTTTGTAAGAGGCCATTGTTCGATATAGGTGCCAATGCGAATGCCCAATGGCGCTTGCTCCGAAGCCCGGCCGATCATTCTCGCCTCGCAGAGCCCGCGACGGGTTGATCTGCTGCGCGACGCGGGGATCGCATTTGAAGCAGTTGCGCCGACCTGTGTCGAGCCGGACGTCGCCTCATGGGCCGGTAGCCCGGAGGAGTTTGTCCGGTCGGCGGCGTGCCAGAAGGCATCGAGCGTGGCCGAGAGATATCCCGATCGGGTTATCCTGGGGGCCGACACGGTGGTGGCCCTCAACGGGCGCATCTATGGCAAGCCGGCCGACCGGGACGACGCCCGCCGCATCCTTTCGGCGCTGGCCGGCGTGACCCAGGACGTAATCACCGGCGTGACCATCCTTCAGCCTGCTGAGGGCAGGCAGCTTGTCGAGTGCGACGTGACCCGGGTGACCATGCGGCCGATGTCCGACGAGGAAATCGAAGCTTATCTTGATAGTGGAGAGTGGGAGGGCAAGGCCGGGGCCTACGGCATCCAGGGGACGGCCGACCAGTACGTCGAGAAGGTGGAAGGCAGTTTCAGCAATGTCGTCGGGCTACCGGTTGAGCGGGTGCTTCGCATGTTGGCCGAGTTCGACATTCGGCCAACCTCGGGCCCCTCGCTTGCCCGGTGAGTGGGCAACACAGAGGAGTGTGAATGGTGTTCGCAAGCTGGATCCTGATCGTTGGCTCAAGCCTCGCCGCGAGTAACGCCTCGCCGCTGACGGCCGACGACCTGCTGCTGGTCTACAACGACGCCGACGTCAGTTCGCGAACGCTGGCCAGGCATTACGCCGAGATTCGCGGCGTGCCGGCCGATCAACTGTGCCCGCTGATCATGATGCGGGTCGGCGAGGAGATCGCCCCGGCCGATTTGGAGCGGATGATCTGCGAGCCGGTCCGCCGCCATCTCGAGAAACACGGCCTTCGGGACAAGGTGCGCGGCCTGGTCACCTTCTACGGCCTGCCGATTCGCGTGAGCCGGCAGAAACCGTCGGCAACACATCAGCAGTTGCTGGTCAAATGGCGGCCGCGCCTCAAAAGCGAGATTCGCGAGTTCGAGCTGATGGTCCGGGAGCTGGAGAGCCTGGCCAGACTGGCCTCCCGCCCGGCCGACGTGAACCCGCCCGATGAAAACGATCTTCCCAAGCTGTTGCAGCGATACACCAGGGCCCGAGAGGCGGCCACGAAGGTCATGGCAGCCCTGCCGGCAGTGCCCGAAAGCCAGGAGACCCGCCGCAAGTGGCTGGAGCTCATGCAGAAGACCGAAGGGCTGGCGTTCCTGGCGACCAATCTGCAGGTGGCCTCCGGGCAAGGTGATCCGAACGCCGGGCGGCAACTCGAACAGCTTCGCGAGTCGGTCGCTCAGGACGACGTTCGGGTCCAGAAGATTCTCGCCGAAGGGGTTGAGTCGCCTTCACGCGAGGAGGCGTGGGAGATTCTTCGACGCAATCGCGGGCTGCTGGCCCTGCTGACCGCGATCCAGAGGGACATTCAGTCCGTTCAACCGGAGGAAACCGAGGCGTCCGTCGACAGCGAGTTGATGCTGCTCTGGTGGCGCGACTATCCACGATATCGCTGGGTGGTCAACACGCTGAACTGGCGGCAGCGGGCGGCGGCCGAGCAGCGGGTCGCGCAGTTCGAGCCGCCGTGGCTCTGGAAGACGCTGATGGTCAGCCGGATCGACGCCGGGAGCGCCGCCGTAGCCCGCCGAATGATCGACCAGGCGATCACCATTGAGAAGGCCGGTCTGAAGGGCAAGGCCTATATCGACGCTCGCGGGTTGAAGCCCGACGGCAACTACGGCGATTACGATGAGAGCCTTCGGAAACTCGCCCGGCTGCTGCAGCGTGCCGAAGGCCTTCCCGTCGTGCTCGATAATCGAGCCGACGTGTTCCAGCCCGGCCAGTGTCCTCAGGCAATCCTCTATTGCGGCTGGTACAGCTTGCGGAAGTACGTGCCCGCTTTCACGTTTATTCCGGGAGCCGTGGGCTTTCATGTCGGCAGTTTTGAGGCGGCGAGCCTCAAGCGTCCCAACGAGACCGGCTGGTGCAAGAACCTGCTCGACGACGGCGTGATCGCCACCATCGGCCCGGTGGCCGAGCCGTACTTGAACTCGTTCCCTGAGCCCGACCGCTTCTTCGGCCTGCTGCTCACCGGACGCTACAGCCTCGCCGAGTGCTACGCGTACACGCTGCCGCTCAACTCGTGGATGCAGATGCTGCTGGGTGACCCGCTGTACCGCCCCTTCGCCCGCAACCCGCTGCTGACGGTCGAACAGGTCTATGACCCTCGGGAGATACCAAGAGCGTTCTCGCAGAGCGCGACCAGTCAGCCTGCCACCGGGCCCTCGGAGAATAAGTAGTCTGGAAAGCCGGTGCAGGTTCTCTGCCGATCACTCCGCTCGCGACGTCGGAGCGGTTTGCCTTCGCTCGTCGATCAGCAGGCTCACCGGGGCAAAGCGGGGCATCGGCATCTCGAAGACGCCTTCCTTCACCGGGATCGTTTGCCCCGAAGGTCGCCCGCGGAGGTCGCACGGCCGGACGCTTGCCGGCCGCAATCCGTCGGGCAGTTGGACGCGGCAGGGTTGATCGCTGCCGATCTGCTCCCACAGCCGCAAAAGCAGCCCCTGACCGTCCGGGTTCCGGCCGAACGCGGTGACCAGGATGCCGCCGCGCGAAAGCGTCAGCCCGGCCCGGGTCGGCGGAAGCGTGCCGGCTTTGCCTTTGACAAACGTCGCCTGGCAGGGAACGCGCGCCTCCATCGACCGCGTGACGAGGGCATCATCGCCGCTCGTACCCGAGACCGGCCAGAGACGCACGCGGCATGACCACGCGCCGCCGATCCATTGCACGAAGTTTGTGGACCACAGGTTATTGAACAGGTTCACATAGACGATCGGCCGCTTGGGAACAAAGTCCTGTGAGAACTTCCACAGCCCCCGTTCGTCGAGGCAGACCAGCGGCGAATCGATCGGGCAGATGCCTGCGCCTTTGCCGTCGGGTCCGGTCATGGTCAGACCCGTGGTCAGTGCGTGGACCATGTGGTTGGCCGATCGCTGCACGTCGCGGGCGGGGTCAATGATGCACCCAAGCCGGCCGAGCCGAAACCTGGGCTGATCGACTCGCAGCGGCAGGCACAGCCACCCGGCCTCGGGCCATGGTGTTGCCTGCTTCTCGGTGATCTTCCATTCGAAATCAACGAAGGGCAGTTCCTCGTAGAGGCGAATGGTCAGGCTGACCCGGCCCGGGAAGAACTCGGAAGGTTGTGCGGCCAGGATGATTCGCGTCGAGACCGGCCCGTGGTCGATTGTGTGCGAGAAACGCGGAGGCGAGAACACGCTGTGGCAAACCTGGTCGGCCGGAGGCATTCCGGGTTTGCCGAAGTCACCCTCGAGCCACGGGGCCTTGCCCCTGGTGTAAACATCGAGGAATCGCGAGACGTCGTCGGCGTCATAGCGTTCGTAGAGAAACTGGCCGAGGCC
>JAUCQB010000048.1 GCA_030372985.1 Phycisphaerae bacterium
CGGTGCGCTTGGCAAGGAACTCGCGCATGTCGCCGTAGACGGCACAATCGTTGCTTCCGTAGTGGGCGTCGACGAATTTCTTGACCGCCTCCCGCCGCGACTTCTGGGCATCACACACGGCGACGAAGCGGACATCCTTCTCGGGCAACATCCACTTGACGATGTGCGTTCCGCGCCCGCCGATGCCGATACCGCCGAGCACAATCTTCTCGCTGGGTGGAATCGCACCGTTCCGGCCCAGCACCGCCGATGGCACGATATAGGGTGCCGCCAGCGCACCCACACCGCCGGCCAGCGCCGTGCGCTTCAGCACCTGCCGCCGCGTGAGCCCGCCCTGGGCCGACCCGGAAGACACCTTCTGTGATTGTCCCAGCTTTTCATCGCTGCCATTTTGAATAAGTTGTTTTGAAGACATGTCGTCGATTATACGTCCGCGCCGACACCCTGCAAGTGCGTCAGTCAGGACTTCAACCGGTCGGGGGGCAAGAGAGTGGCCATGAGTTGATGCCAACCAAAGCGGCCCTACCACAAGTAATCGCGACGTCACAGCCATCGCTCCCTTCCTGCTTCGCCAAGGTTACGCAGGACGGGTACGGTCGCGGTTGTGAAAAAGCCGTAGCGTCTCCCCGCTCAAATTGTCACGGACCCTGCGACTTTGCCGACGATATTCCAGGCTGGATTTCGCCGTGTCGATCTGCTACAGTGAAGTGGGAGCTTGCTATGACCACGCTGACGCTGGAAATGCCTGAAGACGTTTTTGCCGCCATGCGACGCTCACCGGAGGAGTTCGCCCGCGAGATGCGTCTGGCAGCAGCGATCTTCTGGTACGCCCGCGGAGATGTCTCTCAGGAAGAAGGAGCCCGCATCGCCGGTCTGGATCGGACCGATTTCATCTTGGCTCTGGCCCAGGAGAAGGTTGACGTGATCCATGTCGATGTGGAGGAACTGAAGAAGGAATGGACACGTGAGTGAGCAGGCGATCGCCGACGCGTCGCCTCTGATCCTGTTGGCGCGAGCGGGGCACTTTGACCTGCTCCGGGCTGCGGGCAAGCGGGTGCTTGTACCCGCGCCGGTGGTATCTGAGATCGAACGAAGGGGCGAGGCGGATGTGACCGTGCGGGCGCTTCGCGAGGCTGATTGGATCGAGGTTGTACCGGGGCCGCCGATCCCGCCGCCGATAGCGGCGTGGAATCTGGGGCCCGGCGAGGCCGCGGTGCTCGCTTACGCCGCGAGCAGTCCGGGCACAGTCGCGATTCTGGACGACCGGCCGGCTCGACGATGTGCGGATCTCCTCGGCATTCCAGTGCGAGGAACGCTCGCGGTCGTGATAGCAGCCAAGCGCCAGGGGGCGGTCTCGCATATCCGACCCGTGGTGGAGTCGCTGCGGAAAGCCGGCATGTACGTTTCGGAGCAGCTCATCGACAAAGTCCTCGCCTTGGTCGGCGAGTGAGGCCGTCGGAGCATTCCGCGGGTGCGGATTCGTCTTGCCTTAGGATTCATACTCGTAGCAGGGCGCCTATAAGAACCTAACGTACCACACGGACCGCCAAGAGGATGCTCCGGCTGAATCTCATGCGGGCGACCCTTCACAGGCCGGTCATGGCCATCGAAGGTAAGAGCCGCCGCACGAGAGACTCCCTACTCGATTTCGATTTTGGCCCAGTAGGCCGCTTCGTACGACCATCCGTTTGCCTCGTTGGTCAGTTGCAGCGTGACGATTCGGCCGGCGTACTCGGAAAGGTCCACGTCGATGCTCGTCCAGCCGTCGGGGGCGGTCTCCTTGCCGATCACCTTGTGGACCAGTTGCCGTTCGGCCGAGACCCGCAGGACCCAATCCCCGTCGGGATGGTGCCCGACCACCAGGTGCAACGTGGTCTTCTTGTCAGGCAGGATGTCCACCCGGCGCCCCAGGACGCAAGGCATCGTTTCGCTCAGCGGGTGGGTCACCAGGACGTTCTTCTTCCCCAGTTCGTCGCGAATGCCCGGTAACATGTCGGCGCCGCAGTCCTTGATCATCCACCCGGGGGCAAATTTCGCGAGCGCCTCGTTGAGATCCACGCGGGTGCTCTGCCGCGGAGCCTCTTGCGGCGGCTTGATCCGGGCCATCTCTTCGGCCGTGAACTTGCTGCCGGCGATGGGGCCGGGCTCCCAGCACTGCTCCAGCTTGCCGGGCACGGGCTTGGCGATCGGCAGGACGAATACTTCATCGCCGCTGACATCCTTCTCGATCTTCCCGCCAGCCTTCACCACCGCCTGCCGGGCGACCTTCTCGCACGCGTCGATCAGCTTCGGGAAGTTGTAGCTTGTGTGGCTCCAGTACGTTTGCTCATCCAGCTTCTCCTTGAAGCGGTCGGGGACTCTCGAGAATCCAAGGGTCGTGAAAAGCACCCCGGCAGCGCTCGATGGGTTGCAGTCTGAGTCCTGCCCGCACCGCGTGGAGATGACGATCGACTGATCCAGGTCGCCTTTGCCGTAGAGCAGCCCCATGACGATGTAGGCCCCGTTGATCTTGGCGTCGATGTTGAAGTCGCCCTTGTCGCAGGACGCCCGGCGGTAGGCCGGGTTCTTGTGGTACTTTCCGTTGATTCGCTGCCAGGTCGCTTCCCAGTCCTCGGGCTTCTCTCTGTACCAGGCGAGCACGTCGTGGACGCATTCCGCGTACTGGCTACCCTCCGGAATACAGCGGAGGCCAGCCGCGACCAGCTTGACCGGATCCTTCTCGAAAAACGCCTCGGCGTACATCCCGCCCACGAACTGCCCGCCGTACAGCCCGTCACCGTAATTCATCAGCCGCCCGAACTTCTCGCCCAGCGCGATCACGGAATTGGGTAGGCCGGGCGAAACCAGGCCCGCGAAATCGGCCTCGATCTGATAATCGATGTCGTCGGCATGCTTGTTGAATTGGGGATGCCCCGAGTCGGGCGGAGCAATACCTTGGCGCAGAGCGTCGCGTCCGGCCTTGTTCGCGTGCCAGAGGCGATAACCGCTGTTGGCAAAATCAATGCCCGCTTGCCGGATCGAAACGTCAAGCCCATGAACCTCCAGCGTGTGCAAGAAGGTCATATCGACGTAAAGGTCATCCTGCCGGAAGCTGCCGTTGACCGTCTCCGGCACCCACTTGGGCATTTTGTCGGCCGGGATGATGTCCCCCTTCCATTTGAACTCGGTCGGCGCCCCCCACGCGACCCCGGCCATCTGGCCCAGCCAGCCGGCCTTCATCTTGTCGCGATATTCCTTCACCGGCAGTCGGCGGACGTCCGCGGCCTGCACCGAAGCGACGGCGGATGTGGCAATGAGCAGCATGGTGACAAGGCGTCTCATGAAATCCTCCTGTTGGCTGAACCTCCGGTCTGAACGTATTGCAGTGTTCTGTCCTGCGCGGCACGTCAGGCAACCCCGCCCTCTTCGCGCACCTTGAACCCCATCAGGTCGCCCAGATCCTGCACCGCCTTCATGTGGTCGCCATAGAACACCACGCGGTGCAGCAGAGTCATGACATCGCCCTTGATCACGTCTGCACCCCAATCGAGGAAGAGCCGCCTGGCGTCGGCCACGCTCTGGGTGAACTGCGTGCGGCAGGCCAGCGGGCTGGTGCCCGTCTCGATGATCTTGCCCGGACAGACCAGCATCGTGTCCAGATTCACCAGCTTGGCGCAGGTCACCGGCTGGCCGACCCGGTTGTCGACCTCCAGGGCCACGCCGCCGCGGCTGTCCGTTTGAGTGCGAATCCTGAACGGCAATCGCTTGCCGCTCGGCCCGTCCATCTTCGTCGCGGACGTGCAGTGGAAGTGGATCATGGCGTTCTTGGCTGTGTCGATCACCGGGTCGGTGATAAATCCGGGCACACGGAAGGCGTAGGCGAACAGCAGCATCGTCAGCGTCGAATCAATGTCACCCTCGCACGCCCCCACCAGCCCCAGATCGTTGAGCTTGCTGAACGTCAGGCAGCCGCGCGGGTTGCCCATGCAGTGCACGCTGCAGATCCCCTGGGCCTTCTCTTGAATCATGAGCTCCTTGACCGCCAGGTACATCCGCGCCGACTCGACGATCTCGGGCTTCGTGGGCTCGACAATCTCCCGCGCCGGGCCGATCCAGTACTCCTGGGCCTCGGCCTCGGCGGCCTTCGGGTCAATCGCCTTCATCGCCTCCATGATCCGCTCGTTGGGAACCTTCACCAGATCCGCGCCCAGCCGCTTCTTGACCTCGTCAGCCGAGCACGCGGCGGGCGTCCCATGGGGCCAGCCCACCGCCAGAATCCGCGTCTGCTTCATCCATGCCGCCGCACGCAGCAGCCCGGCGACCTTCTCAATCTCCGCCCAGTCGCTGGTCGGCAGCAGCACGACCTTCTTGCCCTGCTTGTGCCATTGCGGGAAATACATCCACCCATGCCCGCTGAAGGGCTGCGAGAACAGGGCCGTCGGCAGGCCCACATCAATAAGCTTGCTGAGCACCGGGGCATCGCCCCCGTGTCCGCTGAGGTGAATGATCAACAGGGCATCGGCGTCTTTCAGCTTGCCTGCCACCTGGCCTGCTTCGGCCGGGGGTACCAGGTCGCCGCCAATGAACTTCACATCGCCCAGCCGGGCTTCGATCTCCGCGAAGTACTTGTCAAACTTGGCCAGTTCCTCGGTGGGGCGAGTGAGATAGGCATCGCCTGTACGGCCGGCAAACACTTTGTAGATCCTCGCCGGCGGCAGTTGGCGCCAGGTCCGCATCTCGGACGTGGACTCCGCGCCGGCGGCCAGTCGTGAAGCCAACAACGCGCCGCCTACCGCCGCAGTCCCCAGTAACTCTCGTCGGGTCAATGGATTGCTCATGCTATTCTTCTCCGGAATATGGTGAACCATGCCGAACAGGGCCGCCTCGCCGGCACGGCGAGTCCGAGGCCCCATTATGGAGCAATCCGAGGTCGAACGCCAGACGTCGTTCTCGGGCTTTTCGGTTGATAGGAGTCACGGGCTCGCGGACCTGCCGGACTGAAGCAGACTGTGGACGTGGGCAAGCGGCTCATATTCTCAGGAAGATGCTGCGCCGATAGAGAAACCGGGCCAGGGCAAAGATGAGCAGAGCGACCACGATCGCGATGACCAGTTCGCCGTACCGGCCGAACGCGTCAGCGATCGGTCCCCCGACCAGACGCTCGGCGATCGCCTTGAGATCCACAATGTTTTCGGCCATGTAGATCGTGATTGCGTTCATGCCGATCCACACGAACGGCATCGCCCACGCCCGAAACTTCCAGACGTCCACCACCTGGTAAAAGACCGCCAGCAGGATGCAACTGTAGCCGCCCGCCGCCAGCACATATGACGAAGTCCAGATCTTCTTGATGATGGGGAACTGCATGCCCCACAGGTAGCCCAGGGCGACGCCGGCCACGCCCGCCGCCAGAAGCCAGAGCGTCTTGGCCCCCGGTCGCATGTCGCTGCGCCTCAGGAACAGGCCTGCCAGCACGCCCAGCAGGCAGGTCGAGATCGCCGGCAGAGTGCTCAGAAGGCCCTCCGGATCGTGATCGCCGTCCCATTTCCTCAACGGCAGGAACCGCGCGTCCAGGTAGTTGGCGAGGTTCTTGCCCTCCTCGAAATGACCGGCCCCGACACCCGGCACCGG
Source organism: Phycisphaerae bacterium (assembly GCA_030372985.1). GTDB lineage: Bacteria > Planctomycetota > Phycisphaerae > UBA1845 > PWPN01 > JAUCQB01. The sequence continues at coordinate 5,611 of JAUCQB010000048.1, forward strand.
CGCAAAGGTCATCAGCGCCCAATAGAGCACCAGCAGTCCGACGCACACGGCCACCACGCCGCGCGGCCCGCACGAAGTGAAGACCAGTCCCGCAAACAGGTAGGCCAGCGCGATGCGTTGAAGAACGCCCAGCAGCCGCAAGTGATCGATTCCCTCGCTGAAGCCGCCATAGTAGAAAAGGCCCAGCAGGAACAGCAGGAGCGATCGCCGGAGGATCTTCCAGTACGTGGCAGCCTTCCCCGATGTCGCAAGGCTTTTGCCGAGCGAAAAGACCATCGACACGCCGACGATGAACACGAAGAGAGGAAAGATGAGATCGTAGAACCCCAAGCCCTCCCATGGCACGTGCTCGAGCTGCCGGGCGATGAAGGCGACCGGACCGGATTGGCTCGTTTTGTGCAGGGCAAAGACGATACCCTCAGCCGCGACAATCCAGAACATGTCGAAGCCCCGAAGGGCGTCCAGCGAAACCAGCCGCTCCGACGCAGGCACGCCACTATCTTTCGTCATTCGGGTTTCGGATTTCATTGGTCATTCGGCCTTCGTCATTCGTCATTCACTCAGGTTCTGTCTCATCAAGCCTGCGGAAGTTCACATCCAGGGCTTCCAGCCGCTGGAAATGCTGCCGAAGGCGGGCAACGAACGCGTCGTAGTCCCGCGGCCCGCGCGGCGACCAGACGACTTCGGCCAGCGCCGCCGCTCGCGGAAACGCCATGTACTCCACGTGCCGCGGATCGGGCATGTACTCGCCCCACAACTGGCCCTGCGAGCCGAGAATGCGGCGTGCCTGCTCCTCGTTCAGGGCCTTCGGGATCGGCTCGTACTCGTATACCTTCCGCAGCGGCAGGTCCTCGTCAAAGGCCATCGGTTCCGTCTCCCGCGGACCCTGGTAGTAGTCGAAGTAGGTCCAGAACCTTGGGGTCATGACCACGTCGTGGCCGGCCCTGGCCGCTGCGATGCCTCCTTCTTCGCCCGTCCATGACATCACCACCGCACCGGCCGCGAGCCCACCTTCCAGGATCTCATCCCAGCCCACGAGCCGCCGCCCGTGCTTGGCGAGAAAATCGTCCATCTGCCGGATGAACCAGCTCTGCAGTTCCTCCTCGTTCTTGAGACCCAGCTCCCTGATGCGGGCCTGTATGGCCGGGACCGCCTCCCACTGGTCCTTGATCGCCTCGTCACCGCCGATGTGGATGAACCGGCTGGGGAACAGATCCATCGTTTCCACAAGCACGTCCTGCAGAAACGAGATCGTGGGATCGAACGGATTGAAGATGTCCTCGCAGATTCCCCACCGCGTCCAAGGCCGCAACTGCCTCTCGGGATAGCAGCCCAACTCGGGGTACGCGGCAATTGCCGCCCGGGCGTGCCCGGGCATCTCGATCTCCGGGACAACGTCGATGTAACGGTCGGCCGCGTAGCGGACAATCTCCCGGATATCATCCTGCGTGTAGAATCCGCCGTGCGGCCGGCCGTCATACTTGAGAACACCGCCGCGATCCACGTGCCCGATCACCGTCTCGTCCCGCCACCCGCCGATCTCGGTGAGCTTGGGGTACTTGTTGACCTCCATGCGCCAGCCCTGGTCGTCGGTCAGGTGAAGATGCAGCACGCTGAACTTGTGCAGCGCCATCGTGTCGATGGAGTTCAGGATGAACGACTTCGGCAAAAAATGATAGACCGTTTCAAGCATCAGGCCGCGCCATTTGAAACGCGGATAGTCAACGATCTCTACGCACGGCACCGCCCACCGCGTGTCCGCGACCGCCGCCTTCCGGAAGATCGCCGCCGGCAGAAGTTGCCGAAGCGTCTGGATGCCGTGGAACAGGCCCGCGGGCCGCGCGGCGGTGATGACGATCCGTTTCGGCGTCACTTCCAGCCGGTAGCCCTCGTCGCCGAGCCCGCCCGCCGACTCATCGATGCGCAGCGTGATAGCCCCGTCGCGGGGCTCAGTTCCTTCCGTAACCGCAAGTCGCAGCCCCATGGCCGGGGCGAGGCAGTCTGCGAGCTTGCGGGCCTCCGGCACGGCGTCCGCGGCTGCGATGAGCTGCACCGACGGCGTGATGACGAATTCGCCCGGTGATGTCCCGACCTCAACCGGCTGCGGAATCAACGCCAAGGCCGGCCCTTGGGCAGACGCCACGCGCGCTGCCGGGACGACAAGACTCATGCAAGCGAAAAACAACCTCAACGGGCAGCCGGATATGCTCATAGGCTCTTCCTTGCCCGATCCCTCCGGCACGCCAGGATACCGATGACTGCAAGAGACCTCAAGGTGGTCCGGCTCCAGCTTTACGGTCCAACAGGGCCGCAGTAGGATACCCTTGGCGACTTCGAGCCCCGCTCCGATTCCCGTGCCGGCGCGGTCCACCTCTTCGCAGGAGGAACTCAACCATGAACAAGCGTCATTTCTGGTGGAACGCGGGCGTTCTCGTGATTCTGGCATCGCTGCCGGTGATGGCCGCCCCGCCGGCGTCGCAGCCCGCGCGCGAGCTGGTCGCCGTCGAGGGCAAGGGCTACCTCGAGCGGGTGGACGGCTACCCCGTCCTGCACCTGAAGGGCAGCCCTGAAGAAATGGGGTATCAGCACGGCGTGCTGATGCGCGAGCACATCCGGCAGAACGTGGCCTTCCTGCTCGATACGAAACCGGACGAGGAGATCGAGATCGGCCCGTTGAAGCTCACGCGGGCAATGATCGGCGGAATGCTCAACGGCATGTTCTCCGACAAAGTGCCGGAGCGATTCATGAAGGAGATGCACGCGCTGGCTCGCGGGGCAGGCGTGCCGGCGCCGCGAATCACTGCCGCCAATCTCATCCCCGAGCTGTTCCATTGCAGCGGCTTTGCGCTGCTCAAGGAGGCCACCGCTGAAGGCCAGCTCCTCCACGGCCGGGTGCTCGACTACGGGGTGAGCCTGCGCCTCCAGGAACACGCGGTCCTGATCATCCAGGAGCCCGACAACCACATCCCCTTCGTGAACGTCTCGTATGCCGGGTTCATCGGCTCGGTCACGGGCATGAACTTCGAGCAGATCGGCATCGGCGAGATGGGCGGACGCGGAGAGGGGAAGTGGCAGGGTATCCCGATGAGTTTCCTGGTGCGCATGGTGCTGGAACAGGCGAAGACTCTCGACGAAGCCATCGCCGTCTTCGAGAAGAACCCGCGGACCTGCGAGTATTACTACGTGATCTCCGATGCCCGGGCCAATGAGGCGGTCGGCATGAAGGCCGTCCCGGAGAAGCTGGAACTGATCCGCCCCGGCGAGCTGCATCCGTTGCTGACCAAGCCGGTTCAGAACACCGTGATCATGTCCGCCGGGCACCGCTACGAAGCTCTAAGTAATCTGGTGGCTGAGGGTTACGGCAAGTTCACGCAGGCTTCAGCGATCCGACTGATGGATGCCCCGGTAGCCATGAGAGACAACCTGCACGATGCCCTGATGGTGCCCGGCCAGGGCATCATCTGGGTAGCCAACGCCGACAAGGACGGCAACCAGGCCTGCAAGCAGAAGTACTACCGCTTCGACTGCCGGGAACTGCTGCGCAGCCGGCCGCCGGCCGCTGCCCAGGCTCGCACTGCGGCGCGGTGATGCCAGAACGCAGGCCCACCGCCGCGTGCCGGCACTCCAACGCCCGAGGGGCTCAGTAGTTCAGGTTATCACAAGTCGGGTCGGCCGCGATGCCGGGCCCGCTCGCACAGGCCTCGAACTTGTCGAGATCAATGTTGTCCACATCCTCGTCGCCGTCGTCTGGAGGATTGAAGAAGCCGTCGAAATTGGCGTCGTCGCGGTCGAAGCAATCACAACCAACAACCAGCCCGCCGGCTTCTCCAGTGAGACAGGCCTGAAACACCGCGAAGTCCGCCTGGTCCACGTCGCCGTCACCGTCCGCATCCGCGAAGGGGTCGTGGCATGCACATGCGGGTGCGCCCTCGCAGTCCGGGTCGGCGCAGTCGGTCAGGCCGTCCAGGTCGTCATCTGCATTGTTAAAGCAAACATGCTCCGGCACCAGGCGAGCGCTCACCGTGTCCACGTCGATGTATGAAGTGTACGGTGTCAGGTGCCCAGCCAAACGCTGCTCAGCCCCAAGGCCCACAATCCCCGAAGTGTAGAGGTATGTCGCGTCGATGCACTCCACCGCTCCGGTGGCTGGGTCAGGGTAGATCTCCGGCCAGTTCGGCTCGGAAGTGCCGTCCGGCCAGATATGCGCCCGCACCCTGACGTTCCCCGACCCGTCATCAAGAGTCTCACCGCGCAGCCACCAATCTGTTGTCGGGTCAAACGGCTCAATGACAACCGAACCGCCGCTTGCGGAGCACAGATCCGTAAGGGGCCCCGTGGGAGACAGGTACTGGATGGTTACCTGCAAGCGATGATTCGGTTGACCGCCAGCGGGATTGGCTCCCTGATCGGCGGCATAGACCAAGTAGCCCTTGAAGTGGGCACCGGTCTTGTCACTTGAGAACTGCGGGTCCACGTTCATCGCCACGGCCACGTCGAAGGTATTCTGACCGGGGGTGGCGAACGTATAGGGATTGGTGGAGTACTTGATCAGCATCTTGACCGACACGCCCCCGCTGAAGATGTCGAAGGTCTGGCTGGAGTCGGAAAAGAGGCCAACTGCCCTATCGTAGCCAGAAGTAAATAGCAGGCGCAAAGCGGGAGAGCACGTGTCGCAGGGCCGTTCGACCGCAGGAAAGAACGCTGGGGCGCCACCGAGCCATTTGATGTAGTCGAACGGCGCCATGCCCTCGAACGTGTAATCGTCAAACGTATGCAGCCACTCCGGGGGTTGAGCCCAGCCGGGCGCGACTGCGAGCAGAGCGACGCCCAGAACCGCCAGCCCGATGAAGATGCTTTTGGGGTTCATGCCTTTTTCCTCCCAGATTCCGGTTTACCGAAATGAATCCTGTTCCCTCACCACCGACGGACTGAGAACATATAAGGGAGTTTGCACGGCCGGGACAAGAATCCGGTCATGAGATGAAGGCGCTCACTCCCCTATGGATTCGCTCTCTCTAAAGTATCGTAACTCGACCCGACGCCCTATGCAATCATCTTCTCTCAAATCTGTTCGCACAACGAATTTAGCCAACGCCCGCCTGGCTCTCTTGACCAGCCCCTGCGTTTATCCTTATCTTCGCGACGCATTTGCCCGTGGTCCCCGGACCAGATCTCCACCCTGTTCTCAGAACAGCCATCGGGGCGAAAGCCCGATCGCCAGCCGCACCGAGTTCCCGGCGGCAGCCCGGGCGTATACTCGCGTAACTCATTCCTCAGTAATAACTTAAGCGCGTTATCGGGGCCGGAGAAAAACGGCAGTCTGCGCTTGAGGCTGACACAGTCTGCGGTTATGATAAAACTAGTCGGTGATCCACGGTCATTTCATGCAAGCAGTACGGCTGTCCGTTTGAAGTCGCAGGGCGGTTGGAGGCGTGCAAAAGCAACTCCCGGAGAACCAGAGAGGGTCCGAAGACCCTTCAGAAGTCTGCGTAATAGGAATAATGAGGAAGGCTCGCCTTTTGGAGGAGAATTGCTATGTTAAGATCCAGCGCGGTCATAGGTCTCGTTTCGATACTGGTCGCACCAGCAGCCGCCACGGAAATGCACAGTTTCACGATCGATCCGGCCAAGTCGACTTTTACGGCTAGCGTGGTCGTCTTCGGCATTACTTTCAGTGGGGGAGGGCCGGTGGCTGGCACTTACAGCATGATGCTGGAACCGCCGTCCGGCACATATCCCACGCGGAATTGGAATGTGACGGCCAGCCTGGATACTATCAGTGCAACCAACACCACTCAGATTCATTTTGTCGTTCCGACATTTGCGGATGTTCTACTGAATCCAGGCGATTTCAACGCTATGGACTTCAACATGACCAAGGGAGCAATCCCGAGCACCGTGCTTTCGGGCGGACCGAATATCTCCAGCGGTACCCTGAGCACCGAGATTCTGGTGTCCGTCTATGACCAAAACATGCCCGGCTATGTGACGGACAATGGCGCCGCCGGAGAATGGGACCCTATGAACTGGAACATCCAGGTTTCCGACGCCGACTATTTGGGCGTGGCAGGCGTCGGTGATGTCGAGTCGCACCTTTCGGCGGTCTACACCGCGCCGAATGGCATCACGTATACCACGGAACTGTACGGCCGCCTAGTCCCCGAACCGGCCACAATGGGTCTGCTCGCGCTGGGTGGACTCGCACTGCTGCGCCGCCGGCCGGTTTGAGGATGCCTGTCGCGCTGCCGGAACAGCGTGAGAGTCCACAGGCCATAAGCAGCAAGTATCACGTACGAACAACCCGCGCGCCGCGGGTTGTTTGTTTTACTCGCCAGACGCGAGAGAGTATGGTGCCAGGCGGTCAGCCATCGGCGGCAGAATCACTGATGCCAGACTGAGCGGGGGTGCCTCTGCATGCGGTGGGCGATTATCGCATACCTGGCGGTCAGCGCCTCCGGCCTGTCCGGTGCTCCCGCTACCGGACCCGCCAGCCGTCCCGCTCGGTTGTCGATCTCTGCGAGGCTCGCCCCGGCGCAGCTCGAGCGGTTTGACCGCGATCGCGCGGCCCTGGCCGGCCGCGTCAAGCCCCCTGACGTGCCATACCCGTTCGTTCGCGGCGTGTTCCACGTTCACAGCCGGCTTTCGCACGACAGCCGCGGCACCATCCCCGAGATCGTCGCGGCCGCGAAGGCCACCAGGACCCGGATCGTCGGTCTCACCGAGCATCGAAGCCCGCAGGTGGATGTCATCGCCGAGAACGTCAAAGGCTGGCAGGATGGCATCTATTTCATGGCCGGGACCGAAAGCAACCACACGCTGCACTGGCCGGGAAGAGAGGGCCAGCCCGACCTCCGCTTCGTGTCGCATCCCGAGGGTGTCCCCACCTTCGAACGTGCCCGCTTCGACGGGATGGAGATCTACAACACGCACAGCGACGCCAAGGATGAGTCCGTGAAGATGCTGCTCGCGGCGGTGATCCTCAATCTCCCGGCGGTGAAGGCTCATCCCGAGGCCGCCTTCGCCTCGTTTCTCGATTACCCGTCGGAATTCCTGGCCAGATTCGACGCCCTCACGCTCGAGGGCCCGTTTGCCGGGCTCGCCGCGAATGACAGCCATCAGAACCAGGGCTTCAAGGTCATGGCCATGCCCGACGGCGGGCTGGAAGTCTTCGACGCCACCGACGATTCGGTCTTCAAGAGCGACGGCGTCGCCGCCCGAATGCTTCTCGCGGCCTTCGGCCACACCAGCACGCCCGAACAGCCCCTCCTGCTGAGCCGGATCCAAGTCGACCCCTACGAAATCAGCATGCGGCACGTCGGCACCTTCCTGCAGATCGACCGCATCGACGAGAGAACCGTCCGGCACGCCCTGCGGACCGGCCGCATCGTCCTCGGCTTTGAGATCATCGCTCCCTTGCCGGCGGTCGGCTTCTGGGTCGAGCGGGCCGGCGCCCCGGCCGGAACGGTCGGCGATCAGATCTGGTGGCAGCCGGGGCTGGCCCTCCGCTGGGCCCTTCCGTTCGATGCCGACGTCCGGATCCTCCGCAACGGACGGCCGATCCACCAGGCTGCCACCGGCTCCGGTGTACTTGAAGACATCGCCGAGGGGGTCTATCGTCTGGAAGCGTATCTCACCCTGGCCGGCGAGTACCGTCCGTGGGTGATTACCAACCCCGTCTATGTGACGCGGGGCCCTCAGTAGGAGCGGCTTGTAGCCGCGATCTGTTGGGACGTACGGAGAGACTGAAACGAGCGCAGGCAAGCAGCACGCGGCAACCAAGGAACCATTTCGCGAGGAGACCTGACCATGAGAAAGACGACGTGGGCAATGATCATCACCCTGCCGGTCGTCTTCTGTGCGCTCGCACGCGCGGATCTGGCCGGCTGCGTCGCCGAGAAAGACACCTCCTATTCCTGGACCACCGTGCTGACCAGCGAAGGCGATCCCGACAGCCCGATCCGCTACGCCGAGCTCCGGATGGTGTCCCAGAACTGGCGGGGGGTCGAGTGGAAACACCGGATGGCGATCGTGTGCCCGCTCCAGCCGCAAACGACCTCGCACGCCCTGCTGATTATCTCCGGCGGCTCCTGGCATGAAGGCCAGCAGCAGCCGAAGCTGGACAAGGAGTCCAGGGAGTTCAAGCTGGCCGTGACCATCGCCCGCGCCTGTGGCATGCCGGTCGCTTTCGTGATGCACGTTCCGTTCCAGCCCATGTTCGGAGGCTTGAAGGAGGATCAGATCATCTCCAAGACCTTCGACGAGTACCTCAAGACCGGCGACGAAGAGTGGCCGCTCCTGCTGCCCATGACCAAGGCCGCCGTCCGGGCGATGGACACGGTGCAGGACTTTACCCGGAAGGAGTGGAAGCTCGACATCTCCAAGTTCATCGTGACGGGGGCGTCCAAACGCGGCTGGACCACGTGGCTGACCGGCGCGACCGACAAGCGGGCCGTCGCCATTGCCCCCATGGTCATCGACGTGCTCAACATGGCAAAGCAGATGAAGCACCAGAAGGAGACCTACGGCGGGTACAGCGAGGAAATCGGCGACTACACCAGGCTGGACCTCATGGATCGCCTCGACACCGAGGAAGGCAAGAAGCTGCTGTCCCTGGTCGATCCCTACGCCTACCGCAAGCGGCTGACCATGCCCAAGCTGATTCTCCTGGGCACCAACGACCGCTACTGGACGCTGGATTCGCTCAACCTCTATTACGATGACCTCGAGGGCGAGAAATACATCCTGTATGTCCCGAACGTCGGCCACGGTCTGAACGACATGGTGCGGGTGGTCAGCAGCGTGTCGGCTTTTGCCCTGAAGGCGGCCGGCAAGCTCGAGTTCCCCAGGTTTTCGTGGGACCTCAGGGACCAGGCCGATGCCCTGCTGCTGACCATGCGATCGGACGTCAAACCCTCGAGTGTTTCCGCCTGGATCACCGAATCGCCGACCAGAGATTTCAGGGACGCCAGGTGGCGACAGGAAGTCATCGAGCCTGCCGGCGAGAAATACGAGTACACATTGAAGCAGCCGGAGAAGGGTTTCGCGGCCGTTTTCGGCGAAGCCATCTACGAGACCAAGGGCCGCATGATCTATCTTTCAACAAACGTCCGGATCGCGGGCACCCAGCCGGCCTCACCCGCCAGCGGCCCCAAACCATGAGCCGCCTCTTGGAGTTGGCCGCGTCTCCGTATGTGTGCGAAATTCTGCCGGACCAAGGGTAGAGTCGAGGGCGCTATAGCGACCGAGACCTGCCGCTCGGCAAGGATGGCGCTGTTTTGTCGAGGTTGTTTCGGATCGGGATGCATGCGGCAGGTCTGCGCCGCCTTTTGGCGGCTCCGACCATGCCCTACGTGGGAGGAGAGATGAACCCGAAGTACCTTCCCATCCAGTAAGGCAGAAGGTACTCCGCCCCGGACTCAGGGCTGTTCCCGTTCCCGCCGCCATCCAGGCCCATCTCGTTGCCGTTCCATTTCTGGATACGTCGCTCATCAGGCGGCAGGACGGCAGCGGCCTCCGGCTCCACGCCCGGCCGGGCGTCGATCCGGATGTCCAGGCGGTGCGAGTTCTGCATGCGCCAGTCACGATTGTCCAGCGGGAACCGTCGCAGGATGAAGATGCTTCCCTCCTGGTCGATGGCCTCGCCCGTCACCCCGCCGAAGATGAAGTTCCACACCGGGTTTCTCTTGCGCCGGGTGGCCTCCACATGGGCGCGAATGCTCTTCATGAAGGTTGCCCTCAGCTCCTCCTCAAAGCAGTGCTTGATGAGGTTGTAGTAGCTCAGCCAATAGAGCTCGTCGTCCGAGTGGTTCCATTCGCCCATGGGGTCGGGCAGGTAACGGATCGTGTTCTCTGCATACCCGTGGCGGCGGACCAGATCATAGAAAGCGTCCTTGAACCGCTGCGAGCCGGTGACGTGGTAGGCGAGCTGGAGGAAGGAGAGGATCTCGATGGAGTTCAGACGCCGGTCGCCGCCGACGGCCGCCGTGTTGACATATTCGGGGTTCCAGCGTCCCCACGTTGTGGGTTTGCCGTCGACGTCAACCAGGTACAGGTTGTGGTCGAGGATGTGGTTCATGATGGCCCCCACCGTCGAGGCCACGCGGCCCTGAAGTGCCGGATCATCCCGGGCCACCGTGTCGTGGAACACCGAATGGAAGAAAAACGTGCCCACGATCTCGTCGCTCGAGGTGTGCCCCTTCCACTCGAAATCATGTTGGGGCCGGGTCCGCCATCGCTCCGGATCCGACCGCTTGAAACCCTCCAGCTCGAACGTCCTGGCCTGGAAACCGGGAATAGGGGTGATGGTCACCAGCCGTTCGATTGCGTCGAAGCCGTCGAGGGCGTTCTCACGAGCATCGGCATCCCCGGTGACCGCGAATCGGAAGGACTCCGCGGCCAGGTACAGGCTCGACCACAGCCCGTCGTTGTCCGTATCGTGCAGCCGCAGATGCGCATAATCGGCATCGACAAGCTCGGCATTCGAGACCAGCCCATATCGGATGTGGTTGAGGCGAAGATTGCGCAACTCGACGGCCGCCTTGTCCGCCAGGGTCATCATGTCGAATCGAAGCTGGCTCAACCCGCCCCGGTTCAGGACAAACACGTCGTTTCGCATATCCACGTGAACATCGATCACCTCGTCGTCCTGAAGCCATCGACGGCCGGCGTAATACCTGAGCTCGCCGTCCGCGTCGATGCTGAAGGCTCCCCGTTTCGAACCGACCCAGAGCCGCCCGTCGCCGTCCCGAGTGATGCAAGTCAGATCACGCCAGGGCAACGGCCGGGGATCCGCGACTGCCGATTTCTCCGTGATCGTGAACAGCCCCTGGTCAGTAGCCGCCTTGATTTCCGCCCTCGAGACGGCTACGACCCCCCTGATCTTCGCCGGCGGAATCGGCAGGGGGGTGAGTTGGCCACCTTGATACCGCGCCAGCTTGTCAGCCGCGTACACGATGAACGTATTGTCGAAGGCGCACAGGATCACCTCGGTGAAGCCGGGATTGTCATGTTCAACCACCTTGCCCGCCGCGATCTCGGTGATTTTCGCGCCGGAGAGCAGAAGGTAATGACCGGGCGCGGCAGCGGCCACGCGGGTGCATCCTGATTGTGCGTTGTGTCGAAAGTCCACGCCGGCGCCGTGAAGCGGCAGGAGCATCTTGCTCGTGAGGAACACGAACTTGCCATTGAGCAGCTCCAGATCGTAGTGGTCGAGCTCGGATATGCCGGCCAGTTCCCGATAGCGGACCAGACGCCCGTCGCAGCCCTTGAGCAGGCCCTTGTTGGTGTTGATCAGCACCTTGCCGTCCCGGTCCGCACGGACGGTGCGAAGCTCGTGGCCCGACAGGTCCGCCGCGTTCCTGAAATGGACCGCCCGCACCTGTCGAAACGGGATGTCCTCATGCACCTGCCCGGCCGGCAGACTGGCCGGCAGCAGCGTCGCCAGGACCACGAAGCACGCAACCCTGGAGAATGCAACCATGATGGCACCTTCTTGCGCTCAGGCATTGGGAAAGATCGGCTTCAGGGTGGCAGTCAGATTCTTGAGCTCCTTGGCGTCACTCGGCCGAATCGGTTGAAAACGCATCGCAGCGTCCACGGCAAGGCGGAAGAGTGTCTCCTCGCCCGGTGGAATGGCGGCGGTCACCGGCCGGCTGAGCGTGTATCGCACGCCCAGCTCAGCCTCGCGCGGGTCAGTCAGGGGTTCATACCAGCACTTTTTGTAGGTGGCTCGCCGCGGATCATGCTCGCGCCACACCTGGCGGGCCATGGCCTTCAGGGCCAGCACGGCCAAGCCCTTTTTCCGGGCCGTCTCGATGACCTGCCGCGAGAAGTCGTTCGCGTAATCCGTGGCGAAATTGACCGGGTACAGAATCGAGTCGAATTCGTAGCGCTCCATCGCCGCCAGAGCGGCCTCGACCGAGTGAGCCGAGAAACCGAGATGCCGAACCCTGCCGCTCTTCTTCGCCTCAATGAACACCTCCATCGCCCCGCCCTTGGAGAACGCGGCGTCCACGTCTTTCCGCACGTTTGTCAGAGCGTGGAGCTGATACAGGTCGAGGTGATCGGTCCGAAGGCGTTCCAGTGAACGTTTCAGCTCGCTTGCCGCGCCTTCACGCCGCCGCTCGGTGGTCTTGCAGGCCAGGAACACCCGGTTGCGGTACGGCGCCAGCGCCGGCCCGAGCTTCAATTCCGCATCGCCGTAGGTGGGCGCCACGTCAAAGTAGTTCAATCCGCGCTCCACCGCCTCGGCCACGATGAGGTCGGCTCGCTGCTGCTCCAATCCCGCCAGCACGATGCCCCCCAGCCCGATGACTGACAGTTGAATCCCCGTGCGCCCGTACTCACGTTGCGGGAGCACCGCGGGGTTCGAAGACGGAGTGGTCTGGCTCATAGCTGCACCTGCCTGCCCCAACCACAGGGTCCCACCAGCGGCACCCGCCGCCGACAGCGTGGTTGCTTTGAGAAAATCTCGCCGTTTCACCGGATCTGCTCCTTTACCGTCGTTGACCATCGCTATTCCGCCACCGGCCTTGTCGTGGGCGGCAAGGCCCCGGGCGGAACCGGAAGATGCCTGGCCAGAAACTGCTCCACCCGCCACAGGCAGCGCCGGTTGACATCCTCAGCCAAATCCATGGTGTGGGGCCAACCTTCCAGCCTCTCGTATTCGTATGGGACGCCGAGTTCCTTGAGACGCTTGGCCAGCAGGTCCGCCTGTGCGATGGGAACCGTGTCATCGATGGTACCGTGCAGGATGAGCGTCGGCGGGGCCTTCTTCGTCAGGTGGATGATCGGCGACGCCTCGCGGTATTGTGCCTCGGCCTCGTCGTATTTCCTGCCACCCATGAAATCGATCACCGCGCCTGCACGCTTGGCCTCATCGGCCGTCAGATCCACGGGCCCGTAGAAATTGATCACCGCCTGCACGGCGCTGCTCGCGCCTGCGTTACCGCCGTTACCCTCCAGGGCTTTCACCCCCCATGAGTACCCGACCATCATCGCCAGGTGACCGCCCGCCGAGCCTCCAAGCACGGCGATCTTATCCGGGTCGACGTGGTGTTTCCGGGCATTGGCCCGCAGCCAGCGGACCGCGCACTTGGCGTCCTGAACGGCCGCCGGGTACGGCGCCTCCTTCGAGAGCCGATACGACATCGTGGCCGTGACGTAACCCTTCTCGGCCAGCTTGATGCAGTAGTAGCGATAGATCTTGCGGTCCCCGCTTTTCCATCCTCCGCCGTGGATCAGGATCACCGCCGGGACCGGCTTACCGAGGCCTTTGGGCTGATAAAGGTCGAGTTGGAGCAGCCGCTCGCCCACCCTCCCGTACTCGATATTGGTTCTGACCTCAATGCTGCCCGGCAGCGGGATGAACAGATTGACCAGCCTGACTTTGCCCTGCCCGATCGCCTCCTTGACTTCCTGGGTGGAGCCGAATCCTTTGGGCACAGGCGGAGAAGGTTCGGATCTCTCGGCGGCCAGCGACGAGGCGGCACCGAACAGGCACACCATCATCACCGCGGCACAGAACAGAAGACCAGCGGACCTGTCGCCAAGACGAGCCCGAACTCTCATACGCATGCCTCCGTTCGCGGGACGTTGCCTCCGCGACTGCGGGTGACGTGATGCCGGGCCCGCCGATGCCCGGGCGTCCAGGGCCCCCGACCTGCGGTATGAATGATAACAGCTTCGGTACGGCTTTTGAACAGTTCAACGCTGCCGACGATGCAACCTTCGGGATGTGAAGGGAGCCAGGATCGCTTCGCTCAAAAACGCCCAGAACATCCTCGCCCGCGCCGGGCTCCGCGGATCCTGGCCTGCCGACCGTAGGGTAATCCCCCTGGGAGATACCGGCTTCAGGCGGACCGACTTGACACGGTGCCGTCTGTCCATTAACAAAAAGCCTGCACGGACGGGCCAGCCAAGTCGTTCTGAGCCTGTCGTGCCTTGAGATGGGACCGGACCGTGTCCGGTCGATGCGGCCAGACCCGAGCGACCGGTCCTGCAGGCACATGTGACACGATGCTTCTAACCACCTTTCTCGACACGGCGGATCGATGCGCCTGCAAGCCGGCTGTTCGCGATGAGTCGCGCGAACTGACCTACAACCAACTCGTTTCCCGGGCGGCGGCGCTGGCCCGGATCGTCGCGTCTGAAAGCAGCCGGCCCAACGTTGGAGTCCTTCTGCCATCGTCGACGGATGCCGTCGCCGCCTTCTACGCGATCCTTTGGACCGGTCGCGTGGTCGTGCCGCTCAACGTTCTGCTCAATCCCTCGGAGATCAGCACCATCGTGCAGGATGCGGGTGTTGATCTGATCCTGAGCTGCTCTGCGCTCGAGAAAGTCGTCGAGTTGCTGCCCGCACAGGCGGTATTTCTGGATCGCCTGCCGCAGGGGCCCCCGCCGGCGCCATCCGGCCCCCCGCGATTCCCGGCGGTGCCGGAGAGCAAGCCTGACGATCTCGCGGTGATCCTGTACACCTCAGGGACAACCGCGACGCCCCGAGGGGTCTGCCTTTCGCACAACAACCTCCACTCCAACGCATCCGCCACCGTCCGGCATGTGCTGCTTCGCGACGATGACCGGTTTCTGGGCGTATTGCCTCTTTCCCACAGTTTTGGCCTCCTCGCGACGCTCATCCTGCCCACCTTGTTCGGCGCGACCGTCGAGTACCAGACTCGCTTTCAACCCGTCGAAGTCCTTCGCGCCCTTGCAGGCGGGGGTATCTCCGTGTTCATGGCCGCGGCCAGCATGTTCGCGGCGATTGCCCGGGTAAAGAACATCTCATCCGACATGCTTCGAGGGCTGAGGATTGCGGTCAGCGGCGGCGAAGCCCTGCCCGACGCCGTTTTCAAGGACTGCCGGACGCGGCTCGACTTGGCCATCCTTCAAGGCTACGGCCTGACCGAGACCTCGCCGGTCGTCTCCGTCAACCAGCCATGGGCTCACCGGCCGGGAACCATCGGCCTGCCGATTCCTGACGTGGAGGTGAGCATCAGGAACGAGCAAGGGCAGGCTCTGCCGCCAGACGAGCAAGGCGAGGTCTGCGTTCGAGGCCCCAATGTCATGCAGGGGTACCTCAACAGGCCACAAGACACTGCGGCCGTCCTGATGCCGGACGGCTGGCTTCGCACCGGCGACCTGGGACGGCAGGATGCCGACGGCTACACCATGATCACCGGCCGCAAGAAGGAACTCATCATCGTGGCCGGCGAGAACGTGTTCCCCCGCGAGATCGAGAACGTCCTCGACGAGCACCCGGCCGTGTCCCAGTCCGCCGTGATCGGTGTACCCGACCGCAGGCGCGGTGAGATCGTCGTCGGCTTCGTCGTCCCCAAGGACGGCGCCGAAGTCAGCGCCATCGAGCTTCGTGAACACTGCCGCCGCCGCCTGGCGAGTTTCAAGGTGCCCCGTCAGATCATCGTCCATCGTGACCTGCCGCGCGGCCCCACGGGCAAGATCGCCAAGCGCCTGCTTCCGAGGACCGTCGGCGTGACCGAAGTGCTCGTGTCTCCGAAACCCTAGAATCACCGCATGAGCAAGCCGCGTACGCCGTCACAGTCTCAGCGGTTGACAGTGCTTCAGCACCTCGTTGGATTCGGCGTCTACTTCTGCGTGATCAGCGACCGCCATGCCGCCATCAGCCGCGGCGCGGCCTCCGGCCCGCAGGAATTGAACTCGCCGTACTGCCGCTCCTTGCGGCCGTAGGCGTATGGCGCTGACCAATCCCATTGCGACTTGGGGATGATGTAGCCGATCTCGTCGTTGGCCAGGCCGATGACCATTTTGAACCGCCCGGTCATGAGCGGGTAAATGGCCGGTTCCAGCGGCGCGTTTGGGAAGTCGGCCGCGGGTTCCTGGGGTTCCTGGAATCGGCCCAGGGCCAGTTCCGGGTAGAGTTCGCCCGGAACCGCTGCGATCTGAAGCGTACCGATCTGGATGAGGCTGATTTCGGTCTTGAGATACAGATCTCCCACGGCGGGTGTGCTGGCCGTGGCGGTTGCCGTGGCAGCCTGCGGCATCTTGACCGGCTGCCCGCTCGCATCGAGCATCGGTCGCTGAAGAACCCCGATGGCCCCGCCCAGCCTGTAAAACGGGTTCCACAACGGAATGAGCACTGCCCGAGAAGCAGCCCGGATCGATCCATTCAAGGGTTCGGCCTTGTCGAGCGCGCCCTCAGCGATGCGTCCGATGATCCGGCCATAAGCCATCATCCGGCCGATGTCATCTTCAGGCAGAGGCTCATTCGTAAATGGATTGGACTTCGGTTCGCGAGGCGAGAGCAGACCGCCCACCGAGCCGCTGTTGCAGACGGCCAGCCCGCCGAACCGCGTCTCCAGATACTGCCGCAGCGTCGAGGGAAAATCGCTGCTCAACTGCTTGTTCTTCGAGCCGAGCACCTCAGGATGGCACGGCATGTTGACCCACGTGACGATGGTCTGCCCGGGATCACTTCTTGCCTGGATGACGGTCAGTTGAGAGTCGATCACCTTGGGCAGGCGCGAGTCTCCTATCAGCTCCGCTTGGTGGTTGACATCGGCGGTGCCGATCCGCAGCGTCCCGCGCCGGGCGTCGCGATGCGCCTGGCGGACGGCGTCGACGCACGCCGTTCGCACCTGCTCGAGGTAGCCCGGCATGACGCCCGTTCGGCCAACCGGCCCCCAGAGCCCCAGCGTATCCGGTCCGGCGTGCGTGTGCGTGCTGCTGACCAGAACGTAATCGATGGATGGGCTCAGTTGCAGCCGCCCGAGTTCCTCCCGGATCTTCACCACATCGTCGCGGAAAAGACCGATCAGATCACACGAGACCATGGCCAGGCCGAATCGGCCGTCATGGACAAACACGGCCCGGGCGTAGATATCGTCGTGAAGGACTTCCGCCTGTCGCCCCTGGCCGTATCCCGCCAGCCACACCGGTGGAGCATCATCTGCCACTTTCGGTGTGATGACGACCGAGGCCGCGCCAACCTGATACGTGCCGACGTCCTCGGCTGCGGCGCACACCGCTGAAACCAGCATCAGAAGGGCGCCCGCCGTTGCCCCTGGCAGAGTGGTGTTCAAAAAAGACGTTCGCGTGGCTCGGTTCATGATATCTCCTTCCCCAATGCCCTGCCCGAGACCGGCTAAGTGGTCGGTCGTGGCAGGCTGCACGAGTCCCGGTACTCGGCAGCTTGATGCCATACAGCAGGCATCGGGGCATCAGGCACTCCCTGCATGCAGGAATTCAGCGACATGGCCAAAGCCCGATCCTTCAGCCACACGAACCTCCGCGGCACGCTCAGAAGGCTCTGCGCCTTCTCACCAGCCGTTCCCAGCGGTCGCCGCAGGCTCGATTCGACCACAGGGCATTCCTCAACGTGGTTCCGTCTTCAGCCGGATCGGTCACCATTCTAGCCGCGCCCGCACTCACGGCCAGTCTCACCCGTTCAACAAACTACGGAGCCACATGCCCGAAGCGGTCTTGACCACCCTGGGGCGTTGTCGCTGTTGGTAAGCTTAGACGAACCTGAGTGGGAACCCAGAGTCTCTCAGTATCAGACGGGTTCGCCACGGTCGCCACGGCGGGCCAGGGCGAATCTCGCCCGGGACGGATTTGCAGCCCTTCGGCAAGATGCCGGTCCCACACTATGATTGTTTCTGCGTTTCCACTTCGGCGCCGCGTTCAGCTCTGCTTGGGCAGATGCAGCCTTCGATCTCCGAATCGGCCCCATAGCACGGCCGGGAGTCGCTGCGCAGGTGGCGGTAGAATGCCCGACTGATCAGCGAGGAAGCGTAAGTGATGAAACAGATGCCACGCGCCGGATCGAACGTGTCGATCGCCTTGCTCAAGGCTTTCAGCCCCTCGTTCAGCAGACCGTTGTGCCCATCCTCATCCCGGGCAACCAGCCTGTACAGCGAATACACGATCTCGATATGCTCCATCGCCAGCTTGTCCCAGATCCGCTGATGAAGACGCGACAAACGCGAGTCGTCGCCACGGAATAGCGTCCCGCTTCCGTAAGTCCACAGGAGTGAGGTCAGGCGGCGTTCACAGGAGCGCAATCGCCGGAAATCACGCAGGCTCGTCTCGGGAGCCGGCAAACCAACCGGAGCCAGAAGTCCGGAGAACAGGATCTTCGAACCCTCGTCGGCCGATTTCATCCGACGAGCTTGCAGGGTGCAGACCAGGCCGGGGACCGGCGTGTACTGAAAACGATGTCCGCGTTGGCTCATGGGAGCCTCCAGTTCCCGGCGGTGACCCGGTATAGGACAAACCCTTCCTGCAACGCTGTGTCATTATCATCAACTGACACGCAGAGCATACCTGGGTAAATTCCTGGGATTTCAGAAAAGACCTTGCGTAACCGCATGGGACCATGGCATCATAAGCGGTGGCCCGGCGGACGACAGGAACAGGTTTCTGCCGACCGTGCGCTTGCAGGCGGCCGGAAATGCGGCCGCGACGTCCCATGCTGTTTCGTGTTCGGACAGGGCCCGACCGCAGCATGAGAAGGAGGACGGCGTCAGGCACACCCGGGCGGTCACGGCCAGGTCGGTCGGTCCTCCGGCGGCTTGGTCAATAGAGAATACGCGCTCCGTACTCAGTCGGGTCGCGGCATCGAGGTGACCGTCGCCACCGGCTTGGCCGGTGTGATCCAGGGACAGCCAACGGGTACTGAGCGGATCAGGCCGGCGCCCGCAGAACCCGGAGACAACCGTTTATGAGCAGCAGACCCTCTCGCCGACAGACCCGCGAGCAGCTCCTGAAACGGATTCAGGAACTGGAGGCGCGTCTGGCAGAGAGTGAGAGTCGCCGAAATGCTATTGTCGACGGCGTCGCCGGATGCAGGCGAGCGGGGCAACTCACGAGCGAGACTCAGCAAGACCAACCGGAAACCCGGGTCCGGCATCACACGGACAAACCACGCCGACCCGGGGACCAGACAGACATCGACTGCCGCCGATTCAAGAAGGCCCTCGACCAGCTACCGGCCTACCTTGCACTGTTGTCGCCGGACTATCACGTCGCGTATGCCAACCGCTTCTTCGAGGAACGCTTCGGCAAGTCCGATGGTCGGCGATGCTACGAATACCTGTTCAATCGCACGGAACCTTGCGAGGATTGCCAGACCTATACGGCCCTCAGGACCAACGCCCCTCATCGCTGGGAGTGGACCGGCCCCGACGGCCGCCTCTATGACATCTACGACTTCCCCCTCACGGATGCCGACGGCTCGCCCCTGATCATGGAAGTGGGCCTCGACATCACCGAACGCAGGAAGGCTGAAGCTGAACTGGCCGGGTACCGCAATCACCTGGAGCAACTGGTCAAGGAGCAGACGGTCCAAATGATGGCCGCCAATGTGCGGCTCCAGGCGGAGATCGCCGAGCGCCGGCAGGTGGAGGAAGCGCTGCGGGCGAATGAAGCCACCTTACGGGGAATCCTGAACGCGGCCAAGGAATCCATCTGGCTGTTCAGCCCCGACGGCGTCATTCTCATGGGCAACGAGATGGCCCTCCTGCGATTCGGAAAGCCGGCCGAAGAGGTCGTCGGCAGGCGTTTCCACGAGGTCCTGCCGGCGGAACTGGCCCGGGCGCGACTGGCCAGCCTGAGGCAGGCGGTCGAGTCCGGACAGCCCGTTGAGGTTGAAGACGAGCGAGCCGGCATCATGTTCCGCCACACCTTCTATCCCGTCTCGGACGCCGAGGGACACGTGACCCACGTTGCGTGCTTCAGCCGTGACATCACCGAGGGCAAGCGAGCCGAACGGGAGTTGCGGCGTGAGAAGACCTTCGCCAATTCGGTGATCGACACGCTGCCGGGCATCTTCTACTTGTTCGACAGCGACGGCCGATTCCTGCGATGGAACAGGAATTTCGAGCGCGTGACCGGATACGCACCCGCCGAGCTGAGCAGAATGTCGCCGTGGGACTTCTTCCGCGGCGGCGATCGTGATCGCATCCGCGATGCGGTGCGGCGGGTTTTCGAGACCGGCGAAACCGCAATCGAGGCGGACTTTGTCTCCAAGGACGGTCGCGTGATGCCGCACTACTTCACCGGCGTGCGGATCGAGTTGGCGGAGGGCGTCTGTCTGGCGGGAATGGGACTCGATATCACCGAGCGCAAGCAGGCCGAGGTGCAGCTCCGTGAAACGCGCGACTACCTCGAGAACCTGTTGAACTACGCCAACGCCCCGATCATTGTCTGGGACCGCGAATTCCGGATCACGCGGTTCAATCACGCCTTCGAGCGGTTGACCGGCCTGACCGCCGACGGGGTGATCGGCAGGCCGCTGGACATCCTCTTTCCCGCCGACCGCCGGACCGAGGCCATGGCCCACATTCGTCGGACACAGGCCGGTGAGCGGTGGGAGGTCGTGGAGATTCCCATCCGGCACGTGGATGGCACGGTGCGAACCGTGCTATGGAACTCGGCGACACTCTTTGCCGACGACGGCAAGACGGTCGTCGCGACGATCGCCCAGGGCCAGGACATCACCGCCCGTATCCGGGCCGAAGAGAGACTCCGCAAGCTTTCCCGGGCCGTCGAGCAGAGCCCCGCCACGGTCGTGATCACCGACACCGAGGGCAACATCGAGTACGTCAATCCGCAGTTTACCCGGGCCACCGGCTACACGTTCGAGGAGGCGATCGGCAAGAACCCGCGGATCCTCAAGACGGAGCACACGCCGCCGGAAACGCATCAGCAGTTGTGGGAGACAATCAAGTCGGGACGGGACTGGCACGGTGAGTTCTGCAACCGGAGGAAGAACGGAGAGCCGTACTGGGAGTCCGCTTCCATCTCGCCGGTCACCGACGCCGAAGGCCGAACCACACATTTCGTCGCCGTGAAGATCGACATCACCGACCGCAAACGGGCTGAGGAGGCGCTTCGACGGGTCGCCGATGACCTGGCCCGCTCGAACAGGGACCTCGAACAGTTCGCATACGTGGCCTCGCACGACCTTCAGGAGCCGTTGCGGACCGTCGCCGGGTATCTCCAACTGATCGAGCGGCGGTACAAGTCAAAGCTCGACAAGGACGCCGACGAGTTCATCGAATTCGCGGTCGACGGCGCGGTCCGGCTCCAGCAGTTGATTGACGATCTGCTGGCCTACTCGCGTATCGACACCCATGGCCGGCCGTTCGACAGCACGGATTGCGGGCGGGTGCTCGAGACCGTCGTGGAAGGCCTTCAAGCGGTCATTCGCGAGAACCGCGCCGTCATTACGTACGATCCCCTGCCCACCGTTCGCGCTGACGCGACACAAATCATGCAGTTGTTCCAGAACCTCATCGGCAACGCCATCAAGTTCCGCAGCGACCAGGCGCCGGTGATCCACGTCTCCACCCGGCAGGTGGGCAGAGACTGGCAGTTCTCGGTTCAGGACAACGGCATCGGCATGCACTCGCAGTACTTCGATCGGATCTTCGTGGTCTTCCAGCGACTCCACACCCGGGACAGCTATCCGGGTACGGGCATCGGGCTGGCGATCTGCAAGAGGATCGTCGATCGCCACGGCGGGAAGATCTGGGTAGAATCAGAGGTCGGAAAAGGCTCAACGTTCTTCTTCACGCTCCCAGGAGATGCACTATGAGTCGGCTCGATGCAATGCCGATTGAGATCCTGCTGGTCGAGGACAGCGCAGCCGACGTCCGGCTGACCATGGAGGCCCTCAAGGAAGCCAAGGTGGCCAACCGGCTCACCGTCGTGGACGACGGCGTCAAGGCGATGGATTTCCTGCGCAGAAACGGGTGCTATTCAGATGCACCGCGTCCCGATCTGATCCTGCTGGACCTCAACCTTCCTTGCAAGGACGGGCGGGAAGTCCTGGCGGAGATCAAGGCCGACCTCGTTCTCCGGCGAATCCCGGTCGTGGTGCTGACCACTTCAAGCGCCCAGGAGGACGTTCTCAAAGCGTACGACCTGCACGCCAACTGTTACATCACCAAGCCGGTCGATTTCCGGCAGTTTATGGTCGTGGTCAGGGCGATTGAGGAATTCTGGCTGACCATTGTAAAGCTCCCATCCGCGAGAGGTGAGCCGGACTAGGTGGCTGGGCAACGCAGATCAAACCGGAAGGAGGCGGCCGTGCCGGGTGCGCCGATGCGAGTTCTGCTGGTCGAAGACAACCCCGGTGACGCCCGACTGCTACGGGAAGTCCTCGCCGATGCCCACCCCGGCGGTTACGAGGTTCAGAACGCTGACTGCCTGAACGAAGGGCTGCGGCGACTGGAACAGGACGATCGCTATGACGTGATCCTCCTCGACCTGTCCCTGCCCGACAGCCGGGGCCTGGCGACGGTCTCCGCCATCCAGACGGTCGTGCCCGATGTGCCCATCGTCGTGCTGACCGGAACGGACGACGATACCCTGGGGGTCGAGGCCGTCCGGATCGGCGCTCAGGATTACCTGGTCAAGGGGCGGGCGGACGGACGGCTGCTGGCCCGCACGATCGACTATGCCACGGAACGCAAGCGGACAGAAAAGGCGATACGTCGCGCTCTCAACGAATCCCGAGAACGCCGCGCGGAGATCGCCGCATTGCTGGAAGCCGCTCGGGCGGTCCTGGAGCACAAAGAGTTCATCCCCGCGGCCCAGGCCATCTTTACTACCTGCAAGAACCTGCTGGGGGCCACCGTGGGCTATGTCGCCCTGCTGAGCCCGGATGGGAACCAGAACGAGGTCGTGTACCTCGATTCCGGCGGGCTTCCTTGTACCGTAGACCCGAGTCTGCCCATGCCTGTCCGCGGCCTTCGGGCGGAAGCCTATCGCACCGGCCGGGTCGTCTTCAACAACGAATTCGCCGACAGCGAGTGGATGCGGTTCATGCCCGAGGGGCACGCGCGCCTGGACAACGTTCTGTTTACCCCATTAATCGTCGGGGGAAAGGTGCTCGGGCTCCTCGGGCTGGGCAACAAGCAGGGCGGCTTCACAGAGGAGGATGCCCGCCTGAGCACGGCGTTCGGCGACCTCGCCGCCGTCGCTCTCCAGAACAGCCGGATGCTGCAATCACTTGAAGCCAGCGAAGAGCGCTTCCGATCCGTCGTTCAAACCGCAAGCGATGCCATCATCTCGATCGACAGTGGCGGAGATGTGGTTTCCTGGAACAATGCTGCAGAAGCCGTCTTCGGCTACTCGGCCGCCGAGATGATCGGCAGGCCGTTCATCCGGATCCTGCCTGAAGGATTCCGGAAGGCTCATGAGCAGGCCCTGCAACGGGTCGTCGCCACCGGCCAGGCCGGCTCGGTCGGCAGGATGGCGGAACTGGTTGGGCGAAGAGCGAACGGTCGGGAGTTTCCGCTGGAACTCTCGCTGGCCCGATGGAAAACTGCCGAGGGCATGTTCTTCACCGGCATTGTCCGAGACATCACCGAACGCAAGGAAGCGGCGGAAGCACTCCGCCGCATGAATCAGGAACTGGAGCACCGCGTTCAGGAGCGGACCGCGGAACTGGCCGAGAAGGCCAGAATCCTCGAGGCATTCTTCTCGACCGCGATCAATCCGGTTGTCTTTTTGGACAAAAATTTTAACTTCATCCGCGTCAACAAGGCATACGCCAGGGCCTGCGCCCGCGATGTGTCCGAGTTCGCGGGGCGAAACCACTTCGAGATGTACCCCAGCGAGCTCAAGACCGAGTTCGAGCGCGTCCTGCGAGAGAAGATGCCCTGGCAGGCCTTTGCCCGGCCGTTCCTCTTCCCCGACCACCCCGACTGGGGCGTGACCTACTGGGACCTGGGGCTCGTCCCGGTTCTCGATGACCGCGGCGAGGTTGACTTCCTCGTCTTCTCTCTTAATGACGTGACCGCGCGACACACGGCCGAACAAGCCAGAGACAAGCTGCAGGAGCAGCTCTATCAGGCACAGAAGATGGAGGCGATCGGACAGTTGGCCGCGGGCCTTGGCCACGATTTCGGCAACTTGCTGGCGACCGTCCTCGATCACGTATCGCGGGCCAAGGAATCGCTGTCCGGCGCTGCCGCGACGAGACACTCGCTCGACGCGGTCGAGGAAGCCGCCAGGCAGGCCCGGGGAATCGTTCAATCGCTGCTGACCTTCGGCTGCCAGGCGGGCGCCCGACGGCGACCGGTCAACCTTGGTGCCGTCCTGGCCGAGTCTGCCTACCTGCTGCGACACACCCTGCCGTCTTCCATCGAGTTGGTGATCACACCTGCTGAACCGCCTCTATGGGTCAACGCCGACCCCGTGCACATGGAACAGATCCTCCTGAATCTGGCAATCAACGCCCGCGACGCGATGCCGAACGGCGGTACGCTGGAGGTCTCACTCTCGTCGGCCGGCGAACTGGACGAAGGTCGATCTGCGTCTGCCCCCGGGCCCCATGCCCGCCTCGGCCGGTTGGTCGTCCGCGACACCGGAGCGGGCATGCCGCCTGAAATCGTATCACGCGTCTTCGACCCCTACTTCACGACAAAGCCCCGCGGCCAGGGCACCGGCCTGGGCCTGTCGATCATCCACGGCATCGTGGAGGACATGGGCGGCCGCATCGACATGGATTCCCAGGTCGGCCACGGGACCACGGTAACGATTCTCCTGCCCTGCATCGAGCCTCCGACGGAGCCCGAAACGCAGGCGGACTTGCCCCTTGAGATTCCACAGGCCCAGGGTCAACTGGTTTTGCTGGCCGGCGGCAGCCCCTACGAACGAGGGGTCATCGGCGCGACGTTGCGTCTGCTCGGGTGCCAGGTCTTACAAGCGGATAATGAGTCCGCCATGGAGGCTTTTTGTGACGACCATCGTGAGAAGATGCGCTTGCTGATCCTCGTCGATGGAGCGGCATTCGTCGGTCGTGCGGCGGAACGCGTGCAGGCGCTTCGGGCGTCCGGGATCCCGACGCCCGTGGTGATCATATCCGAAGAAGCCGACCTAGAGCCGCACTGGGGGGCCGAGACCAACGTCCTGGTGCTTCGCAAGCCGTTTGGAATGCCGGCATTACGCAAAATCATCTGCGACGTCCTTGGTATCCGCTAGCGGAGACAAGTCCTCATGAGCAAGACCATTTCCATTCTGATCGCCGACGACCATGACAGCGTTCGGGAACTGCTGATGTACCGCCTGGAGAGTCAGCCGGATATGAAGGTCGTGGCCCATGTGGGTGACGCCGAGACCGCCGCCAGCACGGCGATCAGCCTGAAACCGGACATCGTTCTCATGGACATCGACATGCCCGGCCTGTCCGCATTTGACGCCGCCGAACGGATCGGCGCGGGATGCCCCGGGACGCGGATCATCTTCTTCACCGCCTTTGTCAGAGACCGTTTCATCGAGCAGGCACTGGCCGTCCAGGCCTGGGGCTACGTGACCAAGACGGAACAGGCCAACACCGTCATCAAGGCCATTCGCAATGTCGCCTCCGGCTTCGCCTATTTTTCTCCGGCAGTGCAGGCCCGGCTGGTCATGGGCCCCAAGGGGCCCAGGCTTGCCCAGGAGAATCAGTCCCTCTCCGCCACGCTCACCGACCGGGAACGCGAAGTCTTGTGCTACATCGCTCGCGGCATGGCCAAGAAAGACATAGCCGATACCATGTGCGTGAGTGTCAAGACGGTCGATTATCACTGCACCAACCTGATGGACAAGCTGAAGATCCACGACCGCGTCGAACTGGCCCGTTTTGCCATCCGCGAAGGGCTGATCGTTCCCTGAGCCCACCCTGGCGACCATCCGCCGGCCGGAACGGCGAAGAATCCTGCCGCCCTTTGAACCGCAGCGCCTCATTTCCGCACAATACCGGGTAAGTGCCTGGTTCACGGGGATGCAGCCATCACTCTATCATCAACGCGGTGCTGCGTGGGGTCGTCAGGAACCGAAACCGACATGGCCAACGCCCTCGCGGCCATCGGCGTCGTCCGTGAACCGGACGGTCTCTACGCCGCAACGACCCCGCCACCTGCTGTGGCGGCCCGGCTGCATGGGGGAATCGGAATCAGGAGATCGCGAACGGAATGACAGAGACTCAGGAGGCCGACAATCATGCAAACCAGTGCCAACCAATCGCCACGCTCGGGCAACTCGGTCGACCAGGAACTCTGGTATGCGCCAGACCCGCGGATCCAAACCCGGTCCGCGGCCCGGAACGCGATGGAACTCGCGGCACGGGTCAGATGCAGGCGCGGGTCCGAACCGATGGCCGACGACGCCGTACTCTTTGCCGCCATGCATACCTGCGCGTATCGGGCAACGCACTGCGGCCTGAGCAGGCCCGCCGACGAACGCCGGGAATGGATCCGGCGCTGGCGAGACCTTCGCGAGTACATTGTCAACAAGCATCTGGGGTTGGCTTACCTGGTGCTCAACCGCATCGAGGCCAGGGATTGGGACGAGGACGATCGGGCGAGCGAGGCCATCTACACGCTCGGTCGCGCCGTCCGGCGTTTCAATCCGTGGAAGGGCTTCCGGTTCAGCACCTATGCGTACAACGCCATCGTCCGAGCCTTGATGCGCCGCCTGAGGCGGGAGCATCGCTATCGCCAACTCTTCCCGACGCAGTTTGACGTCGCGTACGAGCTGCCGGTCCACGATCGGAGCCTGGACGACGAATGGTATGATGCGGAGACACTTCGGCGGGTGTTCGCGGGCAATCTGGCCGGCCTGACGGATCTGGAGGCCGGCATCATCAACCGACGCTTTCTGTCACCGTCCCAGGGCGCGACGCTGCAGAAGGTGGGTCTTGAAATGGGCTTGTGCAAGGAGCGTATTCGCCAACTGCAAAGCACCGCCCTGAAAAAGCTGCGCGCGGCGCTCGAGGCCGAGCCGGTGTGATGCTGCTCCTGGCCGGCGCATGGGGGCTGGCTTGCGCGTTCACGGCGGCGCTCACGTCTTCAGAGCAGACCTCGCTGCACGCCATCACGCAGATTCCAGCCGGCGACTCTCCGTACGCCACGGTAACCGTCGGACACGGGCCGGCCAACGCGGCCAGGCAGGCAGGAGGCGGCAGTGAGGGGGTGAAAACCTCGAGATGACAATCTCGCAACCACAGCGATTCGGCGGATGTCCTCGAGTGTTCTGAGATTGACGGTATCGCTCATTCCGTATCCCAGGAGGGCGGCACCGACCGGCATCGCTACTGAGATCCAGATCTCATCTGCTGCCACCGTCAGGGCAGACGGCGAAGAACCGTGCCACCATGGAGCGGGCGGTCTCGTCCGTTCCTGCACAACCCCAACTGGGTTCCACCCCCTGCAGGTCCTCGTCCCATATCGGAGGCAGCGTTATACAGGATCCGTGCATACGCACATCACCGGCGGACGTCTCGAAGAATCGAATCCGTCTCGCCTGCCACATGGCGCCTCGCCGGAGTCCTGTTCTGAGCGGACCGGCGGGGGCGGTGGGCAATGAACACAACTCGTGCGCGAACACAGGCACGGTCGCCTGGGAGGCGGCTTTCCGTAGAGGTGAGCCAGGAAGATCTCGGCGGATTCTCGTGGGGCTGCATAGAGCCCTTTGCCAAGACGATTGAAGAACAACACATGAGTTCCCAGGCCCGTGGTTGTGCCGATGTTGGCACCGCAGCGTCTCGCCCGTGGCGCGATCTCCAGCAGGTAAGTACGCCACCCGTCGTTCCCGAACCCGAAGGCGCGACCATCCCGCCAGATCACGTCAAAAACCCAGGGACAGTACCCGACGAGCACAAACGGATCGCTCCCGAGGTAGCCGAGACGGCGGACGATCGAGGGAATATGAAGTCCTGCCAACTCAATGAAGTCCCCGGGCGGTGATAGGGCGATCCCTTCGACCGCTGTCCGGTTCCGCTCCGTGCGAGAGGTTTTCTTGTTGCTGCTCATGATCCTGCCTCGCCTTTCGAGCGGTCATCCCGCCAACAGAGGGCATCACGGCCAAGGGCTGCATGAACGTCTCTTCCTGGGCTTGGTCGCCCTCTCAGACACAGACTTCTCTCGACGACATCGCGGTCGTCTCCGGTTCACACAGGATCCGCTCGATCCGCATCCGCCTGACCCCGGCCGGCACATTGACCTGGACCGACTCACCGACCCTGCGGCCCAGTATGGCAGCACCGATCGGCGCCACAACGGAGATTCTTCCCGCGATCACGTCCGCGTCTTCCGGAAACACCACGATGCATTTCATCTCCTCGCCCGAAGCGAGGTCCCTCAGCAGTACCTGCGAGTGGACTGTGACAACGTCCGGCGGCATCTGGTTCGGCAACACGACTTTCGCGTGATGAAAAGCCTCGCTCAGGACCCTCAGGTGGGCGCTTTCGTTCTCGTACCGCATCCGCTCGACGCGCAGGCACTCCGACAGGCGCGTCATGTCTTCAACGTTGATGTAGATGGTCTTTGCCTTCATCGCATCAGCCTCCTTGAACCAGAGCTTTCATGTCTCCGTAGGGGAGATGCTTCACCGCGGCCCACCTCAGTGAAGACTGGTCCGCATGCCCCTGACGCGGTTCCCAGATCCGCTCCCCCTGCTTCGAGATGCCACGTCTCGCAGGCCCTCAACAGGCCCTTCCAAGAAGACGAACCGACCCGTCTCCGTCAACAGCCAAGGCCGAAGATTCTCGGGATTCGGGCAGAACGCCATGCGATCCTCCATGCGATCGGTCCGCCGCCGCCGAAGCATCAGCTGCACCAGACGGGACGCGCCGTTATGCAGGATCCGCCCATGCCCAGATCCCCGGCGAAAGGGTCAGACAGTCAAATCCCTTTCGGTCGAGACGCTGCACCTCCTGGAAGTCGTGCCCTGCGCGGACTCGCCGAGGCGACGGGTGAGGACCGCCCCGCACCGCTCACCTGCTGATTCGGTTTCCGTGCCCGAATGCCCATGACTCACTTCGTTGCCAGAGCCGCCGGTCGTAGTCCCGCCAGGCAGTGCGTCTCCTCACCTCCCAGCGGCGACGCAATTCGCGGGCCACGGCCCGTCCGGCCCGATCCGCGGCTCGATCAATCACCACAAAAGGATCCGCGTCGACGTCCTCGATCACGATGGTGCCGGTCGGAATCAGGTGGACCATGAACCGGCAGGATCGGTCCCTCCCGCCCCGGTCGCCGTTGACGTCGGCCAGCCGGGCCGCGACCTCGCGAATACGGGTGGAGAATCGCGCCAGGGCGAATTGCAGCCGTCGCTGCACGTACTCCTTCAGGGAACGGTCCACGTCCATGTCCTGCCCGTGAATCACGACTCGCATTCCGGTCTCCTTTTCGTTTCAGGGCCTTTCGATCGTCATCCACCTGTTTATACGCCTCATTCATCATACGGACCAGTAGAATCTTACGTGGCATATATTAGATAAATACGAAGTATTTCGGACCGCCCGCCGCGACTTTGCCGAGGATGCGACGTTCGGCAAGCTGGAATCCGATGACGGCGGCCGCGGGATGGCTACACGGGCCGGCTTGCGCGGAATGACGCGCCCGCCTGCCATCCGGAGAATCCGCGCACCCCGAGGGGCACCTCTCTCGTTCGGATAGGCCACGGGAGTTCTCGCAACGGTTCCGCCGATCTCATCCGCCACGACGGCCACAACGTTCGCGTCGGTCCCCCCGCCATGACCATCACGACGGACGTCTTCCTGCAAACTGCGATCACCATGCGGAACGACACCCTCCGCCAAGGGCTTCAAAGACATGCGCAGTCGGGTTGAACGGGTTCTTGCCGGCGCGGTGATGACTCCCGAATGCCTGGCGGGTCTGCATCGCCGACAGCGACAATCAGACGCAATCTCCGCGGACCCCACCCAACCCGAATCCGCGCGTCATCACGGTACCAGGTGCCATTCACCCGGTATCTGAACTGGTAGTCCCCTTCGGCCATGACCACGTGGCACAACCACTCCCCATCTGCCGCACCGAGCATCGGCGACGCTGTGCGTTCCGGCCACTCCCCGCATCGAATCACACACACCCGGTCCGCCCGCGGGTGAAAGAAACGAATCTCCGTCACCGGCCTGGAGTAGTGCATCCCCATGGCCCGACTCCCCGAACGCCGCCGCGAGACGGCTCACGGCGTGTCTCCCGGCCGCCGTCTACTCACACACGTGCGACCGGCCTGCTCGGCCAAGCGTACTCCTCAAACAACGAGCCATTCGTCTCACTGCCCGATTCACAGCGACCTCGGGCTCCCAGTGTCTGGCCTTTGCCGTCAGCCGGACCGTCGAGGTCAGATCCACCACGACGCGGCATTGATGGTTCAGACCGTGCGAGGCTCCATCCAGGATCTCCAGAAAGACCATCGCCGCCGCGATGCGGTCCGCCCAACAGCCTAGCGCGGCGTCAACACGTCGTTCGGCATACTCGCGAAGCCTGAGACTCAAATGGAAGCCGTTCGCGTGGATTCCCAGACGCAGTTTCTCCTGACTGGTCGGCAAGGCCCACCTCCTTCCTGTCCCTATCCTACGCCACAGCACATACTTAGGCAAATAGATAATGGCAAATTGACACTTCGTAATATACGAATTATGATGCGCCCATGGACTGGCTCAACTACCATCACCTGTTCTACTTCTGGACTGTGGCCCGGGCGGGCTCGATCACCGCCGCTTGTGAGGAATTGCTGCTCGCTCCGCCGACGATCTCCGCCCAGATCCACGAACTCGAAGCGGCGCTGGGAGAGAAACTGTTCGCCCGCTCGGGCCGGGGCCTGACGCTCACGGAAACCGGCCGGATGGCCTACCGCTACGCCGACGAGATCTTCTCCCTGGGCCGCGAGTTCGTGGACACGGTCAAGGGTCGCTCCAAGGGCATCTCGGTCCATGTCAACATCGGGGTGAATGATGTGATACCCAAGCTGGTCGCCTACCGGCTTCTGGAGCCGGTGGTTCAGCTGCCGGAACGGAGCCGCATCTCGTGCTTTCAGGGAACCCCGACGCAGTTGCTTCCCGCACTGGCGGTTCATGACCTGGACCTCGTCCTGTCCGACGCCCCGGCCGATCCGCACATCAAGGTCCGTGCCTTCAGCCACCTTCTGGGCGAGTGCGGCGTAACGCTCTTCGCCTCGCCGAAGCAGGCTCGCAAGATCCGGAAGGGTTTCCCACAATCGCTCGACGGCGCCTCGGCTCTGCTCCCCACGCCCGGCAGCACACTGCGAGGCGCGCTCGACAGGTGGTTTGAGTCGGTTGACGTGAGACCCGACGTCATCGGTGAGTTTGAGGACATCGCCTTGCTGAGCACTTTCGGCGGGCAGGGCCAAGGCTTCTTTGCGGGCTACGATGTGGTTGAGTCGGACATCATCAGTTCGTTCCATGTCGAGCCCATCGGATCGATCAAGGATCATCGAGAGCGGTTTTTCGCGATTACGGTTGAACGCCGGATCAGGCACCCCGCGGTGGCCGCTATCATGGAAGCGGCTCGCGGCAGGCTCTTCAAGTAAGGACGTCGATTGGACGGAGTCCTCGTTCTCAGGCTGGGACACCGATGATGACCTTGCGACTGAACGCACTGCTGAGCATGATCGATCAACTGGATGAGGACGAAATGCGCCTCCTCCCATCGGTGCTCGGCAACAAGCTCATGGAGAAGGATCGAGGACGTGCCCGGGCCCTCAAGCCCCACGTCGGCGCACAATGCAACGTGGACTGGCCCGAACAGGCGGATCTTTTTGCGGTGAGGCTGGTTTCGGTGGACGAGGAAAAGGGTATAGTGCAGGTGAGCACGACGCCGGGCCAGCCGGTTTGGAGCGTGCCGCCCTACTGCATCAGGCTGATCTGACCCGCGCGCAACCACTGAGCCGGCGCCGGTCGATTGCGAGCTGACGGAATGACTGAGAACCTCCTATTCCTTAGCGTGTCCGTTCTGCTCCTGGTCAGCGTACTGGCCAGTAAGGCTTCCGAACGCCTGGGCGTGCCAGCGCTTCTCATGTTCCTGCTGATCGGCATGCTGGCCGGTTCGGAAGGGCCGGGAGGCATCTACTTCGACAATGCTCGCATCGCCAAGACACTGGGCACATTGGCGCTGGCCTATATCCTGTTCTCAGGCGGATTGGACACCGATTGGCAGAGCGTCAGGCCGGTCCTCCGACCTGCCATGGTGCTCGCCACGGCTGGGGTTTTCCTGACCGCCGTCCTGGTGGCGGTATTTGCCGTCGTGACCTTCGACCTCTCCTGGCTGGAAGGGCTGCTGCTGGGCTCGGTGATTTCCTCGACGGACGCCGCGGCCGTGTTCGCGATCCTGCGGTCGCGAAGCATCAGCCTGAAGCGGCAGCTCAAACCCCTGCTGGAGTTGGAGTCGGGCAGCAACGACCCAATGGCGGTGTTCCTCACCGTCACCGTGATCACCCTTTTGCAGGATCCGAAGGCTTCATGGTGGGGCGCGGTCCCTGCGTTCTTTCAGCAGATGCTCATGGGTGCGGCCGTGGGTCTCTTGTTCGGCAAGGGGATCATCTATCTCGTCAACACAATCAGGCTTGAGTACGAGGGGTTGTACCCCGTCCTGACGCTCGGGTCCGTCCTGCTGGTCTTCGGTACGGCTGACTTGTTGGGCGGCAACGGATTCCTTGCGGTGTACTTGGCGGGCATCATCATTGGCAATGGGGACTTCCTGCACAAACGAAGCCTGATGCGGTTCCACGACGGCATGGCGTGGCTGATGCAGATCGCCATGTTCCTGACTCTGGGACTGCTGGTGTTCCCGTCCCGTCTGGTCCCCGTGGTCGGGCCCGGGCTGCTGCTCTGCGGGTTCGTCATGCTGATCGCCAGGCCGGTGAGCGTCATGCTCTGCCTGGTCGGAAGCAGGCTGACGCGCCGCGAGAAGCTGTTGACCTGCTGGGTCGGCCTGCGAGGGTCCGTTCCGATCGTACTGGCAACCTTCCCCAAGATGGCAGGCCTGCCTCAGGCGGATATGATCTTTAACCTCGTGTTCTTCGTGGTGATCACATCCGTGCTTCTGCAAGGCAAGTCGCTTCCGTTGGCAGCCAAATGGCTGAAGGTGGACAAGCCACTTCGTCACAGGCCCCGACCTCCCCTGGAGTTCGATCGGACGGAACAGAGCATCCAGGCGACGATGACGGAGATGGTCGTCGACCCCGACTCGGGCGCCGTCGACAAACGCATCATTGAAGTGGGCCTTCCGCGAGGCGCGCTGCTGGTCCTGATCAGCCGAAACGGCGAGTATTTCGTACCAAACGGCGGAACCGTTCTCCATGCCAACGATGTTGCACTCGTACTGGGAGATGAAGATGCGCTGAGGATGACCCGGCAGTTGCTTCACCCTCAACAGGAACCCGCGGCAGGCTGACCCTGCATCAGGGCTAAACCTGCAGCCTCGGATTGGCGTGGATCCAGCCTGGAGGGCCGCCTTGAAAGCTGTTCAGCGACACCACCACCTGCGGATTCACCACCCATTGGGGTGAAACCTGCCCAGCAGGCACCAGAGGTGCGCCGTGCGCACGATGCCGCCGCCCGGGTGCAGAATCACATCCAGGCAGACCGCGCGCGTCACCGGCGGCACGTTGCCCATCATCGGATCGTACGCAAGGTTGTTCATGTAGGCGTATTTCGTGCCCGGCAAGGCCGCGCGCACGGTTTGAAGCTTTTTCGGACAGGCCGGCAGACCGACGGCCTGCCCCCTGTTGCGGCGCAAGCCGCCGACCGGTAGCTTTTCCGGCCGTGACGATATGCGGGAACTGAAGCTTACCGATTGTGGCTCACCGGGCGACACACAGAGCGACACATGGATCGGCCGGATGTGTCGTCTTCTCTGCCACCCCAGGCTGCCGATCTTCGCCGCCCTGATCGCCATGTTGCTTGTTTCCCCATCGCTGCGTGTGGGCTGGCTGTTTGACGACGACTTCCACCGTCTCACCATCCGGGGCTCGACGAGATGCTCCGTGTTTTCGGGATCGATCTGGGACTTGTTCCGGTTTCTCGACGGGAACCCTGGGCGAACCCTGGAGCTGATGGACTACGGCGGGCTGCCGTGGTGGACCGTGCCTGAGGCCAAGGGCAGTTTCTGGCGGCCGCTGACCATTCTGACTCACTGGATCGACTATCGGCGGTGGCCGGATCTGGCCTGGCCGATGCACGTCCAGAGCATACTGTGGTATGGGCTGCTGGTTCTGGCAACGGCCGCGTTATACAGGCGGATGATGGGAGCCGGCATCGCGGCTGGTCTGGCTGCGTTCTTGTTCGCCGTCGACGATGCCCACAGCATGCCTGCCGCGTGGCTGTCCAACCGCAACGCGATTGTTTCGGGCGTTTGTGGGGTGCTGGCGATTCTGGCCCACGACCGCTGGCGGCGTCAGGGCCGAACCGCCAGTGCCCTCCCGGCCTGGCTCTGCGCCGCCGCCAGCCTCTTGTCGGCTGAGGCCGGCGTCGGCACCTTCGCCTACCTGGCAGCTCATGCCGTATACCTGGATCCCGGCAAGTGGCGGCGAAAAGCGCTCGTCATGCTCCCCTATCTTATCATCCTGATCGGCTGGCGGGCTGCCTGGGCGCTGGGTGGCCATGGCGTGCAGCACTTGGGGCTCTATGTGGACCCGATCAGGGAACCGGCGGTGTTTGCTCTCAGTGCCATCCAGCGAATACCGCTTCTGATGCTCGGCCAGTGGGCAGCGCCGCCGGCCGAGGCGTCGATCCTGGTCACGAATCAGGTCATGTTGCTGTTGCAGATTCTCGGTGTGGCGCTCACCGTTGTGCTCGCGGTCGCCGTATGGTCTCCGCTCCGAGGGGATCCGGTTGCTCGCTTCTGGACGCTGGGCATGGCCTTGTCGCTGGTGCCCGTGTGTGCGACCTTCCCGGCCAACCGGCTTCTGGTGTTTGCCGGCATCGGCGCCATGGGCCTGCTCGCCCAGTTTCTTTCGCACGTCCTGCGGCTTGAAAACCAATCGGGAGCCCCCGGCGGCGTGTCTGTCGGTGCTGTGGCGGACAAGCCTCTCCCGGCACCCCACCGGAACGGTCTTTCACATGATCGCCGTCTCTGTCGCGTTCTCGCCTGGTCCTTTGTATGCCTGCACATCGTACTTGCCCCCGTGGCCCTGGCCGTGCAGGCGGCATTTCCAATGGGCTTCAAGAGATTCAACGACGAACTCACGGTGCGGGCCGCATTCGATTCCTCGGTCGAGCAACAG
This sequence comes from Phycisphaerae bacterium, assembly GCA_030372985.1. Taxonomy (GTDB): domain Bacteria; phylum Planctomycetota; class Phycisphaerae; order UBA1845; family PWPN01; genus JAUCQB01. The sequence continues at coordinate 40,621 of JAUCQB010000048.1, forward strand.
GACCTCATCATCGTGAACGCCCCGAGCGTGATGCACGCGACGTATCTGACGGTGCAGCGTGAACTGGCCGGCCAGCCGATTCCGACCCACACGCGCGTGCTCGCCCCGGCATTGCCGGCGGTCGTGATCCGCCGCCTGGACGAGCGAACACTGTCCATCCGTCCGGAGAACAGTTTCATCGCCTGGCGGTTTGATCACCTTTTCCGTAGCGAGCGACGACCGATGTCCGTCGGCCAGCAGGTGAAGCTCACCGGGCTGACCGTCGAGGTCGCGGAACTGACCTCCGATCTCCGCCCGGCCGAGGCCGTGTTCCATTTTGCCGTACCGCTCGAGCACCCGTCGCTCAGGTGGCTGCACTGGGAGGACGGCGAATTCATCCCCTTCACCCCCCCGCCAATGGGCGAAACCGTCGAACTTCGCCCCCGGTTGCCGAGTATCTGGTAAGCATGCCCAGACGGCGAGCTGCTCCAACCAGGCGTCGCCCTCTTTCTGCCGGTGACCGATGACTTCCGTCAATCGCAGGCATAGCATTCAATAGAAGGAGATGGTGCAGGATACTCTGCTGTTGCTGTAGCTGGGAGAGTCTCTGCCCATGCATACTGCCGGTGACCAGGCCGTCGAGTCAACGACCGAACCCAGGAGGTTCTCCTGGCTGACGGCATTCCTCGTGGCGGCGGCGTCCGGCGGACTGATGGCCGCTTGTTTTCGACCGTTCAACCTCCATTGTCTCGCCTGGATCGCCCTGGTTCCCTGGCTGATCTCGCTGCCGCGACTGTCGCCCGCCGCCACGTGGCTTTTCGGCATCGTTCTTGGACTGGTGTTCTCTCGAATCGGCCTTGATTGGCTGATCGAAATCGCCGGGCCGGTCGCCGGTGCGACGATCGTCGTCCTCGCCGTCTGGATGGGCTTTGCGTTCCGAGTCGCCCGGCTGCTGATGGAGCGATTCGGCCCCGCGTCCATGTTGTGGGCCGTGCCCCTGACGTTCGTCGGGGCCGAGGTGCTGAGATGCGAGGGGCTGCCTCGGCTGCGGTTTTCCTTCCTGGCCTTCGGTTACAGCCAATCGCAAAACTTCTGGATCGCGCAGATCGCCTCAATCGGTGGCGTGTACTTTCTGTCCCTGCTGCTGGTCGCCGTCAACAGCGCGATCGCCTACGGATTGTGGCAGCGCCGTCGTGGGGCCTGGATGCCGGCCATGGTGGTGGCGGCAGGTGTTATCGTACTCACGCTCATCTCCCAGCCCCCGTCGTTCGCACCTGAAAACACCGTGACCGTCGCATGCGTGCAAGGCGAGGAATTGCGTTATCGCGAGTACCTCGATCTTGTCGCCCGCGCGGCCTCGGCCCATCCGAGACCCGCTTTCATCGTCTTGCCCGAGCACACCATCACAGAAGCGGCCACAGAGGGGCATCGAATGGTCGCGGGGCTGATCGAACTGGCCCGGGAACACGGCGTGTACGCCTGCGTGGGAGCGCATGTTGCGTCGCAAGGCAAGGGCTGCCTGTATGACAACGTGGCCATGCTCATCGGCCCCGTCGGCATCATCGGCTCCCAGGCCAAGGCCGTCCCCTTACCCTTCTTTGACGACGGCAACCCTGCCCGGTCGCAAGCGGCGTTCGACACCGCGCACGGCCGCGTGGGCATGTACGTCTGCTACGACGGGCTTTTCACCGATCACCCACGTCGCCTGGCAGGTCTTGGGGCAGCGCTCATCCTCGTTCCGGTGATGGACCCCGCACGCTGGCCGGCCCAGGAGCAGTGGCAGCATGCCGACATGGCACCGATCCGCTCGATCGAGCTGCGTCGGAGCACCGTCCGGGCAGCCAGCTCCGGCATCACGCAAATCATTGACCCGGCCGGCCGTGTGGTTGCCCAACGCACCCGCGATGAAGGCCCCGGCGTCATCGCTGCCCTCGTCCCGCTCTGCGACCGGCGAACCCTCTTTGTCCGGGGAGGGTACCTGCTGGCTGCAGGGATCGGCTGGGCGTTTCTACTGACAATTGTGGTACTTACCTTGAAGCAGTGGGCGTGCGGCCTCATCTCCCTGTACCGCAGGGGTGTACGCAGAACGTGTGCATCCTCTGTTCAGGGGCGGGCCCCATCCGTGTGCCACCGCTCCGTTGAGCCGTGTGCCACTGCTCTATTGAGCAGTGCCGAGGCGTGAGGCCGTGTGCCACCGCACTACTGAGCCGTGTGCCACTGCTCTATTGAGCAGTGCCGAGGCGTCAGGCCGTGTGCCACTGCTCTATTGAGCAGTGCCGAGGCGTGAGGGCATTACTGGCACGACTGTAGCCCACGATGGCGCTGCTTGCTCTGCCAGCCGCTGCAGTTTGGCCGATGCACCCGCTCAAAACAGGAGTCTCTCTCGCGCTTTGACAGACGGCGGTCAGCCCCCTACACTGACGCCCTCTGATCTCTTCGAGCAGCGCGTGTCTGCACCAGTTCACAGGCCGAAGGGCCCTCGTCAGGCAATGGACTCGTTGAGGGAGGTTTGACATGAACAGAACTATGAAGATCGTTTCGTTGGCCGCCATCGCGGTGGCGGTGTCGGCAGTCCTCCTCGCCACCGGCTGCAAGGACCAAGGTACCGGCAGCAAGGCCAAGCCGATCCAGTTGAACTACAGCATCTTCTTCCCGGATGTGCACATCGTGTGCCAGACGGCCAAGGCCTGGGCAGAAGAGATCGAGAAACGCACCGACGGCCGGGTCAAGATCAAGATTCACCCGGGCGGCACCCTGACCGCTGCGGATAAGTGCTATGACGGCGTGGTCAACGGGATTTCGGACATCGGCATGAGCTGCTTCGCCTACACCCGAGGGCGATTCCCATTGCTCGAAGGGCTCGACCTGCCCATCGGTTATCCGAACGGGTCCGTCGCCACACGAATCGCCACCGAACTGACCATGAAGTATAAACCTGCCGAACTCAGCGACGTCCATGTGCTCTACATCCACGCTCACGGCCCGGGCATCCTGGCCTCCAAGAAGCCGGTTCGCACGCTCGACGACATGAAGGGACTGAAGGTTCGGGCCACCGGGCTATCGACCAAGATCGTGGCGGCTCTGGGCGGCAATCCTCAGGCGATGCCGCAGGGCGATACCTATGAGGCCCTTCAGAAAGGCGTGGTTGAGGCGACTTTCTGTCCCATTGAGACGCTCAAGGGCTGGAAGCAAGGCGAGGCGATCAACTTCGTGACCGACAGTTCCGCCATCGGTTACACGACGGCGATGTTCGTGGTGATGAACCAGAAAGCCTGGGACAAGCTGCCGGCCGACATCCAGAAGGTATTCACAGAGACCAGCCAGGAGTGGGTAGCCAAACAAGGGGCCGCCTGGGACCGGGCCGACGACGAAGGGCGAGCCTTTGTCGAGGGACTAAAACGTGAGATCATCCCGCTGAGCCCCGAAGAGCAGGCCAAGTGGAAGGAACGCGTTCAGCCCATTCTCGATGAGTATGTGGCTGCGGCCGAGGCCAAGAAACTGCCCGGAGCCGAGTTCCTGAAGGACATTCAGACAATGATCGCCCAATCGGCCACGACGAAGACCGAATGATGAGTGCGCCACAGCCGGCCATTTCGCATCCCTCCGGTTTCTGGACGGCATACGCCCGTGTCGTCAGGGCCTTGGTCTATGCGCTGGAGGTTGTGGCGGCGGTGGGCATCATCACGATGATGCTGGTCACTTGCGCCGAGGTGATTCTCCGGATCTTTCGCGTCCCGTTGACAGGTGTGATCGATCTCGTTTGCATCGCCGCGGCTGTCACCGCGGCAGCGGCAATCCCCTACACGACGGCCTGCAAGGGGCACGTCGCGATCGAGTACTTCTTCCAGAAACTGCCCCGCTGGGGCCGAATCATCGTGGACACCTTCGTCCGCATCTGCGTCGTCCTCCTGTTCGGGTTCCTGACCGTGGAGTGCGTCAGTTACGGCATGTCGCTCAAAGCCAGGGGCCAGGTGACCCCGACATTGCAGATGCCCGACTTCTGGGTGCCGTACGTCCTGGCCGCATCTTGCGCGGTTGTATGCCTGGTGACCGTCTACCATCTGTTTCATCCGGGCAAGGAACTGATTAAACCATGACGCCCGTCGAGATTGGAATACTGGGCTGCATCGTGCTGGTCTTGCTGCTGGTCAGCAGCATGCCGGTCGCTTTCGCCATGGCGATCGTCGGGTTTGTCGGGTTCGCTGTGGTGGTCACACCCCACGCGGCCGTAAGTATGGCCACGACGGAGTTGTATGGCACGTTTTCGAGTCACAGCCTGACGGTGATTCCTCTCTTCGTCCTCATGGGCCAGGTGGCGTTCCATTGCGGCATCAGCCGCCGGCTGTTCAACACGGCCTACCACTGGTTCGGACCGCTGCCGGGCGGGCTGGCCATGGCAACCGTGGGAGCCTGCACGGCCTTCGGGGCCATTTGCGGGTCCGGGCCGGCCACGGCCGCCACCATGTCGCTGGTCGCTCTGCCCGAGATGAAGCGGTACGGCTACAACATGGAACTGGCCTGCGGAACGGTCGCCTCCGGTGGGACACTGGGCATGATGATCCCCCCGAGCGTGGTGTTCATCGTCTACGGCATCATGACCGAGGTGTCAATCGGAAAACTGTTCATCTCCGGCATTCTTCCTGGGATACTGACCGCAACGCTGTTCGTTCTTTTCATCTATTTCAACTGCAAACGCCACCCTGGCTACGGGCCTGCCGCGCCCTCAACAAGTTGGGGTGCCAAGTTTGCCTCACTTTTCGGCGTTTCTGAGACTCTGGCGCTTTTCGTTCTGGTGATCGGCGGCATGTTCGCCGGTTTTTTCACCCCGACCGAAGGGGCAGCCATCGGCGCCGGCGGCACAATGGTCATCGCACTGGTCAGGAGGCAACTGGCCGCGAAGATGCTCTGGCGGGCGCTGCAGGAAACGATGCGTACCAGCCTGATGGTCATGATCATCGTGGCAGGTGCGATGATCTTCGGCAAGTTCCTGGCGGTGACGAGCATCCCGACCGAGTTGGCCGCGTGGTTAGGACAACTGCCTCTGCCGCCGTGGGTGATCGTCAGTTTGATCATCGTCTTTTTTGTCATTGCCGGCTGCTTTGTGGACGCCCTGGCCTTGATACTTCTCACGGTGCCGATCTTCAGACCGATCATCGACAGCCTGTACCCCGAGCAGGACCCCATGCTGCTGATCTGGTTCGGCGTTATCATCGTATTGGTCACCCAGATCGGAACGATCACCCCGCCGGTCGGGGTGTGCGCATACGTGGTGGGCGGAATCGAACGCGACGTGCCGCTGCAGACCGTGTTCAAGGGTTGCATGCCTTTTGTCGCGGCCCTGCTCCTCGCCACCGTCTTGTGCGTGGCGTTTCCGCAGATCTGCACGTGGCTGCCCAGCATGGTTCGCTAGGAGAGCAAGGACCCAGACCATGGACACCGGCACATTTCCAGTCAGCCCGTATCAGAAGATCCTCTTCTGTCTCTTATACACATCTCCGAGCCCACGAGACAGCGCTGTGTATCTGGTATGCCGTCTTCTGCTTGAAAAACGGGGGGGGGGGGGGGGGGGGGGGGGGGGGGGGGGGGGGGGGGGGGGGG
>JAUCQB010000049.1 GCA_030372985.1 Phycisphaerae bacterium
GGGCTGGGGGCTGGAAGAACACGGTAGGGTTCGCCCTGGCAGGTCATTGAATCGCAGATTTGAGATTGGCAGATTTCAGATTCCGGTCCGCGAGCGCGGAGCCCACGGTTCCCCGACGTCATATGCCGCGTCCCCTGCCCCCGCGCCTCGACCCGCGTCCCTCCACCACCACTCCCCAGCCACCAAGCCCAGTCCCTTCACGATGGGCCGATGAGGGCGTCGGCCCCATTGGAGACGACCTTGGCACGGCGTAGCGAAGCAAAGACGGCTGGCGGTTGTGCGGCGATCGTGTTACCCTATGCCTCCGCCGCCGGGGGGACCGAGCGGGGGACCGAGCGGTAAGAGTCATTGGCGACGAGAGATATGCCACAGGCATCGGTTGAACAGATTCAGTCGTGGGGTGTGGTCGGGGCCGGCGGGGCCGGATTCCCGTCCCATGTGAAGTTTCGGGCCAAGGCCGAGGTCATCATCCTCAACGCGGCCGAGTGCGAACCCCTTCTCCACAAAGACAAGGAGTTGCTTCGGGCCTCCCCGGACGAGGTCATCAGCGGTTTGTCGCAGGCCCGGCAGCTCGTTGGCGCCCGCGAGGCGGTCATCGGGATCAAGGGCAAGTACCACGATGTGATCGAGCTGCTCCGGCCCAAGCTGCCTGAGGGCATGCGGATCGTCGAGCTGGCCGACAGCTATCCGACCGGCGACGAGTTCATCCTTGTTTACGACGTGACGAAACGGATTATCCCGCCGGGCAAAATCCCGCTGGCCGTGGGGGCGGTGGTGACCAACGTGGAAACCGCCCTGAACGTCGCACGAGCCAGGCCGGTAACCGAGAAATTCCTTACCGTCGCCGGGGCCGTCGCCGAGCCGGTTACTATTCGGGTACCCGTCGGGGTGACTTTCCGCGAGGTCATTGGCATGGCAGGCGGCCCCACCGTCGATGATCCGGTCGCCCTGGTCGGCGGCGTCATGATGGGGCGGTTGTCCACTGATTTCAGCGAGGTCGTCACCAAGACCACCGGCGGGCTGATCGTTTTGCCGAAAGACCACCGTTTGGCCCAGCGCTATATGCTGGGGGCCAACTGGAAGGCCACCGCCCGCATCGGGGCCAGTGCCTGTGACCAATGTTCTTTCTGCACGGAGTTCTGCCCCCGATACCTGCTGGGTCACCCCATCGAGCCGCACAAGGCGATGCGTTCGCTCGGGTACAGCATGGTCGGCGAGGCGAACGTGATCGGCACGCTTTTCTGTTGCGAGTGCAACCTGTGCACCATGATGGCTTGTCCCGAGGATCTCGACCCAAGCAAGGTCTGTGTCCAGAACAAGCGGCGGCTGATGAGTGAGGGTCGCAAGTGGGAGGTTGAGGCTGTCGCGACGCGTCCGGAGCTGCATCTGGACAACCGCCGCGTGCCCATCGGACGGCTCATCCGCAAACTCGGCCTGGCGGACTTCAAGAACAAGGGACCGCTGCTGGAGGCCTCGCTGATGGCCAAGCGGGTGAAACTGCCGCTCAAGCAGCACGTGGGCGCGCCGGCCGGAGCGGTCGTCAAGGTCGGTGACGCCGTCAAGTGCGGCGACGTGATCGCCAAGCCGGCCGAGAACCAGTTGGGCGCCGTGATCCACGCGAGCATCAGCGGGCGGGTCAAGGAAGTGTCGGATGCGATTGTGATTGAGGCGTGACTGCCATGCTTGAAGCTATCGGGATGATTGAACTGACCAGCGTCGGCATCGGGTACAAGGTCCAGGATGCCATGCTCAAGGCCGCGGACGTGAAACTGGTCCTCGGGCGGACCATCTGCTCGGGCAAGTACATCAACGTCGTCACCGGCCAGGTCGCGGCGGTTCAGGCAGCGGTCGAAGCCGGGCTCAACGCCGCGCCGGACGGGGTCATCGATTCGATCCTGATTCCCAACATACACCCGAGCGTTTTCCAGGCCCTGGGCCAGTCGGTGCAGATCGGCGACGGCAATCAGAAGGCCCTGGGCATCGTCGAGACCTTCTCAACGGCCAGCGTGCTGGAAGCCGCCGACGCCGCCGCCAAAGCCGCGGGTGTAACCCTGTTCCGTATTCACATCGCGATGGCTCTCGGCGGCAAGGGATTCGTGCTGATGACCGGATCGGTGGCCGATTGCCAGTCAGGCGTCAACGCCGCCGCCGAGGTGGTACGCGAGAAGGGCCTGCTGGTGTCGGCGGTCGTTATCCCGGGCCCGAGCAAGGAACTGTACCAGGAATACATCTGACGGGCGGTCGGGTCTGGGGACCGGGGGCAGGGCAGCGTCGAAGTCGTCGCTGCGACGAATACCTGCCGCTCATAAGCGGATGGAACGGCAGGTCTCCGCCGCCTTTGGCGTCTCCGACCATGCCCTACGTTCTTTGTGCACGCTGTCTTGGGAAGGTACCGGAACGTGACGAGTCTGCCGCCGACAGCATGGCGCCGACAACGGACCGCTCGCCTCCGGTCGCCAATGGGTCTTGTCGCACTGCTGATCGCCGCAATCTTGTGGACCGCTTCCGACGCCGGCGCCCATGCCATCCTGATGACCTTCATCCGCCACGAGGCGAGAATCGGCGTTGGTCAGCGGAACATCGACGTCACCATCGAACTGACTTTCCACGAGTACCCCTCGCTGGCCGAGCGGCGCAGAATGGACCGCAACCACGATGAGGCGATCACCGAAGCGGAGATCAGAGACTACCTCGACGGATTGTCCGACTCGTTGCGTGATGCCCTCACGCTCACTGTGGACGATCGGCCACTGCAAGTCATTTCGCTCTACGACCCTCAGGTTGATCTTCTCGGCGCGATGAACGTCACCCCTGCTCACCATGTGCTGCGGTTGTCCTGGTTTGCCAGAACACCCCCATGGCTGCAAGCCGGCAGTCGTATTCGCGCGCAGTACCGCCTCTGGCCTGAAGCTCCGCGAATCGACGTACTCAGCGCGAGCGGAGAGGATGGGTTGCGAGTAGTCGTGGGTGACCTCAACAACCCTGTCTCATCATCGGAAACAGCAGGCGGCCCCAGGGAGATTGGGCTTTCATGCCGGGCGGTGCCGGTTGCGATATCCGAATCACTGATTGCGGCGCCTTCCGCCAGTCAGGCTGGGATGTCAAACCAGGATAAGCTGACGGCCGGCATCGGCGCGGTTGTCTTGCTGATGGTTGCGGCCGGCGTAGCCGGCGGCATTGGACGATACGTCATCCGAAACACACGGACCGGAGGTTGGGCATGACACAAACCCTGAGAAGGTGTTGGATCGGGTCGCTGGTCGTTGCAGTGATACTCTCGGCCTCGGCGTTAGCCCAGGACAAACGCGAGAACCCCAAGCCCAGCGCGCTGGACTTCACCACCACGCTGCTTCAAGGTCATTCGTATCTGCTGAGCCAGGATGAGGCCGGGGCGGTCGACGAGATTCTCCGCCAGATGCGCGAGGCCCAAGACCAGATGCGCAGGGCAAGGGACGACAACGCCCGCAATCAGGCCCGAAAGCGTCAAAAAGCCGCGGATGACAGGCTGGTGGCGGTGCTGGAGAAGAACGCAAACCTCAAGCGCATCTCGCTGCAGGGCGGCAAGGTGAGCCCGTCGATCTTCGGTCCGCATGAGATGGTCGGCGACACCGGTGCGCTGCTGCTGCGCGTGGACAACGGCGGAGAGGGCACAAGCTTCTCGGCATACGAGATCAACGAATCCCGACCGGAGGGCCGCAAGGTCACCTGGATCGACTACGCCCCCAACGGCATCACCTGGGTCCTGCTGGGCATGCACACGCTGCCGGATAGGAAGATCACGATTCCCGTTGAGTTTCACAGCCCGGGTGCCGAGCCGATCCGAACGCTGATCGAAGTGGCCATGCCGCCCGTCGGGCGTTTGAAGTTGACAGTTCTGTCCGACGACACCGGCAAGCCGATCTCAGCCATGGTCCGCATCACCTCGAAGGCCACCAACCGTGACCGCAAGCCAAGCAATGCCGTCGACCTGACCGGCCAGTTCGACGGCAATGGCCACAACAGCAGCCAGCGGCCGGCGAACATTCCCGGCCGTCAGGGTGGCATGTGGTGGTGCGTCCCCGAGCCGCTGGATATGACCCTGCCGCCCGGCGATTACGACATCGCCATCCGCCGCGGCATCGAGCACACTCCGATCTTTGAGACCTTCACCGTCAAGTCCGGCGAAGTCACCGACACGACCTATCGGCCGAAGCGATGGATCGACATGCGCAAGCTCGGCTGGTTCTCCGGCGACGATCATATCCACGGGCAGATTCTCAGCGACGACGATGCAGGCCGGCTGATGGCCTGGCTGGTGGCCGAGGACGTCCACCTGGGCAACGTCGTCAAGATGGGTGACATCACCCGCACCTATTTCGAGCAGCGCGGTTTCGGCAAGGACTACCGCGTCATCAACAGCGACTACGTTCTCTCGCCCGGCCAGGAATGCCCAAGAACACACGACTATATCGGTCACACCCTCTCGATGAATATCACCGGCATGGTTCGCGACACCGACAAGTACTACCTCTACGATTACGTCGCTGACACCGTACACAAACAGGGCGGGCTGTGGGGCTATGCCCACGTCAATTCGGGCGCGTTCCACGTCCATCGCGACATGAGCGTCAACATTCCGAAGGGCAAGGTTGATTTCGCGGAGGTGCTGCAATTCGGCAACCTGGGAACAGAGTTGTGGTACCAGTTCCTGAACCTGGGGTTCAAGGTTACCGCCTCGTGCGGATCCGACGTTCCGTGGGGCGGGACGATCGGCGAGGTACGGCTCTATGCCTGCCTCGGCGGAAAAACGTTCGACCCGGATGCCTGGTTCGAGGCCGTCCGCAAGGGGCGCACCTTCGTGACCAACGGGCCGATGGTCGAGTTCACGGTCAACGATGCCTTGCCCGGCGACGAGATCGTGGTCAAGGACGACGCCAGGCTCCATGTTCGCGTGAAAGCCATGGGGCAGACCGAATTCTCGCAGCCGGAATTCGTGAAGGTCGTCAAGTTCGGCCAGGACGTCAAGGTCGCCAAGCCGTCCAAGGAGGACGACACCGAGATCATCCTGGAGTTCGACATGGACGCCGGGTACGGTTGCTGGCTGGCAGCGGTGACCAAGGCCACCAACGGATGCCACGCCCACACCACGCCGATCTACGTCCGCCGCGAGGGCCTGCGTTGGTGGAAACTCGATGAAGTCGACCCATTGCTCGCCAAGCGGCTCGACAGCCTCAGGCAGATCGAAGGGCTGGTGGCCGACGCCAAGAGCAAAGACGCCATCGCCCTGCAGGGCAACCAGGAACTCAAGCAGTTGGCGCTCCAGGGCGATGAGTTGCTCAAACGGGTCGAGGAAGCCCGCAAGATCTACGAGGAGCTCAAGGAAGCTGCCGTCAAGGAGAAGACCGTCCGAGAGCGCAGCAAGTAACGTGTCGTCCACCCGCTCCGGCTCTTTCGTTCATTGAGAGCGTTTCATCGAGCCCGCCGTTTGGCCCTGTCTTCCCGCCATTGGCGAATCCTGCGCGGCAGCCAGCGCAGCAAACGGCGCGGTCCGGCGAACTCGGTGGCGAGAATGGCCAGGCCGGCCAGAATGACGACGAAGCCCGGTCCCGGAATCATGGGGATGCTCAGACCGAGCCCGGCCAGCACCACCGTCGAGCCGACGATGGCCACCAGGACTCGCCAGATCATCCGCCCCATGCGACGCAGCGAGGTCCTCGGCTGAGCGCTTGTCGCCAGGGAGACCTCGCAATCGGTCTCTGCCGCCTCCGACGTCGTCTCAGGCTGGCTTTCCGGCTGCTCCGCCATCAGGTTGTCCCTTGCCGCGGCTGGCAGAGATGAGCGACGCGATCACGCCCAGTGCCAGGATGACCATGATGATTCCCAACGACCACCACTTGTCGATGTCCCACCAGAACTTGATGAGCATCTTAACGCCGATAAAAGCCAGGATGATGATGAGGCTCAGCTTGACGTATTCGAACTCCCTCATCATGCCGGCCAGAGCGAAGTAGAGGGCCCGCAGGCCGAGGATGGCCATGATGTTTGAGGTGAAGATGATGAAAGTGTCCTGGGTTACGCCGCCGATGATGGCCGGGATCGAATCGATCGCAAACAGCAGATCAGTCGTCTCCACGGCGACGAGCGCCAGAAACAGCGGCGTGATTGCCCAGCGGCCGGCGTCATGCACGAAGAACCGTGACCCGTGAAACTCTGAAGTCACCGGGTAGATGTATCGGGCCAATCGCACGAGGGGGTTGCGGTCAGGCTCGACGCTTTCATCCTCGGTTCGCAGCATCTTGATGGCCGTCAGGAGAAGGAGGGCGCCGAACACGTAGGTCATCCACTCGAGTGTGTGTATCAGCCACGTCGCCGCCCCGATCATCACGCCGCGCAGCACGAGCGCGCCGAAAATGCCCCAAAACAGTACGCGGTGCTGGTGCTCGGACCTGATGGCAAAGAAGGTGAAGATCATCGCGATCACGAAGAGATTGTCGAAGCTCAGTGCCCGCTCGAGAACGTAGCCGGTGAAGAATTCCACCGTGGCGACCCATGCGACTCTCGCGTCCGCGGCCTCGATCTCCTCGGGGCTGCTGCCCTCGGCCTCGGCGGCCGGCGGGGTTGAAGCGAGCGAGGCCCGCTCGGCCGCGAGACGCTGAGTGGCGACCCCCATCCAGTCGTGCCGGTAGATGTAGTAGACGCCGACGTTGAAGGCAAAAGCGACCAGCGTCCAGATCACCGACCAGATCAGAGCGCTCCTGAGACTGATCACCGCCGACTTGCGATGCAGAACACACAAGTCGAACAAGAGCATCAGAACAACGATGACTATGAACCCGGTCCACAACAGCAGCATGAAGGAGTCCTCTCGGAGCCGAACGGCCGTCTCACGTCACGAGACGAACCTTGTTCGTTCAAGCGGATAGAGTAACGGGATTTGCTGGCGGGCGAAATAGGGCTGAGGCGGCCCTTTCCACTTGAGTCCAAGTTGCCCCGGCAGCTCCACGGCACCGCCCGGCGGTTGCGTTACGGGTCCGCGGACAGCCGACCCGATCGGCGGATCTCATCGAAAAACGGCGTTCGCGCCTGTTCGACGCATTCGGCCGCGTAGAGGTACATGGCAGCCGACCAGGTTTGCCAGTCGTTGCCGCGCGGCCGGCCGGTCTGGGCCTTGATCCACTCATTGAATCCGTACTTGACCTTAGCCTTTCTCGCCGGGCGGACCAGTTTCGCGAGTGCGGCCAGTTTCTGGGCGGCCAGCCGGTCACGGCCCGCGGCGACCAGGGCGGCAATGTAGAAGCCGCAGACAAAAGGCCAGACGCCGCCATTGTGATAGTTGCCCGGCCGGTTGTACCGCTGGTAGCGAGGCCGCCAGTCCTGATCGTCGGGTTGAATGTACGGGATCAGGCACGGCGGCAGATCCACGGACAGTTCTCCGCGATGGCGCAAACGGCGACATTGCGCCTCCGTCCAGTTGATGATCCGCCGGGCCCGGGCTTGCGAGGCGATGCCGGTCAGGATCGCCAGGCTGTTTCCCAGCAGATCGAACCGCCGGCCGTGGTAGACCTTGAACGACCAGAGAGCGTAGTACGGCTTGCCCGGGATGACGAAACCCTCGTGGACGTAGCGCTGCCGTTTCGAGCCGCGAAGATCGGGGTGATCGATCAGTTGCCGGAGCAAGTCGGCCTTGCGATGCTGCCCGTAAAGCCGCAGACACGCATACACGATGGTGTTCACGTAAAGCCCGTAGCCCGGCACCCATTGCTCATCACGCCAGTCGGTGGTCGGCTGCTGGTCGACCATGACCATGTCATCGGCGCCCTGGTATTCCATCCAGCGAAGAGCTTTCATGGCTGCGTTGCGGAGAAAACGCTTGTCGCCGGTCACCTTGCGATACAAGCCCAGGCCGAAGAGAAACAGCGGCGTGGTGTCGCTTGCACCAAGATCCTTCGGATCGTGGGCCAACGAGGCGATATGCCCATGCGGCGTCTGCGTCCGGGCCAGTGACGCCAGCACCCGCCGCAGCGCATCCCGCAAGCCCGGATGGCCGGAGGAAAGGAAACCCAGGGCGGAAATCATCATGTCGCGGGTGTATGGTTCGGGATAGCCCCAGGCGGCCGTCCGCGGCAGTCCCTGGCAGGGCCCCCGGATGTTGTTCAGGAGCACCTCCATCGCCGCGCCCTTGGCCCGGGTGATCTCTTCCATGCCTGCCGACGCACGACTCATTGGATACCTAACTTGTCACGGACATAGTCGACAAACTGGCGTGCCACCACCCGGTAGTCATACAGGCTCACCACGCGCTCCCGGCCCTTGGCTCCCATTCGGGCGCGCAGCTCAGCATCTGTCATCAGCGTCCTGAGATGCTCGGCAATGTCGTAGATGCTCGCGCGGTAGTCGGCGATCCGCAAGTTCCCGAACACCACCCGATGCGCCTTATTAAAGCCCGACTCCTCGCCCAGGACGGCCTCGGCGATTCGGATTTCCTGTGCGACTCCCGCAAGGAGCGCGGTCTCACCGTGCACCAGCGTCTCGGCCGGGGCCATCGCATTGATGCTGACCACCGGCCGTGCACACGCACCCGCCTCCACCTGCGGCATCCCGAACCCTTCCAACCGTGAGGGGGCCGCGTAGATGTCACAGGCGGCGATGAGATAGGGCATGAAGTTTCGCGACACCTTGTTGGTCGTGTAAATGACGTTCTTCTCGATACCTAACTGAGTGGCCAATTCCCGGTCCATCCGGTTCTGAATCTCGGTCCGCTGTTGTGGCCAGACCTTGCAGACGTACTTCCACTTGGGAACGTCCCTGGCGATCAGGGCCAGGGCCTGCATGACCTCCTGGGCGCCCTTCGACGCCGCGTCTCCGCCCACCGTCAGGATCATCAGATCATCTGGCTCGACGCCCAGCGCCTCCCGCACGACCCTGACCTTTACATCGTTGGGATCCCTGGGGATGAAGCTGTCCGTATCGCAGCCCACCGGGAGCACGTGCATGTTCTCGCCACTGATGCCGTCGCGAACATAAACGTCCTTGACCCATCCGGAGGTCGTCAGGATTAACGGCAGGGAGTTGAGTACCTCGCGGTAGTTGGCCACGAACCCGTCGGCCACCAGCCACGGCACCGCCTGGACGCCGTGCCGCTGTGGATGAAGAATCAGGTGCGGCGCGTGGCCCCAATACCCGATGCCCACGACCACGTCCGGCTTGAACCACCGGTAATACCACTCCTTCTCCTGCGCCGACTCGAAATTCACCGGGTGCACGTCGACGCCGAGATGCTGCAGACCCCTGTAAAGCAGATCACCCTGAGTCGCCAACCCGCCGGGCGACGGCGGGTAGTCATATAGAACCAATGCTTTCATCGGAAGGATCCTTCCTCACTTCTCATCCATGCATTCAGCGCCTGGGGAGATTCAAACTGCCAGAGCGCCTCTTGTCGGGGCGTGACCTGGGCCTCCCAACTGTCGGGCGCGAATGCGTAAAGGCCGGTCATAAGCTCATACTTCTGCTGCCATGTCGCTTGCGTGAGTGTCTCGACCAGGTGGGCATCCGTTCGAGCTCGGGGCAAATATGCCCGCCGGCCATCCTCGTAGGCAAACAGGAGCAAACGACCAGCCGTCAGCCGACCCGTTCGCCATAAACCAGCAACCGCCTGCGACACCTCCTCGTGACGCCGGTGCCGGGTGTACTCCCCCCGTGGCCCGTGTGTCAGGACCGCGTCAAAGGCTGTTCCGCATAATAACGACAAGATGGCGTCCTGAACTTCAGCCCAAGGCAGCGGAGTCTGTTCCGGACCGTCATCCAGGTCGGCCATGCCCCCCCGGGCGTTCAGACGCTGGAGGACCTGCCGGAACCGCGGCGCCCGGTCGGGGTCACTGCCCCGGCAGAGGGTGACAATCATCCAGTCCCACTGCGGCCTGGCCAGGATTTGCCCACCAGCCCAGAGCGTTTCGTCGTCGGGATGCGCCACAATGACCGCCACCCTGGGTGGCCGGGAGGTCGGATGCGGAACAGTGTCCAAGAGCATGCCTGTACTATCTCTCCAGCCACACATTCGCCAGGTCGGCGTGGTCGCCCATGATATTGTCGCCGCCGTCGGTCACGATGATGGTCAGCGTCTTGGCGCCGGCAACGGAAACACTGAACTCTCTGGCGGGCTCGTGACGCGTCATCCGCCCACTCTCCCAGCGTTTCCGGCCGTCTACCTGAATCTCGAAGCTGATCGTGCCGTTCGCTGCCGCGTCCTGGCCCGCCAGCCCGTGGAAGGTCTTATACTTCCCGTCGAGATCGTAGACCAGCCTGGCGGGGGCGTGCGTGCCGATGCCGCGATGGTAGCTCCGCGAGCCGATGCACATTGTCCTGTCCCAGACGCTCTTGTTCTTCTTGAGTTCACCCCAGCCCTGGCTGGCGGATACCGGCTCCAGCCGGTCCAGGTAGACGCCCGCGATTCTCTCGATTCTGGGCTCCAACGTGATCTGCTCGATGTCCGGAGTCAACAGCTCGGTTGGAGGAATGGCGGCCACAGAGGTCTCCGCCCGGTAGGCGGGCGGGAGAGGAAACAGCGGTGTGCGACCGGCGCGTGCCTTGGGCGCTGCGATCGGCTTCGGCAAATCGCAGGCCCTCACCAGCCAGACGGATGCCGAGATTTCACGTTGCGGCATGTCCATGGTCGATGATACCCGCCACTGACCCTGGGGAAGATCGACCACGTACCATTTCCACCCGTGCCTGGCGTTCAGCCCGGACGCGCACCACTGGCCCGCCGAGTCGATCAGCTTGCTTGCAGCGGGCGACCCGTTGATGTTGAACGCCGGATCGATGACCTCCGGCGATTTGTCCGATTCGAGCAAGTAGTAAACCTTCCAGTCGTTCTCGGCCGTCTGCCCTTCGATCGTCGAGGCCCATCGCAGGCCTTCCGGCGGCGACAGTACTGTATAGTCATCGCCATAGGGCTGGGTCGCAGCAGGCTGAGTGGTCGTCCTGACCGCCTTGCTTTTCGTTGAGGCAACCGTGGCGCCAACGACTTGCCCGTCGCAGGGATCGGGTTGATCCTCTGCTGTTGACCGGCGGAGTCGGACGACCTTCGTCTCATAAGGCCCCATATGCATGGCAAGCTTGTCACCGCGCTTGAGCCCGACGGCCAGGCAGCGGCGATACGGGTACTCCTGTATCGCTGAGTAGTCCTCAAAAGGCTCGTTAACGCTGATCATCGCTTCGTCGAGCGTGATCTCGGCCTGGTCCGTCTCGATCCACGGGTTGCGCAGGCAGATCAGGCCCTGGCCGTCGTTCCAGTGAGCATATCCGTAGGTCTCACGCTGCATCGCCCCGGTGTCGTGGACCGTCGGCAGGCCCTTCTCGCGCCACGTTCGCGGCCAGATGAGCTTCGTCCGCTCGAGCAGCGAGGCATTGGCCCGCGCCCACTTCATCAATTCGGCCAGAAAGCGATATTCTTCCGGCCGCATGTGCTTGGGATTGAGGTACAGGCTGATGAACTGATGCCCGCGCAGAACCGTGACCACGGCATCGTTGTACAGCGGGTCGGGCGTCTGGTGGACGATGCCGAGTACCTCCTGTGTGGCGATTGGCACGGGCGTCACCGCCCCGTGGAGGTTATAGAAGTCACGAGACGTGGTATAGCTCTCGCGGTAGACCGGCGCGGGGACCACACCGGCGGGGGCGTCGTCGCCGAACGGCCCGATCACCGATTCGACGTAACGCAGCCACCACGGACTGGCGTCGTAGCCGAAACAGGTCGGCTCCATCCAGATGTCCGGGCTCGCCTCGCGAACGGCCTCGAAGATATCGATGATCCCTTCGGCCGTAACTTCACGCGAAAGCTCGCCGGGCAGGTGGCCGTGGTTCTCTTCCTTGCACTCGTGCTTGTAGCCGTCGAACTTCATCTGCCCGAGCTTGAACCGCCGCGCCAAATCAGCCATGGCCTGCTTCGCCGCAGCCTGGTACCGCGTTCCCTTGGCAAGGCAGCAGACGCGGTAATCCTTGATGATCGAACTGGCCAGCGGTTGCGTCTCGTATCCCTGGCCGGCGGCCCAGAGGTTGTCGAACGACTGCGGCGTGTAGTTGTTGCTCGGCGACCACCACAGGCCGAGGCGGCAGGATTGCCCGGCCAACGCCCGGTTGAGCGGGGTGAACTCGCCCGGGAACAGCGAGCGGTCGATCTGCCAGATCCCCTGGGGCGCCGACCAGCCCATGTCGATGGTAAACGAATCCATTGGTACCCCGAACGGCCGGTAGAGGTGCTGATCAAACGTCCTGATCAGCCCGACGATATCCTTCTCCGAAAACGGAACCGGCGAGGTCCACCAACTGTTGTAGTTGAAGTGGGGACCTTCGCCTTTGCGACGAAACGAATCGACATATCGCTCGAACGACTCGCGCACCCGCCCCGGCGGGCAGACACCGATGACCGCATCGCGCGAACGATAAGAGGAGTCCAATTTCATGACCACACCCGGTGCATGCGAGAGTATGATCCGCCCATCCGTGACCATGGCACTGGCCACGGGGAACTCCACGCCGAAGAAGAGGCTCTGGGTGAAGACGGGGTAGCTCTGCCATCCCGACATGGTGAACTCCACCGGCTCGGGGAGGGGCTCATCAAGCAGGATCACCCGTTCCAGCGTCAGTTGGCCTCTCACTGAAGCGATAGGCGAGTTCGCGGCGTCAAACTCGACGTGCTGACGGAGCAGCCCGGTCTTCCCAGGCAGTGTAATGATCTTCCGTATCGTGATCTGCCCGACACCGATTCGCTGGGGCGGGTATTCAAAGACGATGGCTGGCCCATCTGGAAGAAATCGCCTGCCGCCGCGAATCGGCAGAAGGTCCGGGCCACCAACCTGCCCTTCCTTGAACTGGAGCAGCGGCGCGGTTGTCGATATCGAAAGGGATTGGCCCGTGCTCCGGTTGATGACTTGGAGCGGTTCTGCCGGCTGATCGGCGTTGAACGCCAGGTGCAGGTGCCTGTTCTCTATTGGGCCCCCGCAACCTCCGGCGGTGAGGATCACCAGAAAGCCCGAACCGCATGACAAGAGACGAAAGACTCGACGTCCGGATGTGTTCATTGTCTGCTCCGCAAGTGACAGGCAAACTCGGCAAGCGCCGCCCTGCCCACGCGGCGTCACACGATACACAGTACATTCTCAGGCCCACAGGAAATACGGTCAAATCAGGTTGTGCGGGGGATTTGATCGGGATGACACGTCCTGCGGCTGATGGTAACATGCGTGACGACATCAACGGAGGATCCTCAAGTGTCAGACGATCGGATGACGATCCGTCTTATCCTGGCGGCTGTCAGCCTTGTCGTGCTCGCGGGCCCGGCCGTCGAGCCAGTCATAGCCGCCGAGAGCCGCCGCCCCAACGTACTGTTTCTGTTTACCGACGATCAGCGGCCCGATGCGATCGCCGCCCTGGGCAACCCGGCCATCAAAACCCCGAACATGGACTCGCTGGCCAAGCAGGGCCTGGTGTTCCGCAATGCCTACATCTTCGGGAGCGACGTCGGCGCCGTTTGCCGGCCCAGTCGTAACATGCTGCTCAGCGGTCGGACCTATTTCCGATGGAACGGTCCGTACGCCCCGGCGGACCAGCCGAACTTCCCGGTGTCGATGAAGCAGGCCGGCTACTTCACCTACCATCACGGCAAGAAGGGCAACAATGCCGTGCTCATCCAGAAGATGTTCGACGTCGACAAGTACGTCGACGAAGGGACGGAGCGAAAAAGCGGCGAGCCCGGCAAGTCGATCGTGGATGAGGCCATCGCCTTCCTCAAGGACCGCCCGGTCGACAAGCCGTTCTTCATGTACCTGGCGTTCGGGAACCCGCATGACCCCCGGGTGGCCGATCAGAAGTACCTCGACCTCTACAAGCGGGAACAGGTCCCTCTGCCCAGGAACTTCATGCCGCTTCACCCCTTCGACAACGGCGAGATGGTCATTCGCGATGAGCTTCTGGCTCCCTGGCCTCGAACCGAGGATGAAATCCGCCGGCAGCTTCACGAGTACTACGCGGTCATCAGCGGCCTGGACCACAACGTCGGGCGGCTGCTCGATGCCGTCAGGCAGCTCGGCCTGTCCGACAACACGATCATCATCTACTCGTCCGACAACGGCCTGGCCGTCGGCAGCCACGGCCTGATGGGCAAGCAGAGCCTCTACGATCACAGCGCCAAGGTGCCGTTAATCATGGTCGGACCGGGCATTCGGCCCGGCAGCAGCGAAGCCCTGGTCTACCTGATGGACATCTTCCCCACGATCTGCGAAATGACGGGCACGGCGGTTCCTGAGGGGCTCGACGGCCGCAGCTTCAAGCCGGTCATCGACGGAAGAGCCAAGAGCATCCGCGACTCGATCTTCATGTCATACCGCGACTGCCAACGCGGCATCCGTGACAAACGATGGAAACTGATTCGTTACCCCCTCATCGGCAAAACGCAGCTTTTCGATTTGCACTCAGACCCCGACGAGCTGCACAACCTGGCCGGCGACACGGGACAGA
Source organism: Phycisphaerae bacterium (assembly GCA_030372985.1). Lineage (GTDB taxonomy): Bacteria > Planctomycetota > Phycisphaerae > UBA1845 > PWPN01 > JAUCQB01. The sequence goes on from JAUCQB010000049.1 coordinate 14,494, forward strand.
AGGAGCGGATCGAGAAGATGATGGCCCAACTTGCCTAATGGAAAGAACGACTCGGCGACAAGGCCCCCCTGACGGTAGCCGAGCCAAAGGACCCCAACTTCACGCCGCCGACCGGCGAAACGCTGGATAGGCTGCTGGAACGGTGGAAGATGAAGTGAACGCCGAGCTCACCAAACGGCGGGAAACAAAGCCTACAGCGGATGCGCACGGAGATCGCACATGACCAGCCTACTGGCCCGCATCCTGCTGTCGATCATGTTGCTGCCGCTGGCGGTGGTCGTATACCTGGCCGTCCTGCTCCCTCTGACGCGCGGCAACGACGAGGTTGCGTTCACGGCAGCAACATCTGTTACCGCGGTGTTCGTCGCGATCTACTGGTTGATGCTTTGGCGACGATCCGTTCAATGGACCTTATCGAGAGTCAGTCTTACGATCGCCGGCTCAGTCGGCTGTCTTTTCGCCGGCGTGATTGCCGGCCTCGCCGCTATGGGCGTGTCCGGCATCAGAGACGAAGCTTTTGGCGTCTTCATCGGCGGGCTCGTCGGCGCCGTCTTATGGCTGCCGGTCACAATCCTGGTGTGGCGAGAGCGACCGGCTGAACGGGCCGAGAGAATCCGCCAGTCCGCGAGTGATGTACTGTTCTGTCCGAGATGCGGGTACAACATGACCGGCCTGCAATTGGCTCGCTGCCCGGAATGCGGCGCACAGTTCACCTTGAACGAGCTATTCGCCGCCCAACGACACCAGCACGAAATTGCCGATGCGGCCAGTTCAGCAGAGGAACGGCCTGGTCGAGCATCCGTGTGAGAAGGACTCAGGTCGCGTCAGGGGATGCTCCACTTGGATGTACGGAGGTTCTGGTCGTTGAGCCAGAAGAGATCGACGTCGTCAGCGTACTGCTTGGCATCCCATTCCATGGTGCGCTTCATGCGGTGAATCCGTTCCCGCCGTGAGTACGCCACGCCGTCTCCTCCGCAGCCGGTCAAAGAGAGTGCAATAAGACCCAATAGTGCCAAGAGTATCCAGCGTCGCATGGTGAACCTCGCCCACGGAGGGTTAATCATCGGCCGCGGACCCCAAGCCCGCGGAAAGGCATGTCCACAGCGAGGGCCATTGTAGGAATTCGTCGGCGGGGCTGTCAACCTGTCCGGGGGAACAAGCGCATGTCCCTCCGACCAGGAGATCGTCCACGCGGGTGCCCCCAAGACCGGTCGCACCCTGACGCTATGGACCGGGGGCCGTGGCCGTTTCAGGGAATTTCAGGTGCTTGGCCAGCTTGGCAACCGTCTTGGGGCCGATCCCGCGAACCGCTTCCAGGTCCTCCGGACGTCGGAAAACAGCCTTGCTGGCCTTCCCGGGCTGCGCCTGACGATACTCGACGATCCGCTTGGCAAGGACCTCCCCAATTCCTGGCAGGCTGGCCAACTCGGCCCAGTTGGCCGTGTTTGGATCGATCCTGGACTCGATTTCGAGCGGCCCAGCGGCAGGGGCTGATCCGGGCACCGACAGCAGCGACATCACCGATTCACCTTGCCCTAGAGCAACAACCGGATGGGGCCGACAAAGGCACCGAGTGCCCCAGATCATCGCAAGTACTGCTCCAAAAAGGAGATAGCAGACCACGTAAGCCACCAGAGGGGCTGAGGCAGGGCGGGCAGGGGTGGAAGGATCTGTCTGAGCCACGGGTTGCCACCGCGAGGATCAACGAGACGGCAACAACGGCCCGTCAGCGACTCCGGTGACCGGGGGGGCGCCGCGCTGTGGCCGCCAGCTCCGCTCTGAAGTCCTTGATCGCTTTGTATGCAGGCTTCGGCGTAAGATCGCCGTTGAGCAGTCCGCCGAAGGGAATCAGTTGGTTCGATGGTCGATCGGCCAGATCCCACCATGTGATGCTGTCCACGAACGGCTTGCTCAGGGCAACGGTGTAGAAGCCCTTAATCCATTTTGCCTGAACGGCCTCATCCCAGGGCCTGAGCCAGCACCCGCCGCCGAGGCTGCCCTTCTCCCCGATCATCTTCGAGGGCACCTGAACAGCCGTAATGTGAACAGGTTTCCCGAGATTGCCAAGGCGATCGAGCTTATCCGAAATCTGGAACATATCCCGGACGAACATCCCGTCCTGAGGTGCTCCAAAAACGAACTGGGCGGCAATGCCATCAAATCCGACTCCGCTCTGACTGATCATGTCGGCGTAGAACATGGGCGGAATGGTCCGCTGGTTGCGAGCATAGTACTCGCCCCACGGTGCGACCAGATCGATGGCCACCTGGGATGACCTGGCCGCCAGTTGTTTCACCAGAGATACCGTCACCCGCGTCAGGTCCATGATTTGCTCAAAGGTGAAGTTGAAGGCGTTCGCGGCGTGAATGCCGCTGACCACGTCCCAACAAAAGACATAGTTGCCATACCGTTCGACGGTTCGCCGAACGTGCTCCACGAGAGCGCTTCGAACGGACTCGTAGTCACCCTCATACTGGCTCAGCCAGTCGGGAATATGATCTGACGTCAGATTCACGAGCGGACCCATTCGGACCGGGATTCGGGACTTCGCCAGCCATTCGATCCAACTGTCGATCAACTGCCAATCACGTGTCTGCTGCCTGGGTTCGATCAGGCGCCAAGGCACCGGTATATAAGCGAAGTCGACGGATTCCTTGAAACGCTCGCGGTATTCGTCGGAGTTGTTGTGCAGATCCACGGCGCAGCCGAACACGCGCTTGGTGAAGCCGGGAGTCTGTTTTCGTCGGGCCAGGAACAAGTCGGCGTGGAACTGGCAGAGTTGCTCGCCGGCAACGAAGGCGACCTTCAAGGCCTCTTCGGCCGCCCTGGACTGCTCGATGGGCGAATCCGCACACAAAGCGCCGATGAACAGGTCCCGGGCCTTGTCAATCTGGCCGGCCACCTGTTCGACGCCTTCATAGTCAAACAGTCCCCAGTCTTCGCGCTTCTGGTTGATGCGGGTCAGGCGGCCGCGGACAAGCTCAAGCAGGAGGTTGTAGGGCTGGTCGCGATCCATGAGGCGGCCGGTTTCACTGAGAATGGCCCCGCAACCGGGAATTGGCCAAAGGACGGCCAAGCCCGCCGGCCCATCGGCCCGCTTCGCGCAGACAATCTGAGAGTCTCGAAACTCGAGCTCGGCGCGCAGCGGCACCCCGTCACTGCCAACGAGGTAAGTGCCGGCAAGATCCATGTCGCTGACTGGCCGACCATTGTGGTGCACCTGGAATCTTAACATTAGTGGCTACCGATAGTTATGGAATAAGTTTATGACAAGTATGAATCCGGAAACCCGCCCAATGGGCAATGCCTCCCTATCGGCCAACCGGTACCACCACATTCAGTTCAGACTGTGCACCTCCTGCCGCCTTATTCTAAGCTCACTCGCGGCTTTTCGGTGTCCATCGGAATGGTAAGGCATTCCAGGTGCCAACTCAAGCCTCGGGGTTGCTATGCCCTTAGATGCTCTCTAAACTCGGTTTGTTCGCCGGGGGTGACTGGCACGCGGCCAGTCTGAGATGGGCGACACGGTCGGTCGCTATACCCTTGGAACCTGATCAGTGAAACCCGCCGTCCGCTCAGGCAGTTATCGGCGGGGAGACCTGCGTAGGGAAGGCGAGAGCACTCCAGACTGCGACCCGGTTTGCGGTCAGCGACTCCCCTCCCAGATCCGGTCAGTCATGCAGTGCCGGGCGCGGCCATGCCCGGACAGCTTGAGGATGATGACCCATGAAAGGGACCACCCCTGTGACGGATTCCGGCAGTTCGCCCATCTTCACCACACGAGGGCCGTTGCCGGGTTCCCGTAAGGTCTACGTTACCGGGGTGATCCACCCCGACGTTCGTGTGCCGATGCGTGAGATCCGGCTTCATGGTGGCTCGTCCAGGACAATCACCGTCTACGACACCTCGGGGCCCTACAGCGACCCGGGCGTCACCATCGACACCGGCCATGGTTTGTCGCCAATCCGTCTCAGGTGGGTCGATACCCGTGGCGACGCCGTAGCGGTCGGCCTCCGAGCGGGCCGTGAAGTCCTGCGAGCGAAACCTGGCCGAAGTGTGACACAGATGTACTATGCCCGCCAGGGAATCATTACGCCCGAGATGGAATTCGTCGCCATCCGGGAAAACCAGAGAAACGAGGCCGTGAGAGGCCCGATCGCGGCACAGCATCCCGGCCGGTCGTGGGGGGCAAGTATTCCTTCCGTCATTACCCCCGAATTCGTCCGTGACGAGGTCGCCCGAGGCCGGGCGATCATCCCGGCCAACGTCAATCACCCCGAGATCGAGCCGATGATCATCGGCCGCAATTTCCTGGTCAAAATCAACGCGAACATCGGCAACTCGGCCGTCGCCTCCTGCATTCAGGAAGAGATTGAGAAGATGATCTGGGCAACCCGTTGGGGCGCCGACACGGTCATGGACCTTTCCACGGGAGCGGACATCGACGAAACACGCGAGTGGATCCTTCGCAACAGCCCGGTGCCGATCGGAACGGTACCCATCTACCAGGCGCTTGAGAAAGTCGACGGCCGGGTTGAAGAACTGACCTGGGACATCTTCCGCGACACGCTGATCGCCCAGGCCGAGCAGGGGGTTGACTACTTCACCATTCACGCGGCTCTTCTTCGCGAACACATTCCACTGACCACAGGTCGTGTTTGCGGCATCGTTTCGCGCGGAGGCTCGATTCACGCCAAGTGGTCGCTGGCTCATGGTGCCGAGAACTTCGCGTACGCTCACTGGGACGAGATTTGTGAAATCCTGGCCGCTTACGACGTGGCCATTTCCATCGGTGACGGCCTGCGGCCCGGGTGTCTGGCCGATGCCAACGACAGGGCCCAGTTCGCCGAACTGAAAACCCAGGGCGAATTGACCCGCCGCGCATGGGAACACAACGTCCAGATCATGAACGAAGGTCCCGGGCACGTGCCCATGCATATGATTCACGAGAACGTGACCCGCCAGCTTGAATGGTGCAACGAGGCCCCGTTTTACACGCTGGGCCCGGTGATTTCTGATATCGCCGCCGGCTACGACCACCTGGCGAGCGCCATCGGTGCGGCCATGATCGGCTGGTACGGTGCGGCCATGCTCTGCTACGTCACTCCCAAAGAGCATCTCGGCTTGCCCAACCGCGACGACGTCCGCGAGGGTGTGCTGGCCTACAAAATCGCCGCCCATGCCGCCGATCTGGCCAAGGGCCACCCGGGAGCGCAGTATCGCGACAACCTGCTGGCCCAGGCCCGCTTCGATTTCCGATGGGAAGACCAGTTCAACCTCTCGCTCGATCCCGAGAAGGCCCGATTATTCCACGAGGAAAGCCTGTCGAAGGACGAGGCCCGCACGGGCCATTTCTGCAGCATGTGCGGCCCCAGATTCTGCAGCATGGAGATGAACCGGGACATCCGCAGGAAGGCAACAGTACCCGAGCAGACCCAGCCTGCGCAAACTGAGAGCATTTAACGATGGGGAACAGGCCAGCACACCGGGCACAGGATAACCTCGGCGCAGGTGAATGCGGTCGTTACCGTCGCTTCCATTGCCGATCAAGCCATTCGTACATCTCCAGCTTGTCCTGGTCGGCGACGGCATGCTTGCCCGGCCGCAGGACGTTGACCAGCAGATTCTCACGGCCGTAGAGCTTCCAGATCGGCCGGGCGGCCTCGCCGGCCTCGAACGCACTCTCCGATTCGGTGAAGATCTGGTCATCCTTCGTGTTGTACTGGTACACCGCGCGAGGTGCCGCCAGTCGCAGCACGTCGTCCCAATCCCAGTGCGGCAGGCGACCGGTCTGGAACACCGGGCGCAGCCGGGGCATGTAGCTGAACCAGTGGTCGCGCGCCCAGCGGAGACGGCCCTCCTGGTTCTCGGCCCTGAAAGTGGCATAGCCGCAACTGGCGACGGCGGCCTTCACCCGCTCGTCGAACGCGGCCAGCATGAGCGCTTCCTCGGCACCCAGCGAATGCCCGATCGTCACGAGGCGGTTTCGATCGATCCCTTCGACCGCCACCAGCACGTCCAGAGCCCGTTGTGCGTCATAAAGCATCTTGCCCATCGCCGAGATGTCGGGATGCCGCAGATAATGGCCGCGGGTGTCGAATGCCCCGTCGGCGTCGATCCGCTCGCCTGCGGTGATCGAATCCGGCGAGAGGGTGATGTACCCCCGCTCGGCTAGCTCGGAGCCGAACGCCAGAGACTTATCGCCCGCCACGCCCACGGCCTCGCGCTTGCCCTCGGCCGCGGTCTGATGGAGCACCAGTACGGCCGGCGATTGCCCTGATCGCCGAGCCGGCAGGCACAGGTACGCCCGCACCCGCTCATCCTTGTCGACCGAGTATTCGATGAGTCGACGCTCGTACTTGGCGAGTTTTTCGTGGGAGATCGTTTTCAAATCAGGCGACGCTGGCTGTGTCGTCGGCGTTCCAATGGTTCGGCGGATCACCCGCTTGATCACCTCGCGACGGGCTTGCCACTCCTTGAGGTCAGTCGGTTTGGCTCGCAGGTCCGGGAGGGGGAACAACCGTTGCTCCAGCCATGTGTACGCTGCCTCGCGGGCCGGCCCCGGGAACTCGTGCCCGCTGTCCTGGAAACTCCAGGCCAGATCGTTTGCCGCTCCATAGAGGCCGTACACCGAACGGACGTCCTTGAACATCGCGTCGAGATTATCGGTGTTCGGGAAAATGTCGTCCCGGGTGGTGTACCACACGTACAGCGGCCGGGGAGCCACCAGGGCACAGATCTCGTGCCAATCGAAGGGGATCGACGCCACATCCGGCAGATAGGTGCCGAGCTGCGGGATCAGGGCGGTCAAGTGCGACCAGCGATCGGGCTTCGGGTCGCTGCGCAGGGTGGTGAATCCACAACTGGCGATGACCAGCGAGATTCGCGGCTCGAAAGCGGCGGCGTACAGCGAGCCATACGCGCCGTGAGAGTGCCCGATGCAGCCGATCTGCAACGGATCGACGAACGGGAGCGTTTCCAGCCAGTCGATGATCCGGGCGATGTCCCAGTTCATCTTGCCGACGAAGGACCACTTCGGGTGCCTGCGGTAGAAATCGAGGCTGTTGGCGTAGGGCTGCGCACCGGCGGGGATGCGCTCGCCGAAACCGATGACATCGGGTGCGATACAGACATAGCCGCGACGAACCAGTTGCAGGGCGAAGGAAAGATCGGAGCTCCCCTTGATACCGCAGGGCTCATCCTTGCCCTGAGGAACCGTCTGGTGCAGGCAGATCATGGTCGGCAGGCGCATGCTGGGCATGTCCTTGGGCAGCAGCAGGTATGCGGGAATCCAGTCATCGGCCTCGGTGCGGATGCGGATGTGCCGGCGGACATGGTCGTCGAGCGTCTGCTCCCTGTCCTGTTGAGCCTCGGGCGGTAGGACGGTCAGGCCAGTCGGTTCGCCGATGATGCGAGCGAGGGCATCGGCAATGCGAGCCCGCTTGGCCTCCCATGCCTTGATGCCGTCGATCTTTTTCCCATCGCCCTCGCGGGTCTCCAGTAGCGGGGCGAGGTCTTTGCGGCCCGCCTGGTCAGTCTTCAGTTCGGGCTTCGTCCAGGTGGTGACCTTCTTCCACTCGTTCCAGTCGTGGCCCGGCCAGGCGTGAGTCGTCGCGGGCAGGGTCAGGATTAGAGCTGCCACCGCGGGCAGGACGAGGAAACCCTGGCCTGAACCTCGGTTTCGTGTCACCGGCTCTTCTCCTTTGGATGGGGAGCGGCTGCCGGAGGCCATTCAGCGGAATCGGCCCCTTCGGGTACCTTGATCTCGAGGCTCTTGTATACCATCCGCGATCCGCGGCACAGGGCGGCCGACTCCGCGACGCCGTCGGGCTTCAGGCGGAGCAGGACCAGGTCGGCGTCCGTCCGGATGCTGAAATCGGGTTGGAGCAGCAGCCCGGCCGCGGCTTTGTCTTCGGGATCGCGGGCCACGATCACATCCTGACGGCCGTCGGCGAGAGTCACCAGCACCGCCACGTTGCTGTCGGCCAGGGTTGCGCCGCTGGCCGATTGGAGCCCAAGTCGGCGGATAGATGTGGCGATCGGTTGGGTTGCGTACGGCTCGATCACCGAGACAAACGTCGATTCGAGCGGTCGGCCGGCCTCGGCCTGCCGACGGACCAGCACGCGGGGGATCCAGACCTCGCCGGATGAGTCGTAGCCGCCAGCAACGATCCATCCCTCCACGATACCGGCTTGGGCATCCGAGGTCAGATCGGTGTAACGCATTTTCACCTGAGAATCGGCGGGCAAGTACTTGTAGTGATCATCGATGTTCCAATCGACGTGCCAGCCGGGCTGGGGCTTGGGATCGATGCGGCAGTTTCGCATCTGCGTGTCGTGGCCGTAATCGGCGGCGGGTTGGAGGTTGAGACCCGTTGCCGTGGCCTCGCCAAAATGGCTCTGGGTGAACTTGGTGTGATCCGCACCCCCGGCGATGCGGAACGTGTCAAGCACATAGAAGTCGCTCGGTGACACATCGATCAAAGCGACTGTCCGCTCGAAGCGCCGACCCTGATTCATTGCCGGTCCGGCGGCGCGGATGGCATGGACTTGCCGGCCGTCAAACCAGAGCGTCGTCTGCCCCGCGCCGGGGCTGGTGTTCTGTCCGTCGACGGTCACGGTGTTGTGGGCGGCGGTCATGGTGTACCAGCGGGCACGCGGCGAGTCCCATCCGCCGAACTGCACGGGCGGGTAGCCGAACTCCGGCATCAGGTCGAGGCCCTTGGCGTAGAGGCCGAGGTTCATGCCGTCGGCGTGACTGTGGGCTCCACCGGAGTCGTAGTCGAGCCAGACCGCCCGCGCGTCGGCGCCCTGGCCGGAACGGAGGATCGCCAGGTGCCACTGCTGCTTGTTCACGCTGGGCAGGCGAATCTCCGAGCCTTCTTTCTCGATGACTTCGCCGACCGCCTTGCGAAACGCGGCCGGGTCTTTGGCATACAGATCGAACGGCAGGCCGTCGAGACGGTCGCCGTTGGCCCGGTAGAGGGTCTGGAGATAGGCGACCTCGCCGGTGCAACGATAGAAGTTCCACAGCAGGCTGTAACAGGACGGGGCGGCACAGGTCCAGGAAGGAAAAGAGCTCGGGTTGGCGAACGAAGTCGTGAGCGGCATGCCCGCGTAGCCGCCGCTGATCGATGCGAAACTGCCCGCATCGCCGCACGTGGGGTAATATCGCCCGAGACAGAGGGTGTCAATGTGAAAACGGTAGGTCTCCTTCAGACGTGGATGCCGTTCGAGCAGGCGGGCGAGGAAATCGGGGTCGGCCTTGCTGAATTCCGCGAGGAACATCGCCATGCCCTGAATGGTGAAGACGGTGTAGCCGGACAGGCCTTTCTCGCCGGTCACGCCGTCGACGGAGGTGGCCTTTTCGAGCATCGCGTCCACGGTGCGGTCGAATGCGGCCTTGTTCTCGTCTCCGCCGAGCACTGCATGAATAATGGCGACGGTGATCTCCGTGCGCGGATAGTTGGAGGTGATCCTGTGGCGGTTGACGATGGCGTCGTTGAGGATTCCACTTTCGATGTTGCGCTGGATGTCGGCAAAAGTGCTTTTCGGGTTCTCCAACCCGCACTCGCGTGCCTTGCGTGAAAGAAACGTGACGAGATCCGCATCGCGGCGGACAGCCTCGAAGATCATGTCGTACGCCATGACCAGTTCGCGGGTCTCCTCGCAGGCGTCGTGCCAGATCGAGATATAGCCGTTGGAGCCGAGTCGCCGTTCATAGCAGACCGCCTGCTGCTCGTAGTCGAACAGCGGGTAGAGGTCGGCCACGCGATCGAGCATGATGGCCGCCTTGTGGGCGTAAGCGGTGTCACCCGTCAGCAGGTATGCGGCGCTCATTGTCCGGATGCCGCCCAGTACCGCCTGTTTCCACTGGCCGTAGATCTGGTAGGCCCCCATGAACCGCCAACGCTTGTCACCCTCGACGTATCCTTCTCCATCGTCCACGCCGAACCTGTGTTTCGGGTCGGCGGGATCGGGATGCTCGGTGTTGAACAGCAGGGATCGATCGGCGCGAGCCGGGTCGAAGACACCCTTCTTGTCGAGACCCGACTGGAAGAATTTGAGGAAGTCGTTTTTCGGAAACAGCTCCTTGCAGTGAGGGCATTCGACTTTCCACGGCCTCTCCAGGGCATCGCACTTCCAGGTATACATCGGGACACCCTGACCGCAGGCCGGGCAGTGGCCGTTGGACCAGACCATCCACGAGCGAGTGATACCCGGGCCGAACATCAGGGACCACAGTTCGTCGTCCGATTTGTCCATCCACGGTTTGGCGGCCTTGACCAGGCTGTCGCTCACGCTGGCGGCCCAGGGGTCGCGGGCCGCGTTGTCGCGGAGTTGTTGCACGATGGCGGGCGGGTACAGGGTACTGCCGTGCTTGGTTGTTCGGGCGGGCTCGGTCGCTACTGGTTGGGCCGCTGCACAAACGGACACGGCCAGCAGGATCAGCGTTGGGGATAGCTGCATGGTCATACTCCGCACAGAGGAAAGCGAAAACATCTGCGGCGACGCTACAAGCCGAGCAGCCGGATGGCGTTCGCGGACGCTACCGCATCGCGTTGACTCGCCTCCAGCTCTGCGTGATCGAGCTTGGCCACATTGCACGCCGGATAGTTGAGAGCTGCTCCTGTCCCGAAGAGAACGCGGTCGGCGCCAACCTGGCCGACCAGATTGGCCACCGAGTTGAACCCCTGCAGGCAGGAGATCTCGTAGCTCACGTTGGGGCACTGGCTCATGACCTCCACCAGCGCCTGGTACTCGATCAGGTAGTTCGGGCCGCTGATAATGAAGGTGGTCGCCGCGTGCCGGCCCGCGAGCGTGCCGATACTCTCGATCGCCAGCGTTTTGAACCGCCAGTTCATCATCGGGCGCGTCGGCATCATCACGGGGATTCGCCGCTCTGCCGCCGCCCTGCAAACGTCGTCGGTGAAATCACTGTCCAGCGGATAGCTGTGGAAGAGCGGATAAAGCCGCACGCCGCGCATGCCCGCGTCCGCCAGGCGCCGCAATTCATCACCGTTGCCGTTCATGAAGGGGCTGAGCGTGGCCATGGGGATCAGACGGCCGGGGTGTCTCGCGGCGGCGGCGAGCGTTTCGTCGTTGCCCGCTTTCCAGTCGACCAGCACGCCGCGGAGGCTCAAAACCGCCGCTTTCTCGATGCCGTGGCGGTCCATCAAACCGACCAGGTCCTCGGCACTCTGGTGTGGAAGGTCCCAGTAGGGCCAGTGGCCGAAACAGGCATTGATGTCCACGCGCGTCATGGCAAGTTGAGCAACCGTTGCAGGTTGCCTCCGAGTATCAGGGCCTTGGCCCGATCGTCAAGCTCCGCCCCCGTGACCTTGGCCATCTGGGTGAACGGGTCGAGCAGCGGCATGTCGCTGCCGTAGAGGATCTTCTCCGGGCCGAGCTCGGCGACCGCATGTTCGACCATGCCGTTATCGATCTGCGAGCTGGCGGTGTCGAGCAGCAGGTTCGGATGCTTCTTGGCCACGGCCACTGCCCGATGCCAGTCGCCGAAGGCGTACGGGTGGCCGCCCATGTGGGCCATGACCAGCCGGGCCTGCGGCACGTGCTGCATGAGGTGATCGCATTCATCGGGCGTGGTGTGCGACAGGATTGGCATGCCGTACTCGGCCGCGACCTCCAGCAGAGGATAGGTGGCCGGCTCGGTGATCGGGGCCTCGGGGTGCGAGTAGATCTTCACCCCGCGAAAACCATACTTCTCACGGCAGCGGCGGATCTCGTCGATGGCCCGCCGGCCCAGTCGCGGCGTCGGCACGGAACAGTAGCCCATGAGCCGGTCCTGATGAGCGGCGACGTCGCGAGCCAGGCAGTCGTTGCCCTCGCTCATGTCGTAGAACAGCGAGTTGAGGTCGGTGACGAACAGCTTGTCGATGCCGAGCTGATCTGCCAGATGCAACAGCAGATCGACATCCGCTTTCATGTGAAAGAAGTTGCCGACCCCGATATGGACATGACCGTCGATGATCATTGGGCCACGAAATACCTTTCTGACGGATCTCTGCCAGCACTCGCTAACCGAGGGGTTTTCATCACGAAAACACGAAAGGGAGAAAACACGAAAGAAGATAGACAGAAGGCGCTCGTGAGCAGGTTTGAGCCCCTTCCCCAGAGCGTTTGCCGTCCCAAGCTACCCGGAAGGCCGGCTTTTATGATTGTTGCCTTTCTTCTCGTGTTTTCGTACTTTCGTGTTTTCGTGATTACCACCCTCCGATTCTACAGGAACCTCTTGTCCGCCGTGACTGCTCTGTCGCTACAGGACGATTCGCTTCACGGCCAACGTCGTAGCATTGAAATTCATCAGCAATCCGGCATGGAGTCTGGTGGCCTTCAGATACGATTTCACCTGCGCAAAATGGACATCCAGGAGTTCGCTGACTGCTTTCAGTTCGACAATGAGTTCCCGGCCGGCGATCAAGTCCATACGGTGCTTGCCGACCTCCTCCCCCTCGAAGATGATGGGGACTTCCCTCTGGCTCTCATACGGAAGTTGCCGATGATTCATGGCGACTTTCATGGCCCTATGGTAGATCGGCTCAACGTAGCCGGGGCCCAGTTCTTTGTGAACGGCAATGGCGGCCTCGATGACCTTGCCCGAAATGGCCTCGAACTCATGGCTCATTTGCTGTTCTCCTCAATAGTACGCTTCTCATGAGCCTCGGCTAGCACGCGCTGACCGAGCGTTTGTCATCACGAAAACACGAAAGGGAGAAAGCACGAAAGAAAACCGGAGAAGCACTGCGTGCGAACGGGGCCGGGCGCTTTCCGACGGCCGTGTTCCCTGCGAGGTCACCCAGACGAGTAGTGCTCCTATCTGCTGCCTTCCCTTTCGTGTTTTCCTTCTTTCGTGTTTTCGTGATTCTGCCTTTCATTCTTCTTTTCCCCGATCCGATCCTGGTCGCAGACCCCCGGATTTGTGGGCCAGGATAGTCACGCTCTGCCTGAATTCGGCCGCCAGGGCCTCGACCTCCCGCTGCCAGTTTTCGACCGTCGGAGCGATGGGGTGCTGGCGGCCGCGGCACCAGTCGCCGATGATCCAGTACCGCAATTCGCCCTTGTCCGTGAGGTGGCAGCGGATGCGCCGCTCCTCAGGCAGGTCCACGATGTCCTCCGCTCGATTGGCGGAATCGATCATGATGGCCATGCCGATGTCGCCGATGACCTCCTCCTGCCAGCCCCAACTGCCCAGGATGCCTTTCGCCGGATCGGAGAAGGCCTGTTCGCGAGGCAGCTTGACCAGGCCTGGGGCCAGGAGAACCCTGCCTTTCGCGCCAGTCACAGTCACTCTGATTTCCGACTCCTGCCGCTCAGCATAGGAGATGCACAGAATCCGCACCTTGAGATCCGGCTGGTCAGGCACGATGTTCTCCGCCGTGATTTCGATCGCCGCGGTCACCGGCCCTTTGCCGAGTTGCTTCTTGGTGAACTTGACGTCGCCCTTACCGGCCGGGTTTTGCACCAGATAGGGTTTGTCATCGACATACAGCGTCAAGCCGCCGAGGCCGGAGGCGTTGCCGACGTGCAGGGCATCGATGCCCCACTCGGTTTCGTCGTGGTAGCTCTTCTTGCCGATGGTGTCGTAGATGAGCTGGTCGGTTTTTTTGCCGAAGAAATCGAATTGCCCCCAGTAAGCCCGGTAGGCACAGCGATTCGACTCCCAGCCGATGTTCGGGGGCACCCAGTCCTCGGCCGTGCTGGTCCTGTTCGGAAAGGTCCTGTTGCTCCTGCCCGCAGGCGAGTAGTACAAGTGATACGTCGCATCACCGCCGGCCGGCACATCGGCCAGAAAACTCAACTCCGGCCCCGCCGCCGGGTCGATCTCGCTCACCTGGTGCGGAACCTGTCGCCAGTCGAGCCAACGCTCCGGCGCGACCACGGCGCAGTTATCCGCATTGAAATCGGGCACTTTCGTCTGAATCCGCCTCAGACCCAGTGTCACGGGCCAATCGAGTCGCGCGGTTCTACCGCTGTTGCTCATCCTGATCGAGATCCGTTTCGCGAAACCGCCGAGGCCATTCACCCGAGCCGTCACGGCGTCCTTGTCCTCGCGCGGGACGTACTGCGTTGCGGTCCGTAAATTGCCTACGCCGTATGCCGACTCAATGGCTTTCCACGCCTCCTTTTCGCCGTATCGCTGCTTCAGGGACCAGAGCAGCCGGTCGCGGACAAGATCGGCGTAGAACCTGGCTCCAGCCGGGCAGCGGCGGATGTACTCGCCGAGATGCGTCTGGGGCATCCAGCCGTCCAGCTTGTTCAGGAAGAAGTCCTCGACGGCCTGAGCCTCGGGATAGCTGCCGGGCACCATTGCGGCCCTGGCGGCATCGATGAACGCCTGGCTCTCCATCACTGTCTGGTTCAGCTTGCTCTTGTAGAAAGTCGATATGGCCACGAAGTCGGGCTCAAGCTCATGCTGGCTACCGTGTTGCACCGTCCAGTCGAACTCCGGCTTGCCATCGCCGTCCACGTCGATCAGCCGCCGCTCGAAGACGCCGTCCTCGTTGTCATCGCGGTACTGATACCGCGCATCCGGCTTGCCATCGAAATCGTAGTCCACGTCGAGCCAGCCTTTCGAAGCCCCTTTGAGGTGCAGGCGCCTGTCGGCCATGGAGTAGTAGAGTCTCATCGGCGAAACTGGTTTGAGGGCCAGTTCGTAACGCTTGTTCATCGCGCTGCAAGGCGGGCCGCCGACCTGTTTGAAGTCCGGGTTGCCGTGAGCGATGATCCCCTCCCATCGCTCGTGCGGGTCCCTTTCGACGTTCTCCTCGGTGTTGGCGTTCATTTCGTCCCAGGTCAGCAGCACGCGGTCCCACTGGGCATTCTGAACGAACTCCTGTGCCTTGTCGCGCCGCAGCCAGGCCTGCGTGGGGATGCCGCGAAGCTTGGTGCTGGTTGTGCCATCGGCCGGCAGGATCACCGGCCGGTCATCGGGAGCGCGGGCGGTGATCGAGAAATCGTAATCGTGCGTCCGACGGCCATACGCATCGTCGTCGGCATCGAAGCTGTACCGGATCGCGCGGACCTCGTTGCCGTGGCCTTCGATACGCAGGACGACTTCGCTGCACGTGTCGCCGTCAGGATCGTAAAACAGGAACGGATTCTCGAAGGCCGAGACCCACTCCTTGTCCTCCATCCGCAGGCCGAAGGCCACGAACGACTCGTCGCCGCTGAAATGGCAACGGTACTGGCACGTGCTCTGGTCGTAGGTGTAGTCGATGTCGTACCACAGCAGGTTGTCGTCTCCGTCGTCGCTGCCCCACCAGACCCGCAGTACATCTTTGCCGAAGTAGGGGTGCTCGGTCATGTAGAAGTAGAAGGCCATCTCGTCGACGTCGTTGTCGCCGTCGTTGTCCTGATAGTCGAGCACCACATCGACGCTGCCGTCGGCCTTCCAGTCAACGACGTACAGGTCGCTGTCGAGATCCGGTCCCTTCCAGGAATCGAGGTCGCCGTCCTCGTCGATCGCCCGTACCAGCAGCGGCCGAACCTTGGCGGTGTGGCGGTAAGCAGTGTCGATGTACCAAGCCTCGTCGCTTTTCCCGTCGCCGTTGCGGTCCACGAAGATCCGCTCACCCGGCTTGGCGGCCTTGACCCTGGCCACCATGGCCGGATCGAGTTTGACCGCCTCGCCAAAAACCCGCAGAAACAACCGGGCCTTGGCGTCCCGGCCGTGGGCCGCAGTTGTCGCTGAAAACAGAATCAGCGTGGCCAACGCGGAATTGAGAATTGAGAATTGAGAATTGCGAATGAGTCGTGCGTGCCTGGCCAACGCAGTCCGAGGTGCCTTGAAAGCTAATAGCCAAGAGCTAACAGCTAATAGCTCTGCGAATAGCTGGCTGACCGCTGACCGCTGACCGCTGACAGCTCGCATTTCACACCTCCTTCATCGCCTCAGCGACGGCCGCGAGTGTGCGGCCCACGTCATCCTGCGTATGCGCCGTCGAGACGAACCAGAGGCCGTCGGGGATCACGCGAATGCCGCGATCCTGCAAGGCCAGCCAGAAGCGGGTGTAGGCCTCCCGGTCCCGCGACAGGCTGGTGCGGTAATCGACGATCTCTTCCTTGTCGTTGAACGAAACGAAGAAGGCGGCAGGTGTTCCGCGGATTCGCACGTTCTTGCCGGCCTTGCGACCGATATCCGCGATCCCGGTCATCAACTGCTTGCCCATCTCGTGGGCATGTTTCAACGCTGCTCCGCCGTCGGCCGCGAGCATGTCGAGTGCCGCCACGGTCGCCGCCATGCACGGGGCGTTCGAGTTGTATGTCCCCGCATGACTGACGGACAGATCGCCGAAGCGCCTCATGTATTCCCGTTTGCCTGCAATCGCACTTACCGGAAATCCGCCCGACATGCCCTTGGCGAAGGTGGCCAGGTCCGGAGTCACGCCGAGAAGCTGCTGGGCCCCGCCCAGGCTGACCCGAAAGCCGGTAATCACCTCATCGAAGATAAGTAATGCCCCGTTGTTTGTGCACAACTCTCGCAGGCCTTCAAGAAAACCCTTCCGTGGCATGATTCCGCCCATGTTGCACATGATCGGTTCGGTGATAATGGCCGCGATCTGACCGGGGTGCTGCCTGAAGGCGCCTTCGATCAGCGCCAGGTCGTTCCACGGGCGGATGACCAGGTGTTCGGCGTCGGCCGGCGACTGGCCCTTGGTCACCGGGATGAGTGTTGGATTCTCTCGCGGTCCCGCCGCATCGAGCGGGGGAGCGAAATTCCAGAACTGGTTGTCGAACCAGCCGTGGTAGTGGCCTTCGAACCGCAGGATCTTCGTCCGGCCGGTCACCGCCCGGGCCAGCCGGATCGCCCCGGTCACCGCCTCGCTGCCCGACGAGGAGAAACGCACCATCTCGGCGCAGGGCACGATCCGGCAGAATCGCTCGGCCGCCTCGATTTCCAGCTCATGCTGGCCGGCGTACATCAGCCCGATGTCGAGCTGCCGCTTGACCGCGTCGAGCACCGGCTTAGGCGAGTGCCCCAACAGCAGCGGCCCACGGGCCAGCACATAGTCGATGAACTCGTTGCCGTCGGCGTCCCAGACGTGCGAACCCTGGCCGCGGGCATAGAACATCGGGTGGGGCTTCCAGTTGGCCCGGACGTTGCTGTGAATGCCGCCGGGTGTCGTCTTGGACGCCTGTTCGCAAAGGCGGAGCGATTCATCGAACTTCATGACAGCACGATCTCCTTGCCGGTACGCGACGATTCGTACGCTGCCAGAGCGGCGGCAACCGCCTGGCGGCCGTCCCAACCTGTGACCGCCGGCGAGCGATTCTCGATGCACGCGTCAATGAAGTCCTGGCACTGTCGGATGTAGCTCTCCAGCCGCACCGGGTCCAGAAAGCCCTTGCCCTGCCAGTCGATCGGGGGCTGGGTTTCGACCACCTGCCACTGCCCGTCAACCGCCAAACGAAGCTCGCCGTAGGCATCCAGGTCGATCATACCCTTCTCACCGACGATCCGGGCGGCGAACTGCGACCGCGGGAACGACGGCTTGGGCAACTGGAACGAACTCCACAGGCTGGCGAACGTCCCGCCGCTCAGGGTCATCAGCACCATCGAAGTGCCTTCAACCTTGACGCCCGGCTCGAAGCTTGTGCACTTAGCATAAACCGTCCCGATCTCCTGCCTGCTCAGCCAGCGAATGGAGTCGAAGTTGTGGATGCCGTGGCCGAACAGCGTCCCCAGGTTGGCCGAATCGCTCTGCCACCTGGGCAGAGTGCCCACCCCGCCCTCCTGAAGCTGCATCGAGGCGATTTGCTGGATCCTGCCGATCCGCCCCTCGTCAATGATCTGCTTGGCCCGTATGTTGCAGATCCGCGTCCGCTGGCCGAAGGCGATCGAGGATTGCACCTTGGCCTTCTTGCACGCGTCGAGAATCGCGTCGCAGTCGGCGACGGTGCAAGCCATGGGTTTCTCGATCAATATGTGTTTGCCCGCTTGGGCGGCGGCCAGCGCCTGCTCGGCGTGTACGTGGTGCGGCGTCGCGATGAACACCGCCTGGATGTCCTTGCGGGCCACCAGCGATTCGACCGACGGTTCCAGGTCGATGCCGTAGTCCTTGGCCAGTTGCCCGGCCCGCGAGCCGGCGGTTACCGCCCGAACCCGGGCCCGCCGGCAGTGCTTGTTGACCGTTTCCGCGTACGTCCGGCCCATGAAACCGGACCCGATGACTCCGATGCCGAATTCTGTCATTGCTCTTGCTCCAACTGCGTATTGTTCTTCGGTGTGAAGGCGATCATCGCCAGGCCGATCACGAGGAGCCCCGTCGCAACCACGAGGTTGGACTTGGATCCGGTTCCCCACTTCATCATCGGCGTCAGGCCCGCCAACAGAACGGCCGTGACCGCCAGGCAGCCACCCACCACCCTGGACGAGGAAGGCCCCGATCCCGGCAAGGGTATCTCCTGCGGTGACAGCGGCGTCGCCAGTTTTTCCGCGAAGGCCCGGCTTCTGGTCAGTTCCTCGCCGCGGGCAGGGGCCAGGAGGCTGATGACTATCATTCCCACCATTGTTACGGCGGTGGTGGAGAAGGTGAGGACCATCTCCTGACAGCCGGCGAAGAAGAGGATCAGCCCCGTACTCAGTCCCAGGAGAAAACCTCCCGTCGCACCGGCGTTCGAGCATTTTCGCCAGACCAGTCCGGCCAACATGGGCAGAGCCAGCGGGGGGGAGGCGACACTGAAGACCTTCATCATTTTTCGGAAAAGCACGTCGTCGCCGATCACACGGGCGACGTACAACGCGATGCCCAGCGGTATGATCCCGATAACGAACGTGGTTACGCGACCTACGCAGACCAGACGCGACTCCGAGGCCGTCGGGTTGACCAACCTGCGATAGACGTCATTGGTCAGCACGCTCGCGACGCTGTTGTAGTCCCCGCTCAGGGAGGACATGGTGGCGGAGAACATCGCGGCGATAATCAGGCCCAACAGCCCCGAGGGCAGCAGTTTCACACAGATCGTGGCGTAGATGTCCTTTGCATCGGCCCCCGGCATGTGCTGAGCCGCGGCCATGGCGGGCAAGATGAACAGCGGCGTGCCCAACAGGACCAGGAAGGCGACCAGCAGGCCCGTTCTGCGAGCCTCCTTCTCGTTGCGGACCGAGTAGTACCGTTGAACCAGGCCGAAGCTGGTGTTGTAGTTGCACATGACGACGATAAACCAGGCGATCAGCCACGCCCAATTGTGTTCCGGCTTTACGGTGAAGTTGAAGAAGCCCTTGGGAGCCCCGTGGAAGAAACCCCCGATTCCTCCAACCTCGGCAAGAGAAACGGGAAGGAGGATGATCACGCCGGCCATCATAACCACGAACTGAACGAAGTCTGTGACGGTCACGGCCCACAGGCCGCCGGCAAAAGTATAGGCCAGCGTGATAACTGCCGTAGCGATGATTCCGGTCTCGAGATTGAGCCCCACCGTGCCGGAGACGAAGAGGCCGGTGGCATACAGCCGCAGTCCATTGTCGATCATCCGGATGGGCACGTTTGCCCAGCCGAAGGTTTGGCGCAGACTCAGGCTGAATCGCTCTTCCAGGTACTCGACGGGGCTGTCGATCCTCGCCCTCCGCCACCTTGCCGCCAGGACCATGGCCCCGATCATCACCGACGGCACGACCGTCCAGCCGATGATCAGGGGAAGCACTCCGTACTTGTACGCCAACTCGGAATACGAAATGAAGAGGAATGTGGTGAAACTGGTCATGTAGAACGACACGCCTGACAGCCACCATGGAATCTGGTTGCGCGCCGAGAAGTAGTCGCGCATGTTCTTCATGTGGCGCCAGAAGTACGCCCCGATCGAGAGCATGATCACGAAATAACCGACGAGAATGACGTAGTCGGGGAGCCGAAGCGTTGTCTCCGCAAGCATCATTTCTTCACCAACTCGGCAAGCGTCCGGATCTGTTCCAGCACCATGACCGCCTGATCGGTATCCCCCTCGCCCCAGGCGACGCCCAGCCGTTGCAGAAGGCGGGTCAGTTCCCAGGCAGTCTGCGAATTGGGCGTGGTTGCCCGCTGCTCGGGGGTCAGCGGCCGCAGGTCGTCCATCTTCCCCTCGGCCAGGACCCGGTTGGCCCGTTCGCTGAGACTGCGGCGCAGGTCACGGTACGCAAGCTCCGTCGCGATGTCCATCGCATACCGCCGATCGTTGTCCGGTCCCTCGGCTGTCGCGGCCTGCAGTTCCGGCGGGCAGGCAAACGGGCGCACCCGGTTCATCGCAGTCATCAGTTTTCGGTTCTCCGCCATCGCCTGGGGCAGGACTTCCTTTGTATAGAACTGCCGCAGCCATGCGATGTCGAACGGCACCCGCCGGGCCTTCTCATCCCGCACCGTCGAGACCCGCGAGGGTCCGCTGTCACCTTTGAACCAGACCTCCCAGCGGTCGAAATACCCGTTGCCGTCGGTGTCGAACATGCGGGTCTCGCCGATCTCGCCCAATCCGGCGAAGTGGCCCATCTGGATCCAACCTTCCTCGGCCCCGAACAGGTGAATCCGACCGTCGACGCCACTGTAGTACAGCTCGCGTCGGTTCGCGGGCTTGCTGCTCCACTCGCGACGGACGTTCCACTTCTGGCAGGGCCCGCCGGTGTTCTCCATGAACCGCCGCTCCCAGATCCAGAACACGCCCTCCCAGCGGAAATCATCGTCCTTGTTCGCCCCGTATCCGATCGAGATCGTGTCGTCGTGGTTCTCGTGCCACGAGAATCCCGTTTCGCGGGCCGGGTAGGTGTTGCTCACATGCCGCACGCGATCATGCGGCACAACCACGGTCGTCTGCGGCGGCCGTCGCTGCGGGTTGCAGTGATACATCCCGGCGAACTGGTAGGGAACCTTGTTGACCAGATTGAAGCCAAAGTCGTAGTGCAGCGGCGTCTTGGCGCTGCTGAGGTTGTCGATGTCAAAGCCGTAGCGGATGTTCACCACGCCCATCCGCTCCAACTCGTCTTTCCATGGCAGGGCGTAGGCGGTGTTCGCGTAATCGGGGTACTTGGCCACGTCGTATTCCAGCGGCACTGCGCTGAACCGCACCACCTCTTCGCTCTGGCCGTCGCCGTCGGTGTCGTAGAAGGCGAATGGGCATTCCGAGATTGGGCCCCAGCGGCCGACCTTCGGGTTGAACTTGTTCATGTAGATCATGTTGTTGCCGTGCGGATCGGCCTCGAAGAAGCTCGGCCCGCCGTACTCGTAGCCCGACAGGCTCCACATATGCCCATCGCCGTCGAGATCCATGCCGAACCAGCAGTGGTTCAGCCGGCCGTCGGTGAAGTAACGAATGTCCATTTCGTCGGGGATGCCGTCGCGGTCGTTGTCGATCCAGTCGACCATGCGATCGACGACGCCGTCGCCCTCGTAGTCCGCCACGTAGCAGTCGTTGACCCGATCGCCGCCGCGGACCGCGCTGCCGTCATGGCCGTCGTCAATGATCCAGACAAGTGCTTCAATGTCCTTGCCGGCGCGAAGCGTGACCTTCTCGCGCCGCACGAGCATTCGATTGGCAGCCTCACCCTCGGCAGGCACCATGAGCTGTTCACCGACCTTGAGCCCTGCCGCCTGTAACCACCACTCTTTGCTCTTCAGATCCAGCTTGCCGTCGCGGGTCATCGCGGTTTCCCGCATCCACCAGGGGCCGCGTGGCTCCTGCCCCGCATCCAGGCCGCGATTGAAGGCCGCCGAACAGCCGGCAAGCGTGAAGAGCATCGCGGGGGTTGCGAACGCCACAAGGACAGTTGGGATTCGGCTTCTCCGACTCTTGCGTGCGGTCGGCGCGTACCGCGTGGTCCTATCTCCCCCCCTGGCCAAGGGGGGGTAGGGGGTGGTCCCGGCCGCCGTCAGTTGCCGCAGTCGCATGTCATGTCCCTCATTTCTTGCCGGCTTTTGTCGGTGCCTGCGCAGGGGCAATCCGCAGGTGATCCTCCAGCAGCCTGACAGCCGCCTGCGTGTCACCATCGGCAATGGCATCGAAAATGGCTCCATGCTGGTCGCGTCCCTTGCGGTAACGGGCCATGCTCTCCGGCCCCCGTCCGAGCATGAAGCACTTGCCTTGCTCGACCAGCGTGGCGTATGTCTCGCTGAGTCTCCGGTTGCCGGCCATGTCCACGACGGACTGGTGGAACCGCGTATCGGCTGCCAGGTAGGCCAGCGGATCGTTTCTCCGAACGGCCGCCCGAAGCTCGGCCAGCGCCTTCTCCAGTTGCCCCAGCCCCTCGGCCGGCGGGTGAGGCATCACCTTTCGCAGCGCCGCCAACTCCAGCATCCCCCGAAGCTCGTAGAGCTCGGCCAACTCGGCCGGGTCAAAAGGCCGCACGAACGCTCCCCGAAACGGGATCGTCTCTACCCAACGCTCGTTCTCCAATCGACGTAAAGCCTCGCGAACAGGGGAGTTACTGACGCCAAGCTGCCGCGCCAGGGCGTTAATATTGAGCTGCGTGCCCGGCCCGAAATCCCCGCCGATGATCCGCTGCTTGATCGCCCGGTAGGCCTGCTCGACGAAGCTCGATCGTGAAATGGGCATGGCCGTCATACGCGCTCCAGGACATCCGGGGCTGCAAGCGAAAGATCGTGCACGATCCATAATCAACGATCACCTGGTTGTCAACCCGCTCCCGGCGAGTCCTGCCATTGAGAGATCCGGCAACCCGGATCGTTGCTCGCAGGTCGACTCGCCGCCGGGGGGCGGTTGGCTCCAAAGCGTCCCAACTTAACCATGCCTGCGGCCTCACGATCGGTCGGGTGAGTGGTGTTTATGCTTGGATGTGCCTCGATCTGCCTGATCCGGCGCTTGTCCAGCCTCGATGCTCGGAGTATAAACTCTTCACAGAGCCGATGTTGGATCATTCGGTTCCAGGTGGCCAACGATGAGGATTGGCGTTCTATCTGACACCCATGACCGGCTGCCGGCCATCGACCGGGCACTCGACCTTTTCCGGCAAAGGGGGGTTGAAGCCGTGATCCATCCGGGTGACCTCGTGGCCCCCTTCGCCGCTCGCCGCCTGCTTGCCTGGACCGGCCCGTTGTACGTGACCTACGGGAACAACGACGGCGAGCGCGAGGGTTTGAAGCGGATACTCCCGCAGATTCAGGACGGTCCGCTCTGGATCGAGGCGGGCGGAAAGCATATCCTCGTCCATCACTATGCTGACTGGTGTACCCCTCAGGATCTGGACCGAGCCGATATCGTCATCACGGGGCACACGCACGAAATCGTCAACGAAAGGCGGGGCGGGAAGCTGTTTCTGAACCCCGGAGAGTGCTGTGGGTGGCTGTCCGGCATCTGTACCGTGGCCATCCTGGAGACGAACAGCCTTTCTGCTGAGATGATCGAGGTGACTCCATGACGGACAGACTCGGTTGGCGGCTGAGCTTGCTCGGCCTGGCGATGGTGATGCCGGTCGCTTCCGGCTGCATACGCCGGACCATGACCATCAACACCGCACCACAGGGGGCGCGCGTCATCCTCAACGATCAGGACATCGGCACCTCGCCGGTCAGCATCGATTTCACCTGGTACGGCGACTACAGCGTTATCCTCGAGAAGGAAGGCTACCGGACACTCCAGACGAATCAGTTCGTGGCGACACCGTGGTACCAGACCCCCGGCATTGATTTCTTCACCGAAGTCCTTTGGCCGTTCTCGGTCCACGACAGGCGGGAATACACCTTTGAGATGGAGCCGGCCGGGGAGCCGATTTCCCGAGACGATCTCCTGAAAAACGCCGAGCAGTTCCGCGAGCGAGCCATTTTCGGTGAGGATTGACCGCCGTCGGCCCTGAACCGACCGCCATTCTGCCCCCTTACCCAACCGCGCGTTCGCTGACGGTCGTCATTGGCTGTCCTGAACCAAGCGCCATTTTGCTCCCCTTCCCAAGCCTGGTTTTCGGGTCGTTCCCCGCTGGAATACCCGTGCCCGGACAACCACAGACCAGAGCCGACCAAGGGCCCTCTTGACGGATGGCCGCTCTGCCGATGTAATAGTGCATGGTCTGGCTGCTGTTCCGCCCCCGAAAATGGCGGTCAGTACCGCTGAAAGCGGATGCCACAGACACATGAAACCCCGGGGCCGTAGCTCAGTTGGGAGAGCGCTTGCATGGCATGCAAGAGGTCGTGAGTTCGAATCTCATCGGCTCCATTAATAAAACCTTTGTAAATCAAAGACTTACGTCAGACTTGGCGTGAGTCGTTTTTCTTTGTATCCTGTCCTGCGCCATCGTCTTGACATCGTTTCGCCACCGTTTCGCCCTCGATGGCGGCCATGCAAGCGGTCACCGTGACCACTTGCATACGGAGCAGGAGGTCTCGGGAAAATGGCATTCATTCGCAAAAGAGCCAATGGTCAGCTCTCCCTGGTCTTTTGGTGGCAAGGCAAGTCGTGGATCAAAGCCCTGGGAACCACGGACGAGAAAGAAGCCGAGCAGACCAAGAAGGACGCCGAAGCCCAACTCAACCGTATCCGTCAGGGTAAGTCGCCACTGGCCGCCCGCCTCCTCGCCGACGGCATCCCCATCACTGACGTTCTCTTCGGCTCTCCTGAAGTCGCCCTCCGCATCAGCAAAGAAGACGGCAACGAAAGCCCCTTACCACTCGGCGAACTGATCAAAGCCTATCTGGCCGGCCTACCTGGCAGCGTCAGCCCGGAACACCGCTACACCATCGAACTCTGGCTCAAGCATGTCCGTGAGTTCCTGGGTGATGACCGCCCGATCATGTCGCTGACCACGGCCGATCTGGAGGCGTATCGCAAGAAACGAGTCGGACCTGGTGGCGAGAACACAGTTTCGCTCAAGAAGGAACTGACCTATCTGAAGTCTGTCTCTTATACACATCTCCGAGCCCACGAGACAGCG
>JAUCQB010000050.1 GCA_030372985.1 Phycisphaerae bacterium
TCGAGTTGTTTTTCATGCTCGGATTTGAAAGATGCGTGCATGTCGACCACGGCCGCATGCTCCCGATCGGCCTGCAGGTTTTCCAGTTCTTTGAACTGGGCAGGGGTCAAGGCCAGCGGACGACTCGGAGGGGCGGCTGAGACCGCACTGGGGACGGCCATCAGAATGGCCATCGCCAAGGTCAGGGTCAAAAGCTGCCGCATATCCTTATCTCCTTTCAGATCAAAGGCTTACGTCGGATCCTGGCAGACGATCATCATGGCATGATCGCCGCTGGCCCATATGATCTCGAACTCATCGACGGGGGCCGAGTGCAGTTGGCCCACCGACGAGGGGTCCAGATAGTGGACTATATCGGCCGAACTGCCCTTCTGGTTCGTGGAAATCCCAATCACCAGGACGGCGTGGTTGAAACCCGGATCGCATCCGGGGTCGCGGTTAATCACACAGATGACCGGGTAGCCCCGTTTCTCCAGCCAGTAGCGGAGACCGGTTGGCGGTTCAGCGTCCAGCTGACCGGTCAATGTGACGAGGTATAGCCGCTCGGGCAATTGCCGCAGGTAGGCCTTGAGATCACCCACACGGGTCTCGTTGTAATGCAGGCGTTTGAGATCAACCTGGATCTGCCGTTCGCTCAGTTTGCGGTCGCCAAGCAGGTAGTTAGCACCCATCGCTACGCTGCTGACCAGGCAGGTTGCGTATGTCGTCGCGGCCTCGTAGCGCACAGGCAGGCAATCGGGAGGCAGATGATAGTCTCGCCTTGGTTGTTCACAACCGAGGGTGCCGCTGAGGCAAGCCAGAGCGATAAGGACGGCTGCCGGTCTTCGCCGGTTCTGTCCGTCCGTGAGGTGTTGTCGGCAACGCTGCGGATTGGTCATGGGATCAACGGCTGCAGAATAATCTTGGCTGCCACGATCCGAATTGGGCTGTCCGAAGGCCCCTGCGAGCTCAGGGTCATTTCAGCCGACCACCCGCCCAGGGGTTCGGGCTTGAGCTCACACTTTTCCTGCTTGACGCCGTCCCTGATGGACCGCAGGCTCACCTTGCCTGCCAGTCCCTCCTTGCGAGCGTCGTCGGACCTCAGGGCCTCGGCAAGTAGCTCGCCCGGGTTCACCGGCAAAGTGCCCGGCTGCACCGGGTTGGCGGGGTCCGCGCCGGCATCTCCCGACCCGCCCAACCGGCCGATCTGGGTACTGTCAGCGAGGATTTCCAGCGCATCCTGTTCGCCTCGCTTGATCGTAACACGGGCGGAAGTCAACGGGATGTTGGTTCTGTTCGCTGGAGCCGTCTGCGCCGGTGTCGGAGCGGGGCCGCCGGGCTGCTGGGCAGTGACTTCGGCATCCACGAGGACAAGGCATGCATACTGGCCCACGGGGTCCTTGGTTCGTTCGCCCAGGATCCTTTCGGTCAGGCAGGTGATCCGAGCCTGCGTGCCGGAACTGGCGTCGAAATCTCTTGCCTCTTTCGAGGTCATGCCAATCGTCCGTTTGATCAACGCCGTGGCCTGCTCGGCGACTCGCTTCGAGGGATCGAACGTCAGCTCGACAACCTTGTTGACGTCCAGCCCCTGCCGAACGGCGAGGTTGATCCGCCACCGAATATTCTTGTCACAATCGTCATGAAGGATGGTGAGTGCGGACAGCACTTCCTTGCGGACGTCTTCGCTGCTATTGCCCAGGGCGGAGGCAAGAAAGACGGGCAGAGACTCTCGTTTCCACAGTTCCTTGGTTTTGGCGAGCGTCCGGATGATGCCCGCGCATCGGTCCACGTCTCTGGAATCCACGAACCGATCCTTCAGGGCGTTGATTCGTCCGGAGGCCACCAGGATCACGGCGGCCTTCTGGGCCGATGCCTGATCGACCTTCGGGTCCATGACCACGTCAGCGAGGACCTTTTCGAACCCCCCCGTCTGTTCCTCGGGGGTGTACGCGGCAGCCTGCGTTGTCCGCGGGAACGGTGCCTGGTATGGCAGGTTGAGTTGGGAGGCCGCCATGGCCAGCAAGGCCGACTTCACCGCGGGTTCCTTATCGTTCTCCTCCTTCACGGACCTGAGGAGTTCCATGAACTTCGGTGAGTTCGCGATGGCGCTGAGATCCGAGCGGCTCAGAAGCAAGAGCAAAGCCTGCTTGGCTTTCGGATTGACTTTCTCGTTATCAGCTTGCAGGGCGGTGAGCAGCGGGTCATCATCGGCGGAGACCTTGACGGCAAGATCGCCGCAAGCCGCCAGACAACTGTTAACCGTGGCACTGTCCGGGTTGATGAGCAAGAGACGCAGAACGGCGGCTTTCATGTCGGGGTTCTTGATCTTGCCAAATTGGCCGGCGAGGGTCTTCTGGGCGTCCTTTCGAAGGTCCGCCAGGATCTGGAGACTCTGCTGGCTGCCGTCGCCTAACAGGATGCGGAGGGCCTCCTGGCGGGCTTGATCGCGTCGCGAGTTGATGCACGCACCCAGAATCACGAACGCATTGGCCGGGGCTTGCGAGGCAGGCATGGTTTCAAGGATCTTGGCCAGTGTCGGGTCGGATGAGGTCGCGGCGGGGACGACACTCATGGCGGCCGCGGGGTCCTTGGTTGCCCCCGCCGCAAGGGCCGCCTCGACCTGATCAAGCATGCCGGCAAGCGTTTTCTCATCGGCCTGCTCCCGCAGAAAATCAAGGGCTTCCTCGGGCAGGGGTGAGGGGTACTGCATGAGGCCCTCAAAACCCGCTCGTCTGACTCGTCGGTCGGCATGTCCGCCGGCCGCAACCAGCGCGCGAACCGCGTCGATCCCGGCGGTCGGAGCCTGCCCGGTGGGGCCCGTCAGAATCGAGGTGTTCCCGCCGACCCACGCGAGGGCGAGTTGGGCCGTTGGAGCCGATGGATCGTTGGTGAACGTGATAATCGCCTTGAGTTGATCCTCCGGTTTGACGGTATAGGCCTGGCCCGGCGATGCCTGCTGTTGCTGCTGCGCCAGTTTGATCAGATTGAGGTCGATCGATTCCGGGGGAGCCTCCGGGAGTTCAATCGTGAGCGTCTTCGTCTCTTCGGGGAACCTGATCAGCAGGCCGAGCCAGCCGTTAGCCGGCATTTCGCCGCGTTTATCCGCGAGGGCCTCGCGGGCGCTGGTGCCGCCGGTGGAGCCGCGGGGGGTAGCGGTGCTCCGCGAGCCGCCCGTGGTGCGGTCGGCGGGAGTCGTGGGGCGGGAGGTGAACGTATTCTGCCAGATCAGCGTCGGGGTGCCGCCTTTCAATTCGATTTGGAGCCGTTCATAGAAGGTGCTGGTGAAGTTGTCCGGCACTTCGTTCTGGGTGGCGGCCGGTGTCGGAACGGTCGGCTGAATAGGGGCTACCACGGCGCCGCCGGCTCCGCCCGTGGTTCGCGAGTCGCCTTTGGGCGGCTCCTCCGTGAGCAGCAAACCGAGCACGCGAGCCATCTTGCCGACATCCGTGGTCACCTTAATGGTTCCGGGGATCAACGAGAGTCTGACCTCGGTGGCGCGATATCGCACGGGTGCCAATAGCAGCAAGTTGCCCCGACCACCCTCGACCTTGACGCCTTGGTCCGTGTACTCGGTCAGCAGGACCGGCCGGCTCAGTGCGTAGCGGAAATCCAACTGGGCAGGCGGCTCCAGTTCCACCAGCAAGCCCTTGGCTTCGGGGAGCTTGGGCTCTATCTGCAGGGCCTCGGTCACAAGGGCGCGGGCTGGGGCGTAGACTCCGCCTTGCTTGAGCCAGCGGGCGAGCTCCAGACGGCCGGCCGCGTCCTGCGACGAGAGTTTCTTGGCCTGTATCTCCGCCCGACAGGTGAACCAGAAATCGTTCCATGGCTTGGAGCTCGTCTGCGGCTCGGCGTCCGTCAGCAGCTTTGGGTCCAGTGCGCAGATCCGCTCGATACAGAGCCGGGCAGCCGCCTCTTTCTGAGTCAGCAGAAACTGCTTGGCGAGGGTGGTCAGGTCGGTAACCGACTTGGCGGCCTCGATCTGTTTGCGCTGCTCGGTGGTTACCGTCTGATTCGGGCTTGTGGGCGGTTGTTGCGACAAGCCTGGTCGAGCGATTGTCAACACAGCCAAGACGATTGTCGGTACAAAACAGGCGGGGATGGCCCATCGAGATCTGAACATTTGCCGAACCTCCGTAGCGAATCTGGCCCCGCGCAGGCGGTTGGGTTTCGGGGGCCTTCATTGTACAGCAAGGCTCGGGGTTGGCAAAGGGGGGCCATGCATCGGCGGGACGTGTGAAGCTCTTGGAGAAGGAGCGTCCCAGGGCGGGCGCGACGGCCCTCAGGCAGACTGGCTCACCACGGCCAAGGCTCCAGTTTCCAGGCGGCCCGCCCTGGCGGGCTGAAGCAGCCACCGGTGGCCGCGGGTAGTATAATGCCGCCCTTCAGACGGCCCCTGAGGGCCGGAGGTGGCGAATGACCCGGCCGCGAGTGGTAGTGCTTTACAACCCGGACAAGCCTCATGTGGAGGCCACAAAGACAGCGTTGTTGGAGGATCTGCGTCGGCGGATCGACGTGGTGGCAACGGGACCGATCACCGATACGGTCCGGTTGGTGGAATCGAAGCCGGATCGGCTGATCGTGCTTGGCGGGGATGGCAGCATCCTGGCCGTGGTTCGGGCGCTCAAGCAGCGGCAGGTGCCGATCATTGGGGTCAATTTCGGGAAACTCGGGTTTCTGGCTGAGTTCACGGTCGAAGAACTGGACAAGAACCTCGATGCGGCAGTGAGTGCCTCTGCGGTTGTGAGCCCGCGGATGATGATCGCGGCAGAGATCGCCGGCAACGGAAGAACGGCTGCCCAATCGGTTGCCGTCAACGACTGCGTGGTCCAGGCGGGTCCGCCCTTTCGTATGATCGAGCTTTCGGTCTCGGTGAACGGCGATCATCTCACCAACATCAGAGGCGACGGATTGGTGGTGGCCACGCCAAGCGGCTCAACCGCACACAATATGTCAGTGGGCGGTCCTATTCTTCAGCCCGAGACGCAGGCCATGGTCTTGTCGCCCATCAGCGCCCATTCGTTGACCCATCGGCCGCTGGTCTTCGCCGGCGATTCGGTCATCGAGGTGGTCGCGTGCAGCGTCAATGATGGGACGACGCTCGTGATCGACGGCCAGGTCTCACTGCCCGTTCACGTGGACGACCGCATTACCGTTCGCCGCTGGCCGGGGGACTTCCTGCTGGTTCGCAACCCGGGTCAGCCGAAGTGGCACACGCTGACCACGAAGCTGAAGTGGGGAAGATGAACCCCAGCGTTGCATACGGCAACGCCGGTGAATGCAGAATTGTGAATGGAGAATTGAGAATGGGCCGTGTTTTGCCGTCGCCCATGAGCCTCCGCACCGGTGAACTCCGGAAACAGCGGTGATTCGGTACAAGACGCCCGATCCAGGCATGGTTCTCTGCACGCCTGCGGGGATTCTTATGCAACGGGGGGGGTAAAGCGACCCCCGCGTCGGCCTGTAGCGGCCAGATTCCGCGTCGGCCGCTGCGGCCGAGCGTCGAATGTGGGGACTTCTTCTCACGCTCCCGGGGCGGTTTGCGCGGGCTTTTTGTCGATCGCTCTCTGAATCGTTCCCGGCGGTACCGAGAAATCCATCGTGTACTCGTCGGTCATGGTCTCGTCCCAGGGGGTTCGGTAGGTCGCTGTCAGCACGTACTTGCTCCCCGGCCGGACGGAGGTCGCACCTTCGGGCCAACCGAGTTTGAATTCGTACATCTGCGCATGGCTCCAGTGTCCGGCGACCTTGTCGGCGGTGTCGACGGTTTCTTCCCAGAAGGCCAGGCGTTGACCCTTCGGTTCACCCGAGGCCGGCTGATAGGAGTACAGCTCGAAGTAGAACGGGCCCGCGGCCTTCACCGGGTCGCCGAAGCGATCGGTAGCACGGAGCACGACGATGACCCCGTCTGGGATATTGTCGTTGTCGAAGCTGGCGATGCGTGTGAAAGGCTGGATCTTGATATGGGTCGGGAGCATCAGCGAGAGCATGGCGCGGCGCTGGGGTTCGGTAGGAATTCTTGATGGTCCGTTGCTGCATCCTACGCACATCGCACAGGCCGACAGAATCAGAGACAGACGCCAAGTGGCTGGTGTGATTGAGTTTAGCATGGTGGAATTGTAGAGAGGCCGGCTCGCAGCTGTCAAGGCAGGCAACCGACGGCGGATGGTGATGCTGCCGGCCGACCATGACACGAACCCATGCGGACTTCACCGATCCGATGGGGGCGGGTTTGGCAGGTTGGCCGGCCAAGATATCAGCGCTGAACCGGCCCGGGCGGAGTCGGTGAGTGGATTGCGCAGGCCGCCACGACGGCGGTGTGCCCGGTGGTTGAGACGAAGGGCGCGTCCGACGGTCCGATCACGTCTGCTTCTGGATCCGGATGCGGACATCCGCCACGTGGCATCCCTGGCCGGCCGGATGAACGATCAGGGGGTTGATATCGAGTTCGGCGATGTCCGGGAAGTCGGTTGCCATCTGGGAGAGCCGCTTCAGGCAATCTTCGATGGCGGGGATGTCGCTCGGGGCTTCGCCTCTCAGGCCCTTGAGCACGGCGGCGGTCCGCAGGCTGTTGATCATTCGCGTGGCCGTGGCCTCGCTGATGGGCGTGATTCGGAAGGTCACATCCTTGAGGGCCTCGACGTAGATACCGCCCAGCCCGCACATGATGACGTGCCCGAATACCGGGTCGCGGCTCAGGCCGAGAATGACTTCCTTGCCGGCCGGAATCATCCTGCGGACCAGGAAGCCGGCGATGTCCCCGGTGGTGTACTTCTGCAGAATTGCCGCGCGCATTTCGCCGCAGGCCGCACGCAGTTCCTCGGCGTTCCTGAGGTTGAGCATCACGCCCTTGACGTCGAACTTGTGCACGATACTCGGCGACACAACGCGAAGCACGACGGGGTATCCAAGTTGATCAGCGGCTGCGACGGCCTCATCCGCGGTTTGTGTCAGCTCGGAAGGAACAACCGGCAGACCATACGCCGCCAGCACCTTGAGTGCCAGGGGCTCAATGAGGTAGCCGTCGGAGGCCCGCTTGATGATCTCGGCGGCCTTGTTCCGGTCCACGTCCTCATGAATCCTGGTCCTGGTGCGCTTGCGGTCTCGCCACAGGCGGTACCGGACGGCATCCTCCATGGCATCGGTCGCCCATTCCGGCAGCACGTAGTGCGGGATGCCGTGCTCTTGCAGGATCTGAATGCCTGAGGCCACGTCCTTGGCTCCCATGAACGAGCACATCAGCGGTTTTTGTTTATTTGCGTGGCCTTTCCGTTCCTCGCAAACGGCCTGCGCGATGGTGGTAATGTTGGTCATGGACTGCGGCGTCAGAATGACGAGTATCTGGTCGACGTTGGGGTCCTCGTACACCGCCTCCATGGCCGCCCGGTAGCGATCGTCGCGGGCGTCGCCGATCACGTCGATCGGGTTCTTCATGTTGGCCGCGGCGGGAAGGGCCTTCTTGAGCTTGGCCGTGGTATCAGGGCTGAATTTCGCCAGTTCCAGCCCGCGCTCGATCGCCGCGTCCGTGGCCATGACGCCGGGGCCGCCGGCGTTGGTGACGATCGCAATGCGGTTCCCGCGAGGCAGCGGCTGGTAGGCCAGCAGCCGGGCGGTATTGAACATCTCTTCGATGCTCTTGGAGCGGATGATCCCGGCCTGCTCGAAGACCGCGTTGCACACCACGTCGGAGGAAGCCAGTGCCCCGGTGTGCGACTGGGCTGCCGCCGCACCCTGTGCGGTTCTTCCGCCCTTGATCGCCAGGATCGGCTTGGGTGTCTTGCTGGCCGCCGTGATATGCTGGGCCACCTGCACCAGTTCGCGCCCGCGACGGATCTCTTCCAGATACATGAGGATGACGGAGGTCTGCGGATCGTCTGCCAGGTAGGAGAGGAGATCGACCTCCGTCACGTCCGCCTTGTTGCCGAGGCTGACGAACTTGGAGAAGCCGATGTTCATGCCCTGGGCATAATCGAGCACCGCGGTGCACAGCGCGCCGCTCTGCGAGATGAACGCAATGCTTCCGGCCGCGGGCATGGCTCGCGCGAAGCTGGCGTTCATATGCACGTCCGGCTCGGTGTTGATCGCCCCGAGGCAGTTGGGTCCGATGAGCCGCATGCCGTACTTGCGGGCGATGGCCTTGATGTTTTCCTCCCGTTCGATGCCCGCGGGACCCACTTCGCGGAAGCCGGCCGAGATGATGATCGCCGCCTTGATGCCTTTCTGGCCGCACTGCTCCAGCGCCAACTCGCAGACCCGTCCCGGAAAGACCAGGATGGCCATGTCGACGGTGTCGGGTATGTCGAGCACGTAGTCGTACGCTTTCACGCCGGCGATGTGCCGCTTGCGCGGGGCCACCGGATAAACCGGGCCGTTGAACCGCCCGTTCAGCAGGTTGACGAAGATGTCGTGCGGCACCGTGCCCGGCGTGTTGGTGACGCCCAGCACGGCGATGGACCGCGGACGGAAGATGGTGTCAAGGCCGGCACCGGAAGTACTCATGAACGCCGGCAACGTGGAGGAACTCGAAGACGCTGACATGATGCTCCATTCGCCAAAAAAGCTTCTACAGGCATAACCGTAACGGGACCTTTAGGCTAAAGCATCTTGCCGGAAACGGCAAGGTCCCA
Organism: Phycisphaerae bacterium; assembly: GCA_030372985.1. GTDB lineage: Bacteria > Planctomycetota > Phycisphaerae > UBA1845 > PWPN01 > JAUCQB01. The sequence goes on from JAUCQB010000050.1 coordinate 8,604, forward strand.
AGAGCGCGACGTCGAGTGCACAGCGGCCGGTCCGACCGCCGCAAAGGTCATGCCTCGTGCCCCGCACGATCGGGTGACGCGGATTGGCCGAACCCTCGCAGGAAAGGCCTGCGCAACGGGGAGGGCAGAATGCCGCCTCGCCAATAGTCATGCGTGCGAGGGCGGCTCGTGCGAGCGGATGAAAGCAGTCGATATCAGAGATCCGGGAAAACCGCGAAGGCTGCCGATCAGCCTTTCAGGTGCTTGCCGATGAACTCGGCCGCGGCTCCGACGGTGGCCACGGCCAGAGCGGCATCTTCATCCATCTCGATGCCGAACTCCTCCTCGAACGCGGCGACCAGCTCGACGCTCTGCACAGACTCGGCTCCCAGGTCAAAGGAGAAGCTGTGCTCGGGCTTGATGGTGTCCGGTTCGATGTTCAGAACACGGGCGGTCACTTTGATCACGCGGTTGAGTACGTCTTGATCTGTCATCCGATTGTCTCCAAGGTTCGGCGGTGAGCCCGCCGGATTTCAGCCTGCATCCTTTCCTGAAACGTCCGCTCGAGGGCCGCGATCGGGGCCGACTTGAGAAGGCCCGCCGTGGCTTCAACCAGCGGAAGCCTTGTTCGCCTGGTAGAGGTCCGGCAGGTGAGTCCGGACCTGGTGTTCGAGCTCTTCGTCGCTGATCGCCGACTGACGCCCATAGACGTTGTACTGGTCCATCACCCACTTCTGGATCTTGACCACCTGGGTGAGCTTGACCTCATTGGCCTTGCCCTTGGTCCCCAGGAACTCATTGACCCAGATGGCCACGCCGTCGGTGCCGGTCTTGTCGGTGATGGCCACGCGCGGCGGACGGTTGAGCAGCGTCGTGGTATCCATGATGTTGTAGATTCGCTCGTCGCGGCGCAAACCGCCCGCGTGAATCCCGGCTCGCGTGGTGTTGAAGTGCTTGCCGGCAAACGGATAGTTGTCCGGGATGGGCAGGCCGATCGATCGCATATACTCGGCGATTTCCGTGATGGTGACGGTGTTGATCCCGTTGAGGCTGCCCTTGAGGGCGATGTATTCCATGATCGCCCCTTCAAGCGGCGGGTTGCCGGTTCGTTCGCCGTATCCAAAGAGCGTTGCATTCAGGGCGTTGCAGCCGCAGAGCCAGGCGGTCACGCCGTTGATGTGTACCCGGTGAAAATCATTGTGCCCGTGCCATTCGAGACGCTCCGGCGGGATGCCGCACTCGTGGTTCATGTGCCAGCAGAGCTTGGCGATGGATCGCGGCGGCATCGCGTTGGGGAAGCTCAGGCCGAACCCCATCGTATCGCAGAGCCGGACCTTCACCTTGAGGTGCTCGGGCACCTGCTCGCTCAGACGGGCGAGCTTCTGCACGAACGGAAAGACGAAACCCTCCCAATCGGCCCGGGTCACATCCTCGAGGTGGCAGCGAGGCCGCACGCCCACCTCCAGAGCCGACTCGACCACGCCGATGTACTGGTCGAACGCTTCCTGGCGGGTCTGCTTCTGCTTGTGGAAGACGTGATAGTCGCTGCAGCTCGTGAGCATGCCGGACTCTTTGAGCCCGGCCTCTTTGACCAGGCGGAAATCGCCTTTGACGGCCCGAATCCAGCCGGTGATCTCCGGATAACGCAACCCCAGCTCGCGGCATCGGTCGAGCGTCTCGCGGTCGTTCCGGGTGTAAAGGAAGAACTCCGTTTGCCGGATGACGCCGTTGGGGCCGCCGAGCTTGGAGAGCAGTTTGTAGAGTTTGACCTGTTGGCTGATGGTATAGGGGGGGCGGGCCTGCTGGCCGTCGCGGAACGTGGTATCGGTGATGTGGATGTCCGCCTTGGCTCGGGCCCCCGGATCAAAGGCCACCTCGTGGCCATCGACGTTCTCGACCCATTTACCATTGAATGTGATCAGCGGGGGCAGGATGTACGGGAAAACGTCCTCGACCAGATTGGGCTCCGCAACGTTTTCCAGTGCGTATTCCCTTTTTTTAAACATACTATGACCTCCTCCGCTACGGCAGATTCGTAAGTCGTTGTCTGTACGTCCCTGTACGTTGGATCCGACCGGCAGACCGCCGGTCTTGCCGCCAGAAACTTCAGTATAGCAATTCTGCCTGCCACATCAAGCGATGGTCGCCGAGATCCGGACCGTTTTTCTCGGCGCCCGCGGACCGGGAGGCCCCAGGCCTGGGGTCCGGCGGAGGCGGCCGAGTCACGGCGGGGCGGCTCTACTTCCTAAGCATTGCCCGGCGGCCCTTGCGAACATACCCCATGCGCTCCTCGTCGGTGAGCTGGAAAACATGCCGCAGGAGCTGCTCGTCGTCGGCGGTCATTTCAACCTTGCGGCGCGACATGGCCGTGCGAGCCGTCGAGATCAGCACGTTCAACCCAAAGCCCTTGCCGACAAAGCCGTTGAGGAACCAGGCGAAAGGCGGAATGTACTTCGGCAACGGCGCCCCGGTTGCCACCAGGATGGCCATCGTGCCCACGACCGTACCGGTGTTCAGGAGCGTTCCGATACTGGTCTTCACGTGATCGCCGATCATGCTGCCGACTTTGGTCGATCCGGTGTCGATGGAACGGCCACCCATCATCATGCTGACCGTCGTATAATCGTTTTTCAGGTCGCTGTTGGTCGTCAGGGCACCGAGATTGACCCACTCGCCGACGTAGGCGTGGCCCAGGAAGCCGTCGTGATACTTGTTCGAGTTTCCGTGGATGATGCTTTCCTCGATCTCGCCGCCGACCCGGCACATCGGGCCGATGCTGCAACCCTCGCGCACCTTGGCCCCGAGCAGAATGCTCTTGGCCCCCACGTAGCAGGGGCCCTCGATGCGGGTGTAGGGGTGCACCTCGACCCCCGATTCCAGCGTCACCGGCCCATGACGGGAATCGATGCACACAAAGGGGTGAATCTCGGCGCCTTCGCCTACAAAGACCTGTTCGCGCGGGCCGAAAATGACGGACGACTCGTGCATCGTGCCGTGTATGCCGCTGCGGCCGGCGGCCTTGAAGTCCGCGACGATCTCCTCCGGGTTGCTGAGCATGACGTCCCAGATGTAGTCGAACCATTTGCCGGTGTATTGCTCTTTAGGGGCCTTGCCTGCCGCGGCGGCAAGACCGGCGTAGTCGGTGATGCCGCTGACGTCATCCTTCGTTCGCCATACCGCCAGCATGTCTCCGTGCCACTGAGCCCCGGCCTTGGCGGGGGGCGTCCATTGGGAGGCCCGCACGCGGGCGTTGACGAAAAGCACCTCGTCGCCTGTGCAGCCGCTCAGGTTGTTCACCGCCGCCGAACCGCTGCGGCGGCGAGCGCAGGCGGCGAGGTAATCGCGGACAATGACCGCGGCAGCCTTGGTCCCGGCCGCCCGCTCGATCTTCTCCCGGAGCGTGACCGCGCCGGTCTTCAGCTCAAAAACCCCTCGAACCCAGGCCAAGGGCAGAAAACTGTCAAACTGGCTGTCCTCGAAAACGACGAGTTTCATGAACGCCTCCAGGCATAACAACAGGGTCCATTGCCGATCGCGGGTAACACCTATACTGCCTGTATGCCGCTTTCGCAATAGGGCATCGTCTGTGCGGCCACTCCATGCGTCACGCTGAATCAGCAATCCGCGCCGCGGTCGGCTGCGCCCTTCCTGTGCCCTCGGCGACAGGCTCGCGTCGGTCGCCAGGGCCACTTGCTTCCCTCGACCGCTCGGCTCTTCATTTGCCGGACCGCGTCGCTATAATGTCCGCCCATCGCCGGCCTGCCGAATCGGCGGCGAGGCTGTGTCTGGTCTATATCGCAGGAGAACGCAATGGAAGTCATCATCACCAAGACGACCGACGAGGCGAGCGCCTTTGCGGCCGAGATCATTGAACGCAAGTTGATGTCCAAGCCCACCGCCGTGCTGGGACTGGCAACCGGCTCGACCCCGCTGGGCCTGTACAAGGAACTCGTCAAGCGCCATCGTGAGAAGGGGCTGGACTTCTCGAAGGTCACCACCTTCAATCTTGACGAGTACATCGGCCTGTCGCCCAGCCACCCGCAAAGCTACCGCTACTTCATGGAGGAGAACCTGTTCAAGCACATCAACGTCCCGGCCGGCGCGATTCACGTTCCTTACGGCCACGCCGACTCGGTGCTGGATTTCTGCGCCTGGTACGAGGATGAAATCAAGCGAAGCGGCGGCATCGACATCCAGATTCTCGGAATCGGCGGCGACGGGCACATTGCCTTCAACGAGCCCGGCTCATCGCTCGGCTCGCGGACCCGCCTCAAGACCCTGACCGAGCAGACCATCCGCGACAACGCCCGCTTCTTCAGCAGCATGGACGAAGTGCCGCGGTTCGCCATCACCATGGGCGTCGGCACGATCCTGGAAGCACGGCAGATCATTCTGCTGGCCTTTGGGGCCTCCAAGGCCGATATCATCGCCGAGGCCATCGAAGGCCCCGTGACCTCGCAGGTGACCGCCAGTGCCCTGCAATTGCATCCGGACGTGACCGTTTGCCTGGATCAGCCCGCCGCGGCCAAGCTCAAGAGGGCGGATTACTACCGCTGGGTCTTCGAGCAGAAAAGGCGGCTGGTGCCCAGCCTCGTCAGCCGGGCAAGCTGACGCTGACGGCCGCACAAACGACCGGAACAGATGCTGAGGCCGCTTCTCATCGCAAGCCGGTGGTGGGGTGGACTTCCGGGCCAGGACCTGCCGCATTGACCCAGATGGACCCTCAGGTCAGCGTGGCCGGACGTGATTCGGGGGCTGGCGGCCGTTCTTGACAGTGTTCCGGGCCGGCTGTACCCTAACAAACCTGTACTGCGGGGTGGAGCAGCTGGCAGCTCGCGAGGCTCATAACCTCGAGGTCGCAGGTTCGAATCCTGTCCCCGCTAATGGACCCAACGCCGCACAACGCGGCGGCCCGCCAGTTAACGTTGAACGCCGAGGCCGACCCGCCTCGGCGTTCGCGCTTTATCGCCATGACGAAATCCAGGGGTATGGCCTTGAGGGTCAACGCACGAGGCTGGTCGCGCGGTTGATCCAGGCCAGAATCGCCCGTGTCGTAACGGTGTATGAAGTCAAGTAAGCGTCACAAAGGACTCCGGTGTGAAGCCTGCGGCGGCCCGTTGGTTCCTCGCATCGTTAGCATCTAGTGCCGTTTTCGGTTGGTCAGTTTCGTGATTACGCTGCATGACGACGGATCCGATTATGTTGCCGCCGGTAAGCCGCCCACCTCTTGAGGCTGATCTCCCGAGCACCGTTTCTCCAACTCAG
>JAUCQB010000051.1 GCA_030372985.1 Phycisphaerae bacterium
CTAGTACCGTGTTTCATAAATACTACGACTATGTTGCAGATCGAGCAAGGGCTTGACCGATGAAGGGCATATGGACCACGAACATGGAGGTTCGATTATGCCTTTCGATCCTGCGCCCCCGCTCCGCCTTCGGGCAGGCGACCGGAAACGGCTGGAGGCCGTGGTCCGGAAGCGCACCTCGCCTCAGCGAGACGTGCTGCGAGCCCGCATCCTGTTACTCTGTGCCGATGGGATTCCCCACCGGCAGATCAAACGCGAACTCCGAACCAGCGTGGACACCATTGTCCGCTGGCGTCAACGCTACGAGCAGGCGGGCCTGGACGGGCTCAAGGACCGTCCTCGTCCCGGCCGTCCACCGACGTTTTCCCCCTCAGGAGCAACACAAGATCATGGCCTTGGCCACTCGGCCACCGGTCCAAGACCATGTTCCCGTCACCCACTGGAGTGCGACCGACCTCGCCCAAGCCGTCGTCAACGACGGGATTGTCGAGGCCATCAGTCGGACCACGGTGTGGCGGCTGCTCGATCAGGCGGCGATCAAGCCCCATCGCTGGCACTACTGGCTTCACAGTCCCGATCCGGACTTTGAGGCGAAGATGCTGGCCATCGTCACCCTCTACCTGAAGGCCCAGAGACTGGCCAAACGGGGTGAGATCATTCTTTCGGTTGATGAGAAGACCAGCATCCAGGCCCTTGAGCGACGATACCCTCACAAGCCTCCCCAATCCGAATGCATTGAACGCATCGAACATGAGTACATCCGTCACGGGACTCGCTGCCTGACTGCCAGTCTGGAGGTGGCCAGCGGGGAAATCTATGGTCATCTCACCGACAATCGTCCCGCCGGAGTCTTCGCGGATTTCGTCGAGTCGGTCTGTCGGCATTACCGAAAAGCCAAACGGATTCACTTCGTCCTTGACAATCTCAACACCCATTGGCACGAAGCCACCTGTCGGACCGTCGCCAAACTGTGTCAGTGTCCGTTGCCACCCATGGTCACGGGAGACCAGCGGCGCACGTTCCTCACCCGGCCTGGCAAACGGGTGGTCTTTCACTTTACGCCGTCGCACGCATCCTGGCTCAATCAGATCGAGATCTGGTTCGGCACTCTGACCCGCAAAGTCATTCGTCGCGGCGATTTTCGCTCCGTTGATGACCTCGACACCAAGATCATCGAGTTCGTCGAATACTATGATGAATGCCTGGCCCATCCCTACCGATGGACTTACACCGGAAAGCCGTTGGCGGCAGATGAGAAGGTCGCATAGTCGTGAAACTTATGAAACACGGTACTAGTCTGTCACAGATAGGCCATCAAACGAGAAAACGGAGCGGCCGGCCTCGCACGGGCTGACCGCTCCGTCGTTTCACCACACTTCCGGTTGACCGCCGCTCCAATCGGCCGGTGCGGCGTGATAGGGCTCAGACCCCGGTCAAACTTATGCGCTGCCGCCGATCAGCATGACGATCGCCAGGACGATGGTCATCACGCCGACGCTGGCCCGCATCGCCTTCTCGGGCAACCAACGAACAGTCATGGTGGCCAGCGGGACCGACATCACCGCCCCGACAGCCAGAGGCAGGGCCAGACCCCAGTTGATATCCTTGCCCAGCCACAGCGAGGCGATGATTGCCACCAGACACACGAAGCTTTCGGCCAGAGAGCTGATCGCCACGGCGTGTTTCGGAGACAGACCCGATACGACCTGCCCGGCCGTCACCAGCGGGCCGTAGCCGCCTCCGCTGAGCCCTTTGTTGAACGCCGCGATCGCGCCAACCGTGACAATGTGGCTCTTGCGATAACGAAGCTGGCGACGAACCGTGGCCAACGTGAAAATGCCTGTCACCATGATGACCATGGCGATGGCCAGCCTGAGCCCGGGAACAGACAGCTTGTTGGCCAGTCGCACCGCGACCACCGCTCCAACAATGCTGAGAAGGGAAAGCAGGATGGCCGTCCCGCGGGCATTCTTGTCCCGCAGGAAGTCCACGTTCCCGTCACGGTGGTGCATGAGCGTTGCCGTCAGGCCAGTCACCAGTTCGCTGATCAGAACGCAGGGCACAACCGCACGCGGGTCAAAACCGAACATCAGCAGCATGGGCGTCAGCGTCGTGCCGTAACCCATTCCGAGCGACGAGTCGATGTACTCGCAGATAAGCGCCGCGAGAAAGACGGCCAGCAGCGTGCCTGCGCTGTACTGGCTGGTCGAAGCCGGGAGGAGTTGCCATTCAGGGTGCCAGGCGTGTATCGCAAGGAAGGTCAGAACGGCCCCCATGCCGATCCCGAGAACCCAGAATCGCCGAGGTACCCCCGCCAGGGGAGCCGGCTTACCGGTCAGGACGTCATCTGCCATGCGTCGTGTCTCCGGTGTCACGCACCCCGCGCGGGGGGGTGAACCTTTCGTGTCCCACTCCGGCTGCGTTGTTTGGCCGGTAAGTGGCCCGTCTCCAAAGAAAGAGACGATTGCGTGCGTCCAATGGCTTGCAGCAACTTTCCCCGGCAGTGGTAGTATTGGCAAAGCTCGTGCCAGGTCCGAAAACCGCGTTTTCAACCTCGGAAATGGGCTTGTTGGCGATGCCCGAGGCGGGCGCTTGCAACGTCCGTTAAATGTTATAGAATAGGCGTCATATTTGATGGTTACCTGTCATATTTGACGGTGAAACTCTATGACCCGCTTCATGCCGGTCCTGCTGGATGTCTGGCGGGAAGCCTGCAAGCATATCGAGATTGGCGAATCGGTCTCGCGAATCGGGCCGGTCCTGACGCGACGGGTGCCGGTCGACCTGGTCCTCGTGCGGCGGCTGGACCCCCCTCGATCGTCGGTGGAAACGGTTGCGGCCGGGGTCTGCGGCACTGCGATCCTTCCGGAACAGACCCGCAACGAGTGCACTCCCGAAGAGTTCAGGAGGCTGCTGGCCTGGTGCCGTGAAGGCAAAGTGCTTCGCAACGGCGCGGCGGAGATTCGACAGATGCACCCGGCCCTTCTGCCAGCGGGTGTTGAAGGGCAGGTTATGGTGGGCTCGCTGAACCGCGAGGATGAGCCGGTCGGCGTGCTCGTGCTGGCAACGCAGCGGCGATCAGGCTTTCGGAGCGAGCATGAGGAACTGGCGACCGCACTCATGGAGCCCTTCGCCGTCGCCCTCGAGAACGACCGCCAACTGAGGGAGCTGAGCGTGCTGCGCGAGGCGGTGGAGGCCGACAACCGCTCCCTGCTGGCCCGGCTGGGGCGACAGGATATCAGCGACTCAGTCGTGGGCTCGGAGACCGGCTTGAAGGATGTGATGGAGCGAGTCAACCTGGTTGCCCACTCGGATGTGCCGGTGCTGATCCTCGGCGAGACGGGTTCGGGCAAGGAGGTGGTCGCGCGGGCCATTCACAAGGGCTCGCGGCGAAGCGGCGGTCCGTTCCTGCGAGTCAACTGCGGGGCCATTCCGCCGGAGCTGATCGATTCCGAGCTGTTCGGCCACGAGCGTGGCAGCTTCACCGGGGCGGTCGCGACGCGCAAGGGCTGGTTCGAGCGGGCCGACGGCGGCACGCTGTTTCTCGACGAGGTCGGCGAGCTCCCGCCGGCCGCCCAGGTTCGGCTGCTTCGGATTCTTCAGGACGGCTCGTTCGAGCGGGTGGGCGGACAGCGCCCGCTTCACGTGGATGTCCGCGTGGTGGCCGCGACCAACCGCGATCTCCATGCCATGGTGGCTGAGGGGGCCTTCCGGGAGGACCTGTGGTACCGCATTGCGGTGTTCGTGGTTCGAATCCCGCCGCTGCGCGAACGGATCGAGGATATTCCCTCGCTGGCCAGTCATTTCGCCCTCCGGGCCGCCAGGAGACTGGGTACGCCACCGCTGGTGCCCACGCCCCAGGACAACGATCTGCTCGTCTCGTACGACTGGCCGGGAAATGTGCGTGAGCTGTCGGCGGTGATCGAGCGTGCGGCGATTCTGGGGATGGGACGGCGGCTCGAAGTGGCTGCGGCCCTCGGTGTGGACACGCGAATTGCCCCCCGCGAGGCCGACGCTGCCCGGTTGCTCCCGGCCGTCCAGGCCCACAACGGGGAGGCCATCATCACCCTTGACTCCGCCATGGCTCAGCACATCAAGCTGGCGTTGGAGCGGACCCACGGCCGGATCGAAGGCCCCCACGGCGCCGCAAAGCTGCTGGGCATCAACCCCTACACGCTACGCGCCCGTATGCGCAAACTGGGCATCGACTGGGCGAGCTTCCGAGATACATGACGGTGATGCGATGCCCTCACTCCGGTTCCGCGTCATCGCTCCCATGTCGGTTCTGACCGGCGGATCGTCGGCGCGGGAAACCCTGTCAATGCACCGGTCTCTATTGACCGCTGACGATCATACCCGGCGGCCGGCCGGCTGTGGCCGAGCGCGTCGCACAGGCAGCGTCGACAGACCGGGCGTCCATCAACGATTCATGTTCGCCAGGAGCACGATCACCGCAATGACGGAGAGGATGGCGCTGATCAAGAGCGTGATCTTCCAGAAGCTGTACGGCCGTTCGCCTCGCACCTCACCCGTTCGGGCGTTGACCATGAAGCGGTAGGTAATGTCGTGGTAGCGGTAGGCGCTCAGCCACAGCGGCAGCAGAATGTGCTTGAAGGTGATATTGGAGTATCGCGTGGACACGGTGTCGATCTGCTGATGATCGCCGCCGATATCACGGCGGACGGTGTTGCGAATCGGTTCTTCCATGTCCTGCCGCGCGTGCTCGAAGCCGGCCGGCAGATCGATCTGGTAGCTCTCGCAGACGAAACCGGCCAGGAACTCGTCGCGGTAGCCGACAAGGTTCCGTAAATCCCACGGTTCGAGGGCGTGGAAGTGCTCCTCCGGCAGTGAGTCGCTGGCCCGAACGAGCAGATCAGCGAAAGCGTTCTGAACCTGCCCGCTGACCGAGGTCCAGCGTGTCTTGCGGACCTGCCGGGTCCTGGTAACGGTCCGACCGTTGACGATCGCGTGATAGGTCTTCGTATCCCAGTAGTCGTCTCCTCGCTGGCCGGTGTAGTCGCTGTCGGTGTCGCAGTTGTACGTCCAGGCAGGCATGTAGATGCCTGAGAGCGTCCCGGCCTCGGCGTTCCGGTGAAGCGACGAGGGGGCAAACCACCGCGAAGCGATCCAGCAACGAAAGCTCTCCATCGCCTGCTCGCGTGTCACATGGAACGGCAAGAGGTATCCGGGACGGATCAGCTTCCGGGAGGCCGCCAGGGCAACGATGGGCGCGCCGCAGAACGGGCATTTATCGGCGGTCACGTTCGGCGGGAGCGAGCTCTCGGCCGCACAACTGGAGCACCTGACCGCCAGTGTCTCGTGGAGTTCTTCGCCGGCCGCGAGTTCCGCCAGTGTGGCAGAGTAGTCGGATTCCTCCACCCGCTCCGGTTCGACGGGAATCTGGTTTTCCTGGCCGCAATACGGACAGGTCAGGGCGGTCGTGCCGGGCGTGAAAAGCAGGTCGGCCCCGCACTTGACGCAGGGAAATTCTCGCTGGGTCGATATCTCCTCGGCCATAGGTTCCACGTGGGGCGGGTCCTTCTCTTGGCGATGGAGCAGGGGCCGGCACACAATCACGCATTCGGCAGCGGCGGGGGCACGCTGGCCAGGATACCTGCCAACTCCGCCACCTGACCTGCCGGCGTCCACTGGGCCATCCCGTTCTTCCAGACCAGCGTATCGCTCTTGAGTTGCCCGGCGGCTACCTTGGCTTGCAGGCCCGCCAGATCAAGCGGGCCGACCTGCTTGCCCTCGACGGCCATGAAAAACGCGGCGGAGGCCGGCAGCGGAGGCGGGGCTCCGGGGCCGCCGGTCGCCTGCTGGGCGGCGCCCATGGTCTGAGCCATCTGCCCGCCCATCGCCAGACCCATACCCATGCCGATGCCCGCACCGGCCAGCCCGCCCGGCGTCTTGGCCGCGTCGTCGATGGCGTTGGCTGCCTGGAATTGCGTGTAGGCTTGAAGATTGCCGATCACCCCCATGCTGGTCCGCTTGTCCATCGCCTCTTCGACTTCCGGCGGCAGGGAGATGTTCTCCACCATCAGCATGACGACCTGCAACCCGAACACATCGAAATCGTGCTGGATGCGGCCGGTGATGAACCTGCCCAACTCGTCGTAGTTGCCGGCCAGATCGAGCACCGGGATCTTGCTCTCTCCGAGTACGTCCGCGAACCGGGCCACCAGCATGTCTCGAAGTTGCTCGCCGATCTCGTCGACGTTGAAGCGGCCGTCAGTACCGACGATTTGGCGGATGAAGGTTGCGGGGTCCTTCACCTTGATCGCGAATGTGCCGAACGCCCGGAGCCGCACCGGTCCAAACTCCGCGTCGCGCAGCATGATGGCGTTCTTGGTGCCCCACTTGCGGTCGGTGAAGGTGCGGGTGGAGACGAAGTATACCTCGGCCTTGAAGGGGCTGTTGAACCCGTATTTCCATCCGCGGAGGGTGGCCAGAATCGGCAGGTTCTTGGTCTCCAGTGTGTACGTGCCGGGCGTGAACACATCGGCCAACTGGCCTTCGTTGACGAAGACCGCGGTTTGCGATTCCCGGACGACCAGCTTGGCGCCGTACTTGATCTCGTTCTGATAGCGCTGGAAGCGATAGACCATGGTCTCACGGCCGTCGTCCAGCCACTCGACGATGTCAATCAGCTCGCCTTTGAGTTTGTCCCACAGACCCATGATAGTCCTCCTGCCGTTGATTTGGCCAAGTCTGTCAGCCGGGCACTATACCAACTATCCGGTCCCAGGCGAGTAGAAGCTCAGAACCTTTTTATAACGCGAGCTCCCAAAGCCGAAACACGGCCATCTGCCGGCAGGCCCGACAGCAGTCACCATAGTCTCTGGGGCGACCTCGACGCTGCCCTACCTTTTGGCTTTCCCATCCTGCTTGCCCGCGATCTTCGCCCACGTGTCCTTGAGAGTGACCGTGCGGTTGAAGACCGGCTTGCCGGGGCTCGAATCCGGGTCGGCGCAGAAGTAGCCCATTCGCTCGAACTGGACGCGGGTGCCGGGGGTGGCGTCGGCCAGGCTGGGTTCGACCTTGCAGCCGGTGAGCACTTCCAGCGAGTTGGGGTTCAGGCCGGTCTTCCAGTCCTGTCCCTCGGGAACGTCGTCGGGGTCGGGTTTGCTGAACAGGTGGTGGTACAGCCGCACCTCGGCGTCGACGGCCTGGCCGGCGGAGACCCAGTGGATCGTCCCCTTGACCTTGCGGCCGTCGGGCGAGTCGCCGCCGCGGGTGGCCGGGTCGTAGGTGCAGTGGACCTCGGTGACCTGGCCGGTGGCCGGGTCTTTCACACAACCAATGCACTTGACGAAGTAAGCGTAGCGCAGCCGCACCTCCTGGCCGGGGGTCAGCCGGAAGTACTTGGGCGGCGGGACCTCGCGGAAATCGTCCTGCTCGATGTACAGCACCTTCGAGAACGGCACTTTGCGGGTGCCGGCGCCGGGGTCCTCGGGGTTGTTGATCGCGTCGAGCTGCTCGACCTGGCCGTCGGGGTAGTTGTCGATCACCACCTTGAGCGGCCTCAGCACGCCCATGACCCGCGGAGCCCGCTTGTTGAGGTCCTCGCGGATGCAGTGCTCGAGAAGCTGAATGTCGACGATGCTGTCGTACTTGTTCACGCCGATGCGGCGGCAGAAATTCCAGATCGCTTCCGGCGTGTAGCCTCGGCGGCGCAGGCCGCAGATGGTCGGCATCCGCGGGTCGTCCCAGCCGCGGACGAGCCCATCCTTGACCAGTTGGAGCAGCTTGCGCTTGCTCATGACCGTGTAGGTCAGGTTGAGCCGGGCGAACTCGATCTGCTGGGGGTGATAGATGCCGAGCTGGTCGAGGAACCAGTCATACAGCGGCCGGTGGTTCTCAAACTCCAGCGTGCAGATCGAGTGCGTGATCTTCTCGATCGAGTCCTCCAGCCCGTGTGCCCAGTCGTACATCGGATAGACGCACCACTCGTCGCCGGTGTGCGGGTGGGTCGCGTGGAGGATGCGATACATGACCGGGTCGCGCATGTTGAAGTTCGGCGAGGCCATGTCGATCCTGGCCCGCAGAGTGCGCGATCCGTCGGGGAACTCGCCCTTCTTCATCCGTTCGAACAGATCGAGGTTTTCCTCGACGCTGCGGTTGCGGTAAGGGCTCTCCTGGCCCGGAACAGTCGCGGTTCCGCGCATGGCGGCGACTTGGTCGGCGTTCAAATCGCAAACATAGGCCTTGCCGGCCTCGATGAGCTGGATCGCCCATTCGTACATCTGCCCGAAGTAGTCCGAGCCGAAGAAGAGGCGGTCCTCCCAGTCGGCCCCGAGCCAGCGGACGTCCTCGGTGATCGAGTCGATGTACTCCTGTTCTTCCTTGACCGGGTTGGTGTCGTCGAAGCGAAGGTTGAACTGGCCGCCGTAGTCGCGGGCCAGCCCGTAGTTCAGGCAAATGCTCTTGGCATGGCCGATGTGCAGGTAGCCGTTGGGCTCCGGCGGGAAGCGGGTGACCACCCGGCCGCCCCAGCGGTTAGTGCGCATGTCCTCGTCGATGAGGTCGTGAATGAACGTGCGAAACGATTCAGAGTCGGGCGCAGGCATATCCTGGCATTCCTTCCAAAGAGGCGAGCAGGATCCGACGCCGACCCTGCATCGCCGGTCAGGGGTGGCATTATACACCGGCTGGCCCGGGATTCACATTCAACCGGCCGGCATGTCGTCTCGGTGGCGTCAGTGATCGTCCAGGCGGCTTCACTTGGATGGATGCGGGACGGGGCGAATATGCCGGCCGCAACGTGCACGGCCCTCGCCCCCGTTCCTGCTCGCCCTGGCGTTGCCCACGGAGAATATGCTATAATGTGCTATTATGACGATGCTGCAGATTCCCATTTCTCCGGAAGCGGAAGCCATCCTGGCACAGCGCGCGGCCGCGTGCGGCCAAGACCTGCCTTCGTATGTAGCCAACCTGGTGAGGCACTTTGCCGAGCCGCCGACGCCGCTGCAGGAGTTAAGCGGAACCATATACCAGCGATTCCTGGATAGCGGCATGGCCGATGACGAGCTCGGCGAGGTGCTCGAGCGGGCCAAGCACGAGATGCGGGCCGCACGCCGGGCGAGGGGACAAGGCCGGTGACCGCACCCATTTCCGCCGTCTTCGACTGTACCGTTTTTACCCAGGCCCTCATCAACCCCGGTGGACCGGCCGGAGCCTGTCTGACGGCGGCTCAGAAGGGCCAAATCCGAGTCTTTGTCAGTGACCACGTTCTGGAGGAGATCCGCGAGCTTCCCACCAAGTTGCCGGCCAGACTCGGTGTGACCGCAGAACACGTAGATCGGTTGCTTCTCGACCTCGCAAAATACGTCGAGTTGATGGAAAACATTCCCGCCGATTTCACCTATGACCGCGATCCGGACGACGCCTGCTACGTCAATTTGGCCGGCGCGGCGCATGCCCGTTTCATCGTCACGCGCGACAGGGACCTGCTTGATCTGATGGCCTCCGCCGACTTCGTGAGGCGCTTCCCCGCTCTCAGGATTGTCGAGCCACCGCTTTTCCTCCGCGAAATCGAGGCTGCGTTCGCCGGGTCGGAGTAGTCTCGACGCATGTAGCCGCCAGCAGCCCAGGCCGGGTGTCCAATCCCCGCCAACCGCGATCGCCGCGCGGACTCAGAGCTCACGGCTCGTCAACCCTTCAGCCCCGTCGTCGCGATGCCCTTGATAAAGGTCTTCTGGGTGAAGAAGAAGAGCACGACGATCGGCAGGCAGATGAGCGTGCTGGCGGCCATGAGGCTGGTCCAGTCGGTGCCGCCGTGCTGGGACTGGAAGGACTGCAGGCCGAGCGAGAGGGTGAACGTCTCCCGGCGGGTCAGAAACAGCAGCGGGCCCATGAAATCGTTCCACGCGTAGAGGAAGTGGAACAGGGCGACGACCGCCAGGGCCGGCTTGCTCAGCGGCAGGATGATCCGCCAGAAGATGCCGAACTCGCTGCAACCGTCGATCCGGGCGGCCTCGGAGAGGTCCTTCGGGATGGTCAGGAAGAACTGCCTGAGCAGGAAGATGTTGAACCCGCTGCCGAAGAATGCCGGCACCCAGAGCGGCAGCAGCGTGCCGACCCACCCGAACTTCGCGAAAAGCGCGTACAGGGGCACCATCAGCACGGCGAAGGGAACCATCATCGTCGCCAGGGTGATGCCAAAGAGGACGCCGCGTCCGCGCCAGGGGATCCTGGCCAGGCTGTAGGCCACGAGAGACGAACTGCTCACCGTGCCGATAACGCCCAGGACGCACACGATCAGCGTGTTACGCAGGTACAACCAGAAGATGGACATCTCGCGTTCGCCGAGCAGCGGAATCCACACCCGCACGCGGCCCATCTTGTTGATTGCGGCCGGGAAATTGCCCCAGAACAGCTTCGGCCGGCCGGTGATGGTCTCGGGTGGGACGACGTCCCATGCGCCCGGAGCGTTCATGTCGACCTGTGTCTTGCGTTCCTTGATGTAGCACCAGCCGGGCTCGGCTCTGCGGAGGACGGTGGCGGGTATCCGCTGTTCGATGCCGGCGATCTTCTGCGGGATGGTGCCATCGCGGTAGTCGCTCTCGGGCACGAGGAGCTTCTGGCCGTCGCGAGGGTCATCCTTGAGGTTCAGACGGACCACGAGCATGGGTGACGTGAGGGCATCGCCGCGGATGACCTCGCACTCCTGGCCGTCCAAGGTGGCCCGATACTCGTAGGGGACCCATTGCGGCGGCATGGTCGCGGCCTGCTCCAGCGGCTTGAGGGATGTACTCACCAGCCAGATGAACGGGAAGATGAACAGGAAGCTCCCGATCACCAGCAGCGAGTACGCGAGCATTTTGCCGAACAGAGTCCGAGGTTCCATGACTTACCACTCACCCCTGTTTCGGGAGGGGTCTTTGGCCCCGATTCGGTAGGGCGGGCTTTGCCCGCCGATCTGTGTCGCAAGGTGAAGGCTGTCTCTTATACACATCTGACGCTGCCGACGAGTTCCGAAC
>JAUCQB010000052.1 GCA_030372985.1 Phycisphaerae bacterium
TGCTGTATCGGGAACGTGCTCTGGAGCTGTTTCAATCCGCGAGCCTCAAGGCCGTGAGCCGCCCGGGCGAGAGCGAGCGTGAGTTTCAACTCCGGATCGCGCAAGCCGCTCGCGAGCGGCGCGACGAGGAGGTCGCGCGGCTGAGGGAGAAGTACGCTTCTCGGATGAACGTCCTGCAGGAACGTCTGCGCCGTGCCCAGCAGGCGGTCGAGGTCCAGCAGGAACAATCGCGGGCGTCAAAGCTCTCCACGGCCGTCTCGTTTGGCGGTGCAATCCTGTCGGCCCTCTTTGGCAGGAAGACGGCCAGCGTTCTGAATGTCGGTCGCGCGGGCAGTGCCGTCCGCGGCGTCGGTCGATCGATGAAGGAGGCCGGAGACGTCCGCCGGGCTGCTGAATCGGTCGAAACGGTGCAGCAGCAGATCACCGAGCTCGAAGCCCAGTTGCAGACCGACATAGACACCCTCGGACAGGAAGGCCGCGAGGAGCTGGAGCGCATCACCGTTCGTCCCAAGAAGTCGAGCATCACTGTTCAGTCGGTGCTGCTGGCGTGGGAACCGTGCTGGGAAACCAGGCCGGAAGCGCATCGTTGATCCTTCATCGTCCAGATCGTCAGACGATCCAGCGGTTTTGGCCGGCCTCGCGTCACGAGACTGATCGCGTACCCGAAAACGATGACAAACCCGTTGGCGATGACGCCGATCCAGTACGCATGGACTCGAACGGATATGCACTCGGGCAACTGATTGAAACTGCACAAGGCGAGATAGACGTCGAGCAGCAGGGTCAATACCAGGGCGACGGAGGCGGAGACGTAGTTGACCCGCGTGGTCAGGAAGCCGAGCAGAAAGATCCCCATCAGCCCACCCCCGAACACGATCTGGGCGATCTTCAGTCCCAGGTCAACCATGCTCTCCTTGGGGAGACGCGCGATGACGATGGCGCCGGCGATCATGGCGGCCGCGGCACCCATGGATGTGATCTTGCCCATGCGAAGATAGAAGGCGTCGTCGCGGTCGGGGCAGATGTGGCGCTTAATGATGTCCACCGTGGACACCGTCGCGACCGAATTGATGCTCGAGTCGAGCGACATGGTCGCCGCAAGTAATCCCGCGATGACCAGTCCGGCGACCCCGGCCGGCATCCGGCTGAGGATGAAGTAGGGGAAGATGTAGTCTGTCTGACGATCCGCGAGAATCCGCGTGATCTGCGGATCGGGGAATACCTGGTAGTAGACGAACAGGCTCGTCCCGACGAAGAAGAAGAACACCCAGATCGGCAGGCTCATCACCGCACAGATCGCGGTTGCCTTCCGGGCTTCACGCATGGATGACGCGGCCAGATACCGCTGGATCACGTTCTGGTTCGTGGTGTATTCGGTGGTCCAGTTCAGCAGACCGATGAGCACCATGACCGGGAACGTGCGCTCGGCCAGGTCCCAGCTCATGGGACCCAGGCCGAACTTGTGCTGCTCCATCCCATCGTGCACGATCTGCGCCAATCCGCCAGGCAGCTCGAATACGATGAAAAACAAGGGGAGTACGGCCCCCGTGATGAGCACGATGGCCTGAATCACGTCGATCCAGATGACCGCCTCCAGCCCGCCGAGAATGGTGTAGAAAGACACGACCAGGCCGACGATCACGATCACCCAGATGATGGACGTCCCGGTCAGGATCTGCACCGGAATGGACACGAGATAGAGGACGGTGCCCAGTCTCACGAACTGCAGAATGATGAAGTTGATCGCTCCGTACAACCGCAGCAGCGGGCCAAAGCGTTCCTCGAGGTACTCGTATGCGGACGTGGCCCGGCCGCGCCGAAAGAATGGGATGAACAGCAGGATGGCCAGTACCGCGATCAGCGGGAGTGTCAGGTTCTGGACAATCTGTCGCCAATCGAGGATGAAGGCCGCGCCGGGGAACGCCAGAAACGTCACCGAGCTGATGGAGGTCGCGAACATCGACAAGCCGACCGCCCAGCCGGGGAACGCCCGATTGCCGACGAAGTACCCTTCTGTGGTCTTCTTTTTGCGCGCGAAGTACACCCCGATCGCCGCCATCACCAGCAGGTAAGCGACGATGGTGCCCACATCCAGGAATCGAAGTGTCACCTCTCCAATCATAGCCATGCAGCCGGACGTCAGACGGGCATCTTTGGTCGTTCTGGCGATCGGAAGGCCAGTCATGCGCTCGTCGAAACATTCCTTCGAGCGTGTTTTGCCCTATTCCAGGAAGCGTTTTCAATCGTGCTCGGAAATCCAGGCCTCGTCAAACGCGGCGTGCTTCATGCTCTTGCCGCCGTCGGTGAAGAAGCTGTACACCACGTGGATCCTTCCGTCGGCAGCCTGGATCACGGCCGGGTAATGGTAGCTGCCGGTCTTGTGGCGCTCCAGATGACGGGTCCACTTCCAGGAGCGTCCCTCGTCGGAGGAGAGCGAGACCGCCAGACTGCTGCGGCCCTCGGTGGTGTCGTTGTAGACCAGCACCCAGTGGCCGTTGGCCAGCCGCACACCGTCAATTCCTGCACCGGGGTTGGGAAGGTCGGTGACCCCGACCGGCCCCCAGGTGACGCCCTCATCGGCGGACTCGGCGACGCGAATTCGCCTCAGCGGGCCGTTTTCCCGCATGTAGGCCACGAGGGTGCCGTTTTCTCGACGCAGCACCGTCGGTTGGATGCTGCCGAAGCCGGCCAGGGGCTCGCCGGCGAACCAGGTCTGGCCCTGGTCATCGCTGATCGCCATGATGCCCGCCGAATAGGTGTCCGAATACAGCGGCAGCAGGATCCGGCCGGAGGGCAGCACGGTCGGCTTGCAGCGCGGCTGCCAGCCAAGACGGCTGAACAGCTTGTCGTCGATCCGCTGCTTGAGTTGTTCGATCTTCTGCTTCGTCTGGGCGTCGTCAGGCAGCATCGATGGAGCAGCCCGCAGCCGTTCGTCCAGGGCCTTGTGCATCTTCTCCCGGAAATCTCGCGGCTTGAGCAGGATCACCCCCTGCCACTCCCACTTCGGCGCCCCATCCCCGGTGTACTGGCTCGATATGCGGTAGTTGGTGATGCAGGATTCCCAGGAGTTGGCCACTATCGTGGGCCAGAAGAGCCACAGGCGGCCCTGGCCGTCGATGTGCATGGCGGTGTTGCAGTCCGGGAAGCCGGGCGTGTCGGCCAGCAGGAACGGCTCGCTCCATTGCGCGGAGCCCTTCCGGCGCCGGGCCCCATAGACGGCCACGTCGTCGGCCGAGCGCTCACCCGAACCTCGGTACCAGGATACCAGGAGATCGCCGTTAGGGCACTCGACGATCCCGGGGGCGTGGTTGTGTTTCGGATGAAGCGGGAAGACCAGCTCGGCTTCGTATTGTGCGGCCTCGGCCTGCCCCGCGCTCCAGGCCGGCAGAGCAGTCGAGACTGCTACCACCCCACACAGGACTGTTGTCATCGGCCAGCGTCGCATTTGCAGGTCTCCGGTGCTGAATGATGGAGATGGACCCTCGACAGCTGACAAGGCGGTCATCCACCTTGTACCATTCCACCTCGCTCCTCGTCAAACAACGGGGTTGGCTCGGAAGCGGGCCGCAGCCGATAAAGGCATTCTGTAGCCCCCCGGTTCGCCTCGCCCTGAGCAGGCGACTGAACGTTCCGGTATCGGGTCGAACGCAACGACGCGGACCACGGAATGTTCCTGATGAGTTGCGTTGGCCCCGGTGGTTTGACCATCCTGTTCTGTCCACCGGCTGGTTCATCCCATGCGGCATCTCCGATCGCCCATCCCAGACACAGCAAGGCATGGCTTCGGCCGGAAAGCGGGCACGCAACTGCCGCAGGCTCGCTCACGGGTCATCTGATGGGGACGTCGCCGCCTTCGAGCCGAACACCTCCCGAATCGCTTCCAGGTAACCCATGCCGGTTACCGTATCCGGCTCCAGGTAGCTGCCTTCGGTCCATTCGTTCCACGCGTTGATCGTCAGGATCTTCGGTGCCGACGACCGGTCCATGAACCGCCTGGCCTGCACCAGAGCCTTGCGGAAGGCTTCAGGCGTGTTGCCGCTCAGTGTCGAAGTGTACGGGTAGCCCTGGTTGGCGAACTTCTCCGTCTGAATCGTCCGCGGGCTCGAGTCCCACCCCATCGTCACGTTGGGGAAATAGGGCACTCGAAAACGTTCGGCCGCCTCCGACCAATAGGCGATCGACTTTTCCATCATCCATTCGTACGGCGTTTCCGGGAATGCCTTCATGGGCACATGATGCACCCAGACATACGAAGTCACGCTGTCGAAACCCAGTTGTTCAACCAGTTCCTCGGGCCGGCGGACCGCCTGCTCGCCGGGCAGGACTCTCAGGCCCCACACAACCGCATTGAGATGAATACCCGGCAACCCCGCCCCGATCGCCTTGTCGCGAAAACCCCTCAGCGCCCGGGCCGTCTTCTCCACGCCGCCCAGGCTCTCCACCAGCATGGACAGATCGTAGAACGAGAAGTACGGCTTGCCGTCGATCCGCCAGTGCGACGGGTGCGCGAAGTAGGTTCGGATGATGTAGTCGGTCATGCGTTCCCAGGTTTCCGGCTTGATCTTGCCCGGATAAAGCAAAGGCGTGCAGCCGGGCTTGGCGGGGTGAATATCGATCCAGTCGTGGTTAGCCCACATCAGGCAGAACTTCACCCGGCCATTGTTGGGGGCCTTCATATATCCCTGCTCGAGTCCGCGCTCCAGGAACAGCCCGTCGTCGTAGTAGTACCAGTCGTAGATGAACACGTCGACGCCGTGGCCGGCCGCCGCATCGATCTTGCGGACCATCTCCTGTGGGTCGGCCTCGCTGGCATAGCCCCAGGCCGGCGCGCGCGGCTGGCGGTGACCGGGAAAACGCGGCTCCGCCCGCTTGACCAGTTCCCACTCCGTCCAGTCTGCCCCATACCGCGCCTCATTGCGCGCGTCGGGGTGGTAATTGGGAAAGTAGTACGCTGCAACCGTGTAATCATCCGCCGCCCGAGCGGCTGCAGGAGCCACTGCCAGCACCAGCCCGGCCCATGTCAGAGTGAAGCCATATCCGCTCATCGCCTGCCTCCTCACGAGCACACGAGTGTCTCTCGCTGTACAACTGATCCGAAGAACAACATTCTTCACCAGGGGCACGGCGCCACCTGCTGCAAGGCCAGGATCGACCGAAGATCGCGACGTTTGAACCTGACGATTCATACGAACAGCATAAGCCGTGCCGTGAAACGGTGAAAGGACCTTGGGCTTCGAGAAAAGACGGCCGTGAACAAGCGCTCGGCAACCTTGACGGAAGCACGGCTTTATGAGATATCTCCGGATCAGCGAAAACGCGGCAATCGTCCGCCCGCTTGGCCTCGTGGAGAAGTCGGCCAACTGTCAGTACGCGTGAGAGCAACGGCTGCCGAGACCGAGACGGCCGCGGCACCATCCTGGAGATACACATGAGTGAGATCCGCACCATCAATCCATCCGCCCACTTCCCTTTCTCGCAAGCGACGGTGTGCAACGGCATCATCTGCGTTTCCGGGCAGGTGGGCTTCAAACCGGGCACCACACAGGTTGTATCGGACGATCTTCGCGATCAATGCCGGCAGATCTTCCGGAATATTGATGACATCCTCGCCGCGGCCGGCAGTACGAAGGAGCACATCATCCGCTGCGGCGTCTACCTCAAGCACATTGAGCAGCATTTTGCGGGGTTCAACGAATGTTATGCTGCATGGCTGGGCAGCCACCGACCGGCGCGCTCGGCGATCCAGGCAAGCTTTGCATTCCCGCAGATCCTGGTCGAAGTGGATTGCATCGCGAGTGTCCATGGCCCATGACCGACGATAGGATAGGGTGGATGAACAGATCGAAGTCCTGCGAAGAACTGCTGGTGCGGATGGTCGGCTTTGACACGGTCAACGCAGCCATCTCCGGCCGCACCGCTCCCGAGTCAGCCCTTGCCGATTTCCTGGCGACGTACGCGGGGCAACTGGGTTTTGCCGTCACCCGCCTGCCGCTGGATGGCCCTGCTTTCAACGTGCTGGTGGCGTATGCGGTGAAAGTCGGTGCGCCCTGGCTGCTGTTTGAAAGCCACCTTGACACCGTCAGCGCCGACAACATGACCATCGATCCTTTCAGCGGGCGCATCAGCGAGGGCCGAGTGTTCGGCAGGGGGGCTTGCGATACCAAGAGTTCGGGTGCGGCCATGCTCACCGCGCTCACCACGTATCGCAACGGTGCTCAGCAGCCGAATAACGTCGCGATTCTGTACACCGTCGACGAAGAGATCGGCAAGACCGGCATCAGGGCATTTGTGGGTCAGCAGCTACAGACCCTGGACTTCAAACCCGCCGGAGCGATCGTCGGCGAGCCTACCGGTCTGCATCCGGTCGTTGCCCACAACGGCGTGGTCCGGTGGGTTATTCGCACTCAGGGTGTCGCCGCGCACTCGTCCGATCCAGGCAAGGGGCGATCGGCGATCAGCATGATGGTCCCTGTCATTCAGGCGATGGAGTCGCAGTACATCCCGGGTCTGTCCGCCTCGCACCCGCTGACCGGTCGCGCTGCGTGCAGCATCAACGTGATTCGCGGAGGGACGCAGGTCAACATCATTCCAGATGCATGCTTCATCGAGGTCGACCGCCGAGTTGTCCCCGGTGAGAACCCCAAGGATGTCCTTCCGGCCGTCGAGCGACTGCTGGATGGCCTGCGACAAAGCGACCCCGGTCTGCGGGTCCACCAGGAACCGCCGTTCGTCGATTCGCCGCTCGATGCACGCGGGAACGAGGCATTTATTGCATTTGTGCAGTCGGTACTTTCCGCGATGTCGCTGCCACATGAAGCCAGAGGGGGCGCGTTCGGCACCGACGCGAGTTCCTTCGGCGAGGCCGGCATCCCCGCGGTTGTGCTCGGGCCGGGCAGCATTGAGCAGGCACATGCTGAGAACGAATGGATTGCGCTGGATCAGTTGCAGAGCGCCGTGGATGTCTATCTGCATCTGATGTGTCAGCCTCTGGAGAACGCCGTATGACAGAAGCGAAGTTCTCGCCGGTGCAAATCGGCGTCGCAGGGGTGGGAGAATTCGGACTGCTGCATGCCTTGACCCTTCAGGGTCTGGGGGAAGCGCAACTGGTGGCGGTCATGCATCGGCGTCAGAACCGGTTGGCCGAGATTGCTCCCAGCCTTCCCGGCGTGCGCGGATACACGAATCTCGATCACGCCGTCGCTGAATCCGGAGCCGAGGCGTGGGTCATTGCCTCCAGCACGGCCGCCCACGTGGAGATGACCGAGACCGTCCTGAAAGCGGGCAAGCCCGTGCTGATCGAGAAACCGCTTGCCGAAAGCCTGGCGGACGCCGAGCGAATCCGGCCGTGGGTCAAATCGGACCCAGGCAATCTGATGCTTGGCCATATCATGCTGTTCAACAGCGAGTTTCGCGAGCTGGTCAATGAAATCCGTCAGCGAGGTCCCATCGCGTATCTCAACAGCGTTCGTCACCGCCCGATCGCGACGATGGATGTGCTTCCGGGTGAACATCCTCTTGAGCTGCTGATGGTGCACGATTTGTACATGACGCAGGTGCTGGTCGATCGAGCCGATCCGGTTCGATTCGACTGCCGGGTGCATCGTCACCGCTCCGGCGCGGTCGACCTGGCGGTTGCACATCTTCAATGGGCCGATGGCACGCTGGCGACTTACTCCGCTTCGTTCATGACGCCGGAAGGGATGCCTGCGGACGGATTTGACCGGATGGAGGTGTTCGGAGAGGGTTGGGCGGCGCGCATACAGCCCAACCCCCGCCCCCTGGAGTTGTGGGATCACCGGGCCCGCTGGCCGATGCCCCTGGAGATTCGCGCGGATCCGGCGGCCCCGAGCGGCATGATGGCCGAGGAGTTGCGGTGTTTCTGCCGGGTCGTTCGCGGCCTCGATCCGGTACCGGTCGGGGCGACCTACGAAGACGCGATGCAGGTCCAGCGCTGGCTCGATCGTCTCGAGGCGTCGGCCCGTTCCTGATCGCCGTGCCGTCCGCCCGCAAGTGATATGGAAGGTGTTTTCATGCTCACCGAGGAATCCCGGCGGACCGATTTCCCCGCCTTGGACGAGATGACTTACCTCAACACCGCCGCCGAAGGGATTCCGCCGCGGTGTGTGATCACCGCCCTGCAGCAGTACGCGCAAGACAAGCTGCTTGGCATGGACGGCCGGCGGCTGCATGAGCGGCAATGGAACGGGGTGCGACAGGGGGCGGCCGAGCTGCTGGGCCTTTCTCCGGATGAAATCGGAATCTGCTCCTGTTCGTCGGAGGCTTTCAATCTGGCGGCGCTGGCTCTGCGGTTGCGGCCGGGCGATGAAGTGGTCATCAATGACCTCGATTATCCGGCCGGGGTGACGCCCTGGCTCCAACCGGCCTGTCCCGCACAAACGCGACTCTGGAAATCGCGCGGGGGCGCTCTATACGTCGAGGACCTTGTCCCGCTGCTGAGCCCCGCAACCCGCCTGGTGAGCCTGTCGCTGGTCAGTTTTTTCAACGGCTTCAAGGTTGATCTGCCCGCGGTCGTGGAGACCGTCCGCACGCGGTGTCCGTCGCTGATTGCGGTCGACGTCACACAGGCCCTGGGGCGAATTCCGCTGGATCTGAAAGGCGTCGATCTGATTGTCAGTTCCACGCATAAATGGATCCTGGGCAGCCATGGCGGCGGACTGGTCGGCGTCCCGGCCGCAAGAGCCGCGGACTTGACGGTACCGGCCGGCGGCTGGTTTAACATCGAGAACGCCTTCGAGAGCGACCGCTTCGAACGCGTCGTGACCAGGCCCGGGGCGGCCAGCTTCTGTGTCGGGATGCCAAACTACCCGGCCGCCTACGCGGTCAACGCGGCGCTGCGGTACATACGCGACACGGGTGTCGCGGCCATTCACGAACACGCCCAGCCGCTGGTCCGCGCCTGCATGGCCGGTCTCCAGCGGCTGCCGGTCGAGATGCTCACGCCTGACAAGCCTGAGGCCCTGGCAGGGATCGTCGCATTTCGCCACTCAAAGGCCGGCGACGTTCATCGTTATCTCCATGAACACGGGATACACGTCATGTACCACGCGGGCCGGTTACGCGTAGCCATTCACGGCTATAACACCGCTCAGGACGTGGACAGGCTCCTGGTCACCTTGCGGGAAGCGTTGAATCATGTGTGATCGCGCCGATGCTCATATCCATCTGTTCGAGAATGGTTTCCAGGGATCATTTGCCGCTCGTCCGGGCGTGCGAATCGACGAAGCCTCACTCTATGCGTCCCTGGGCGCGGATTATCACGTCAAGCAGGCTCTTGTTGTCGGCTACGAAGGTGATGGCTGGGCCAAGGGCAACAACGCATACATCGCCGCGATGGCCCAACGGCACGCCTGGGTCCGGCCGGTCGCGTATGTCCGTCTCGATGCCCCGCCGGATTTGGCCGATCTGAACCGTTTGCACAGAGAAGGATTCATCGGGGTCAGCATGTACGTCTTCACTGACGACGACATACACAGGCTCCACATGATCAACAACGATGCCTGGGAATGGATCGTCGGCCATCGCTGGCTTGTCAGCCTCAACGCCCGCGGCCGGGCCCTGGCCGCGTGGAAACCGATCCTGGACCGTTATCCCGAACTGCGGCTGCTGGTTTCCCATCTGGGCCTGCCTCCCCGTGTCGCGCAGGAGCCGTCAGCGAGAGCGGCGCGGACCGCCCTGGCCGAATTGATCGAGCTCGCCCGGTTCCGCGAAACACGCGTGAAACTCAGCGGTTTCTATGCGATCAGCGAGCCCGGTTATGCCTATCCGCATCGTGCCGCCTGGCCGTACGTGGAGGCCCTGAGCGCGGCGTTCGGCCCGAAGCGGCTGCTGTGGGGGTCGGACCTCACGCCCAGTCTGGACAGCGTGTCCTTTGCGCAAACCATCGGCTTGTTCGCCGCTATGCCGTTCTTCAGCGACCAGGATCGCCGGGCGATCGAGGGGGGCAATCTGCTGGGCCTGCTCAGTGAAGTTTAAACTTGCACCATTCCCGCCGCTTCATCGCCGCGCGGTCCACGCGCTGGACAAGCTCTTCTGCCCGCCGGATAATACGCCCGCGTGTGTCCCGCTCTGACAACGACAGCTGACGGAGAACCCGCATGCTGGCAGCTTTTACCGGGCTCGACTGGGCCATCGTAATCGTTTACATCATCGTCGGGTCTCTGCCCGGGTTCCTTCTTCGCCGGTACATCCGCGGGCAATCGGAATTTCTCGTCGCCGGCCGCAGCCTCTCGATCTTCCTGGCCACCGCCACTCTGACGGCCACCGAACTGGGGCTGGTTACCGTGATGTATTTCGCGCAGACGGGCTTCCTGACGGGCTTTTCCGCGTTCACCATCGGCCTGATCGCCTTTTGCTGCACGATGTTCGTGGGCCTGACCGGCTTCCTGGTCTCTGGTTTCCGCGCGTCGGGCGTGACCACGTTCGCCGAGTACTACGAGATACGCTACGGGCGAGGGGTGCGGCTGCTCGGCGGCCTCGTGCTGGCCACCGCGGGCATTTTGAACTACGGCGTGTTCCTCCGGATTGAGGCGGAGTTCGTTCGCATCATCACGGGTATCCCGGACTGGCACGTCGGCGGCGTCACGTTGCCGTCGCTGAACCTGGTGATGACCGCCCTGGTGCTGCTCGTGCTCGGGTACACGCTGCTGGGCGGCATGGTGTCGGTGGTTGTGACGGACTACATCCAGTTCGTCGTGCTGACGCTCGGCATGGGCATCTGCACGTGGCTGGTGCTCACCGAACAGCAGACCGGCGGTCTTGCCGGCATTGCCGAGGCCGTGGCGGTGCATCGGCCCGACTACGGCATGAACCCGTTCCTCCGTCTTTCGCAGGGACGGCCGGTGTTTTGGCTCGGCATCGTCTTCGTCATCTGGCAGGTCTTTCATTGGACTGCGAGTTCGTGCTGGCAGACGTCAGCCTTCCGGACCGCGGCCGCGGATTCAACAAGGACCGCGAGAGTGATGTGGTCTCTGACCGCCGTGAACTACTTCGGGCGGGCGATTGTCCCGATGCTCTGGGGCGTGGCCGCGCTGGCCTATTTTGCCCATGGCGGCATCGACCCGAACAGCGTGAACGACATGCTGGCCATGCCCCAGTATCTGGCCGCCATCCTGCCCGCAGGCATCATGGGTCTGCTTCTCGCGGGCATGCTGGCGGCGATGATGTCCACGCACAGCGGCTACTTGCTTTCGTGGAGCGGCGTGATCACGGAAGACCTTCTGACGCCGCTTCTGAAGGTGTTCGGCATCTCGCTGCGCGACCGCACGCGGTTGTGGATCACGCGGTTCTTCATCGTGTGCCTGGGGGTGTACCTGATCACGTTCGGCCTCTGGTACCAGACCAAGACCGACGTATGGAACTTCCTGGCGATGACCGGCACGATGTATTTTGCCGGTGCGGCGACCGTGCTGGCCTTCGGCCTCTACTGGAAGCGGGCGAACATCGCGGGGGCCTTCGCCGCGATCATTTGCGGGGTAGGCCCGGGCCTCTTCAGCATCGTCACCTATATCACCTCCCTCATCGTCGAACCGGACATCCGGGACAAGGCACACGAGCCTGTGAAACTCGTCGCCCGAATCAGCGCCTCGCTCGACGAGCCACTGGTCGGGCTGATCAGTTACCCGCTGGGTGTCCTCGGAATGATCGTTGGAAGCCTGGCCTACGAACGCTTGCGACAGGGGCCGCCCGGAGCTTCTGCGGGTGTGCCGGCCTCGGCCGGCGGGCCGCTCTCCCCGTCGTCGGCTGCTGCCCGGCAGGAGGACTCACGATGACGGCCGCAGAATTCTGGATTTATGTAGTATTCGCCGCCTTGATCAGCTACTTCGGCCTGGCTGTGGTCATCGCGATCGGCGGCTGGTTCGACGTCTGGAGGATGTTGCGGCGCCTCTCGAACGAGTCGCGGCCGCCCGCCAACGGGCAATAATATCCCCGGGCAGCACGGCCACCTGTCATTTCCCCTTCTCGCAGATATCGTGCTCGCCCGCGGAGGGCCGGCGCCTTCGGCGCTTGCCCGGCTTCTGCATCGATTTCTCCCATGGCGGGCCAAGCGCCGCCTAGTCCAGCTTGAAGTCGCAGTGGCCGGTCCGGCCGGCTCACCCGGTTGCTGCCGCTGGTGCATTGTCTGCCGAAATGCTATAGTCCGCGACGGCCACACGCGGCAATTGCGGCAACCGCGGCGATGGTCTTTCCACTTGTCGGTGACCTCTCGTGGTCTGACCGTCGTGACAAAGGTGGGTGCATGAATCCGTTCTTGGGCGTCGTCCTTCACGCGATCGGTGGCTTCTCCTCGGCCAGTTTCTACGTTCCGATCAACAAGGTACGGCTCTGGGCATGGGAGACCTACTGGATCACGCTCGGCTTCGTCGCCTGGATCATTATGCCGGAGGTCGGCGGCTTCCTGACCACCTCCGATCTGTGGGGCATCCTCGGCCAGAGCCCCGGCCGCAGCATGGCGTGGTCTTATCTGTTCGGCGTGCTGTGGGGCTTCGGCGGTCTGACCTGCGGCCTGAGCCTGCGGTACATGGGGCTCTCGCTCGGACAGTCGATCTCACTGGGATTCTGCGCCGCCTTCGGCACGCTGATCCCGCCGATCTTCGAGGGCAAGCTGGGCGAGGTTACCGGGACGACCTCGGGACAGTACGTTCTGCTGGGGATCGCGGTGTGCCTGGCCGGCATCGCCCTGTGCGGCTGGGCGGGCATGCTCAAAGAGCGGCAGCTCACCGATGCTCAGAAAAAGGAAGCCGTCAAGGACTTCTCTTTCGTCAAGGGGTTCGCGTTTGCCACCTTTGGCGGCATCATGAGCTCGTGCATGGCTTTTGCCATCAAGGCCGGCGAGCCCATCGCCAAGGCCGCCGAGGCCGCCGGAACCGACAAGGTTTTCGTCAACATCCCGATCTTCGTCCTGGCCCTGGGCGGCGGCTTCACCACCAACTTCTTCGCCGCCATGATCCTCAGCGCCCGCAACAAATCCTTCAAAGACTACACCCTGCGGCCGCGCACTACGCTTCTCAGCAACTACTTCCTGGCCATCATCAGCGGCATGATGTGGTACGGGCAGTTCTTCTTCTATGGCATGGGCACCACGCAGATGGGCAGGTACGACTTCGCCAGTTGGAGCCTTCACATGGCGTTCATCATCATCTTCAGCAACCTGTGGGGTGTCGTCCTGCGTGAGTGGCGACTGGTCGATCAACGTACGAGAATCGTGCTGTGGGCGGGCATCATCACGCTCATCGCTTCCACCGTTTTGATCGGCTACGGGAACAAGCTCGCTGGCCAGACATGACGGGGTGAGCGGGTCCCCCGCCGGCCTTCGCGGGATACGGAGACGGATCATGAACCTGACGCGCAGAACATTTCTGAAATCGGCATCCCTGGGGCCGGCCTGTCTCGGTGCGGCCAATCTGCCCCCGGTATTCGGCGCCCAGAGCGAACGAAAGGAAACTCCCGTGAAAGACTGGCTCAAACGCCGCGGGCGCATCTACTGGTACGACCAGTACGCGCTGAATGAACAGGACGCGGCCTTTGCCAAGTACGATCCGGACCGCATTACCGAGGAGCTCGCGGGTACCGGAGCGGACATCATTGTCGTCTACGCGGCCAACCAGTTCAGCATCGCCTATTACCCGAGCAAGGTCTGGCCCCAGCACCCGAACCTTCGCGGACGGGACTACGTGGGCGACCTGATCACGCGCCTGCGGGCCCGCGGCAAGAAAGTGGTGACCTATATCAACTGGCTGGAATCGCGGCATCCGGAGTGGAACACGATCCCGCTGGGGAACGAGAACAATCCCGACCACAAGGAAATGCCGCTGGTGAGCTGGGCCGACCCGAACGACCCGGACAAACGCGTCCAGAGGGTCCCCGGCGGGCGCTGGCGGTTTCCGTGCATCAACTCCCCCCGCCGCCAGCAGGTATTGGCCGTCGCCCGCGAAATCGTCGAACGTTACAGGCCGGACGGGTTTCACCTCGACATGTTCCACGCCAACGGTGCTCTGTGTGTGTGTCAGTACTGCCGGCCGGAGGTCGAACGGATCTGCGGCACGAAAGAGATCACCCATCAAGCCGTCGCCGCTCACTGGCGCGAGTATATCGACTGGAAGTGCCAACGGAGCGCATCGCTGATCGCCGAGTTGACCGCCATGCTGCACGAACGCGGTATCCTCGCCTGCCACAACGCGGCCTTCCCGCTTCACCTGCCGTCCATCTACGGTGTGGGCGAGGAGTGGATGCCTCACCTGGACGTGTATGTCTCCGAGATATTCTCTAACCTGTATATGCCCAGCACGACGGTTCGTCTGCAGCGGGCCCTCGGCCTGCCGTCCTGGGAGCTGCTCACGTCGACCGCGCCGAACTACGCTCACCTGTCGGTCCCGGCCGCATGGTGGCGGATGAGCGCGGCGACGTGCAAGGCCAACGGCGGCGAAGTGCTGGGGCCGTGCGGGGTCGGCGCTTACCCGGATACGACCAGTTCCAGGCTTCTGCTGGACACCGTGAAGTCGGGCTTCGACTTCTTCATGCAGGATGCCGATCTCGCCGAGGGCGCCGTCTCCATCGCCAAGGTCGGCCTGGTGTTCTCGTGGGCCACGCGCAAATACTTCAAGGAGGGCGCGATGAACTGGTCCGAGGAGATCGACGGCTGGTCGCGCCTGCTCATCGGAGAGCACCTGCCATTCGACCTCATCGTGGCCGAGAAGGTCGCCTCAGCTGCCGATCTGTCGCGGCACGACCTGGTCATCCTTCCCAACACGGCCAATATGAGCGACGCGTTTGGTTCGGCCATCACCGAGTACGTGCGAAGCGGCGGCCGCGTGCTGGCCGTCGGCGAGACGTCGCTGTTTGATGAGAAAGGCCACAAGCGGACCGATTTTGCCCTGAAGGAGCTGCTGGGCGTGTCCAGCAAGGGATCGTTTGAGGGCAATTTCGCCATCGAACGACCTGGTGGTCCGGAACCGGCCACAGGCATCCTGCAGCACGTTGTCACTTCGGCGAAGGTCGTCGCTCGCCATGTCTCCGTTGATCCTGCCGGCTCGGTTTCCGGTACCAGGGATCCCCTCCCCATCAAGCCAACGGAGTGGCCGGTGGTCGTGGTGAATACCTTCGGCAAGGGGCAGGCGGTCTACGTCGGGTTCGACGTCGGTCGGATGTACGCGAACCAGAGCCTGCCGCACATCGCGTCGTTCATGGCGGACGTCGTCAACTCAACGCTTCCGGACCGTCAGATCGTGGTCAAGGCACCGCGCAGCATCGAGGTGACCGTCTTTCAGCAGCAGGCTCGCCGGCGTATCATCATCCACTTGGCCGACATGACCCAGTCACCTGCCGACATGACCCGGATCACGGAAATCATACCGGTCCACGATATCGAAGTGACCATCCCGGCGCCGTTCGCTGATCCGAAGGTCAGTTGCCGCGGGTCTGAGTTCTCCTCCGGTGTTGACGGTGACCGCCTCAGGATTCATGTATCCAAGGTGGACAGTTATGCCGCCGTCGTGATCGAGCCCAATGCGAAGTGAGGGTATTGCAGAAGCCGTCACATGCCCAATCTTGTGAAGATGATCCTCGTTCACGCGACGTGGCCGGCCGCAGAAGTGCTGGCAGGCACGGCCACTCAGCCTGCGAGCGTGCGACAGGAGATCTCGTTTGAGACGCAGGCCGTGCGATTGACTTTGAACGGCGAAGGCGAGTTGCCAGGACTGCTTGACCGGCAATCGGGCTTCGACTATGCCGACCTCACCGGGGTGATCAAGCGTGCCGTGATGCGCGTGGGGTCGGGGGCCTACCCGGTCACGGCGGCGGTTGCGGATGGCGATGGCGTTTTTGCCCAGACAGCCATGAAGATACGGAGGAACAACTCATGTGTACGCATTGTACTCGTCGAGAGTTACTCGAGGCAGGTGTAGCAGGCGGGATCGCGCTGGCCGCGGGGCACCTGGCGGCCGCGGGCGAGGTGTCGAGTTCCCCCTTACCGGCCAGATCAAAGGTCCGGATCTGCGTGGTCATCGCGGGCAAGCCGGCCGATCGCAGTTGGGGCAGTTCGGAAGCCGAGATCGCGGCCGTCAAAAAGCGTCTGGCCGATGCCGAGACGAATCTGGGCAACGTCGAGTTCGTCATCGGCCAGGCGAGCACCGCCGAAGAGACCGCCCAGTTGCTCGCGAGATCGGGTCACGACGCACCCGTGTTGGCCGTCAGCGCGGACATCTTCGGCCTGAGCAGGGGGGTCATGCCCACGGTGTTCCAGGAGGGCCGGCCCGCGGCCGTCTTCCATGCGCCCGTCACCGGCGGGCACGACTGGTGCCTGGTGAATCCGTGGCGCGAGGAGGGCAACCGGATCACGCTGTTCAACAGCAGCGATCTCGACGACCTGGAGCGAGCGGCGCGGTTATTGAGGGTGATCCCGCTGTTGCGGCGAAGCCGGGTGCTCGTCTCTCCGCCGTTCAAGGGCACGCCCGAGTCCTACACACCCGAGAAAGTCAAAGAGCGATTGGGAGTGGAAATGGTGGCCATCGCCGACGGACGCTACGACGAGGTTATGTCAGGCGTGGACGCCGCCGCCGTGGAGAAGGAGGCCCAGCGCTGGCTCGATGAGGCGAAGAGCGTGGTCGAGCCGACGAGGGAGGACGTGGTCAAGGCCGCGCGGGCGAGCCTCACGCTGAACCAGCTCATCGCCGAGAACCGGGCCGACGGGCTGTGCGTCGGAACGTGCATGGGCTGGCTGCCGAGAGGTTTCCCATGCCTGGGCTTCTCTCGCCTGAACGACCGGGGCATCCCGGCTGCGTGCGACGGGGATATGGACTGCCTGCTGACAATGCTGATCTTCCAGTACGCGGTTGGGCGGGCCGGTTTTCTGGGAAACGCCGCGGGGGTTGACACGGCCAGAAACGTCTTTCACCTCTCCCACTGCTCGGCCCCGCTGAGAATGGAAGGCTCCGAAGGCCCGGCAGCGCCCTATCTCATCCGCCGGCACGCGGAGGTCCGCGGGGGAGCGGTGACCGAGGTCCATTATCGCATCGGGCAGGAAGTGACCTTCACCAAGCTGGTTCACCTTGACACCTTGCTGATGTTCACCGGGAGGATCGTTGAGGTCCCCGAGGTCCCCAAGGGCACCGAGCGAGGCTGCCGGACGGAAATCGTGGCCGAGGTGAAGGACGCGGACAAGCTGCTCGCCAATTGGGGAGGCGGGGCACTCGGGGCGAGCGCCAAGGACTACTATGCTTCTCTGCACCGGGTGGCCTACTACGGCAACCACACCCGGACCATCCGCCACCTCGCTCACCTGATGGGGCTGAAGGTTGTGCAGGAAGTCTGACGATCGCATGCAAGCCGGATGGCGCTTTCGGCAGGTGCAAAGGCTACGGGTGGGTTCTCAGTTCGGGGCGTCGGTCCGCTCGGCCGACCGGGTCGTGCGAGGTCCTCACCGGCGTGCAAAACCTTCGTCCGGCGGTTATAATGATGATAGGCGGGTCGGCGCTCGGCTGTTGGAGCGCCGGACCCACCCGCAGGCACGGTAGCGCCCCCGGCCGCCCCCGTGCGTAGTTGCCGGGAGCCGGAGTGAGGTCGCAACGGTCTTTGTTTGACTGGATAGATGCGGGCCGGCAGTATCACGGGTCTGCATTTGACCGGGCAAGGGCTCTGCCAAGGCCGGCAGGCCGCCACGGAACCTGGTTATTGCCGAGGCAGGGTATCCGCGGATAGGATAACCGTAAGTACTTGTAGAATAACGTTTTGGCGGCGTAGCTCAGATGGTTAGAGCGTGGGCTTCATAATCCCAAGGTCAGTGGTTCGATTCCACTCGCCGCTATCCGCACCGATGGCCTCAAGAACGCGGTTTTCCTCAGTAGAGTCAAGGGTTTGCGAGCCTTCGGCCATCTCGGCATGATGGCCGTTTGTGTGCCGTTGCGTGCCAGGATATGCCCTTTTTGACGCATCCTTGATCTGCGCCCTGATCTGCGCGGTTTTTCGGGG
Source organism: Phycisphaerae bacterium (assembly GCA_030372985.1). Classification (GTDB taxonomy): domain Bacteria; phylum Planctomycetota; class Phycisphaerae; order UBA1845; family PWPN01; genus JAUCQB01. Next base: position 17,983 of record JAUCQB010000052.1, read on the forward strand.
GGCTGGCCGATCATCGAAGGTTCCGACAGCCTTGGCCTGTTCGGGAAGGGTCATATTCAGGTCCGGTCCGCGACGGGCAATCGTCTTATCCTTCAGCCGGAACGACCGGGTGTACCTGTCCACGAGGGCCAGGGAAGACAGCCGCATGAGGGCTTGCACTTCCTTCGGGTTCGCCCCGTGATGCTCGAACAGCCAACAGCCGCGCGTGTGCCTCATGGCGTGCATGTCCAAAACGCGGCCGGTATCGTCGGTGTACTTCAAGGTGGCCGAGCGTTCCCGCCGCTCGTGTTCCTCGGGGTCGGATGCGTCTTCAAGCCACTTCTGCCGGGCAGCTTCAAGGTCATGTTGGAGCATCCGGGCGAAGTTGGAGACGTGGGGCAATCGCAGGGCTCGCACCGAACCGACCTTGGTCTTCAGGTGTGCTTTCAAGACCTCTGCCAAGTCGCGGGGTAGGGGCAGCGGTTCGGTAGTGGCGTTTTTGGCCTGCTTCGCTCTGATGGTCACGCCCGGAGCATCCCCGGCCAAGCTGAAGTCCGCAACGAGCAGGGCCTTGATTTCCCCGGCCCGTAGTCCGGTGCTCACCGCCAACCAGTAGCACAGCCGTCTATCGGCAGCGGGGATGCCCTGCCAGGGTTTGGATTGTTCGACAGTGGCCAACAGCCAGCGCATCTCTTCGGGTGTGGCCGCTCTGCGTTCCCGCGTGCATTCCTTGCGGACCTTGGCCGCGTCCAGTGGTTCGGCCTTGGCCAGCGGGTCGGAAGCCGCCCGGCCTTTGCGAACCATCCAACGGGTGAAGCCCCGGATGGCCCCCAGGTGGTAGTTGTAGGTGTGCGCCGCAATCGCCTCAGGGCCTTCCCGCAACGTGCCGAGATATCCCTCGACGGCGGAAACGGTCATATCGGCCAGATGGCGCAGCTTGGCGCCTCTCAGAATGGCCATGATGCGCCGGAATTGCCGTCTGGCATGGGCGGGCGTGTTCCCGCGTCTTCGGATATCCCGCCAATAGTCCAGCACGTGCCAGCCCAACGACCGTGCGTCCTGAACGTCCTTCCCGCTGACCAACCCGGCCTTGACCAAGCGGTATCGCCATGCGGGCTTGATGCTCTCGACCCACTTCAACAGGTCCGGCCCCGGAGCTTTCCCGGCATCGCGTAGTTGTTCGAGGTCGGAGATGCGGTCTCGGATTTCATCGGCAGCGGGTTTGAAGTCGGATCCCCTGATGGCGTACAGCTTGCCCTGCCGGTCCCTGAAGTCCACGCGGTATTGTGTGCCGCGCTGCCTGCTGATCTCACGTGTGATGCCTGCCATAGTTCACCATCCCTTGCCCTTGCGGACCACTTCAAGCCCCAGGAAGTCGGCCAACACGTCCAGCGTATTCATCGGCAAGCCTCTCTCGCGGTTGACGAACCGCGACAAGGTGGCCTGGTCGATATCCGTCTGCCTGCTGATCTCGGCGCGAGTGTACCCGCTGGTCTCCACCAACTCCCGAATCTGATCGCTGAATTTGGGTCGTTTCTTTGCCATCGGACTCAAGTGTACTCGATTCTTGACGTTTTGTCAAGAGCACATCGCGGCCGATTTTTGGCCGTCTCGCCTTTGCCGGGCCTTCCATCGTTCGATGGTCTCGGGAAACCATCGGACAACCCCATGCCGCCGAAAGTCGGGTCGCGGCAGGACGCCCGTGGCAACCCACCGCTTGGCTGTTCGGACACCGATACCCAGGAAGTCCGCGAAGTCCTTGTAGCCCCAGGCTCGGGGCTTGGTCGGCTCGTTACTGATCTGTACGTCTGCAATCATCCTTGATCTCCATGTCCGCTCCAGGTTGTCGCGCACGCGCGGGCGCAAGGCGGCGCCGGGTTGCTCCCTAAGTCGTGCCACGCCGTCGGATAAATGCCCCGTGGTTTTTCCCGCCTCTCGGGATTTTTCAGAAAATGGCTCCCATGACACCCGCAGGCATCGCCAGCCGTAGGTCCGTAGTAGTTGTTTGAGCAAGTGGCGGCAGATAATCGCGGGCTCGTATCGCTCTCCGTGGGCGCCTTCTGGCCTTGCATCGAACGTGAAGCGGGTTGCCGTCACAGGTCACCTGCCTGACAGGCGACTGTCTCTATCTGTGTCGAAACCCCCGAGCCCCAGGACGCCTGTAGGGCGTCACTGGGGGGTGTGGGGGGGCGCGCGACACACACACATACCCCCCCGAGGGTCGTTTCGGGCTGGTTGGAGTACCACGCTCGATTGTCCTTGGGCTTCTGGATTCGATGGGCTTGGCCGGCGCATTCAGCCGCTGCCAGGAGCCCACTCGCCCGTGCTTTGGTCAATCCGGCGCCTATGGATTTTTCGATGATGGCTGCCTTGGTCGTGGGTTCGGCGGTCAGGATCTCTGAGGCGAACCGGCTAGCCGTCCAGGCAGATTCTGAGGGCTGGCCCTCCTGCTCGGTCTTCTCCCGGCGCCTCTTGGAGTGGTTCGGCTTCTTCAGGTCGGTGGGGTCCAGGTCCCGTGCTGTTGTCCAGGTCGGAAACTCCCAGCGCAGCGCGATTGGCTCGACCGGTGGCCAGGACCTGACGGCGGCCTCCAGGACGACCGCGTTGGGCTTCGCGTGCTCCCTGAGAATCAGGTGTGCATCGGCGGCTCGGGCCTGGGCTCCGGCTCCGGCGCCCACGTCGGTCACCGCCTTGCCGGTCTGCACTCCCTTGCTGGCGTGATGGATCACCACGAAACAGCAATCCAGATGAGCGGCGTACCGGTCCAACTGGTTGTAGGCCGCACAGATGGCCGCGTTGGAGTTCTCATCCTCGCCCTTGGGCTGGAACCGATACCAAGCGTCCAGAACGATCAGGTCGAACGTCCCCGGCTTGATGGCGTTGAAGTAGCCGGCCATCTCGTAGATGTCGCACAGCCGGCCGCGCAGACTCTCGACGAAAAGGCGGTCTGCGATGTCCTCCGGGGCGAGATCCATGACCTGCATCACCCTCGGGATGCGCCGGGCCAGCGTCTGAGCGTGCAGTTCGTTGTCGATCAGCAGGCATCTGCCGGGATAGGTCGGGAAGTGCAGCCAATGCCGCCCGCTGGCCACCGACAGCAGGAGATTGAGCACCAGCCAGGACTTCCGCAGCTTGGGGGGCGCGATCACGTTCATCACCTCGCCGCGACGGAGAAGACCCTCGATGATCGGCTGGCGAAGCTCCGGGTTGCCCTCGATCATGGTGGTTGCCGGGATGTAGGCGGGCCGGATCATGTCCGTCCGGTGGTCCTGCCATTCGGCCACCTGCTCGCCAAACCGCTTTTCCAGGTCGGCAAGGTTATGGTCTGGCCGGGTGACTTCCTGTTGGATCTCCCTCGCGAACATGAACCACTGGCGGGCTCGGTGGAGATCAAGCAAGCTCCTGATATGCGTCACAGCATGATCGGGGCTGGCGACAGACTCGCCAAGCTGCACCACCGCATCTACGCCGCCGGCCTCTTCAAGCTGCCGAGACCTGGAAAGCTCGTTGCGCAGAGTGAGGAAGTCCACATCGTCGCCCCGCTGATGGAGTCGGCCAAGGGCAGCGAAGATGATCCTGTTGGCCGGAGCCATGAAGGCATCGGCGGACAACTGGGCCAAGCCTGCCTCCAGCGCGGCTGCGTCCACGCACATCTCTCCCAGAATAGCCTTCTCGATCTCTAGGCTCTGGGGCAGCACCGGCGGCAAGTCGGGTTGCTCGGTCATGACTCCACTCCCTCTTCGTCGATAGCGCTCTCGTGACCGTCGTTGTCTTTGTACTCACCCAACACAGACTTCAGCCGCCGGATGTCTCGCTGTTCCCGGTCCCTCGTCTCAGCGAAAATGTCTTGGTCAATATGCTGCATAATCGCTTGTTCGATGATGTCCTTCAGGATGTCGGGGGCGATTGCGTCCAGCTCCACACTGGCCCCGTTGAATGTTTTAGCTCGTGTGTCCTTTTGCTTCGTTGGCCGCGTGGGTAGGTGGTACTGTGATACCTGCGCAGGGGTGACAGCCAGCCGTTCAAGAGTGAAATCGCCATCATGATCAAGCAGCCGTTTTTCAATGGATTGCTCAATGCAGAGGCCGGAAGGATCATGGTCGCCCAGGTGGAATAGAACCCAACTGGCATCTTCGTGCTCATCCATCACGTCGCAGAGGTCTTGGATCTGAGATATACTGGAGAAGCCCTTGCAGGTCATTAGCGGGACGTGGTAACGATCTGTGACGTCCTGCACGATCCCGGCCAACGCGGCTTTTTCAAGGATGATAACTACCCGTTCGGGCTGGTCTTCCCAAGGGTCGCGCTTATAGCTGGACAGGATTCGCCGGATGGCCTCCGCCGGCGAGCCGTAGTCCCAAAGCCGATGAATCTCTCGGGTCTGGTCGATGATCACATCCAGGTTGATCGTGCCGTCATCACGCATCTGCACCAGCAGCCGGTCGATTGTGTCGTACTGCTTCTCGTCTTTCGGAATGAGGCCACGGACCACGGCTTGGTAGAACACCTGCCGGACGGTCATCTGGTCGTACTCGTTGATGATGTCGATGAGGCCGTCCCGCAAGGCTTCCATTACCGCCTTGGTGCGCCTCGGACGTTTTGTATGCCTTGCCTTATAAACGCGCGGCATCGGCTCGTGAGTCGCGGCGATCATCGGCCACCCCGGCTTCTGTCGGATTCAATGCGGTCAAGCTCGTGAACGATGAAGGCGACGTCAGCCTCAGAGAAGACGCGAGCGTTCCCTGCGACCGTGGCGGGCTGGAGATTCCGCGACCGGATGACGTATTCAATCTTGTGAACCGGGTAACCCGTCCGTCTGGCGATTTCCCCAACAGTCGGTTGTGCTGGGACAGACCTGCTCATACACACCTCTTCTCTTGGACCCTGCTGAGCGGTGTCCGATACACCGCATTCTGCTCAGGGCTTCCAAAAGAAGAGGCGGAACGTTTCGCGTCACATTTGTGACGTTTGGCGTCACAGTTCTGAATCGCGTAGGAGAAGCCAGGGGAGTGGGCTGTCCGCTTTGTAGAGATATCCGGTACCGTTCGTTTGGATGTGGTCGTGCAGGTACGCTACAAGTCCTGTCATTGGAGGATCGGCTTTTTTCATCTCGCGGTAGGCGCGAGTAAGGGCCCGGCGGACCGCAGTACGAGCATTTTCGGTTGCCGGCGCCGGTCCAAGAGGGCGCATCTTGAATCCTTTGCCGGTGGCATGCTTGACGATCTCGATGATATTCTCTTTCTCGGCCGTCAGCGTCGCGGCCTTCTGGACGTTTCCAGAGTTGTTGGCCTCCTCAAGTTCTTCTTCGATCTCCCGGAGCCGGTCATACGATTTTTTCATGGCCGAGTCATCCATCTGCTTGTCCCGTGGATACTCAACGATGACCTGCCTGGAATCACCCCCCATAAGGTCGATGGCTGGGATAGGCTCTTGCGGATTGGGACGCGCCAGCAACACCGCAAGTATTCCCAATCCCTTGAGGTCCCTGAAATGGCCATGCTCATCCCCAAAGCGCACTTCCCAGACATTCCCGTCCCGTCGAAAGATATACTGCTGCTCAGGCGGAAGCTCCACTCTGGGAGTGCGGGTGTTATCAGAATCGTTCGTGGTAGCGGGCTGGGGTGACGCAATCGTTGCTCCGGCAGCCCCAGTATCGGCCTGGAGTGCAGAGTCGCCGCTACCGGCCACTTCCTTTGTCGCCTGCTCGATGGCTGCCTGAATGTGGGTCCGCAAGTTAACATAAAAGCGGATCGCCGTTTCAACCGCCTCGTGGCAGGCATCGTGCACGTCCACGAGTTTCTGGCGGTCCTCCTGCTGTGCGTCTCGCCTGAGGCACAGACCGAAGTGATGCCCAAACGACCGATACCCCGTCTCTACCGCACACAGAACCTCGCGGGCTCGCCTGCTGACTTCCGGCGCGACGCTGACCAGTAGCCAATCGTGTAGCTGGTCGCGGTCCTGCGTCAGTGACTTGGCCACCGCGTATGAAGGGCGCGTGTTGACTTTGGCATCATCACGGGTGGCCCAGGCAGGTATCGCGCAAGTGTAGGGCGGCAGAGCGGTGTTATAGCTCTCCAACTCGTCGCGGAGCCGGATCAAATCATTAATCACGTACTGGATTGTGTCTAAAGGGTCGAATAGCACGGTTCACTGTCCTTTCAGCGGGCCGGCTCAAGCGGATGCGGAAGGACAGTGAAGTTCGCCGCACCCGCTCAAGCCGCGTGCTCCGGCCGTCGCCGAAGACCCGTTGAAATATGTAACAGTTTGGCCGTAAAGGCAAACGGGATGCGGGGGTAAGTTCTATAGACGCCGCCGCATCACGGCCGATCCGCTTGCAGAGTTCCCTGGCCTGGTGAAGGTGTCTGTTCGTCGGCCGGACCGTCGGCGGGCTGGGCTTCGTCTGAATCCGATTTGCTCTGCTCGCTTCTCAATGACCGCCTCGCGGACCGTTTGACCCGGACGGCGGCCTCTTCCGCTGGCGGACCCTCAAGAGCGTCCCGCTTGATGACCTCGTTGGCTAGTACCGTTCCGATCTCTTCGTCTGACACATTGACGTCAACAACCCGGCGGAGTTCTCGGCGGATGGCGTTGAGAACGGAGTCGTTGTGACGCAGCAGGGCGGCAATGAGAAACCGGCTCGTGGCGTCCTGGCGGTCGCGTATGGCCGCAGCGGCCCCTTTCTGCAAACCCTCTTTTGTCAACGGGAAGAGTTGCTCAAGATGGTCTTCCTTGCGGGGTTCGATCTGCAATAGGTCGACTTCAAGGATGAGCCGCTTGTCGATCGGCTTGGAAAAGATGACGTGGTAGAGTTGCCACTTCACGGCATTGGTCAGGATTACCCACTCGATTCCCTGATTGGCGGCGTAGTCCACGGCCTGCTTCACGTGGCGATCGGTCAGCGTCAGTCCGATGGCCTTCACTTCAATCAGTTGGACAATCTTCTCATCGACCTTCACGCCGAGATCGCAGTACGTTCCACGGATAGCCAGCTCGCCCGTCAGCTCAGAGTACTTGTCGTACCCGAATACGTCGCTCAGCAGGTCTTTCACGATGGTAACGGTGTCGGCCTCGGACACGTCGCGAGTCGATTGCTGTTGGATGACAGGCTGAAACCGCTTCAGGGCGGACATCATTCGCTCGCTAACACGCTTCGGTATTGCCATCATATGCCTTCCTTTCGCGATTGAGGGGTCGCATGCTGAGGCCAGCATAAGCTGGCGGCTACTTTCCAGCCCAACTGTCAGCTCATGGCCCGCCCGGCCCAGGTTCCGGACCGATCCGACAATCTAACAGTCTAACAGACCGACAGTCTAGCAGTCGAATAGTCCAAAGGACTCTCTCCGCATCACCGCCAGACCGCCGAGGGCCAGGAGCAGAAGCGCGGCGGGCCAAGTCCGAAAGGACAGACTCAGTTGGCACAGTTCGGGTCGGCTGGCACGTTCTCGCCACTATAGCACCGCTGCGTGATCGCGAAGTCGATCTGGTCCACGTCGTCGTCGCCATCCACCTTCGCTTTAGCACAAACGTCACCGCTCTGGGAAATCCCCGGTCCTGTCGCACAGGCCTCAAACTGGTCCACGTCGGCATCATCGATGTCCCCGTCACGGTCGAAATCTCCAGGAATAGGTGCAGGGCAGCCGGTCGCGTCTACCGGTACCCCTGGAATCGTGCCGAAACACTGATCACTGCCGTCTGGAATGTGATCTCCGTCCGCATCCGGTGGTATCCACTCATAAGCCCCCATGTCCACAATAGGCGGCAGGCCGTTGCCGGAATCAGGGACCGCCGGGCAGTCAGAGAATCGAGGATTCCCATCGAAGTCAACGGTCAGTCCGGCAAGCCAACATGCATAGTTGTACCCGGCATCGATACAGGGCGAACTCTCCGACAGGTGCAGGTTGTCATCCTCAGTACCGGCCACATCGTCTGGCCCGTCGGCATCAACAAACAGCGGGTCACGATCGATGTTGCCGGTGCCGTCATGGCCTCCCTGGATGCACGTGTAGGTTACAGCCGGCTGACCGCCCGAGATTGAGGTCGCGTGGCCCCAGAAGATGCAATTCGTGACCCGCGCCTTGTTTGCGCTGCCGCCAAAGAGCAGTAAAGCCTCGCCGCCTTGGGCATTCAAGTTCGTGTTGAAGGTGCAGTTCGTCAATGTCGCTCCCACACTGTTGTCGAACACTGCGCAGGCAACATTTCCTGCCGTGTTTCCTGTAAAGAGGCAGTTGTACAGAACCGGGGCCTTCGTGGGGATTATGCTATACAACCCGCCACCACTATCCTGTGCGGAATTTCCGCTGAGGAAGCATCTGTTGATCGCTGGATAACCGGCGCTATAGATGGCGCCGCCCCGATTGGCCAAATTGCCAGAGAAAATGCAGCCCGTGATCGCCGGGGATGAGGCTGCATTTCCAATGTAGATACCACCGCCATCCGTACCAGCCTCATTTCCGATGAATCTGCATTCGCTGATGGGCGAACTGCCTTGCTGGATGCAGGCACCGGCGCCAGCGGAATACCACGCGATGTTATCCTGAAAGGTGCATCGGCCCAGTGAGACGAACTTGGCCGCATAGACACCGCCGCCGCCTTGATGCCACACCTCATTGCCGACAAGCACACAATCGGAAAGGGTCGCAACACTAGCACTATCGAGGTAAACACCACCACCGCTGTTCAGCGCAGTATTACCAGAGAAGAGACAGCCTACAGCTCGGAAAACGTTGGCGGTGCAGTATATTGCCCCACCACTGCCAAACCAAGCATCCCCGTTGCTGAAGATGCAATTCGACAAGTTTATGGAGACCGAGCCGGTACAATAGAGCCCAGAACCGCTTTGCTGCGCATAGTTCCAGTCAAAGGCACAATCTGTTAACGTCAGGTTTGCCGATGCGGAATACAGACCAGCTCCGCTAGAGCTGGCATTGTTCGTGAATACGCACCGGATGAACGAGATAGGTCCCGAGGTACGGCAGCCTCCTCCCCAGCCAGAACTCGCATTCTTTCGCAGCGTGCAGTTGGCGATTAGAAGAGAGGCACCGTTGCAGACAATGCCGCCGCCGTCGGTCGAATTAGCGTTGCCACCTTCGATTACAAAACCGTCGAGCGTTCCCGATGTGACTGTCTGTTCCGCTGTGAGCACGTGCTTACTATTATCCAGCCGAGTGGGCTCACTGTACCAGATGGTTGTGTTGTCGTCGCCAAGCAGATCCCCGCTCAGGATCGTCGGTCTGGCAGCCCAATCTCTTTGCTCCCTCTCGCTCTCCGTGCCCGCAAAACCACCATAGAGGCTGACTTGGTTCTTGAGTTGGAAAGTCGAGGTGCTTAGACTGCCCGGCTTGTAAGTGCCCTCGGCCACCCAGATTTCGTCCCCGCTCACCGCAACGGCCAGGGCGGACTGGAGGTCCGTGTAGGCGTCGGCCCAGGTTGCGCCATTGTTGGCCCCGGTGGCGTCGGCCTTCACGAAGATCGTCCCCGCGTCGGACGGCTTGGCAAGGATGGAACATAACAGGCAGCCGAGCAGGGCGTTCACTTTGCTGCGCTTCGCTACCACGAATGGAACCTCCTCCTGACCCGACCGGACGATCAAACAGCCGAAGCTGGTACACGAAGCCCACCATCTATGAGAGGGCATCGGCCTTTCGATACCTCTCATCCCGGCGCTTCCTAAGGTTGTGGCCGGATCAGGATATGCAAAACCACCCACCGACCACGGGGTCATTGTCTCACGAACAGGGCGCGAAAAGCAAGGCAAAAATTTTAGAAGGGCCGCTTTTGAGAGTGCTCAACACAGATAAGACGGTATCTAAGCCTCTGTAATGCGCCGTATCGCGCACAAGCCCTTATTCCGTGGCCATTTATGAATTCGCAGGCACGGAAGACGGGACTAATGGGTGGTGGTAATTACCACCTTTACCCAGGGTGCGGTAAGAATCGCTGGCAGCCGATGGGTCCCCTCGTTCACCTTGGGTCCCCTTTGCTTGCCGTCTCTGTGACCTTGGGTGCCTCGGTGCATCTTTCCTCATCGCCCTGTCCCTTCGCCAAGTCGCGAGCCATGAGCGTCAACCACTCCAACTGTTCGTTTGCCTGCATCAATGCCAACCATCCGGCGTCAGCGCGCTCTTTCCAAAGCCCGCCGTGCATCCGGGTGTACTTGGTCGCCATTGCCTCAAGCTCATCCGCGAGGGCTTCCGCCTGTTGCGCCAGCCGTTCAAGCTGCTCGTGCAGTCCTTTCAATCGTCCTGCCATTGCTCATACTCCTGTTCTGCGGTGTCATTCTCTCGAACCGAAAAATGGTGACGCGGGAAAAACGATTAATACTGGCTGGTGCGCATCGACCGACCGGGGAGCGTGGCTCAAACCGCTGCCAGCCTCCGAAAAGGACCCAGAGGCATGGGTCCCCTCTGGTCTGCTCGCCATCGTCGGCCCGCTCCGCTCGTGGACACCCGCAAGAGCCTGCCTTCTGACAGCAATGCGGCCGTTTATCACCCGCGTAGCCGCCAACCGGGCTGCTCGGATGGGGATGCTGCCCTGCCCAGCGATAAAGCGGCAGCAGGCTCACTGGCGGACGTCTGGCGTTCCTCTGTGCCATTGCCACGTACAAAGCCCGGCAAGCCCCTTCCTGGAAAGCTACAATGCGACTGGCCGGCAACTCGGCTTGTCGGGTGGGGGCCTCAAGCTCGCCCTCGACCGCGACGTTAACCGCCACGTTCAGCCGCGCCATTGCGTTGAAGCGTGTCCCATCAAGTCCTTGAGAGTCGCAGACGGCGTGCCATGATCGGCGTGGTTCTGGGCGAACGACTTGCGGAGGCTGTGGACCGTCATAGCCGCACCCAGGCGGATTTCCGCCCGCCGGACGTGGGTTCTCACGTTCCTCAGGACATTGTTCACCATGAAACGGCTGTCCCATTCGGTCCAGACCTTCTGACCTGTCTTGCCGTCCATGTGCCAGGGTTCGCCCTTCCTGCAGAGTGCCCACATGGCACAAACCCTTTCCCATCGGGTCGCTGTCAGGAGCACAAAAGGAATCTCTGCCGAGGCTGCCTTTCGCCAAGCTTTGAGCGCTTCGATGGTCTGGATCGGGATCGGAAGGGTCCGCGTCTCATGGTCCTTGACTTGGAAGGGGGGGAGTTGCTCCGAAGCCCGTCGGCTGTGAATGGTGATGATTCCTCGCTTGAGGTCCACATCGGACCAAGTCAGGTTGAACAACTCCCCGACTCGTGCTCCGGTGGTATAAACTAGATAGTAGAAAACACGCCAGCGAAGGTCATTCACCACGGCCAGGATTCTCTGAAACTCGCTTGGTTTGAGATAGTGCCACGCCTTCGGGGCGGCTTTCTGTTGCTTGATCCGGGAGAACGGGTTTGTCAGCAGGTATCCCCACTCGACGGCAACATTGAAGATGGTCTTGCACTGTCGCAAGTGCTTGTTCCTCGTGGCAGCGCTGAAACCTTTCCCTTTGACCATGATCCGCTTTTGGTCGGCGATGAACAGCTCGGCTGTCTCCCGGGTAATTCTGTTCAGGCATGTACGAGGACCGAAGTGTGCTTTCAAGCGGGTGAATGTTGCGGCGTATTGGACACGGGTGGATGCCCTGAGCCGTGAGCAGTAGGTTTTGTCGAATCTGATTTCAAACTCCTCAAGGCTGATGTCCCTCGGCCTGTCTCTTGTTTCCCCCCGATCTAGTGCCGTTTTCGGTTGGTCAGTTTCGTGATTACGCTGCATGACGACGGATCCGATTATGTTGCCGCCGGTAAGCCGCCCACCTCTTGAGGCTGATCTCCCGAGCACCGTTTCTCCAACTCAG
>JAUCQB010000053.1 GCA_030372985.1 Phycisphaerae bacterium
GGGCTGGGGCTGGCGAGGTCTGTCCGGGAATGAACAACGGCCGGCAATTCACCGCCGAGGAAATCGAGGCAATCCGCCTGAAAGACTCGTGGGAACCGGGCGAGGAGTCGCCCGTCAAGGGGGATGACCAATAAGCGCGATACGGGCGAACCATGAGTGAAAATGTGTGTGAAAACGGTAGGGCATGGTCGGAGCCACCAAAGGTGGCGGAGACCTGCCGGTCCTGGCCGCATTTTGTGGCTGTTCTGGGTCGCCTTGGCGACCTCGACACTGCCCTACCGATCGGCTCCGTCGATTTTCGCACACACTCTGAGACCTCGCTACCGGTTCCCTCATCCGTTCTGCTGGAGCTTGCCCGACGACCCGAGGTGGTGACGGCCATGCGCGAGTTCTACGCCGAGGCCGACCGCGAAATCGCGGATCAGGGCGCCACATGCTGGAACAAGGGCGAGTGCTGCCGCTTCGGGCAGTTCGGCCATCGGCTGTACGTGACCTCGCTCGAAATCGCATACTACTTGGCAACGGGCAACTTCCCGCCGCCAGTCACCTCAGACACCTGCCCCCACGCGATCGACGGCAAATGCCACGCCCGCGAGCGGCGACCCTTCGGCTGCCGCGTCTTCTACTGCGATCCGAGCGCCCAACACTGGCAAGGACCGCTCAGCGAACGACGACTCGCGCAGCTCAAGGCCATGCATGAGTCGCTGCGAGTCCCTTACGTGTATGTGGACTGGATGACGGTGGTGAAGGCGATGCAGTAGCGGATGGGCCGCTGGGCTGTTGGTCTATTGGTCGGTTGGTCGGTTGGTCGGTTGGTCTATTGGTCGGTTGGTCGGTTGGTCGGTCAGACGGTAGTGACCGCGGAGTGCGTTCAGTCGAACGGCAAGCACGTCGAGGAACATCCGGATCGAGTCGCGGAAAAGTCTCACCTTGGTGTGGGAGACGTGGCTCCAATGCACGGGGATTTCGCGGATCGTCAGGCCCATTCGCGAGGCGAGGTAGAGCATTTCGACGTCGAAGGCGAAGGTCTCGACCCGCTGCAGTCGGAGGATCGGGCCGATCTTGCCGCGTCGAAAGGCCTTGAACCCGCACTGGGTGTCATAGATCGGCAGACCGGTCAGCAGGCGCACGAGCACGTTGAAGATCTTGCCGGCGGTTTCGCGGAACCGGGATTGGCGGGTAGCGATCAGGCTGCGGTCCAGGGCCCGGGACCCGACAACGATATCGCACTCGCCGGCCAGGATCGGACCGAGCAGCGCCGGCAGTTCGGACATCGGTGACGACAGATCCGCATCAGTGAAAGCGACGATATCACCGGTGGCCCGGGACAGACCGGTT
>JAUCQB010000054.1 GCA_030372985.1 Phycisphaerae bacterium
ACACCGTTCGGAACTCGTCGGCAGCGTCAGATGTGTATAAGAGACAGCCGGTGGCCCGGGACAGACCGGTTCGCACGGCCGCCCCCTTGCCCTGATTCCGCTCGTGGCGAAGCAGGATGAGGTGAGCCCGTGCGGCGGTGTGCTCCTTGCGACAATCCTCGACGATCGCGGCAGTCCGATCGGTTGAGCCGTCATCCACGACGATCACTTCGCGAAAGGCCGGATACGCCGCGACACAGTTCATGACCTCACGCAAGGAGCGGCCGATACACATCTCTTCATCATAGGCTGGAATCACCAGCGATACGGTCTGGGCCGTCGTCTCAAGGAGCGAAAGCCATGGCGCGATGCGGTCAGCCTGAGACTCCTGGATGCTGTTGTTCGAACTGACCGCCATCACGCTAAGACCGCTCACATTTCCTTCGGGAAGGCAGGCACGAAACCGCGACGCATCCCCCCACGGCCAGCAGGCCGAGGCACAGCAGGATCAGGCCATTACGCAGGCTGGCCGGCTCAAAACGGAAAGCCACCGAATGCTGACCGGCCGGCACCGCGACGCCCCGAAAGATCCCGTTCACCCTGAGTATATCGGCAGGCCGGCCATCTACGTAGGCCCGCCAGCCTGGGTAGATCATATCGCAGAGCACCACGAGGCCGGAAACGGATGAAGAAGAAGTCAGTTCCACTGCCGTGTGCGCGTGGCGGGTGATCTTCACGCCTTCTGAATTGGCCGGGATCGCGACGGGCCGGGTCAGGCTGTCGGGGGCATTCTCCACCACCGTTCGCGCCGGGCCCGGGTGCTCTGAGACCAGCCGTTCAATCGCCTCATCGAAGGAGGTGACTGACTCGACTTGATGGACCATGAATGCCCGCGCGGACTCTCGTTTGTTTCGGTAGATCTGCACGCCTTCGCTGAAGACCAACTCCCAGTCGGAGTGATCGATCTCATCGGATGAGTCGACGAGGAGGTAGCGGATGTTGAGTAGCGACAGCAGGGGCGAATCGAGCGAGGCAGGATCCTCGAAACCGACGATCTGGTTGTACCAGAGCGCACGCTGAGGCTCGATAGCGTCCACATAGCGGGCATACTCGGCGAGGATAATGGAGTCGTAACCACCCGTGTCCTGGAGACCGTAGATCATCGGCAGATTCGGATGCAGGACCATCCGCCGGCCAAAACGGGCGATGCGGAAGGTGCCGGAATCGGAGCGAAGAAACTCCACGGCCGGCGGTACGCGGTCGAGCCAGCCCGGATCGGCCTGGGTCATGAAACGGCCGTTGGCCTGGAGCGGGTCGGCCGCGATCAGGATCAGGCAGAACAGGCCTGCGGTCGCGGTCGCGCGTGGTCGCCATGTTTTGAGAAGTGGCAGCGCGATCACCACTGCCGCCGCGAGGGCAAACAGCGAGAAACGCATTGCATTGGCCCACATGAAGCCGGCGAGGTCCCAGGCGTCGAGGAAGCCGTTGCCCTGCGACAGGCGGGGGACACTTTCGAGGGCGCGCTCGGCGAGGTGATGGGCCGGAGAGGGGAAAGCGATCAGGAACAGCAGAGCCAAGGCGAGTGCGACCGGCACTGCGATGAGGATCACGCCGACGATGCGGCTCAATCGGCTGCCACTCGGGCTGACCGTGTCGGCATGCCCACGCAAAGCCGCGGGCATGGCACACGCTGCGGGCGCGTCGCCCGTTTCTTCCCCTCGGCCCTCGGGCCTCGGCCCTCGGCCCGTTGCTGCGAACCAGTGCTGCGCCCCCATCGCCGCCAGGCAACAAATCGCGAAGGTGGCCGGAAACATCCAGCGGAACGGCGTGCGGACCTGATCGAAGCCGGGAACGGTGTAGTAGAACACCGCATAGATCCGCGTTCCGAAGGCCAGCAGCAACGAGAGAACCAGAAGCGTGATGAGGAACCATCGGTAACGGCCGCGGGCGAACAGTCCGATCACCATGAGCCCCAGCGGCAGCAGGCCCAGGTAGAAGCCGTTCTCGTTGTAGTTCTTGGTCCCGTAGGCGTAGAAATCCGCTCCGCGACGAGCCTCGATCGGCCGCATGCCGCGCGTTCGCAGATCGAAGGTCTCGTGCTTGGAGGGGTTGCCGAAAACGTCGGGGATAACCATCTCCAGCAGGTGCTCGGCTCGCAGGGCACGGTCTACCATACGCTCATAGCTCGCCTCGCCCGCACGGGTGGTCATGTCCTTGACTTCAAGGAACGGCAGAAGCTGCGGGCCGGTGAGCATCACCGCCAAGACCGCCATCGTGCCCACCGACGCGCACAACCGCAAGCACGCCTTCGCGGAACGACTGTGCCGCCAGACATGCCCGCAGCAGGCGACAGTGAACAACCCTGCGACAAACCACGCATAGAAGGCGATCTCGAAAAACCCCGACAGCACCGGCATGGCGAAGATGACCGCACCCGCACCAATGCGCCACCCGCTTGAAAAAGGGGACAGTCCCCATTTTGCGGGCTCTTCTTTGGGCTTGGGGCCTTCGGAAAGTCGCTGACCACCTGTCATCTCCGCAAAATGGGGACAGTCCCCGGCCGCATGGAAACAGTCGCTCAGACGGAGGATCCACAGGAGCATCAGCGGCAGCCAGATGGCCGACCCGAGCAGCATCGGCCAGATCAACTGCATCGCCAGGAAGCCGCACATCGCGAAGACCACCCCGCCGATGGCGCAGCCGAACGGGCTCACGCCGATGCGACGCAGGAACAGGTACTGGAACACACCGGCCAGCCACAGATGCAACACGGTGTAGATCACGTAAGCCTGCAGGAGCGGGGCAAGCACGAAAATGATGTTGAGCGGGTAGAAGGTGGACGCCTGGCCCGTGGCGTACAGCGGATGGCCGCAGAACGCGTACGGGTTCCACAATGGCCATTCGCCGTCAGCGAGACAGCGGCGCAAGAGCGTCTTCCACGCGTAGTTCTCGTACAGCATGTCGCCGATGAGGGGGTTGTGCAGGCCAGTGACCCCGGCCGGCGGCGTCTGCGGAGGATACTGCCATGTCAGATCGGTCGGCAGCAGCACCTTGCCGCCGAAGATCGACGGCCAGAACCAGACCGCCAGCACGATGGCCAGAAAGATCGCGAATCGGGGGAAAGTCATTTCAGGATCCCCCCCGCAATGGCCAAGTCCCAATGACGAAATCCCAATGACCAGTCAATGACGAATGACGAAATCCGAATGTCGAAAGAAGCCCGAAGCCCGAATGACGAGTAAGGGCGTCAGTGCTGCGCGTAGCGGCGGGCGTAGAGGTCCGCATCGTATTGGGCCCGACGGCCGGGGCACGTCTCGCGCGGGCAGAGCTGGCAGTTCTCATAGTGCGTCTCCGAAGGAAAGAAGATACCGGAAACGCTCTTGACAGGCACCATCAGACAGCTATCGGTCAGCTCGACGCCGATCGCCCCGCGGGTGTCGCCCAGCAGGGTGAACAGTTCACGCTGCTGCTCCAGCGGCCAGTCCTGAAGCGAGCCGGGGTCCATCGCGGCAACAGGGCCAAAGGCCGCCTTGTCGGCGACATGCTTGTGCACGAACCGGGCGGCCGCATGGACGGCCATTTCCATCAACGTCTCAGCCCAGAACCGTTCGAGCATATCGGTGATCGGGGCCGCCCAGGCCTCCATCTCGCGCCCGCAGGTCGCCACAAAGGGGAAAACCCGATGCGTCTCCCGCAGGTTCACGACCAGCACGCGGCTCGTGAAGGTGACGCCTTCAACAGTGACGGTGTTCTCCGTGCGGCTCTCGATGTAGGCAACCCGGTACATGGCCCGTGGCCGGGCGGCAGCCTGTGCCTGGCGAGCCAGCTCCAGTGCCCGGGGCTGGTAATCATCGAGGTCCCGCAGGTGCAGACGGTCGAAAACAGCCTCAGGTTTGAGATCAAACGCGATGTTGTCGAGGATGACGGGGTCAGACATCATGTGGTTACTCAATGTGGAGATTGCGTCCGCTGTCAAGGCGCACGGTCACAAACGAACTGTCAGCAACGACGGGCATCAAGGTCCTTCAGGCAGCGATATCAGGCTTCGCGGCGCCGAGTCTCTTCTCCGCATTGGCCCGCAAGTTCACGGCAACAACGACGGCCATGGGGCAAGCCTCCTATCACGGCACACCGGTCATCTTAGCACATGCTGACAGGGCGGACCAAGCCAAACACAGAAACGACCGGGACGCATCAAGGCTTTTTGATCATTGAGCCACATTCAGTCGCAAGGGGTATCAACCCTACGACTCTGCCAGCCATGGTTTTCCACGAATGAACGCACCGGCCGGCGCCCCGCCGGACAAGCGTTCGCCGAATCCGGCCTGGTGCCAGACACGTACCGCCAGGATGCCGGTTCCACACATTCAATGGTTGGAGCGGGCGTAGTCGCGCATGGCGAGAACGTTCTCGTGAGGCGTGCCGCGAGGCACTTCGCAGCCGGCTCCGACGATGTAGCGGGCGCCCGCCTGCCGATGGCACTCGGCAATCGCCGCATGCACCTCCTCGGGGGTGCCGTTGCGAAGAATGGACACAGGATTGACGTTGCCCAGCAGGACCTGGTCGGGCCCCATCGCGCTGCGGGCCTCATCCAGCGGAGCCATCGAGTCCAGGTCGACGATCGCGCAGTTCAGCCGCCCCATCTCGGCCAGCAACGGCCGCGTGTTGCCGCAGATGTGAAGCCGGACGCGCGTGCCCATGGCGTGCAGGCCGTCGACCAGCTTCTTCTCGTATGGCCAAACCAACTCGTTGTACAGATCCGGACCGACCAGCGATGCCGCCGCATCGCCCAGGCCGATGATATCCACGCCCGCATCCACCTGGGCCCTGGCGAAACGAAGCTCTATCTCGACCACGAACTCGAACAGCTCCCGCACCCAGTCGGGGTCGTCGATCAGGTCGAGCATCACCGTGTTCAACCCGCGAAGATCAGCGCCCAGAGCCATCGGGCCTTCAATCCAGCCTTCGATGATCTTGTCTTTCCCGACCTTTTCTCTGAGCAGAGCGACTCCCTTAACCCGGTCGGTCATCCGCCCCCCACCGAGCGGATCGGGCATCTTGAGCGACGCCAGGTCGGCCTTGTCGGCGAGCCGAGCCCGGCTCTCGATAATCGCCGGCGGCTGGTCATCGAAGAATTCGATCTTCCCGCCGCAATCGGTCGTCTCGCGGGCCGGGTCCGAGATGACCGACACATAATCGAAGTCGAACTGCTCGGCCGTGCGGAGCTGCCCTTCGGCCAGCACGCGGTAATCGGTCGCATACTCGCGGTATTTCGCCCTGATCTGATCGGCGGCGAACATCATCGTGATGGGCATCAGCGGCAGGCAGTCCACCGCCCGCCCCTCGATCATCGACAGCACGCGCTCTCGACCGTTCATCGCAATCTCCTGCCAACAAGCCTCCCGGCCACTGGGACGACGTTCGCACTTGAGGTCAGGCCGAAGGCCAACCCGGCGGAACACGCACCTGGCAGCAGAATATCACATGCGATCCGATGGGAACAGGCGCGGGCCGGCTGCCGACCAACAGAGATATCCATGGGGCCGCAGGCCGGTGACTGACGGGTTTATTCCGCATTGCCTCTTTTCAACCGGCCGTCCGCTCAGAACGGGGACGTACGTACGCTCAGAACGTACGCTCAGAACGTACGCACAGAACGGGGACGACGCTCAGAACGGGGACGCGGCTAGTTTTTGAGAAGCGGTCAGCCGTCAGCGATCAGCGGTCAGCGTTTCACCGCGGTGGACACCGCAGAACGTAAGCGTAAAGGCTCCTTTCTGGGGGGCGCCGGTGCGCCGGGTAGAACGCTCTGGGGACAGAGCGCATTTAGGCGCGAGCGAACCGGTCGAGCCACCGAATGCACGGTCAATGAGAGAAGGACCACGGATTGCACTGATGACACGGATCGAGGGTCACGCTTGAGGTCTGATCCGTGATATCAGTGATATCCGTGGTTGAGTACGCGGCGTTTTCCTCTGCGTCCTCGGGGAGCCCGGTAGGTCGTGCTCCGCAC
>JAUCQB010000055.1 GCA_030372985.1 Phycisphaerae bacterium
CCCTGATCCCCCTCGCTTCCGGCTGCAGTGCCGGAACACGGCTGTTCAACGGCAAAGACACCTCCGGCTGGGTTGAGGTCGGCAGCAAAGGTGCTTGGACGGCCGAGACCAGAAACGTGTGCCCCGCGCGAGGTCCGGCTCTCAAATGCGGCGGCCGGAACACCGGTTACGCGTGGCTCAGCACCGACCGCACATACGGAGACTTCGAGCTGACGCTCGAGTGGCGGATCAACCCCGGCGGCAACACCGGCGTATTCTGCCGAGTCCCCGATCGCGAAGGCCGCTCCAGCATGAAGGGCTTCGAGGTCCAGGCCCGCGACGACCGCAACGACAAGGATCTCGCCGACGTCAGCGGTGCGGTATTCAATCGCATCCCCGCCGCCGGCAGGTTCGCCAAGCCGCCCGCCCAGTGGAATTACCTGAAGATCACCTGCAAGGGCCGACACCTGCGCGTTGAGTTGAACGGCCGCGTGACGGTTGACGCCGACATGGATGCCGTTCCGGCCAAGGGCAACGATCCGCCGATGAAGAATGTCCCCAACGAGGGCTACATCGGCCTGCAGAACCACGGCACCCTGGCCGAGTTCCGCGACATTCGAATCCGCGAAATCCGGTAGCGGGAAGGGCTTCATGAGCCTGCACGAGATCGAGCGAATTGGCGAGGTCTATGTGGCCCGCAGCGCGATCATCGTCGGCGATGTCACGCTCGGCGAGGGCTGCAACATCTGGCACCACGTTGTGATTCGCGGCGACGTGGCCCCGATCCGGCTGGGCAAGCGGGTCAACGTGCAGGACGGCTCCGTGCTGCACTGCACGCACGACGTTCCACTCGAGATCGCCGATGACGTAGCGATTGGTCATCTGGCGTGTGTTCACTGCAAACGCGTCGGCCCGAACACGCTCGTCGCCACGCGGGCGACGGTGCTCGACGATTGCGAAATCGGCCAGGATTGCATGATCGGCGCGGGGGCGGTGGTTCCCCCCGGCACGGTCATCCCCGACGGCTCGGTCGCCCTGGGCATGCCGGCCAAAGTCATCCGCCCGATCAAAGATCGAGACCGCGAGTACCTCCGCCGCGTCCTGACCCATTACCGGGATCTTGCCCGCCGCCACGCAGAAGGCGAATTCAAGCCGTTCGCGCCCGAGGAGACCGGAAGAACGGCATCGCAAGCAGGGTTCGGAACAGGTGAATCACCTCCCACATTCCACAGCAGAGAAAACCCGGGAGCGTAGGTTCAAGGCAAGCGAGTGAGCCACATGTCGGAGAGGGCCGACGAGGGCGTCGGCCCCACCTGGCCCACCCAATGGTCTGGCTAATAGCTAACAGCTAAGAGCTAAAAGCTTTCTTTTCTGACCACTACCCCCGTGCCACATACGGGATGGTGATCGGGCCTTCAGGCAGTACACAAATCGACAGTTGGCGGCCGGAGGCCTTCGATGCCAACTCGGCCAGCGTGTCTTCGACCTTACGGCAGGGTTTGAGGAGGCACTGGGTAACCTGCTCATCGGTCAGGCCGTCGGCCCGGATGTAAACGTCGGCCCGGGCCTGGATCATGGTCTGGACCTGAACCTGCCACTGGTCGGGTGAGCTGAAGCCGGGCGACTGGACGCGGGCGAGCAGCTCGGCCGGGCTCTTGGATTCGCGAAGCAGCTTGCCGAAGCAGCCGTGTTCGGGAATGCCGTCCCAGCACTGCGAAGCTGCGATGATCGCCCCGCCCTCGCGGACCACCTGGTTGGCGGCGGAAACGCCCTTCATCGTCTGGTACAGGTTGAGGTCCAGCGGATAGCCCGAGTTGCTGGTGATGACCACGTCGAACGGCTCACGCACCGGCACCATCGCGCAGCTCTTGACGAACGCGCAGCCGGCCTTGTGGGCCTCGTAGAGTTCGCCAGCGAAGACGCCGGTGACCTGCTTGTCGCGGTTCATGGCCACGTTAAGCAGGAAGGTGGGCTTGGTCATCCGGGCAGCTTCGAGCATTTCCTCCCAGATCGGGTTGCCCTCGGTGATGCCCCACGTGCTCTTGGGGTCGCCGATCATCTTGGCGCCGTGGTTGTCGAGCACGCTCTCGGCCCCGGCGATCGACGGCAACACGCCTTTGGGCCCGCCGCTAAAGCCGGCGAAAAAGTGCGGCTCGATGAACCCGGTGAGGATGCGGACGTCGGCCTCGACGAAATGGCGGTTGACGCGGATGTCGTGATCGAAGCGGGTGCGGCCGAGCTTGACCAGGTTGGCGTCGTCGTTGCCGTCGTGCTGAATGCAGCGGTAGTTGGCCACGACATCCTTGCCGAGCATGACCTCCAGTTCCTCGCGGGTCTGCGGGCGGTGCGTGCCCAGGGCGTTGAGCAGGGTGATGTCCGACCGCTTGATGCCCGCCGATTCAAGTTCGGCCAGCAGCGGCGGCAGGATCCGCTCGTTGGGCGTCGCCCGCGTGATGTCGGTGTGGACAATGGTCACCCTCTGGCCGGGTTTGACCAGACTGGCAAGCGGCGGCGTGCCGATGGGTTTGCGCATGGCCTCAATCAGGGCGCCCCGCTCATCGGGCAGGCCCTTGACGTACTTCGGCTCGATGACCACGGCATCACCCGGCACCCGCACGTCCAGACCGGTCTTGCCATAGGCCAGATAAATCTTCTTCGTTCCGTTGCTGATCATGCTTGCCTCGCGATCAAGGCGGGCAAAGCCCGCCCTACGTGTCACTGGATGACGATTTCCGGGCAGGGTGGGCTCTGCCCGCCATCATGTCTGACCGCATTGTAACCGCGGTTGGGACAAACAGGGTAGGGCGGGCTTTGCCCGCCGCTTCGGCTGATCGAGGTATTCATACCCCAACCGCCTCGCGGGGCGATAGGGCAAGGCGGGCACAGCCCGCCCTACCGATTCATTCGCCCAGCACGTCGGGAATCTCGATTGGGCTCGAACCGGGCCAGTTGGGGTCCAGCCACCCGAGTTGAATGTGCCGGTGAATGCTCGACCAAGGCCAGGCTTGTGGCTCGGACACGTATCCATGCTTGACCGGGTTCAGGTGGATATAGTCGCGGTGTCGGTACCAGTCTGCCTCGTCGCGAATTCGATGCTCCCAGTACCTCTGCTGCCAGATTCCCTGTTCCCTGTGTCTCGCACGATTCTTGGACACCGAGAGAGGCTTACCACCGGCTGCAATGTACTGCTGCGTGAACGTCTTCTTGATATGGCCCCAGCGAGCGGGGAATCTGTCATCATCCCTGGGCAGTGTCCAAAGGCAATGAAGGTGATCCGGCAGAAGAACCATCGCGAACACATCAAAGGGCCAGCGATTTCGAGTCTCCGTGATCGCCTGTCTCAACAACCGCCGTGCCAAAGGTGTATCGAACACTCGTCGACGACGATGGGTCACCACGGTGAAGAAGTAGCTTGCTCCTTCTCTGCGCCAGCGTACGTAGTTGGGCATGAGAACAGCCTAGCAGACGATCAAACATAAAGAAAGGCAGAAGGCGGGCACAGCCTGCCCTACGTGTTGAGAACCGCCGCTTTTCCCGTAGGGGGGGCTTTGCCCGCCGGTTCCTGCGATGTGCCGCAACGAGGAAGGCGGGCACAGCCCGCCCCACGTGTTGAGCCGCTCTTCCGGTAGGGCGGGCTTTGCCCGCCGGTCCCTGCAATGTGCCGCAACGAGGAAGGCGGGCACAGCCCGCCCTACGTGTTGAGAACCGCCGCTTTTCCCGTAGGGCGGGCTTTGCCCGCCGGCCCCTGCGATGTGCCGCAACGAGGGAGGCGGGCACAGCCCGCCCTACCGTCTGCGCCAGCGTACATAGTTGGGCATGAGAACAGCCTAGCAGACGATCAAACATAAAGAAAGGCAGAAGGCGGGCACAGCCTCCCTACGTGTTGAGCCGCTCTTCCGGTAGGGCGGGCTTGGCCCGCCGGTTCCTGCAATGTGCCGCAACGAGGAAGGCGGGCATAGCCCGCCCTACCGTCTCGCCACGCGGAAGCGTGGCCTTGGCACCCAGCATGCCTGTGCGAATCAGGTGTTCTTCAGGTACTTGTCGATGGCCGTAGCCGAGTTCTTGCCGTCGCCCATGGCCAGGATCACGGTGGCCGCTCCGCGGACGATGTCGCCGCCGGCGAACACGCCCGGAATGCTGGTCATGTGGTTGGCGTCGATCTCGATGTTGCCCCACTTGTTGAGTTTCAGCTCGGGCGTGGACTGCGTCAGCAGCGGATTGGCCTTCGTGCCGATGGCTTCGATGAACACCTGACACGGAATGTCAAACTCGCTGCCTTCAATCGGCACCGGCCGTCGCCGGCCGCTGGCATCGGGCTCGCCGAGTTCCATCCGCTGGCAGCGGACTGCCCGCACCCAGCCCTTGTCATCGCCGAGGATCTCCACCGGGTTGACCAGGAACTCGAACTTGACGCCTTCCTCCTCGGCGTGCTTGACCTCTTCAACACGGGCGGGCATTTCCGCTCGCGAACGGCGATAGACCAGCGTCGCGGGGTCGGCGCCGAGGCGCCGTGCTGTGCGGACGGAATCCATGGCCACGTTGCCGCCGCCGACGACCGCCACCTGCGTTGACCGGATCACCGGCGTTTCGCTGTCGTCGCGATAGGCCCCCATGAGATTGACCCGCGTGAGGTACTCGTTGGCCGAGTAGACACCCTTGAGGTTCTCGCCGGGGATGCCCTGGAAGACCGGCAGGCCGGCGCCGTTGGCAATGAACACCGCGTGGAAACCCTCTTGGTCCATCAATTCGCGTATCGTATAGGTCCGCCCGATGATGACGTCACAAACGATCTCCACCCCGAGCTTGCGGAGCTTGTCCACCTCAACCTCAACGATCTGCTTGGGCAGGCGGAACTCGGGAATACCGTAAACCAGCACCCCGCCCGCCGTGTGCAGGGCCTCGAAAACGGTGACGTGGTGCCCCTTCCTGGCCAGTTCCCCGGCGCAGGTCAGCCCGGCCGGGCCGGCGCCGACAACCGCCACTCGCTTGCCGGTCGTCGGCAAGGGAACGTACTGATCGGGCCGGTTGTCGCGAGCCCAATCGGCCACAAAACGCTCCAGGTAGCCCACGGCCACCGGCGAGCCCTTCTTGCCGCGAATACACACGGATTCGCATTGCGTTTCCTGCGGGCAGACCCGGCCGGTGATGCCGGGCAGCACGTTGGCCGCGTAGAGGATGTCGGCGGCTTTGTAGAGGTCACCGTCCGCCAAGGCCCCCAGAAAACCCGGGATGTCGACGCCCACCGGGCAGCCCTGGACACACTTGCGGTCCTTGCAGCGCAGACAGCGTTCAGCTTCCATCCTCGCCGCTTCAAGTGCCAGCCCCTGGTTCACCTCCTCAAAGCAGCGGGATCGCAGCTCCGGTTTCTGTTCCGGCATGTGTTGCCGGGGAATCTTCATTCGTTCTGCGGGGGTCATGTGCATCGCTCAGCAACCTTCGGCGCCGCCAGCGAGGGAGGCACCGTCTTATCAGGTGGCAGGAATCTCCTGGCGGATTACCTTTTCCGCCTCGACCAGCCTGCACTCGTGGTTCGTTTGCGCTCGTTCGCGGGCGTTTCGTTCATAATCGCGATACGCCGTCAGCCGGTCGGCCAGTTCGGCGAAGTTGACCTGATGAGCGTCGAACTCAGGACCGTCCACGCAGGCGAACATCATCTTACCGCCGACCATGACGCGACAGCCGCCGCACATACCCGTGCCGTCGACCATGATGGGATTGAGCGAGGCGATCGTGTGAATGCCCTTGGGACGCGTGACTTCGGCGACGGCCCGCATCATCGGAACCGGACCGGCGGTAATCACCGCGTTGACCGGATCAGAGGCATCGCCGATCAACTCGCCGAGTCGCCCGGTGACAAATCCGTGATAGCCGTGGCTGCCGTCATCGGTGCACGGATACACGGCGTCGCAGACGGCTTTCAGTTCCTGCTCCATGATCACGTACGATTGGCTGCGGCCGCCGATGACCGCCGAGACCTTGTTGCCCATCGCCTTGAGGGCCCCCGCCTGCGGGTAGATCACCGCCGTTCCGACGCCGCCGCCAACCAGAACCACATGGCCAAACCTCTCGATTTCAGTGGGCTTGCCCAGCGGTCCCGCCACGTCGAGAATCGCCTGCCCCTTCTCCATGGCCGCAAGCCGCTGCGTCGAGACCCCGATCGCCTGCACGACGAGCGTAATAGTACCGGCGGCCGCGTCAGAATCGGCAATCGTCAGCGGAATCCGCTCGCCCCCCTCGGCCACGCGGACGATGACAAAATGACCGGGCTTGTGACGGGTGGCCACGCGCGGGGCTTCGAGCACCAGCCACCTGACGGCGGGCGCAAGCCATCTGGCTTCCTGAATGACAAACATTGCTTCGGCAACTCCCAACCAAGACGCCCACTGTTCCCCAGACCGGTACGTACCTGTCCGGTGGCGTGTTTCTCACATGCCCCAGCGGCGGTATAATAGCGCGAAATCGCAGGATGCTCAACGTTCCGCAGGCAACGGACCATGATACCGCGAAGAAGCAGGATTACATAATCTGATGTCCCTAATACACAGCAGAAGTCCGTCTTATAATAGCGTGGCGGGTCTCGCCCTGCCTGCCCGCAAGAATCAGGGCACTCGCCAGAAAGCGGAATTCTGTCTACCATGCAGCGGAGAAGGCGGACGCGGGCTGACGGGTCACGTCCGGATCCGCCCCGGCCGCTCAGACGCCTGCCTTGCCGCGGGTCACCGTGACCGAGCCGGAGTCCACGCAGAAGAGGTGTGAATGATCAGCACGAATCTGAGCACGGGCCTGCCCGCCCTGGATCGGGTCCTCAAGGGCTTGCTGCCCGGTGACAACCTGGTATGGCGCGTCGACACGATAGACGACTACCGCGTCTTCCTCGAGCCCTTCTGCCGCAACGCGGTGTCCGCGGGCAAGCGGCTGGTCTATTACCGCTTCGCCGATCATGCCCCACTGGTACCCGCCGATTGCCCCGCGGAGATTCATGAACTACATCCTGAGGCCGGTTTCGAGAAGTTCATCAGTTCCATCCATGAGGTCGTGAAGTCCGCCCGCGGTCTGGGAGCCCACGTCTTCGACTGCCTGTCCGACCTGGCGGTGGACTGGAGCAGCGACCGGATGCTCAGCAACTTCTTCGTGCTCACCTGCCCCTACGTGTACGATGTCGAGGGGCTCGCCTATTTCCCGCTGTTGAAGAACTACCATTCGCCGCAGGCCGTGGCGACTATCGCCAATACCACCCAGATTCTGATCGACATCTACCAACACCGCGATCGCTACTACCTGCACCCGATTAAGGTGCAACAACGCCACTCGCCGACCATGTACATGCTCCACGCCTGGGAACCGCAGCAGGAAAGCTTCCGTCCGGTCAACGACAGCTCGACGATCGCCGAGATTCTCACCTCACGCCCCTGGAGCAGCACGGAACATGGCATCGCGCGGCAGGGCGTGTGGGCGAGAGCCTTCCGCGAGGCCGAGGAACTGGTCGACCCGTCGCTCCAGAAGGCCTGTTCCCTGGAGGAGAAGAAGCAGCTTCACCACCGCCTGATGCGTATGCTCATCTCGCGCGACGAGCGGATACTGCCCCTGGCTGAAAAGCACCTCAACCCCGCCAAGATTCTGGAAATCCGCCGGCGCACCCTCGGAACGGGCTTGATCGGCGGCAAATCGGTCGGCATGCTCCTGTCACGAGCCATACTGGAACAGAGCGACCCCAGGTGGAGCCGGCGCCTCGAGGTGCACGACTCGTTCTACATCGGCTCCGACGTGTTCTACACGTACCTGGTCCAGAACGGCGTCTGGTGGCTCCGCGAGAAGCAGAAAAACCCGCAGAACTTCCTCGAAGGCTCGGAGGAAGCCCGCCGCCGGATCATCACCGGCAATTTCTCCGAGGAAACACAAAAGGAATTCGCCGACATGCTCGACTACTTCGGGCAGTCGCCGATCATCGTGCGGTCGAGCAGTCTGCTGGAGGATGCCTACGGCAACGCGTTTGCCGGCAAGTATGAAAGCCTGTTCTGCGTCAACCAGGGCTCTCGCGACAAGCGGCTGGCCGATTTCATGTCCGCCGTCCGGACGATCTACGCCAGCACCATGAGCGAGAAGGCCCTGCAATACAGAGCCCAGCGCGGCCTGCTCGAAAAAGACGAGCAGATGTCGCTCCTGGTGCAGCGGGTCTCCGGATCGCTGTACGGCAACCTGTTCTTCCCGCAAGTGGCGGGCGTGGGGCTGTCCTACAACCCGTACGTGTGGCACGAGGACATCGACCCCAAGGCAGGAATGCTCCGCCTGGTCTTCGGCCTGGGCACCCGGGCCGTGGACCGCTCGGATGACGACTATACCCGCGTGGTTGCGCTCAACGCCCCCGGGCGCCGGCCGGAGGCGGGCATCGACCAGGTGCGCCGTTACACCCAGCGCAAGGTCGATGGACTCGACCTGGCGGCAAACCAGCTCGTTGCCAACGACTTCGTGGATGTCATCCGACAGAGCAGCGACATTCCGCTGCGAATCTTTGCCTCGCGAGACAGCGAGCTCGACCGCATGGCCGCCGAGACGGGACGCAAGGACATCTTTCCGTGGATCCTGACGTTTGACCATCTGCTCTCGGAAACACCCTTCGTGTCCGACATGCGCGAGATGGTCGCCACGCTGGAGAAAGCCTACGCCTGCCCGGTGGACATCGAGTTCACGGCCAATTTCCACGAAGATGACGAGTACAAGATCAACCTGGTCCAGTGCCGGCCCCTCCAGGTGGCCGGCGGACGGGCGGACGAGGCGGCGGAGATGCCGGCAAAGATCGCCCCCCAGGACCTTATCGTCGAGGCCCGCGGCGCGGTGATCGGTCAGAGCCGTGCTGCCGACATCGACCGCCTCGTCTATGTCGTGCCATCCGTATACGGGCACCTGCCGATCCCCGAACGTTACGCCGTGGCCCGGCTGATCGGGCGGCTGATGCACGCCGACGAGGAGCGACGCCCGGAACGCATCATGCTCCTCGGCCCCGGCCGCTGGGGCACCACCACGCCGTCGCTGGGCGTCCCGGTGTCATTTGCCGAAATCAACACCGTCTCGGTGCTGTGCGAGATCGTCGCCATGCGAGAGGATCTTGTCCCCGACGTCTCCCTGGGCACCCATTTCTTCAACGAACTCGTCGAGATGGACATCCTGTATCTCGCCCTCTTCCCCGGCCGCGAGGGCAACTCCCTGAACGAGGAGTTCTTCGAGAAGGCCCCGAACAAGCTGTCAAAGATCGTGCCGTCGGCGACCAACTGGGCCCACGTCGTCCGGGTCATCGACACGGCCGACCTGGGCGGCAAAGACCAGGTCCAGCTCAACGCCAACAACCTAATCCAGAAGGTGGTCTGCTATCGCAACCACAACCGGTGAAGCCAGCCGCCCCGCCGCAGGAACGCATAGGCTGTCTCAGCAGAATCCGGAATCTCCGAACAACGAACCGGCCCTGCCCGCCGATGAGCGAGCAGGACCGGTTGAAGTTGAACAAACCTGCGGATCAAACGGCGATCAAACCAAGCCCTGGTCGATCATCGCGTCGGCGACCTTGACGAAGCCGGCGATGTTGGCGCCCATCACGTAGTTGGTCGGCTCGCCGTACTCGGCCGCGGTCGTGGAGACGTTCTTGTGGATCGCGATCATGATGTCGTGCAGGCGGCGATCGACTTCCTCGCGTGTCCAGACGGTATGCTGGGCGTTCTGCGACATCTCCAGGCCGGAGGTGGCCACGCCGCCGGCGTTGGCCGCCTTACCCGGGCCGTACATGATCTTGTTGGCCAGGAAGACCTCGATGCCCTCGGGCTCGGTCGGCATGTTCGCGCCTTCGGCGACCAGCGTGCAGCCGTTCTTGACCAGCGTCTTGGCATCTTCGCCGCTGATTTCGTTCTGCGTGGCCGACGGGAACGCGCAATCGCACTTGATGCCCCACGGACGGACGCCGTCCTTGTACTCGGCCCCCTTGAACTTGTCGGCGTACTCGCGGATGCGGCCGCGCCGGATGTTTTTCAGCTCCATGACCCAGGCGAGTTTCTCGGCGTCAATGCCGGCCGGATCGCAGATCGTGCCGTTCGAATCGGACAAGGTCACGCACTTGCCGCCGAGCTGGTTGACCTTCTCGACGGTGTACTGGGCGACGTTACCGGAGCCGGAGACCGCGCAGACCTTCCCGCGCATCGAGTCGTTCCGCGTGGCCAGCATTTCCTCGGCGAAGTAGACGGCCCCGTAGCCCGTGGCCTCAGGCCGGATCAGCGAGCCGCCCCAGTTCAGGGCCTTGCCGGTCAGCACGCCGGTGAACTCGTTGCGAATGCGCTTGTACTGGCCGAAGAGATAGCCGATTTCGCGGCCGCCCACGCCAATGTCGCCGGCCGGAACGTCCGTGTGCGGGCCGATGTGCTTGCACAGCTCCGTCATGAAACTCTGACAGAACTTCATGACCTCGTTGTCCGACTTGCCCTTCGGATCGAAGTCCGAGCCGCCCTTGCCCCCGCCCATCGGCAGCGTGGTCAGCGAGTTTTTGAGGATCTGTTCGAAGGCCAGGAACTTCAGGATGCCCAGGTAAACCGTGGGGTGAAACCGCAGGCCGCCCTTGTACGGTCCGATCGCACTGTTGAACTCGATGCGATAGCCGCGATTGACCTGGATGTTGCCCTTGTCGTCCAGCCACGGGACGCGAAAGATGATCACCCGCTCGGGCTCACAGAACCGCTCGAGAATCCTGTGCTTCTCGTACTTCGGATGACGCTCAAACACCGGCTGCAGAGATTCGAGGACCTCCCTGACCGCCTGATGGAACTCCGGCTCCCCGGCGTTGCGCTTGATGACCGTCTCCAGAACGTTCTGAACGTAGGACATGAGTCCTCTTCTCCTTATGCTGCACGCCTCGCGGCAGCTTGACAGATTCCCTGCGGTCCGGCCCGCCGGAAGCCTGCCCGGTCGCCGTTCGCAAGCACATACCCTTTTTCTGGCCTGGTGTGCAAAGGCCGCCGCCCCGCCACACATCCACGGATACCCATAGTGTAGCAAAGGCGCACTATTATGAAAGCCGTTCATGCCTAATACTTGACATTAGGCAGACTAATGATAACCTGGTGCCACCATGAACCTGGATACCCTGCGAGTCTTTTGCGACGTGGTCCGATGCCGAAGCTTCTCCCGCGGTTCAGCCATGAACCGCATTTCCCAGTCCGCCGCCAGCCAGGCCATCCACCAGATCGAGCGGCACCTGGAGATCCAACTGATCGATCGCACCAAGCGTCCTTTCCTCCTCACGCCGGAAGGCCATGTGTACTACGAGGGCGTCCGCCAGGTGTTGGAAAGCTACGATGCCCTGGAGTCGCAGGTACGTTCCATGCGCAAGGAGGTGGCCGGACAGGTGCGGGTCGCGGCCATTTACTCCGTGGGCCTGCACGACATGAGCCAGGCCATGCAGGACTTCATGCGACGATACCCCAAGGCCAAGGTCCGGCTCGAGTTCCTGCATCCCAACAAGGTCTACGACGCGGTACTCAACGAGCAAGTGGATATCGGGATCATCTCATATCCCACGGCGATGCGCGGCCTGACGGTCATCCCCTTGCGCACGGAGAATATGGTTCTGGTCTGCAAGCCGGGACACCGTCTGGCGAGTATGAAGCGGGTGACCATCGGCCAGCTTCGCGGCGAGAACTTCATCGGGTTCGACCGCGAGCTGATCATCCGCCGCGAGTTGGATCGGTTTTTCCGGGAAAACCAGGTCAACGTCAACGTGGTCATGGAGTTTGACAATATCGAGACCATCAAGCAGGCCGTGGAAATCGGGTCCGGGATCAGCATTCTACCCGAACCGACCGTCAGAAAAGAGATTCGTTCGGGCGCGCTGCTAGCCGTGCCGCTGTCGATTCGCAAGCTTCGCAGGCCGATCGGCATCATCCACCGCCAGCGCAAAATGTTCACACCCGCCATCGCAAGGCTGATCGAGCTGCTCAAATCCATGAAAACCGAAGAAGGTCAGACCGAGGAGCCGTGACCTCGGCTTCGCAATGTTTGCGGTCTCCGGGTGTCGCCCAGGCGCAAAAAAATGCCCCGCGACGGCTGCCGCGGGGCACTTGAAAACCGGGGGAGAGAGAATCAACTTCATCGCCGGCGCAACAAGAGGGACCCGAGGGCCAGGAGGATAAGCGAGGCCGGCTCCGGTGTCGGAATCTGCTCGGTGCAGAACTCCACGGATCCGGCGAACGATACCACCAGGCCAAACTGGCCCGATCCGCCGACCGGAATCGGCGTGCCGGCATAGTAGTCCACCGAACCGAGCCAGCCGGTGCCGCCGTTCGGGAGCGGTTGGCCGCCTACCGGCTGGGTGATCTGCGAGCTCCAATCCGGCGGAGCGACCACGCCGACAATGCTGAACGTCTTGTTCATGCCAATATCGATGTGGTAGTCCGTCCACGTGAAGTCGGTGAAATTGTCGACTGTCTCGACGATCCAGACGATGGGGTCTTCCGGGGTGTCCGTGGTGAAGTCGCCCACGACGTGCGCGGGGTACGTGAATTGGTCGCCACGCAGGTCCAATCGGTACTCCGCGATCGCGCCCGCACTCTCGTCGATGACCTGCCACGAACCGTCGGTCGCGGCATCCATCACGATGGCACCATCCCCATCATCCGCGCAGTTCCACGAGATGATTCTGGCCTGGGCGGTCGTCGCCGCCAAAATCAGCGCCACCCCGATCACAAACCTGTTCTTCATGCTATCTCCTCCATTTCTACCCTAGCGGGTTCTCAACGGACAACCTGCCCACGTAGCGCAGCTCCGCTCATCCGCACACGCATAGCCACGGCTCCGCCTCCACGCGGCAAGCCAATGACTGCACTTGACATATGTGCATATGAACTTTTCCCCGCCCGCAGAATGTACGCTCGAAGCTGCACCTCTGACGTGCGAGTCCCGCTCTCCCTGGATCGTGCTCAGAGTATAACATGGTGACCGCCGCCGCTGGAAGCGAAAAATAAGCATAATCACCGATTTCTTGCCATTTTCTGAAACCGCAGTCTGGCTTTTCACCGCCGGAGCGCCTGTAGCGAAAACGGGCACCGATTCTGACAAGCTCTGAGGCGATAATCGAGAATCCTTAAAACTTATAAGAGATCATCTGTATCATATGAAGAACTATACCTGGATGTGCCCTGATGAAAACATAGCCCACAGCGCCACGTCTGTGCGTTATTTGATTGCGGCACAGATCTTTATCTCCGGAACAGGGCGTGCTGCGGCGCGGCTGCCAACAGCGGCGGTCGTCGGTGTCAAGCATATCGCCGACATCCGACAAGACCTGATTGGGCACGGAATAATCCGAAAGAACAGTAGGTTGCTAACTGACCCGAATGAAGCGCAGTGGCCAGCTTGGACGTAACTCCGGCCTCGTCGGCCGCGACGGGGCGAGGGCCTCGCCGTCGGCAGGGGCGCCATTGCACCGCGCAAAAAAGTGCCCCACCAAGAGTGGGGCACTTATCGTCTTCATCGAAAACAAGAACCCGCTCAGCGACGGCGGAGCAACAAGCCCCCAAGCGCCAGCAACAGCAGCGAGGCTGGCTCGGGCGTCGGAGTCTCCTTCAGCGTGAACACCGTATACGGTTCATCATCCGTCTTCGACACGACGCGGATCACCAAATTGCCATCAAAGGGCCCGTCGCCCGGATACCACACGCTGTTGTTCGGCACGACGGCATCCGTATTGTTCGGACCGCGGCCAAAGCCATCAACACTGAAGCTCTTGTTGTCGGCCGAGAAAACCTGGTTGTCCAGCGGCGACGTGGTGAAGAAAAAGCCAGGACCATGCTCGAACCAAGCATCTCCCGAATCCATCAGGTCGAAATGGAAATCAGTCCAGTCCACGCCCGTGGTGTTCGTGATAATCTCATCCTGGATGACGATGCGGGTGATCGTCGATGGGCCGATCTGCATGAACGTGATCGGGATGGTGGGGAATTGACCGAACTCATCCGGGCCCTGAGTGAATTGGGCCGACTTCTGAATGAAGATGGTGCTTGCCGTCGGTGGCGATGCGGAAGGAATCCAGATGTCCACCAAACCATCAAACCTGCCGTCCCAAGTGGCCTGCCATCCCGTGTTGTCCAGTGGTACGAGACCCGCGTTTGCGGACGACACAACCAAGAGAGCTGCTGCCGCTGCCAATGAGAGGGTGCTTTTCATATTCGCCTCCTGCCTTTCCTCTTCTGACGCGCCCGGAGCGGATCCCGAGATGCTCTCGCCGCATGCCCAAACGCGCTTTTCTGCAGGCGTGACTCAGCACATCTGTGCGGCCACTACCTGCTGGCCTTTTTCCGTTCCTTTCCGTTTGCGATGAGGGCTACACAACAGACGTGCAGCTCTCCCCCTCTCTCCACATGCCGCAGGTTAGTCGATTCTCGTTTCCGAGTCAAGGTTTTTTTGTTTTCTTTCAAGTTTTTTTCTTAGTCATCACCGCCTGGCCGAGCCGAGCCACTTAGGGATTATCTCCGATGCTATGATGTTTCAGTCACCTGGACCAGATCAAACATCTAAGTTCTTTTTGCGAAAGGTATTACATCATTCCTGCGGATGTCAAAGGCTTCCAACTGGTCGGCCGATTCGTCACCCTGATGCCGTCAAAGAATAGGGTTTTCACCCTATTCATGCTTAAACTGATCGACCCTTGACTGCGGTCGGGAACAAAAGCGGCGATGGCATCAAGGACTGCGGAAAAACCGTAAAAACGAGCGTGCCCCGCCCGGCGGCGAGGCACTGCATCTGGTTCCTGTATCACACGGAATAACGCTCAACGGCGGCGCAACAGCAGCACACCGAGCGCAGCAAACAGCAGCGAGGCCGGCTCGGGCGTCGGCGTCTCCTTGAGCGTGAAAAGCGTGTAGGGCGCTGCTGATTTCGACGTGACGTGGATCACCAGATCGCCGCCGTCGACTCCGATTCCCGGTTGCCACACGTCTTCGTCGTACACAATCCCGTTGGTAGTCAAACCATCGACCGAGAAGCTCATGTCATCGCTGCCCCAAGACTGGCTATCCAGCGGCGAGGTCTTGAAGAACCAGCCTGAATCATGAATGAACCATGCCTCTCCGTGGTCTATCAGATCCCAATGGAAATCAGTCCAGTTGACGCCCGTCGAGTTCGTGATGGTCTCGTCAAGTATCACGATCTTGGTAATCGTCGATTGCCCGATCTGCCAGAAAGTGATGGGAATCGTGGGGAAATGACCGAACTCGTCGGGTCCTTGAATGAACTCGGCCGTCTTGTGGATGTAAACGGCGTCAGCGTCCTCCGACTCAACCGTGATATTCAGATACGGGTCCAGTCCGCTGTCCCAGACGGCCTGCCATCCCGAGTTCCCCAGCGGTATGGTCGTCGCATTCGCAAGCGACGCACCCATGAACACGAACGCTACTGCCGTCAAAAAGCTCCTCTTCATACCTGCCTCCTATCCTGCTCTCTCTTTCTCAGCCTCGTCCGGAATCGTCATTCAGATGAGAACGCCGCGATCCCGAACACAAATACGCCAACGGCGCGCCGCCCACTGCAGGTGCGAACGCACATCTCCATGGCCTTGCCCACTCCGTTGAAGTTCCAACGGGAGCCGCACTCTTGACGTGTAGCTCTCTCCCTCTCTCCACGGTTATCGATACTACCGGATATCCGTCCCCGATGCAAGAGTTTTTCTTGGATTCTGATGACGGTTAATCTGGAACAGGATCCGCTCTTTGTCTCATGTCGGCTCTGCTGCTCGGGATCGCCCGGCTTGTGGGTGATGCCGGCAGCGGGCCCGCTTATATTCCGCTAACACCTTTTAAAAGAACGACTTACGCGCCTGTTTCGCCCGCCGGCGGACGCGGGAGGCTGCAATATGTCCCGGAGACGAAACCCGGTGTGACCATTCCCCGCCGAGATCCTGGCCGGTGGGCCGAAAAACAATAATGGGAATAAGTCGACGGGGCAGGCGTCGACAGGTCGCCACAGCCTTGGATCTTGCTGCTTTGCCGCCTTGACCGGGCAAGACAGGGGTCTGGCCTACGGCTCGCTTGTGCATCCCCGGCGGCTTGGGCTAAGCTGATTTCCGCATGACCACAGACTGCGTCCAACCCTCACAGATAAGAGTGAACTTCCTGATCGGCTGCACGGCCAGCGGCAAAGGCCGCGTCGGCTTGGAGTTGGCCCGGCGTCTGGGGGGGGAGATCGTGTCGATGGATTCCATGAAGATCTACCGGCGTATGGATATCGGAACCGCCAAGCCGTCCCGGGAGGCCCGAATCGAGATACCCCACCACCTGATTGACGTGGTGGAACCCAGCGAGCCATATAGCCTGGCTCGCTACGTTGAGGAGGCTGACCGGGCGATTCGCGACATTGCGGCCAGGGGCAAGCCGGTTCTGGCGGTGGGCGGCACAATGCTGTACGTGCGGGGGCTCACCGCGGGGGTCTTCGAGGGCCCCGGAGCCGATCCTGAGTTCAGACGAGGCCTCCGCGAGCGGGCTGCCCGCGACGGGACGCCGGCCCTGCACGCAGCATTGGCCCGGGTGGATCCCAAGGCCGCCGAACGAATCCACGTCAATGACCTTCGTCGAATCGAGCGTGCCCTGGAGGTCTATCACCTGACCGGCGTGCCGATCAGCAAACTGCAACAACAGTGGGACCGGCCAACGAATCGCTACGACTGCCGCATCGTCGCCCTTCGTCTCCTCAAGGAGGAGGCCAATCGACGCATCAATGCCCGGGTCCATCGGATGGTCGATGCCGGGCTGGTGGACGAGGTCAGGGCATTACTGGCAGAGCCCGGCGGGATTGGACCCCAGGCCGCCCAAGCAGTCGGATATGCGGAAATCATCGCCCACCTGCAGAGCCACCTGAGCCTCGCCGATGCCGTCGAGCGAATTAAAATCAACTCGCGACACCTGGCCAAGCATCAGCGAACCTGGATGCGCCGAATGCCCGGAATCAGGTGGCTGGATGTACTCGAGAATGACACGGCCGAACAGGTCGCCGACCGCGTGCTCCAGGCATGGGTTCATCCGGCCGCTTGATACGCTGCTACCACACGTCCTTCAATCGAAGTTGATATCGAGGACGGGGTTGCTCGCCGCTGCTCGTTGTGGGATCACCGACCTCGACCACCGCCGCCGCCAGATCGCTCGGTCTTGGGTTGTGCCTCATTGACCTTCAGTTGGCGACCGTCGACTTCCTTGCCGTTGAGCGCCTCGATGGCCGCCTGGGCAGCGGCGTTGTCGGCCATCTCCACGAAGCCAAAACCGCGAGGCCGGCCGGTATGGCGGTCGCTGATCAAGCTCACACGGTCCACCTGACCATAAGCGGCGAACAACTCACGTACTCCCTCCTCAGTGGTCTTGAAACTGAGATTGCCAACATAAATGTTCATGGAGCCACTCCTCACAACACTGGCTATCGAACCTGCCGCCCTGACGCTCAACGGGCTGGAATGCATGGTTCTCAAACAACGCCATTTCGCAGTGCGGTTACGAGTACTCTGATTGCGGCCGGAATGCAAGAGGAGAAAGGCGATGGGCGGGTCTTGCTCGTTCGCCGATTGCCCGGACGAGCGCCCCGGCCAGTGTCCCGGGAACCACAAGCGGTCCCTCCCGAATCCTGCCGGGCCTTACCCCGCAACTGCAGACAGGGTCGACCAAGCTGCCAGGCTTGCGCGAACCCCCATGCGGGCCGTCCCGAAACCATGGGCGCACCACCTCATTGATGCCAGGCAATGCGGCACGGAAGGTCCGCGCCCGCAGAGCGACCATACGAGGCACAACATGCCTGTCAACAAAACCTATACGTAACTGACGACAATGCCGCTGAAGAAGGTCGCCAACTCCGCGAAAAGCCCGCCAAGGGCCCCGAAGAGGCTCTGCAGGAACAACACGAACCCGTCAAGGAAACCAGTGAAGTCAATCGTGATCTCGGTCATGGACCATTCTCCTGTTTCGAGAGCGACGTTGGATTCCTCCCGGTCAGCGGTGCGGCGGTTCGCTCGCGCGGCGATAGGAATCGGGACAGCGCTGTCGACGCGGTCGATCGCCGATCCCGCCCTCTTTCAGTATCGTCAGGCTCTCGGCCGCTTCTTGACACCGCCTCGCCGACGGCGGCCGCGGCAATGAAAACCCGCGGTCTCTCAACTGGAGATACCGCGGGTGGATGCTTCTCAGCAACGAGCCGTCAGCCAGAGACCTGCGCATGCGAACAGGCAGACGCCGGCTGTCTCGAGGTTATCGACCAGTGATTACCGCCTGCGCAAGTATCCGGCAATAACCGCCATCGACAGGAGAGCGAGGCTAAACGGTTCCGGCACCACGTGGACCATGCCAGAACCCGCCAATGGATCGTCCACGCCAGACAGCCACAGAGCGCTGAAACCATCAACGCTTGGATCGACCTTGACGATGTAATCCCCATCCGCCAAGCCGGTGGTGTCAACGGTCAGCGTGCCAACCAGGAGGCTCGCCCCGACTGGGGTCGAGTTGTTGCTGCTCAACAAGGCGTCCTGGAGATACAAGCTGTTGTCGTAGGAAACCGGCGCGACCGAGGACATCGCGGCCATCCAAGCATCGCTGTAGGAAAACGTCAGATCAGTGACATCGTCAGAGCCAATGACCAAGTCAGCGGCGTCGAACTCGGTCAGAGACTCGACCGAAACGGTGATGCTGAAGACAGCGTCCTCGCCAGCAGTCACCGTGACCTCGTTACCGACGCTGCCCGCGTTCATGCCTTGGAATGCGACAAGGGCCCCAAACGACGGTGCCGCCAGGATGCAGGCGACAACCGTCCCTAAACCGAGCGACAGTCTCATCTCTCTCTCCTTCTCCCTCTGTTGGGCAATCAGAAGACTTCCTGCTGGTGTGACATGAAGACACACGCAACAAAACCCTCAGCCTCCGAACCACGTGTTGTGATGGGATCGCGTTTCGAGCGGAATCCCTCTCTCCTCTTAATGAGCCTGGGACTTTAACCCGAGGCCCAATATTGAATTATACAGAAGATTGTCTATTCTTCAAGCATCAAAGCAGATTTCCCCCATTTTTCCCGTAAGCCTGGATTCTACCCAGGCAGGCGTCTGTAACTGTCAATGACCACTGGGTTTAGATACGATCAGAGACGGGATGTGGGCGTTCGTGATGCTCACATCACCACTCAGAATCCGTCCGTCCCCATTGATGTCTCGCCGGTCATCGTCTGGGGCGTTCAGTTTGGGGATCGCGGCGTTGATCGTCGAAGCGTCGCCGCTCAAAACGCGACCGTCGGCGGTGGCATCTCCTACCTGCAATAGATACTGGACTTTGAAATCCGCCACGTCACGCCAGGAGCTGGAGTTCCTGACCGCATACCACTTGCGATGCGTCAGCGTCGTGAGATTCTCGCGGATCTTCAGGACCGTCGGCCGACCCAGAAGATCGTCTTCGACGGTGAACGTGAATCCCGACGACAAATCCGGCCCGTAGTTCCCGCCGGGGAGCATTTCCTGGATCAGCAGATCCCCGGCCGTGGGCGGCGTGATCACCGAGTCAAAATAGAGCCTAAAGGTGTTTCTTGAAGAACGCCAAAGCGTCTTGCCGGTCGCGGGGGTGCTCGATTCGAGACTGGCCGGCGGCATGTAGGCCACCCAGCCTTCGGATTCACCGGCCGGGTTGGTGCCGGTACCGGCCACGGTCCGGCCGTCGTCGGATATCGCGTGCGCTTCTTCCAACACCCATCCGTCGAGATTCAGACCGTAGTTGTCAACCAGCACCTGCCGCAACGGCCGGATGCCGTGCCGGACGTCCCAGATGAACGCCTCCGACCCCAGGCTGCTGCTATCGCCCGCCCCGACGACCACTGAGCCATCAGCCGACATATCGAGTGCCTGGCTGTAGGAGCCACCGGTCATGAAACCAAGGCCTCCAACGGTCCCGTTGTGCCAGACGGCTGCCTCAAGACCATCGTTCAGGCTGTAGCCGCAGATGTATTGCCCATCCGCGGAAATACCGAAGGCCTGACTCTCGGAGCCACCGGACAAAAACCCGAGCCCGGTCATCGTCCCCCCTGTCCAAAAGAACGCCTCGAAACTGAAGGGACCCGGTGACCGCCACCCGGCAACCACCTGGCCATCGGCCGAGACGGCTTGTGCCCGGCTCGTGAAAGCCGTGGTCGACAGATCATCCAACGCCAGTACGACGCCATTGTGCCAGAGAACCGCCTGTTCACCGGCGGACGAGTGGCTCCAGCCTACGATGACGGCCCCATCGGCTGAGACGTCCTCGGCCCCCCCGAATAACGCGCCGGGCAGGCCGTCCAGGGCGATCGGCAGGCCGTCGTCCCAGACGACCGCTCGCTCTCCGCCGGCATCGTGCCCGGCGCCGACGATGATCGAGCCGTCATAAGAGGCCCCCAATGCGTTGCTTTCGAAGTCTCCGTCCGGAAGATCGCCCAGAGGACTGATAACACCACCTGTCCATTTGAAGCCTTCTGCCCCGGCCGAGGACAAGCTCAAGCCCACCACCGTCTTGCCATCACCCGAAATGCCGTAAGCGTGGCTTTCAAAGGCCCCACCGGGCAAGTCGCCAACACCCTGGAAAGTGGGCTGGGCCGCGACAGACGGAACGACCACGGTCATGAAGGCGAAAAGACAAGGCACACTTAGCGATGGAAGTCTGGACACGTTGACACTCCCTCTCTGATTGGCACCCGGAACATGAGAATGACCGGGTCCGGAACGCATCTCCGCCGGCCACATGGGGAGCCGAAACCCGCGTACCGGTCATAACGGCTGACACGCGGTCTGCGTGCATTCGGCAACGTCGGCTCCACTGCCGTCGAGATGATGCAGCGGGGAACGATCGAAAGAACGCGCGATATGCACGTTTCGATCGCGAGCCCCCTTCCGTTCTACTCGAGGGATATCGTTTCAGGCAGGCAACCGACCGCCTCTCTCTCCCCCGAGAAGGACCGCCTCCTCATTTCGCTCAATCGGCCTCTTGGACGATTATTGTCTGGCATTCTCCAAAAGTCATCAGTCTTCATCCTGAAAGCGTTGCGGCAAGCGCCTATCGCACGTTCAGTGCCTCGGTGCCTGAGGCCCCATGGAGCGATAACTCTCTGCACCCCGCGCACGTAACGGGCCGCCCGCTTTCTTGGACGGCCCGCCCGTAAGCTGTCTATATTTGTTTGCCTGCACGCTCTCTCAGGCGGCTTCTCGTTTCGTCCAGCCCAACAGTCCGAGCCCGATCAATCCCAGGACGGCGGCCCCAGGAGCGGGTACGGGATTGCTGCCGGGACCCCGCAAGCCACCACCGTGCCAGTTCGCCCCACCAAGGGTCAGGTCAGTCAAGTACCATCCGCGGAACGAAATCGGCAACCAACCGGCATCGTCACCCAAAACGCCGGCGAGGCTCTGGTCGTTGGCGAATACCCAGGCTCGGGAGACGATGATCTGGCCGTTCACATCGGCCAACGCCGTCTCAACACGCAGACCGGCATAACTGTTCGGATTCTCGGCAGCGGCCTGCCCCAGAAGCGATTCCAGCTCATATGTCACGCTGAAGCTTGGCGGGGATGCATTCGTCCACCATGCCTCAACCAATCGTCCGTTGGCGTTGTATTGTTCGGTTCCCGACACCGTGGCGGCCAATCCCGTGACGCCGTCGATAAACGCGTCAACAGGGGAGACAACGCGGATGCCCACATATTTAGACAGACTGGTCAGTGGCGCCCATCCGCTTTGTGTGATACTCTGGGTGAATTGAGGATTCCCGACAGGTGTCAGAATATTCGACATGTCAGCCATCGCCGGCGATGCGACGATTAGCGACAAGACCAGACTCCCGACAGCGCACACGTATTTCATCGGCGTGCCTCCTGCGCAAGCCATCATC
Organism: Phycisphaerae bacterium; assembly: GCA_030372985.1. Classification (GTDB taxonomy): domain Bacteria; phylum Planctomycetota; class Phycisphaerae; order UBA1845; family PWPN01; genus JAUCQB01. The sequence goes on from JAUCQB010000055.1 coordinate 21,870, forward strand.
ACGGGGAAGCTCCCCCATCACGAGTAGTCTAATCCCCCCGAGCAGACCTGTCCAGTAGAAAAAGAGCGGAATCCTCGCAATTATTCAGAGAAATGCGCAGGGCCGGCTCGACCCCAACTGAAGAACTGCATCATTGGCTGTACGAACGCACGTCCTATAACATGGGTCCTATAAAACACGCCACCAGGAGGGGACCGAGAGCGCCATTCAGTCACCAAGACGGTTATCCGCCGCTTCCGCCTTCAAGTCGGATCCCGAGGGTCCGAACTGGCAGGCAACCCGGTGGGATCCCCAGACGGACCGCTGGACAGCAGATTGACCAGACGCATGGCCGAGCGAGGGTTGAAATGGAAGCCCTCGGAGGTGGTTTTTTGTTCGTTTTTAACCCTGATCGGCTGAAAGGCCTGCTTCACGTCGATGTTGAGCAACAGCGCCGTCTCACGGCCCGGAGCGACCAGGAAATCGCAGTCCAAAGTGACTTCTCCGGCTTTCCCGCGATTCGCGTCGAGGACAAGGGTTTCGTCTGGCGCTTCGTCGTCGGGCCAGTCGAGGGTGACTCGGCCTTCTCGGCACGTGAGGCGTAGACTCGTGTAGCGGCCTTCAGGAAGGTCGGCGTTGATGAGCAAGTTGGTTCGGCCCGCGTGAATTTCGAGCAAGTTGACGATCTGCTCGCCCTCTTGAACCACGATCCATGAGTGACTGGCCAGGGCTGTATTCTGTGGCAGGCCAAGCAATCCTGCGTTTTCCGACGGTCTTCGCACGGTGCGATCGCGAAGCACCTCGACTCGCGTGATTGTCAGGCTGGCCTTCTTGAGCGGCTCCGCCGGTGAGGGCGTCCTGGCCATGATCACCTTCAGTCTCCCCGCGGGCAACTCAGGTGTGCCGGCAGGGCCGCACCTGCCAAAGAGGGCGCTCACGGAGACAACCATCGCTCCTGCCACGATAGCCAGGCATACGAATACGCCCACACCGGGATGGCGATGACATGAACCCATGTCCCCCTCACACCTTGCGGCTCGCCCGCGTTTCTGGACCCCCGGCTCCACGGGTGATTCAGAGGACCAATCAATACGGTGACGCACCTCCCGACGATTCCCCGATCGGGAGACAATGACAGGCTGTTTATCGTCCAAGGCCGCCGCCTGGCGTTAGCGAAGTTGAGGTGATCGGCTACAGGACAAGATTCGGCGGCTCGGATGCCGATCCCGAGCCATCATCGAAGCATTACGGGACGACTTGAGAGACTGGGCGAAGGCGTAATCCTGAACCCGTCTTGCCGGGCACCGGCACCAGGCTGTCCGCTGGGCTCAGGAAACGCGGCGAACCGGCTGTTTCCCGACAGGATTCCGCTCACAGGCCGGCGGTGCGGCAGGCCTCCAGAACAGGTGACCGCATTGGATGCACTGCACGCGGCCAAGTCTCGACTCTATCCGCACGTTGACCAGCCCACACTGCGGGCACTCCGCCCGAACGATTTCCGATCCCATGGCACCAGAGTTGAACATGTCGCAACTACCAATGAGAGGAACGCTTCTTTCCAGGGCCTCCGGTCGCCGAGCCGTGCGGCTCGTGATTCGCACCAGGAGCCAAGGGTTGCCCTCTCCTTCGAGCTCCCGCAAACAACCCCCGGCCTGATCGACCTTTGCGAGTCATCTAATCCTATGGCCAAACATCAAGGTAAGGCAAAGGTGCGAATACCTCAAAAAAGCGTCCTATAAACTCAGAATCAGTCGTCATTCGCAGCTCCTTCGCATCTGCCCGTTCTCTGGGACTCTCTTGGGGTCGCACGGCATGGCAGAGTTTTCTGCGATCCTTACATCAGTTTCCGCAAGCAGGATTGGCTGGGACGTCGGCGCCGCTCAGACATCGCTGAAGACGACCGAAATCAACCTGGTCGATCTGTTGATTGCGATCCAGATCGGCATCCTGGCAGGCGGAGCCTGGGGCCACGCCCGCGCCGCTCATGCAGGACACAAGGTAGTCCGTGTCATCGATGTCGACGTCATTGTCGGCGTCAAAGTCGACCGGTTGGTCCACAATGGCGACCGTCGCCAGCGGATCGCCGATGACCACCTGCATCCAGCTCAGCACCGGTATGGACGACCACGCGGCCTCCGCCCAGGTCAGACCGTTGACCAGCAGATTCGTGAAAAGGAACTCGTTGTCGGGCAGCGTAAACGCGAACGGTTCCCAGACGTGGCCAATGCCGAACGTTCCGCCCAGGGCGATGAAATCGGCCACCTGCTCCTGGCAGCACGATGGAGTACTGGGGCAACATGGTGGATCCCCCAGGCCGTTGAGGGCCCGGCCGTTGTAACTCTCCACGGTGTTGAAGATCGCGCCCCGGACAAACTGGAAACCTTGCAGATACGTCCCGGAACCCGACGGGTTGCTGATGTGATTCTCGCCATAGCTGGCGTAGGCCGCAATGGGGCGGGGCAGCGCGGCGGGCAATAGGAGCGTTGAGGTGGCGTCGTATACAACCGTCCATCCGGCGGCTTGCAGCAGGCCTGTCGTGTCCTCATAGTCGTCACCAGCGTAAAAATATCTGACGTCGGGCGGGTCAAACAGGTCCATATTGTCGTACTCACGGGTCGGGTCGGCATGCTCGTCCAGCACCACCCGCGCGTATCGTCGGTTGATCCTGATGTTCTGGGCTCGCTGGATCATGGCAATCGCATCGGCAGCGGTGTTGCCGTCAATCCGACAGACCAGATAGATGTCGCCTGAAGTCAGTCTGTTTCGCCCCCGGGAATCTCCCAGCGCCCAGGCGACGGCCGCCAGTGGTCTGAAGGATCTCAGTGTCTGGATCTGCCCCCGCGTGAAAGATGCAATGCTCGCGGTGCTCTGGTGATAGGGGTTGTCGATGATGTTGTCCGACGTGCTGTCCATGTCGCCGCCGGACTCGCCGGTCTCAAGATTCTGCCACAATAAGGACAGTTCTGAATCCACGCTTGCAGCGGTGTAGTCACCGGCGTCGAACTCGCCGCCGGCCGATAAGGGCACATCCCCCACGGTCGCATTGTCCGTGTCGAGGATCCGATGCGGGAGCCCCTTGATAAGGACGATGCTGATGATGCCGCCAGGAGTCGGGTCGCCGGCCAGATTCAAATAATCGCGGATCGGTTGGCGGATCTGGTTCACAAACTCGGTGTAAGACACATCCGCCTTGCCAGTGAGGGCAACGTCGTTCAAGTCGAGCAGGTTGGCGGCGGGAATGTCGGGGTGGGCGGCCAGATAGGCGCTCAAAACGGCGGACGCGTCGGTCGCCTGGCTGTTGTAGACAACCAGCACCTGTGAAGGCGTCATCGCAGCATATGCCATGCCGACCTGGACAAGAGCCGGCAGCAGTCCAGAAGCAGTCCGACACGTTGCCGACATGGCTTTCCCCTCGCGGAGCCGATTGTCCTCAGCAGCGCTTCTCCAGAACGCCGATTGTCGTTTGTGGGGCAGGCACATGTCAAGAACGAAGTTTGGGGCTAACTGTACCGGGTACAGGACATATTCAGGGGGGATGCTCTACGACGGCCTCAGGCGGCTTGCCTGTCGGGTGGACCGCAGGTGGCACCCTGCGGCGGGTCAGCCCTCCGTGCCGATGCACCGGTCCGCCCTGGACGCGCTCGACGCATGCCCAGGCCGATCGCCGGCCGGGCAACGGCTGCCGCCTCTCACAGAAACCGCTGCCACAGTCCAAAGAGCACCCGGCCTACCTGGGCCGAGACAATCAGCCGGGGCAGAGCCATGAGGTTACAGGCTTCGCAGCGGACGATTTCCTGTTCGAGCGTCACGGCACAATGATAGCCCATCTCGCGGATGAGCGACTCGGTGTCAGGCGACATTGCGGCCGGGCGGCCGTATGGGTAGGAAAAGTGCGGGCTGTGGTCGCCGATCCGCTGCTGCAGCAGGTCGCGGGCGGCGGTGAGTTCATGTCGAATGAAGTCCGGTCTCTGCGGGGCCAGGGCAATGTGCGACAGGCCGTGGCTGCCGACATCGACGCCGGCCAGCTTTAACTCGCGGGCCTGCTGCCAGGTCATCGGGGCGAACGAGGGATACTGGTCTCGAAGGAAGGCGATTTCGTCTTCGGAGAACAAGGAGAGCAGTTCTTCGAATCGCGGGCGGCGCTGCGACTCGGGCAGGTAGCGGCAGGTTTCGATGATCTGCTTGACGGCGGCGCTACGACGCTCCGGCGTGCTCAGGTCAAATTCGACGGCCCGGCCGTCCCAGTGCAGCACGATTCGTTTTCGCTCGCCGCGATGGATCAACACGCGCACGTCATCGAGCCACTGCCGCCCGCCGGTCTCGATGAGATGGGCGGGCAGAAAGACCGACCACGGCATTCGTCGCAGGGCCAGTTCGCCTGCCGCGATCTCGTGGCAGCAGGCGTAACCGTCGTCGAATGTGACCACGATGCTCTTGGGGGGCGGGGAGCGGTGCTCGTTGATGCAGGCGACCAGCTCGGCCAGGCCGATCACGCGGAACGAGCGTTTGAGCACGTCCAGCAGCCGGCGGAAATTGCGCAGGCTCAGGACGTTGTCTTCGACCTCGGGGTCCGGGCGTTCGGTGATGCCGTGAAAGCACAGGATGGCCGCCTGTTGCTCGATGTCCGGTAGACAGTCGTGGGCCCGGGCCAGCCCCATCATCCGGCCGGCGCATCCTCGGATGCGGTCGCCGGTTGGGGGCGGTGACGCGGCGGCCCGCGCCTCGAGCCGCCATGACAAGCCTTCGAACAGTCTCCGCCGGATCGGCATCGGTCATCCCCACTCAGACGTCTCAGACGCGCTCGGCAAAACGTCCTTCCATCGCCCTGTACATCGCCCAACCACTCGCTGCGAGTACGACAGAGACACCCAGGGCGGTCAGGAAGGGCACGGCCTCCGGCAATCGTCCGTGGATCACGATGTCGCGATAAGCGGAGATGATCGGGACCATCGGGTTGAGTGTCGTCAGCCATCTCAGGGCCGCCGACCCGTCGGTCGGCAGCGGATACAACACGTTGGTCAGGAACATCCACATCTGGATGCCGACCGCGAACAGGTACTTCACGTCGCGGTACCAGAGGTTACCCAGGGCCAGCCAAAGGCCCAATCCGACCATCAGCAGCACCTGAACGGCCACCACCAGCGGCAACATCAGGAGTGCCGGATGAAACGCGAACGACCAGTCGCTGGTCAAGTGGAAGTAGGCCACCAGCCCCACCAGCACCACCGAGGCGACAAGGAAGTCAAAGAACGCGCTGGCGATCGACGTCAAGGGCAGAATCTGCTGCGGGAAATAGACTTTGGTCACCAGGTCGCGCTGCGATGTCAGGCTCTGGATCGAGCCGTTCAGGCCCGTCGCAAAGAACGTCCAGGGCAGGACCCCGATGTAGACAAACAGCGGGTAAGGCACGTCCAGCGATGCAATCGCGTTGAGCGAAACCGCCCGCGTAAAGACGAAGGTGAACAGCAGCATCATGCCGAGAGGCTGGAGCAGGGCCCAGGACACGCCCAGCAGCGAGTGCCGATAGCGCACCACCACCTCGCGCCGCACGAGCTGATACAGAAGATCGCGATAGAGCCAGAGTTGGAGCATGTGCAAGCTCGTATAGCTATTAGCTATTAGCTGTGAGCCATTAGCTGTCAGCTATTAGCCCAATCCTCACACTGCATCCAGACCTTCAGAACCATAGCCCGACCCCTGAGTCTTGCTTGCCGGGGCGTTGCCTCTGGCGAAGCCGGGAATCCTCTACGTCGATGTCAGTACCGCCGGCTCACAACGCTCGAATTCGACAGCCTCCTGAGCCGGCAGCGCCCCCGTCCCGCCGGGTTGTGTGCTGCCGCTCGCGTTGATGATGGTGGCAATCTGTTCGAGTCGAGCCTCCCAGGATTCGCCTCTCATCAGTTCAGACCTGCGCCTTCGATCGGCGGCGCCGCCGTGTGTCAGTGCATCCTCGCAGCATCGCATCATCCGCCCGGCATCGTCGGCGATCCACACCGCGCTGGGGATCGGGCGGACCGAGGGCAGGCCGGTGCTGACCACCGGAACGCCGGCCGCCAGGTATTCGAACAGCTTGATCGGATTGGCACTGCGCGTCAGCGGAACGTGCCTGAAAGGAATCAGCCCGATGTCAAACAGGCGAAGATATTCCGGCAACGAGGCGTGATCTCTTTCTCCAAGCCAGTGGACGTTCGGCAGATTCGCACACGGACCGTATGGAACAAGCACGGGACCGATGACGACGAATGATGCCTCAGGGCAACCGCGAGCCAGGGCGGCCAGCAGATCGAGATCGACCCACTCCCCGACCACGCCGACGTAACCGATGATCGGTCGACGCAGCGTTTCGAGCTCCCTCGGGGTGTCCAGTTCCTCCTTCACCGCCCGGCTCAACCGTTCGTAGTCCACCCCGTGCTCGACAAGATGTACATTGGAGTGAAACCGCGACTTGCTCTCATAGAGCGGCCGGGACGTGGCGATCACGACGTCGACCCGATCCAGCAACTGCCGCTCGCGATTCTCGATAAGAGCCCGGTCGTAGCCGGGGAACTCGCCGAAAGCGTCCACGCAATAGTACAGGGCCAATTCCTCCCCGAAACGGCCCACAAAGTCGCCCACGTCAGGGGCGAAGCTCCAAAGCTGCACCGGACGGGTTGGCAAGGTCTCCAGCACGTTCTCGATCGCCCGCCGCACGGTGAATCTGTTGAGCCGCCGGGCCAGGCGCATCGAGGGCATGGGGACCTGAAAGGGCGTCACCGCCGTGATGTTGTCGGCAACGCGCTGGGCACCCTGGCCGATCTGCCGCAGCTTGTCCCAAATCATGCGAAGGTCATATGGATGCATCGTCGGCCGGCGGGAAGCATGCCAATTCACCCAGATCACGTTGTTATGCCGGGCCAGCCGGCGCATGATGTGGTGCTTGCTCGTGGGATGAAAGCCCCAGCCGCTCGCGAAGCAGATGATGTTCTTGCCGCTGATCACGTTTGCAGACTCCCGGTCTGACAACAAGGCGGGGCCGTTACCCCCGCACGCGCACAAGCCGATTCTCGCTCCCCACCAGGCGTCAGTAGCCGCTCCAGGCGAAGAAGGCTTGCATCCGGTCGCAGCCGCTCCAGGACAAACGCCAAGCCCGCCCGGGCCACATCCTGCGCCAGACCTTCGTCGTTGAGCAGTCTCAACACCGCTTCGGCGAACTCGGCCGGCGACCCACCAACCAGCAGTTCGCGCCCCGGCCGAGTTCCCAGCCCCTCGGCCACACCGGGCGTCACCACGCACGGCCGCCCGGCGGTCATGGCCATCAGCACCTTGATTTGCGCGCCCCGCGCGATTCGCAGCGGGGCAACGCAAACCCGCATTCTCTCCAAATAGGGCTCCACCTCAGCCACGGTCCCGGTCACCCGTATGTTGGTCCCGTTGTCCAGCCGCCGAAGTACTCGTGCCGGAGATCGACCTACCAGCCACCAGCTTGCCTCCCGGCGGCTGCCGGCGATCAGCGGCCAGACCTTCTCGGCAAACCAACAGGCACCGTCGACATTCGGTCCGTAGTCCATCGCCCCCACAAAGCCGACCACCGGCTCGCGTGGTAGATTCACCCGTTGCGGCACCGTCGGCAGGTCGGCGGCCACAAGGGCCGGGGTACTCGGTCCCACGACGTGCACCTTTTGACGCAGGTGTTCGTCCTCAACCAGCGACGCTTCCCGCTCGCTGATCAGGACGCTGGCATCAAAGCTGTCCAGCCACCTCCGTTCGCGGCCATCAAGCCGACGGGCCTCGGTGCGGTAGACCCAACTCATTGGCCAGGCGGCGCCGGCCGCGGACTCGGCCCATTTGCGGCTGTCCAGGTCATCCAGGTTCAACACCCGCCGCGATGCCGGAACCTCCAGCGCCAGCGGGGCCATGCTCGACGAGAAGGCCAGAACGGCGTCGAAACCGACCTGCTCGGCCCATCGCAACACCCGCCGACGCAAGACCCCCGATGCAAAGTAGTTCTCCGTCGCCGTCCCACCCGCCAACAGTCCTGTCAACGCACGAGCCTGCGCAACCGACTCGTGCAGCGGCACCGCCACGACGTCGCGGCACATCGATCGCAGCGCCGCCAGCGATCGGCGAGCCTCCTCCGATGTACGACCCAGGAACCCCGTCTCCAGGAACCCGGCGCACCAGACATCGTGACGCTGCGCGAGATACCGCACTTGTGCGGCGGCGCGGAGCTTCGCCCCGCCGTCCGCGGGGCAGGGCAATCGATGAATCAGGTACAGAAGCTTCATACAACAGCTTTCAGCCTTCAGTGATCAGCTCTCAGCTTCCTGCGTCATGACCGCTCTCACTTCGGCTGACCGCTGATCGCTGACTGCTTCTCTTTCACCCCGGAATCGACTTCGACAACCATGCCCCCAGCGGCCGGGTTACCGCCAACGGCAATCGGGGCCACACCCGCCGACTCAGTTGCAGCCTGGGGTTGTTGGGCGTCAGATCGGGCGCTCGGCCGCCGACCGGCACAAAATACTGATATTGCAGCGGCGTCGGCTCGAAGCCCTGAAATCGCTTGAAATCGCACGAACCTCTGTTATCGACCCGCGATCGCCCGAAGTCGAACTCGCGACAACCCATTTCGACTCCCTTTTCCATGGCGGACAGGTACATGAAATGGTTAGGGTGATACTTCTCGAATCGCTCGTCGCAGCCGGCGAAATAGGGCAACAGCGTGTCGCGGTAGATGAAGCTGACAAGCCCGGCGATGGCCCTGCCCTGGTGCTCGACGATCTGAACCAGATGCTCGATCCGCCGGCCGGCCTGCGATTCGCAGCGCGTCCGTGCGATCAACGCCCTGAAGAAACGCAACGGGTAGTTCGGCGAGGCCAGCCGGCGCATCGACTGGCTGTACAGCGTCCAGACCTCGTCGAGCCGCGTCTCATCGAACCGCGAAACCAGGTGGAACCGCTCGCGGGCCTGTCGGGCAGCGGCTCGTGCCTTTCGCGGCATTTCCGCCAACACCCGGTCCGGGTCTGCCGGCAGGGCCTTGCGGAAAGTCACATATCGATCCGTGATCGGCAGTGCCGGCCATCGCGCACGGATGGAGCGAATGTCCAGCCACTGGGCCCCGGCCTGGACGGCCACAGCCGTGGCCGCTTCCAGGAGAGCGCGGTGAGTCTCATCATCGTCGGCCAACGAACCGCCGTAGACGCCGTACGGTACGCTGACCATCAGCGTGCCGGCCAGCCGGCTGTCCACCCTCATCAGCGGCAATACGCCCGCGACGCGCCTGTCGCGAAAGGCCAGCAGGTAGCGACTGGAGTGCCCGAACGCCTCGGTCACGGCATCCCGCCAGATCAACGTATGGAAGAGCGTGCTTTCCGGATGATGAGCGACGTAGGCATCCCACAGGTGGGTCGTATTCTCATCCAGCTCCATGATGCTGATGGACAAGTCGTCCTCCTACGGTGTGCTCTGGTAGTAATCGTGGGTGTGACAAGCCATCGCCGTTTCGGTGTAGCCGGCGAGGATGCACCCCGCCACGTTCACGTGATTGGCCTGGAGCATCTTCACACAGCGGCTCAGCAGCGGTTCGGGCGTCCGGTTCACACGAACCACCATGATGACCGAATGGCAGAGCGGCGCGATCAGCCCGGTATCGGCCGCCTCGTGAACCGGCGGTGTGTCGATCAGAGTATAATGGAACCGTTCCGTCAGCTCCTTGAAAATGCCGCCGATCGGCTTGCTGGCCAGCAATTCACTCGGCAGCAGGCCCGCCGGATCTCCCGCTGGAACCAGGTAGAGGTTGTCGCGAATCACCGGCATGCACGCGTCCGCCAGCAGCATCTCGCCCCGCAAAACCTCGGCCAGTCCGGGTTGCCTCTCGGCTCCGAGCAGGCAACTGAGCCCGCGACCGTGGAAATCGAGATCGATCATCGCGACCCGCAGGTACTTCAGTTCAGAAAGACTGAAAGCCAGATTGGCGGTGGTGACGGTCTTGCCCTCGCCGTGCAGAGCGGACGTCAAGGCCAGCAGCCGGGGACCCCCGCCCGGATTGGCGGTGATCAGCCGAGTACGCACCGATCGAAACTTCTCGGCCGTCTCGGAGTTGGGATCGTGCAGCGCGACCACCTCGCCGCCGACCGACTCCCTGAGAACCGCCGGCGCGGTGATCGGAAAAGGCCGGGGCGGTGGAGGCGGATTCAGCAGCGATTGGGCGACCTCGGAGAAAGGCTCCCTCCTTGCAGCCCCGCGCCGGGAAACACGCATGGGAGCCTCGGCGGCATCGGCAAACGATGCATCCGTCATTTCTCCCAGTCGCAGGTTCCGCTCCTGCTGTGCTCGTTTCAGTGCTTCAGCGATCCGTCCCATGTTCCCTTGCCGCCTGTTTTCAATGGCGTCCGATCCTCCCGGCCGGACAGACCTCTCATGTCCCCGGGACTCCGCCCGTCCATGTCCCCAGCATCGCTGCCGACCTGGTGATCAGCCGGTCATACTGCTCCGGGCGCTCCAGTGCCAGGTAAACCATCACACCCATAACCCCCACCGCCAGCATCTGAATCGCCACAAATACTGGCAGAACCCACCTCGCAATGAACCACCCCTCCGGCCGTCCCACCCGGATCTCGCCGATCGTCTCCAGAATCGGAATGCCCAGCGTCTCCTTCAGGCGGGCCGGATCCTTGACCGAGCGGTCCAAAATCTCGCGAAAGAATACGATCGCAATCGCCAGGGCCAGTCCCAGCCCTGAGCCGATGGCAAACAGACTGTTGGCCGTGGGCATGCGAAGGCGACCGGCCAGGTGCGGCTCATCCAGCACCTCTACCTGAATACCCCGATTTTCCGCCTCGGCGGCGAGGATGCGGTTCAATTGACTCAGGTTGTTGGTCCACAGATCCAAATCGTTCTGGGCGCCGGCCAGAGCCTGCTGCAACTTGGCATGCTGCTCCCTGCGCTCGGGCAACGACTGCATGTCTTTCTTGAGCCGCTCCCGGACCTCCAGATCCGCCTTCAGCTCCACCTCAACCCGGGCAAGATCTTCACGGTTCGTCCTGATCTCGATTTCCGTCTTCTTCCGCTCCGCGAGCCACGGATCGGCCGGGAGGTTCACCATCCCCAACGGCCCCTCCAGATGCTCAGGCAGCTCGTCCAGGCTTGCCTCGAGGCTTTCGACCTGGCGTCGCAGGGTCACGATCTGGGGATGCATCTCCGTCATTCGCCGCGTGACTCTTAACTCCTCGATCTTCTTGTTCAGGCTGGCGATCTCGGCCACCGTCTGCTGATACCGCGGGTTGGCGGTCATGTTCCGGTCCATCGCCGCCGGCCGGTTGGGCTGGGTGGACTCCGACGAGGGAGGGGCACCCAGTTCGGCGAGGTACGCCTCGGAGGAGGCGATTTTTGCCTGCAGTCGCTGCCGTTCGCGTTCGTGCCGGTCGATGCTCTGCTCGATCGCCTGCATCCGCTGCTCGAGCGTATCGGGGCCGGCCGGGTTGGTGCCCGGAAACTCCATGTCGATCCGCTGAAGTTCGGTTCTCAGGGCAGTGACCGTCTCCTGGCACTTCCTGGATTCCTGCGCGAAGAACTCATGAGCGTCGCTCAGAATGCCCGAGACCTTGTTGCGCGTGCCGGCGATGTAGCCGTCCCGGATTTTCGTCAAGATCGGCGCCGCCAGGTCCGGCTGCTCGCCCAGGTAGCGGATTTCGACGGTGTCGGAAAAATCACCGGTTTCGTGGATGACCACCGTGATCGACTCAACCCATCGCCCGACGATCGCGTCGCGCTCGGTTCTGGCCTCGGCCGTCAGTTCGCCCGAGCCGTCGTGTGGCAAATGGTCAAGGAGGCCCATCTCCTCAACCGCCAGCCCCACCGCCGAGAAACTCCGCAGGTCGGACATCAGGGACTGTCGCAGGGCGGCAAAGGAGTAGGGCGAGTTGCTCGCAAGCAGCTTCGAAATAACCAGATTGTTGCGACGCTCGAACGTCGTGCTCACGTAGTATCGCCGCGGACAGGTCAAGCCCGCCGACAGCGTGATCAGCATGACCGTCAACATCGGAATCGCCAGCAGAGGCCAGCGCCGGCGCACGACGTCCAGCACCTTCGAGAGCGTCTGGAGCAGACTCGCGATCGCCGATTCCTCAGGCGGCGCTCCCATTCGGGAACCCAGAATGATCGACGTGGGCTGGATGCTCATATGCGATCCTCTGCGGGCCCTGGCCTGCTCGGACGGATGATCCTCACCACCCATCGTTGTAGTAAGGCCTTACCCCATAACCGTAGTAGTACAACTCCGTGTTCGAGTCCGTGCCGCTGCTCCAGTCATAATCCGTATATGTCCGCATGGTGTTGTTCGCGTTTGCCGGAAAGGCGTAGGCGTTCAGCAGCGGGATCGTCGGATACAACAGTTCCTGCAGCCGAAGGCCCACCCAGCCCAGCGGCGTCGGTGGCACGTACACGATATCTCCCTCTTGAAGCAGGAGATTATTGCGGAGATCGCCCTTCTCGATCATCCGCGTCACGTCGATGGTGATTTCGCGGACTTCGTCCGGGTCTGCGCTGGGTCGGACGACCCGAACCATCTCGCCCCAGGCGATCAGGTTCGGTCTGGCGTTGGCCAGTACCGTCAGCAGCGTGTCATTTCCGGTAAACGGCTTGGGCCCATTGAAGGTCACCTGGCCAAAGACGTAGATGCACCGGCTGGTCGGCGTGATCAGCCGGACCTCCACCTTCGGGTCAACGTAGTATCGGGTGAGGAGCTTCTCCATCTTGGCGGCGATCTCCTGCTCCGTGAGCATCGAGACCTTCACCGGCCCGAGCAGTCGGAGCATGATCGTGCCGTCGGGGTTAATGCGCGTGTTGATGTTGTCGACCTCGGGACATGTGGCGGAAGCGATCACCACCATGTCCGTGGGCCTGGCCCGATGGGTAGCGTCCACGACGTCGTGGTTGTGGGCCTGGACGAACGCCTTCACATCGTCGTATTTCGGCGCGCACCCCGCGATGGCGACGGCCTGAACCACCGCTCCCATTCCCAGAATCGCGAGTCGAATCTTGACGGAGTCCTGCATGCCCTTGGCCTCACAGGGACCGGTCCTGAACCTTCCGGCAATCCCTCCGTTTGTGTTTCTCCTGCCACGCCCGATAGCCGACGGGCCTGGCTCCGTGCCAGAGTAATCGGACGCTCCGGGACCGATTTCGACTTATCCTCGAGTTTTTTTCGGGCTTTGGTATGAACCTCAAGGTGCCCAGCAGGCAGGTCCGATAGAACGGCTTGGAACGTGCAGTTTTCCGTTCGTCCGATAACTGTGCGCCCACAGGGAACACTCCCACAGGAGGCACCGGGCATGTACTGCTCTCATTTCGGGCTCCACCGCCCGCCGTTCAACAACACTCCCGATCCGACGTTCTACTTCAGCACGCCGGAACACGAGGAGGCCCTGGCCACCCTTCAGTACGCCACCGAGCATCGCAAGGGATTCGTCCTGATCACCGGCGAAGTCGGATCGGGCAAGACGCTCACCGGTCGGATGTTCCTGCGGCAGATCGAACAGCAGGTCGAGACCGCGGTCATCACCAATACCCACCTGTCCGGCCGACAACTCCTGGCGGCGGTTTGCTCCGAATTCGGCCTCAACCCGCCCCCGCAGGCCGGCAACCTCGAACTGAACCAGTTGCTTCAGGATTTTCTCCTCGAGCAGTTCGCCCGAAATCGCTATGTCATCGTGCTCATCGACGAGGCCCAGAATCTGCCCGACGAGGCTTTCGAAGAGATTCGGATGCTCGGCAACCTTGAGGCGGACGACGCCAAGCTTCTGCAGGTCTGCATCCTGGGACAACCCGAGCTGAGAGGCCGTTTCTCGCAAGCCAAGATGCGACAATTGGATCAGAGGTTGTTCGGTCGTTTTCACCTCAAGGCCCTCTCCGGCCAGCAAACGCGTCAGTACATCGAGCACCGTCTTCGAGTCGCCGGATGCGCCGGGGCCATCCCCTTCACGGAGGAAGCGATGGACGCCATCTACCTGGCGTCCAAAGGGATTCCCCGATTGATCAATCAGATCAGTGACGCCGCGTTGCTTGCGTGCTATGCGGACGGGGGCGAGGCCGTGGACATCCGAACGATTGACGAAGTCTGCGAGCGGATCTGTGGTAAAGGCTTTGAATCCGCTGAGACGACGGAATGTCGGGCAAGCATGGAGACAACGAAGCCGTTGCCCGGCGAAGCGCACTGCGATACCGATGCTGCAACGACAGCCCTTGCTCAGCAAGAGGAGGCGGCTCTGGGCACATTGTCCCGCTCGATCGAGGAATGTGTCGAAACGGTGATCGAAAGCCGGGAAGCGACCGTGGGCGAGACCGCCGCAAGCGATGCCGAGATTGCCGAACGGTGCCGGAAGGCAAGAGAAGAACTGGAACGTCTGGCCACAATCGATTTTTCGGCTGAGGCCCCTGATGAACCTGGTTCACCGGATCCGATGACTCCGCCGGAGCCGGCGGACCGCGCAGAACGGAAGCCCGCCGACGCCGCCCGCTCACCGAGAAATCGCGGACGTTTCGCCGGCTTCGTGGATGCGGTGAAACAAAAATGCTCCCGGATTGTGGAAGGCGACAAAGCCGGACAAACCGAGACACCCCGGCCATCGACGTCCGCCCTCGAAAACACCGCCGAGATGTCGCAAATGAACGGCGCAAACGCTCCGGAGCCGCAACGGGAGATTGACATGCTCAAGCGCCGGGTCGCGGAGGGTGAGCAGGCGATTGCGAACTTGAGCCGCCACCTTGCCGCGCAATTCGGCGCCACACAGGAAGCATTGAAGTCTCTGGAAAAGAAGACGGCAAGCTCCGACGAGCTCAAACAGCTCAAGGCGCTCCACGAAGCCTCGGCATCGGACATGGAGCGGCAGCTGGCCGACAACGTCGCCTCACTCAAGCAGCTCAGCGACTCGATCGAGGAACGGGGCAGGACCGCCTGCGGCGAAACAGTGCCTGAGTTCCAAACACTGTCCAAGCGACTCATCGAACAGGCACAACAGCTCCACGAGCTCCGAAAACGCACTCTGGCCCAGAACGCGTCGGTCGCCCAGACCCTGTCGGAGATGAAAAGCCAACTGGTCGGTCGGGCCGAGCTCGAGGAGGTCCGTGCAGCGCAGGCTGAAACCGGCCGCAGGATCATGGAGCGGATCGATCGCAACCGAGACGACGTGCAGGAAATACTTGACAACCTTGAGGAACGCTACCTCGCGATGCGGAACCGGATCGAGGCGCTGGTCGTATCCAAAGCCGACGCGTCGCGCCTGGCGGACGTCCAGAGTCGGCACGAGGCGGACGTCGGGGAGCTTCTCAGCGCCCTGGAAAGACAGCGTCAAGAGCTGGACAACAAGCTCGAGCAGACGGTGACCGACTGGAAGCAGACGCAGAAGGCCCTGGATGATCTGGCCGCCCAGGCCACCGACAGGGGGGAACTGGACGAGATCCGGCAGCGACAGGCTTCCGATGCGGGCCGGATCCTCGAGATGCTCGCCGCTCACCGCCGCGACGTCGAGCACCTGGCGAGCGACCTCGACCGCCGGGCCGGCGATCTGCTCGCACGACTCAACGCCCTGTCCAAGGACATTGCCACCGCCGAACAGCTTGAGGGCATTCGCACCGCCTACAGCGAACAGATCACCGACCTGACTGCCCGACTTGCCGCTTGTGAGGCGGGCTTCGAGAAAGCACGAGAACTCCACGAACGCGGCTTGCGAGCCGTGGCCGGCAAGACGCTCGATACGGCCCGGCGGGTATCGGTTCTCGAGGAGAAGGGCCGGCCCCGCAGAATCCGGCTCGAGCTGTCGCCGCGGGCGGGAATCGAGTTGGGTGACGTGGTCGCCGCCGCGCAGGAGCAACGCGATTCACTGCGTAACGACGTCCAAGAAGCCAGGAAGACGGTCGTCGATCTCCGGGAGATGTCCTCTGCGATCCGCGAGGTGATGCAGGCGTGGCAGGCCAGCGTGGAAGCGAGCTGGGACAACGCCCAGGCGTTTCTCCAGGACTGGCAGACCAAGGCCACCGAGGCCAAAAGCGAGGCCGACCGGATGCTGGAAGGCTGGCGGAGCGGAACCGAAGAGATCCGCGAAGAGGCCGAACGATTGAAGGCATCGGCCAGGATGGCCGCCGAGGTCCTGCAGAAAATGCGCCAGTGCCACGCGGTCATCGAGGCCAGACTCAACTCCGAAGATTGGCATGCAGAGCTCTCCAGGGCGGAACACGTCGCCAATCGTCTCGAACAGGCCGTTGCCGCCGGCAAAACCATCTGCCAGCAGATCGCCGGCAGAACCGAGCAGTCCAGGAAAGAGCTCGGCGCCTACCTGGCCGAATGCAAGAAACAGTTGGCGGAGCGGCTTGCAGAATTCGCCGTCGAACAGAGTGAGATGGACCGGATCATCGAGGCCCGCCGACGGATGTTGGCCGGCATCGCCAGGAGTGCCGGAAGCCTGGTCGAGGTGATCGATGCCGGACGGCAGTTCGATGAGAAACAGCGTCCCTCGACGCCGGGCAATCCTGCCGCCAAGCCGCCGGCCGTCGAATCCCGCACGCGGGAGGCGGACCCGGTCGCCGAGATCCGCTGGCCGAGGTTCCGCACCCATGAACCTCAGACTCAGGCTCAGGCCGGCTGAACAAGCCCCTCCCGCGGATCTGCCGCGTTCAAGGCATGCCAGGAAGGTAGGGCAGGTCGAAGCGAAGCGCAGACCTGCCGCTTCTCAGGCCGCTTTCACCAGGATATCAATCCCGCCATCATCGCATGCACTTCCCGCCACGCGCGGCAATGATCCGGCAAGGCAGCAGGATGGAGCCAAAACCCGCGGCAATACTTGAATGCCTCGCAGGTCGCGCAGGGTAGATCCGGACGTCCCGTCGGCACAGCTTCGCCATACATCTGCCGAAGCGATCTGTGATCGCCCGAGGTGGCTCCACCGGTCAGATACATAAGTGCCGAGTAAAACGGCTCGACGGGCACGCTCAGATCGGGATCGCGAAGAAAAAAATCGGCCAGCGATCGCAGATCGGCCGGCGACCATGCACGCGGATCGGCAAGCAGAACCGGCTTGCCGCAGGACGCCGCCGAACGAACACCTGCGACACCGTCGCCGGTACCTGGAACCACCACTGCGTATTCCGGCTGACCACGGATGGCTGATCGCTGACCGCTGAAAGCTGACCGCTTGTCCCGAGCGAAGTCGAGGGGCTTGTCCCGAGCGAAGCCGAGGGGCTGACCGCTCGCTTTGAACCCCAGCCAATCGAAGAACAGCCGGTAATCCTCACACAGCAGCGTCGGCTGATGGGCCTGCTCCGACTCGGTGTGCGACTCATACGGACAGCCGCCGTGGCAGAATCGCCAATACTCGCACTGGCCGCATCGGCCGCTCAGCAGCGCGTCTTCGCGATCGAGCAGAACCTGCCGCGAAGGATGGTCGAGACACTCTTGCAGTGACACCTCGCCGAGTCGCCCGAACCATATGCCGCCCGCGTCAACCGCTCGGCCGCAGTTGTACACCAGGCCGTCGGGATCGACGCCGAGATGGCCTTCCACACACCCTGCACGACCGGCCAGGTCACACGAACTCACCACCCCGCCCTCCCAGGCACGAACCAGGCCTCTCACAGGCGACAGAATCAGCCGACGGTGATCAGCCAGCCAGACGTCGGTGATTTCAATCAGGAACCGCCCGTAATCGCCGGGCGACAGCAACAGGGCCTCGCAAGATGTCTCCTTCGCACGACCGACCCGCAGCAGCGGATTCACGCGCAGCGACAACATCGAGTTGTCTCGCAGGTTCCGGAAGAACCAGTAGAGATCCTTGGCCCGCGGCAGGCCGAGTCGGTGCAGCACGTACACGCAGCCGGCCTTCCAGCCGACCCGATCGAGCAGGTCCAGGCCGGCCAGCCATCTTCGCCGGTAGCCGTTGCCTTCGCCCAGTTGCCTCACGTCGTCAAAGGGATCCAGCGACGTCCCAAGCCCGTCACGGCCAGTCAGCGGTTCCAGAATCGAGATCCACTCTTCATCCAGCAGCGTGAGATTGGTCTGAATCCGGTGCGTGATCCCCGCCCGTCGAGGCAGCCCCTGAAAAATGGTCGCCAGTTCGCGAAAGAAGCCCTCGCCCAGCAGCAACGGCTCGCCGCCGTGCCAGAGGAACCGAACGCGATCGACACGGCCGGAGGCGATCAACTCGTCAGCCTGCCGCAGCAGCAAAGCCGCCGTCTCGCCCGACAGCCTCCGACGCCCCCCCGGCTCGCTGCCGGCCGAGCAGTACGCGCACCGCGCATTGCACGCGTCAGTCGTCTTGACAATGATCTCGATCCGTCTGGCCATGGCTGTCGGCCCCCTCGACTGCGCTCGGGGCAAGTCTGCAACCAGGGCTATTCTAACACAACTCGTTCATGGGCGAGTGAACCCGACCGTCAGAGAGGGGCTTGTCCCGAGCGCCGTCGAGGGGCTGACCGCTTGCCCCGAGCGAAATCGAGGGGCTGACCGCTGATCGCTGACCGCTGACCGCTTGCCCCCTCATCGCCCGATGACTGTGCGGACTTGTTCGCGAGTAACCGGTTGGATGAGGCCGCGTTCGGTGATGATGCCGTGAATCAGCTCGGCGGGCGTGACGTCGAAGGCGGGGTTGTAACAGTTGACGCCCTCGGGGGCGGTGAGCCCGCCGGGGCCACGGCGGATCTCATTCTCGTCGCGAATCTCGATCGGGATGGCCGAGCCGTCATCGATGGACAAATCGAAAGTCGAGCTCGGGGCCGCAATGTAGAACGGGATGCCGTGAGCCTTCGCCAGAACCGCGAGGGAGTAGGTACCGATCTTGTTGGCCGAGTCGCCGGTGGCGGCGATGCGATCGGCCCCAGTGATCACCAGGTTGATCTTGCCCTGAGCCATCAGCAGACCGGCCATGTTGTCGCAGATCACGGTCACGTCCATGCCCGCCCGCGACAGTTCCCAGGCCGTCAGGCGAGAACCCTGCAACAACGGCCGCGTCTCGTCGGCGTACACGCGGAACCTGCGACCGAGTTCATGTGCCCGATACATCAGCGCCAGCGCGGTGCCGTACTCGGCGGTGGCCAACCCGCCGGCGTTGCAGTGCGTCAGGACGCCGGCCCCATCGGCGATCAGATGCTGTCCCGCATCACCGATCGCCCGGCACATAGCCGCATCCTCGTCGCGGACCGCTCGGGCCTCGGCCAGCAATGATTCCTTGATGTCCGCGAGCGGCCGGCCCTGAAGCGTCTGCGCCCGGCGCTTCATCCGATCCAAAGCCCAGAACAGATTGACGGCCGTCGGACGACTGGAGGCCAGATAATCGCAGACTCTTTCGAGCCGGGCGTACAGATCTTCGTACGTCGTCGCGTCGCGGATGCCCAGGACCGCGCCCATCGCCGCGGCGACGCCGATGGCCGGCGCCCCGCGGACTCGCAGCACCTTGATCGCCTCCCACAGCGTTTCGACGTCGTGGCAGGCGATGACCTTGAACTGCCCGGGAAGCAGCGTCTGATCGATCATCTCGATATGGCCGTCGAGACCGCCGATCCAATCCAGCGTTCTGTGAGGGGCGAGATCAGGCACCGGCAAGCTTGTCCTTGAGACTGCGACTTTTCTCCTCGACGGCCGCGGCTTGCTCGCGCCGCAGGTCGGTCAGGGCCTTCTTCAGGCGGGCGTCGCTCAACGCCAGAATCTGTGCGGCCAGCAGGGCGGCGTTCTTCGCTCCGGCCGAACCGATGGCGACCGTCGCAACCGGGATACCGGGCGGCATCTGAACGATGCTCAGCAGGCTGTCCACGCCCTGCAACACCCCCGACGACAGCGGCACGCCGATCACCGGAAGCGTGGTGTGAGCGGCCACGACGCCCGGCAACGCCGCGGCCATACCGGCAGCAGCAATGAACACCCGCACGCCTCGCTGCTCGGCAGTGCTCACGAACTCGCTTACCCGGTCCGGTGTCCGGTGCGCGGAGATCACCTCGACGACCACACCGATCCCCAGCGACCTGATCTGCTGGTAACAGGCCTCCATCACCGGCCAGTCCGAGTCGCTGCCCATCACGATTGCCACCGTCGCGTCACCCATCCTCGTTGGCTCCACAAGAGACAAACCAACCTTGCCGGCAAGACCGATGTCGACCGGTGATTGTAATCCCGGCGGCGACCCTGGGAAATCGGCTGTCATGGGCCTTGGCCGACCCCCTTGCAGAGCGCGTGTTCGTTTCCGCCACGCGCGGGCAATCGTATTGCCGCCGTCGAGACGAAATCCCCCATCTTTTTTTCGCGGCAGGTTATCGGCCGCGATGCCGAAGACCGCCCCTAACGGTCGTTGGGGAGAACCGCCTCGAAGACCATATGTGGGGGGCTGTGAGTTTCCGGCTGCAAGTCCCATAAGCCAGAAGCCTAAGCAGTTGCAGTTTCAGGCGCTTACGCCGCTTGCCCATCGCAAAAACCGTGCTATCTTTACCGCGGTTGGCGAAGGATTCTGACTGCCCCTCGGTGCCCGGATCGACCCAATCCGAAGCACCGGCCCAAAGAGGCATGAATCTGCTCGCCACCTTCCCTCGCCGTGTCATGGGGACACGATCCAATGTCCAATCGTCAACGGGAATGTGCACCTCTCTTGCGAACAGTTCGTTCGCATTGCGGTTCAAGGAACCGGAATAGGCATCGCGCCTCTGACCGGTCGACCGCCCGATGTCCAACCGAGTCTATCGAAGCTGATACGGCCGGGACGCGGGTCCCGAGCCAGAACCGGTTACGCGTGGAGTACAACCGACCACATGACAACAACACGGGATGCAAGGGCAGGATGGCGCGTCATGAAGCCAGGGACGGATCAAGCAGCAAAAACATGGGAAAAGTTCCTCACAAGCCGCAGCCGGGAACACCGCAATCTGCTCGTGGAACGGTATGCGCCTCTCGTGCGGATGCAGGCGGCACGGCTGTCGAGGAGGCTGCCCGCACACGTGGCCTATGAGGAACTGTGCAGCGCCGGGTACGACGGTCTCATCGAAGCGGTGGAAGCCTACGATCCGGGGAAGAAGGCCAGGTTCGAGACCTTCTGTCAGCAGCGGATCATCGGAGCCATCATAGACTGGTTGCGCACGCTCGACTCTCAGTCGCGGACCGTCCGGACATTCGAAAAACGGCGGTCCCAGGTGACCGAGATGTTGGAGAGCCGCCTTGGAAGAACGCCGACCCCGGAGGAAGTCGCCGAGGCGATGCGCATTTCCCAGGAGCGGTACGCCGAACTGACTCGCATCTCGCAACGAGGTCGCGAGGTCCAGTTCTCCACCCTCGACGGGCGCGCCGACACGGCCTCGAACCGGCAGGCCGCCGAACGAACCTGGGACGTCGGCGACCAGCGGCAGCGCGATCCATCGGACCGCCTCGCTCGGGCCACGCTCATCGACCTGATCACCAAGGGCTTGACCCATGACGAACGAGTGGTGCTGATTCTGTACTACTACGAGAACCTGACCATGGCGGAAATCGGCGCGGTGCTCGATCTGTCCGAGTCGCGGGTCAGCCAGATCCACAAGGTTGTGCTGGGGCGACTGCGAGAACGATACAAGAGCCGGCTTGCGCAAGAACAACTCGTGACCTGAGAGCGCGACACGACGAGCGTTTCTGCGAACAGGAGTCTTTTTGAACCGGTCGGGGCTGAGGAGCCGTCGGGGCCATCTGGAGTGCGCCCTGTTTGCCTCCAGAAAAAAGCAGAGAGCATGATCGGTCCGATAAGAACTCGGAGCCGCTGCTCTCTGAGTTTCGCACGCGCCGTCGGAGTTCGCCGGAGCAAATACTACGGCCTCACAAGCCCATCTGCTGCGGCGAACATGGCCGACGACACCGGCGAGTCGACCTTTCCCCCAGTCGTACTCTCTCTATTTTATCGGACACAGGGCTGTCATTCCAGTGTCCATCGCGACTTGGGTGTGTCTTTTCGATTCCGGCGGGCGATCCGACGATCTGCACGCTGCCAGATCGGTTTACTCCTTAAATGTTTACAAATAAACAAGTTAAGCACCCGCAAATGCCCCTTGCCGCCGCAGGCCTTGACGCCCCGTGCTGCGGTCCAGTAGGTTTGCGGCCCAATGCGGTGTGCTTGCCTCGTTTCTTGCCGTCTGGTGGATAGACAAAGGAGTCCCGAGGGATGGCTGCATCCCATCCGAAGACAATCATGGGTCCGGCGCTGCCCAACATCCCATGGGAGGCCAGGCCGAGCCGATGCCACGACGTGGTCTGGCGCTACAGCAGAAACCCGGTCATCCCGCGAGACCTGATTCCCTGCTCGAACAGCATTTTCAACAGCGCCGTCGTGCCCTGCGAGGGTGGCTTTGCCGGCGTGTTCCGGGTCGACGACCGCCGCCGTTTCATGCGCCTGCACAGCGGCCGCAGTACCGATGGAATTAACTGGCAGCTCAACCCCGAGCCCATCCAGTTCCTGGGTGAGGACCCGGAGATCTGCCGCTTCGAGTACGGTTATGATCCGCGGGTCTGCCGGATCGAGGATCGCTACTACATCACCTGGTGCAACGGTTACCATGGGCCGACCATCGGGATGGCCTACACGCATGATTTCGAGACGTTTCACCAGTGCGAGAACATCACGCTGCCCTACAACCGCAACGGGGTGCTCTTCCCCCGGCGAATCAACGGCAAGTACTACATGCTGAGCCGCCCGAGCGACACCCGGCACACCTCGTTCGGCGACATCTTCTGCAGCGAGTCGCCCGACCTGGTGTATTGGGGCCGGCACCGCTTTGTCATGGGCACGCGCAAAGGTTGGCAGAGCACAAAAATCGGCGCCGGGCCGGTGCCCATTGAGACGCAGCAGGGCTGGCTGCTCATCTACCACGGCGTGCTGACTTCCTGCAACGGCTATGTGTATAGCGCCGGGGCGGCCCTGTTGGACCTGGATGAACCCTGGCGGGTCATCTGTCGCGCCGCTCCCTACCTGATCTCGCCGCAGCGCGACTACGAGTGCGTCGGCGACGTGCCTAACGTGGTCTTTCCCTGCGCCGCCCTGGCCGACGCCGACACCGGCCGCATGGCCATCTACTACGGCTGCGCCGACACCGTCACCGGCCTGTGCTTTGCCCAGGTGGATGAACTGATCGACTTCATCAAGGCCAATTCCGACGAGTGATCCCGAAGAATCGCCCGGATGCTCCGACGCGCCGGGTCGAGCCACGCGGTCGCGCGGCCCGCTACGGCCGGTACTTGCGCCAGTAGAGCATGAACAGAAGAACGGACAGCATCGCCAGCGTGACGATGATCCAGAACGCAAAGGGGTTGCCCCTGTAGAACGGCGAGGGGAGATCAACGTTCATCGAGAAAGCGCTGACCACGAACGTCGGCACCATGATGGCGATGGTGATGATATTCAGCGTCTTCATCAACACGTTGAGGTTATTGCTCACGATGGAGGCCCGGGCGTCCATCAGATTGGCCAGGATGTTAGAGTACATGTCGGCCTGTCGGTAGCACTGGTTGTTCTCGATGATCAGGTCATCGAGGAACTCCACCTCTTCGGTGCTGAAACCCAGGCGGGCGGCGTTGTTCTTGAGCTTCTCCAGCAGAGCGCCGTTGGAATTGATCGCGTTGACGTAGTACACGAGGCTCTTCTCGAGGGTGAACATGTTGATCAGGTGCTTGTTCTCCATCGAGGTGTTGATCTCTTTCTGGAGTTCATCGGAGATCATGCTGATGCCCTTGAGATGCTCGCGGAAATGGATGACCGACCGGGCGATCAGCTTGAGAATCACGTCCGCCGCGGAATGGATTCGGGTCAGAGGCACGCCGTCGAACAGCGGCACGTCCTCCGAAATCACGATCTTGACCCGGTCCTTGAAAAGGAAAGCGCCCACCGATCCGACCTTGAACAGGAACTGCTCGCCGCCGGAATAGTTCTTGGGACGCTTAAAGATCACCGCCACGTGCTCGGGCTCAAACTCCAGACGCGAGAGCTCGTCCGGGTCGAGGGCCGATGCGAAGGTGTGCTCGTCCACCTTCAACTCGTCGATCAGGTACCGCTTTTCGGTCTCGTCCGGGTTGCAGAAGATGGTGACCTGCGCATGGTCGTCCTCCACCTCGGACAATCGACGGTCGACAATGTTGTACTGCTTCCTCATGGCGCCGGGAGTGTAGCCGTTTTCCACGTCAATGAAAACAGGCCTGGCGACGGGCGGTCTCGGGAGGTCATCCGCCAGATAGCGGCGCGTGCGGGAAGGCCTGTCGCCGGACGCATCCAGGCCGAAGGCCTTGCACCCGTCTGGTGCAACTCCTTCAGGGGTGCCCGAGCGACTTCGAGCACCGCCACCGGGGCCGGCGCTTCGCTTGCCGCCCGTCTGTTGCTGTCTGAGGCCCTCGGACTCGCCAACGCTTGGCGAGCGACAGGCCGGCATGCTCGGCTGCCACTGAATTCGAGATGCGTCCGTCTTGGGGCGAAAGAGAGATCCGCGGCACACGAGAACGGGGACCGGCCCGCCGCCGGAATGTCGGTTGTCGGCAATCTTCACGCCACTGGCCCTGTCCCGGCCAAGCACTTCACCGCTGTTGTTCGTCATGGGTCGACAGGGCAGAGATGTCGGCTGTCATCCGTTATCGGCAGCAGGGTTTTGACCGAAGTGTTGCTGAAGGTATTGAATTCCCATGGCGACGGTGATATGCTCCGGTAAGCTGCGGAGGTAGCCGAGTAATCATGAACTGCATCGCCGTTACACAACGGTCTAAACGTTGCGTGACGAGCTGTCGACCGGCGACGACGTCGAAGGAGGGATCTCGATGAACCGAAACGCAAGCCCGTTGGTCCTGTCGCTGGCGTTTGCCTGTTCGGCGGCCTTGTCCTCTCCGACGGCATGGGGAGCCGTCTCGATCACGGGCCACGGCCGATACGAAAAGATCAAAGGCAAGCCCGCCGTCGGCTATGTCGAACTCTACGAGTCGGATCTGTTCCTTTCACCCCCGAACAGCTCCTATGTTGGCCCCTCCAGTCGGCTGGGGGGCGCGGCCTACTACACCGGGAGCTCATGCCAGAGCGGCACAACCCACGACGGCGTCTACTGCTTCGAAAACGTGCCGGCCGGAACCTATTCGATTCTGGTTAATCAGCCCACGTTCTTCATCGCCCCAAAGGTGGTAACTGATGTCACCATCCCCTCCGGCCAGACCGTGACAGTCAATCCGGAGTTGCCGATTGACTACTCAACGTATTTCAAGAACGACTGGACCGGTCCGGCCTACCGATGGTACCAGACCTTCGTGGCCACCGGGGTCTCTATTCGCGGGGTCGCGTTCTCGTACGCGGGGGAAGACCCGGCGAATATCGAGGTGGCCGTGCTCAAGGACAACGGAAACGCAAACGTGGTCAACTGGCAGTTCGTCGGTGCCCGTACCGACTCATCGATTGCGGACGTGACCGACAACTGGGTCCGCTGGCGGTCGGGGGAGATCCCAACAGTCATCGGCACGCGTTATGCCATTCGTCTGACGGCCAACGGCGGGAGCGGCAACCTGCAGCCCTACAAACGCAACAAGGACGGCAACAGCTACGCCAACGGCCGGGCCTATGACGCGAATGGCAACGCTCAGAACTTCGATTTGAATATCACCGTCTTCTCCGACAACGACGGGACCGTCGTGACCATGAATAAGAGGACTCAAGGCCTCGGCTACATGTGCGATGACGGGTTCTTCGGCACGCGGTGGGGCCAGACGTTCACGGCCAAGGGCAAGGGCCTCGCTGGGGCAGACGTCTTCGCGGCTGGGGCGGCGGAACACTGGGATCTCAAGTTCCTCTGGCGCGTGCGGCAGGGTGGACCGACCGGGCCTCAAATCGGCCCAGACAAGATCACCGTAGGCGCTTTCTACGGTTCTGGAGTGGGTCTGCACGGAGTCAGCTACAGCTTGGACGAAGTCCCTTTGATCAAGAACCAAACCTACTTCGTCGAATTCAACGTCTACGATCCCCCTCCCGATTCAAACGGTTTCAATCCTTTTTTCATGAAACACCCTGCCGGGGCCAGTTGCAGCACCGAGGGCGACCCCGACCAGTATGACGGCGGCAACGCCTACCGGGGCAACGTGGCCCGCCCGGATGACGACCTGTCTATGACCATCCTCGAGTATGCCGTCATGGGCCCGGAGATCGCCCTGAACAAGAATGTCCTGGCTCACAACGTCTTCCTTGGAGATTCCCTGGACAGCGACAGTTTCACGATATTCAACAGCGGCCGTGACACGCTCAACTACACGATCGACGAGATTCCGGTGGTGAACTGGCTTGACGTGATCCCGACCAGCGGTTCCTCCACGACTGAGACGGACACCATCACGGTTGACTACTCGACCGCCTCCCTGGCCGTCGGGCGCTACACCACCGTCATCCGCGTCAGCGGCAATGCGGCGAACAGCCCGAAGGACATCGCCGTGACCATTGACGTCCACAGCGTCAAGCCTGATTACGACGGCGACACGGACGTTGACCAGGACGACTTCGGCCACTTGCAGGAGTGCTTTACGGGTCCGGGCGTCACAGTCACCGATCCGAACTGTGCCAATGCCCCGCTCGACGCCGACGACGACGTGGACATCGACGATTTTGCGGTTTTGCAGAGCTGCATGAGCGGCAGGGACATCCCGGCCGACCGAGACTGCGCCGGCTGAGCCGATCGCCGTCTCTGCCGCTTGCACCTGGGCCACGCCGCAACCCCCAGGTCTGTCACCCAGAATTGATGGAACGCCCTGGCCGGCCGGCAGCCAGATTCGGAACGGCCGCGGTTCGGCCGATATCTGTTTATTGTGAATAATGTGATGCCCAAGCACCGCCGACGGCCTCTCCCGGCCCGAAAGAAGCTCGGTTTTATCGCTCTTTTTCGCGACATCGCATATCGCGCTTGACTTCGGCGCTTTGCCTGCGAAAAACCCATAGCCAAGCTAAAACAGACAAGGCAAGGGACCAGAATGATTACCCACGTCAAAGATCTGCTCAAGAGCAAGGACAGCAAGACCGACGACGATGTCGGCCACGGGCCGGCTGTCACCGAGTACGTGATCCTCCTTGCGGTGATCGTCGGCATTGTGCTGATCGGATGCGGCTCATTGGTCGCCAAGGTCAGCGACATCCTCAACGCGGTGGCCGCAGTCATGTCCTGATGCGGACCGCCTCCCGAGCCAATACCCCCCGGTCCGAAAAACGGGCAACACAACGCGCCCAGGCGGCACCCTGATACGCAGTCAGCTTGCGGGCTTGGTCATGCCGGACAACCCGGCGTGGCTGACGGGCAAGCGTGCCTGGAGAGCCGGGGCACGGTCAAGCCCGGCAGTGCGCGGCGCAGCGCTGAGGAATGATGAATGCAGAATTGAGAATGGGGCATGCTGGGTCTCCGCCCATGAGCCCCTCTGCCGGTGAACTCCGGAAGCATCGGCGAACCGGCATCAAACGCCTGATTCACACGTGTCTTTCAACACCTTCGCGGCGTTGTTCATGCAACTGGGAAACAAGAGTCTCGCTTCGCATCTTTCTGAAGCGGTTCGACACCCCGCGTCGGTCTTGAACAAACACTGCCGTGAGGGTAGAATACAATACCCGCTTTGAGTGCTGCCCCTGATGCAGGATGGGTTGCGGTGTCTCAGGCCATGGGTGTACGTTCAGAGCCCTCTGTATGCTCCCCTGCCGAGGGTGGTGTGCACAAGCGTGCAGCGCGACAGGACGACAAGGAGTCGCGCAAAGCACAGGACGGCGGCCAGGTTCGCGATGAACGTGCCATGGCGCGGCTGGCGAAGAAAAGGCGGATGTGATGACGCGATTACCGGCCTGGATGATGTTGCCGCTGTTGGGGCTCATTTCACATGCCGTCGTGGCGGATGAGGCTCTCACAACACGCCGGATCTGCAAGATCGTCGGCAGCACGCACGCCTGGGACATCGATGCCGGGATCACGGTCCTGAACGACGGCTTCAAGGGAGTGGTCGGAGCCGATCTGGGGCCGATGACGTCCTACCAGGGCAAGCTGTGGTTCAATCTTGGCGACACCAACGCCACCGGCTGGTGGACCAACTTCGTCGTACCGCACTCGTCCGATACCGGCTTTTCAGACGGCATCGTGATCGATGGCTACCTGAACTGTACCACTTATCCCGGCACCGCGTTGTCCCCCCGCCCGTCGTACGTCATCCCCAACGCCATGTTCACGGTGAACGGAGCCGCCACCTCCGGCATGTTTGCACAGTATATGGAGGTTCAGGAGGTCATCGGCCACGACCACCACATCTACAACTCATGGCTCGCCCAATACGACGGGGGCGCCGGATTGTTTCGCCCCTATAAGACAGGGGTGTACCGGTGGACGGGAACGGGAGCACCGGATGTTCACTTTCATTTTGGAATGGCCTCATTCTGGGTCGATCGCGACGTCGGATACATTTACATGGTCGGCAGTCCATCCGGTCGATTCGGCGGTGTCAAGCTTGCCCGCACACCCATCGAGGAATTCCTGAATCCCAACACAGCGGTGCCGTGGACGTACTTCATGGGCAATGATAGCTGGTCGCAGCCCACGATGGACGAGGCGGTGATACAAGCCGCCCCCTGGTTGATTGCGCCGAAGGATCCGGACTGGAGCCTGGCCAAAAACTACGACAATCTGCCGTGGAACGATCAGGGCCCGCTCATTACGATTGCCGAGTTCTCGATCATCTACAACCCGTTCCTCAAGAAGTTCCTCCTCATCACCGGCCGGCCCTGTTCGGCGGCCACCGGCGGCGGAGCATGGTACTACAGCGCCGATCAGCTCACCGGACCGTGGAGTCAGGATGAACTGCTGATGGCCAACCGCACCGACGGAGGGCATGAATGGACCTATTACGGCACCTACACCACCGATACGCTTCTCACGCACGGCGGGCAAAGGATGTACATGGTCGCCTCCACCTGGGAGCCCTACAGCGTTTACCTGTATGAAGTGCGCTTCGACAACTGTCCGGGAATCGACAACCCCGATCAGGCGGACGCTGACGATGACGGTCTTGGAGATGTCTGCGACAACTGCCCGATCACAGCAAACACCGACCAATCGGATATCGACCTGGACGGGCTCGGCGATGTGTGCGACGAGGACATGGACGGTGACGAGGTCGCCAACACGAACGACAACTGCCCGCTCCACCCCAACCCCGATCAGGATGACGAAGATGACGACGGCGCGGGGACCGCGTGCGATCAGTGCCCGCACACCCTCCCGGGGGCGTTCGTTGACGAGCATGGTTGCCCGTACCCTGTTGCGGGGGATTTCGACCACGATGGAGATGTGGACCAGCGAGACTTCGGCCACCTCCAGAAATGCTTTTCCGGGCCCGGCATCGAGCCGACCGATTCAGAGTGTCTGGAGGCCCGGCTCGACGGCGATGCCGACGTGGATGGAAGCGATTATGCCGTCTGGAAACGTTGCCTGAGCGGTCGTGACATTCCCGGCAACCCGAACTGCGTCAACCCGTGACGCGCTGCAAACAGGCCTCGCCAGGTTTTGCCATGCCGCCGGCGCGTCCGCTCGTGCGTTCAGAAGGGCACCTCACAAAGTCCGGGGTTCTGACGATTCGGCAACCGTCGGAGAGCGGTTCGACTGAACATCACCCGACGTTGGTGACGCGAAGGACTTCCTCGCAGGTGGTGTGGCCGGCCAGGACCTTGTCCCAGCCATCCTGACGGAGCAGCCGCAGGCCGTGTTGCATCGCGACCTGCCGAATTCGACCGGCGGAGGCCCGCTGGACAATGAGCTCCCGCAGCTCGTCATCGATCAGCATGAGTTCGTAGATTCCGACACGCCCGCGGTAGCCAATCTGCCGACATTCGCGGCATCCGACTCCGCGGTACAGGACCTGACCCTTGTCGATGACAAAATCCTGCGGCAGGGCGTCGCGGTCGGGCTTGTACTCCTCCCTGCAATGCGGGCAGATGGTCCGCACCAGTCGCTGGGCCAGGATGCCTTCGACGGAGCTGGAAACCAGAAACGGCTCAACGCCCATATCCAGCAGACGCGTGGTGGCGCCCGACGAGTCGTTGGTGTGCAGGGTGCTGAAGACCAGGTGACCGGTGAGTGAGGCGTTGATCGCCACCTCGGCCGTCTCGCGGTCGCGGATTTCGCCGACCAGAATCACGTCGGGGTCGTGACGCAGGAACGAGCGGAGGGCCCGGGAGAAATTCAGACCGATTTTCTCGCTCGTCTGCACCTGGTTGATGCCGTCGAGGTAGTACTCGATCGGGTCCTCGATCGTGAGGATCTTGATCTCGTCGGAAACGATGGTGTGCAATGCGGCGTAGAGCGTGGTCGTTTTTCCGCTGCCGGTCGGGCCAGTCACCAGAATGATGCCGTGCGGCATGCGGATCAGCCGCTCGAACTGGTTGAGCACATCCGACCCCATGCCCAACTGCTGGAGCGACAGGTTGATGGACTGCCGATCGAGGATACGCATGACCACCGCCTCGCCGTAGCCCGTCGGGATGATCGAAACGCGGAAGTCGATCTCCCGGCCGTGAATGCGGGCCTTGAAGCCGCCGTCCTGGGGCAGGCGCTTCTCAGCGATGTTCAGGTTGCTCATGATCTTGATGCGGCTGATAATCGCTGCCTGAAATCGCTCGATCTTGGGCGGCAACACGGTGTTCTGCAGCACGCCGTCAATGCGATAACGAATCTTCAGGTCGTGCTCATACGGCTCAATGTGAATATCGCTGGCCTTGTCCCGTATCGCCTCGGTCAGGATTTCGTTGACCAGCCGGACAACCGTGGCTTCCTGGGCCATCTCCACCAGGTCGCCGTTCTCATCCACCGATTCGCTGAGCAGCTCGACGTCTTCCTCTTCCGGCTGGTCCTCGATCATCTCGTCGATCGTGGAGCCGCCCACCCCGAAGTGCTGGCGAATCAGCCGCTGGATCTCGGTGGCGCTGGCCAGCACCGCCTCGACCTTCAGGCCGGTGAGCATGCGCAGTTCATCCAGGGCGGTAAAATCGAACGGGTCCGCGGTGGCCACCCGTAAGGTGTCTGCGGTCTTCTCGATGGGAATCAGGCCCCGCTTGTGGACCAGACGCGTCGGCATCAGCTTGAGCAAATCCCTGTCGATGGCGATCTGTGTGAGATCCACCACCGAGATGCTCATCTGCTCGCCGAGTGCCTCCAGGACATCTCGTTCCTCGACGAAGCCCATGCGAACCAGAATCTGATCAATGCGCTCCTGGGGGTTCTTGCGCGCCGCCTGGGCCGCCTGGAGATGCTCCGGCCGGATCTTGCCCCGCTCGAGCAGGATTTCGCCGACACTCACTGATCAATCCCCGCAAGCACGTCGACCACCGGTCTCCAACAGCCGGTTCTGCTTTGGTGAACCGTGCCAGACCATCGGCGTAGGCGCACCTAGTCCCCGGTCACCATACCGCTTATAAAGCCGCCATCGGGAAAAGTTGCGGCCTCCATCCGAAAAACAGATCCAGATTCCGAGACGACGATTCGTCACCACCACCAATATCCATCAACTCGTGATCTTAAGTCATTTACTGGCAAGGTTTTAAGATCTAGGGATCCTGTTGCGATTCAAGATGGCTTGATCGCCCTGGGATGACTTTTGAACCGCTGTCCCCCTGGTCCAGCGTCCGGTATTATGAGGAATCCAGCTTGGGTGCGAGAGGAACCTGTGGCATGCGCGTAGAACCCAGAGCGGACACCAGGGACAGGTCGGAAGGCTTCAAATGGCCGGCCACGCTGATTGTCACCCTGCTGACCGCCTGCATCGGGTGCGCGGGATCAGGCCAAAGGATCACGGGCGTTGTGCCGGCCGACTGGCCTTCAGATCTGACGATGCCTGTCGAAGTGCCTCTGCCGGCGATGCCCGCGGGCATGACCGCTGCCTGCGTCAGAACGAACAATCTCGTCGTCCGGGTTTCCATCGGAGGCCAACCGGCAGCTTTCCAGCCCGCCGACATCGGCCTGGACGATCCGTTCTCCCCGGGCGGGGGCTCCGTTTTGAGGACATGCCTCCGGCTCAGGGAATCGGACCGGGGACAGCCAATCGAGATCTTTGTCGAAGAGCGTCCTGAGGCTCAGGCTGCCACCTGTTGCGGCGCGCAGTACCGCGAGCCCCTTCTCCACGTGGCCGCAGGACCGGATAAGCCGATGCTGTCCTATTGGCACGGCCCCGCGGACTCCAAGAATCCCAAGAGCTACCCGTTGAACGACTTCATCCATCCGGTGATCGGTCTGGATGGCGAGGAACTGACCGCCGCCTCGCCGGGGGACCACATTCATCATCGCGGGATCTTCTGGGCCTGGGTGCGCACCGAACGGCAAGGAAGGTGGCGAAACGAGTGGTGGATACCGAGGGAGTTCGTCGCCGAGCCCGGTCGTCTCGAATATGACGTTGACGGGGCAACTTCCTGCCGTTTCACCGCCGAGCACTTCTGGACCTACCGTCCGGCCGATCGGGCTCGAAGCGAACGGTTCGTTCGAGAAGTGGTCGATTGCCGGGTCTACGGTGGTTCGGCGGCCGGGCGAGCTGTGGATGTTGACCTGACGCTCACCGCCCTCGTCGATGGTATTCGGATCGGAGGCCAGACGACCGCCGACAAGGGATACGGTGGGATGACCTGCCGCTTCGGATCGGCGACAGAGGTCCGCATGGAGAATGATCAGGGCCTGATTGGCTCGGACAGCCTCAATCACGTGGTGGCCAAGTGGGTGGATTGGACAGGCAGGTTCACCGGGCCAGATGGCCGGCGTCTACCGCATCGAAGCGGCGCTGCCCTGATGGTTCACCCTTCACACCCGGCTTATCCTCCGGAATGGATCGTCCGAGCGTACGGCCCCATCGGCCTGGCCTACCCGGGCCTCCAAATGATCGAGCTGCCCAGGAACGAGCCGCTCCATCTGCGGTATCGGCTGTGGATCCACCGCGGCGAGGCCATCGCCGGCAGGGTCCCGGAGGCATACCGGGCTTACATCGCCGATTGGAGATGGAAGGCCGGGTAACGCCTGCCGGCTGGCATCTCAACGCCATCCCAGCCTATGATCTCCGGCTCCGTACGACATGACTCAGCAAGGAGACGCCAGTTTGTCAACGTCGAAACGCATCGGGCACTATGTAGCCAGCACCCACTGGGACCGCGAGTGGTACGAGACCTTCCAGGACTACCGCTTTCGCCTGGTCAACCTGTTGGATGAAGTCCTGGATACGATGAAGACCGACCCGGACTTCAGGTTCTTCCAGATGGACGGGCAGGTCATCACGATCGAAGACTACCTGGAGATCCGGCCCGAACGGGAGGCCGAGATTCACGAACTGGCAAGAGCCGGTCGCCTCAAGCTGGGTCCATGGTACGTCCTTCCGGATGAATTCCTGGTCAGCGGCGAGTCGATCATCCGCAATCTGCAAATGGGGCTCAGGATCTCGCAGCGATTCGGCGAACCGTCGAAAGCGGGATTCCTGTGCGACATGTTCGGCCACACCTCACAGATGCCCCAGATTCTCCGCGGATTCGGAATCGACAACGCGTTCCTCTGGCGAGGAGTCAACGAGGTAACGCACGGGGCGATGTTCCGCTGGCAGGCGCCGGACGGGAGCGAGGTGACCGCCTACCGGTTCAGCCCGCGCAGCGGCTACTGTGCCTACGCTTTCAAGGTACGTCACTGTCATGAGCCCGAGGTGGCCTTCGACCTTGAGACGGCGATAAAGGATTTCCGCGAGTACCTTGACTTCGAGACCGCCCGATGCCCGACAAATGCTTTCCTGGTCTTCGACGGGGGCGACCACATGGAGATCGAGCCGCAGACGACCAGGCTGCTGGCCGAGGCCAACAAGCGGTTCGCCGACGTTGAGATCATCAGTTCCACTCTCGACGCATTCATCGAAGACGTTCGCAAGGATCGCGACAAGATCGCCAGAGCCTTCGCCGGCGAGTTGCGTGAACCGGCCGTGCTCGGCGACGAGCAGTGGTTGATTCCGGGTGTGCTCAGCAGCCGGATTCACCTCAAGCAGGCCAACGCCCGTTGCGAGAACGAGTTGTGTCTGTGGGCGGAGCCGTTCAGCGTTTTCGCCGCCCGACTGGGCCGGCCCTATCCCACCGCGTTCCTCAACACCGCCTGGCGGCACCTGCTCCAGAACCATCCGCACGACTCGATGTGCGGCTGCGGCATCGACCAGGTTCACAACGACATGCTTTACCACTTCGATCAGTCGCGGCTCATCGCCGCTCACGTCACACGGGATGCGCTGCGGCACATTGCCGAGCGGGTCCGACTGCCGGAGATGGGCGAGACAGACTTCGCGATCGTGGTCTTCAACCCGGTCGGCGAACCGATTGACGGACCGGTCGACCTGACCCTGCGGTTCCCCGAAGGCATCGACGCGACCTATCAGGAATGGTTCGGCTTCGAGAAGAAGATCGGCTTCAGGCTGTTCGATGCCGACAACCGCGAGCTGCCGTACCAGTATGTGAACCAGCGCCGCGAGCGATACGGTTTCCGGCGGCCGCTGCGCAAGTTCCCGGCCGTTGACGCGCGGCACGAGGTGGATGTGAGCGTGCCCTTGAGAGTGCCCGCATACGGCTACACCACCCTCATCTGCCGGCCGCTCAAGGAGCCGACCCGCCATCTCGGCACGATGGCCGTCGACGACCATACCATCGAGAACGAGTCCCTGAGAATCAGCGTCAACTCCAATGGCACGCTGGCCCTGACCGACAAACGAACCGGCCAGGTGTACGATCGCCTCCTGACGCTCGAAGACTGCGCCGACATCGGCGACGGCTGGTACCACGGTACGGCGGTCAACGAGCAGGTGTTCACCTCGATCGCTTCGTCAGCCGACGTCGCTCTCACCGCCGACGGGCCTCACAAGGCCACGCTGACCATACGGGTCAGCTTGAACGTGCCGGAGCAATTCCAGTGTGGTCCGATCATGGCCCGTTCCGAGTCGCTCAAGCCGCTGATCGTCGTCCACCACGTGACGCTTCGCAAAGACGGCGACATGGTCGAGGTCCGCACCGAGGTGGACAACGTGGTCCGCGATCACCGGTTGCGAGTGCTGTTCCCGACGGGCTGCAAGGCGACAACGTATCTGGCCGACCAGGCGTTTGATGTCGTGGAGCGCCCCATCGCTCTGCGGGCCGACAACGCGAAGCTCAAGGAGATGGAACTCGAGACCAAGCCGCAACAGACTTGGACGGCCGTCGACGATGACAAGCGGGGCCTTGCGGTGATTGCTGCAGGCCTGCCCGAGTCCGCCGTTCGCGACCAGCCCGAGCGGCCGATCGCCCTGACCCTGCTGCGATCGTTCGTGCGCGCGGTCCTGACCAGCGGCAACGAAGGCGGCCAGATCCAGGGCCGGCACGAGTTCCGGTACCGAATTGTGCCGCTGTCGGGCAAACCCGACGTTGCCCACTTGTGCCGGATCGGACAGCAACTTGCCGCCGGCGTGCGGGTCGTGCAACAGGAACGACGCGACATCGTTGGGCAGCCGGGCGTCACCCCGGCGGAACGAACGCTGCCCGCCTCCCAATCCTTCTTGAGCGTCGACGGGAGGAATGTCGTGGTCACCGCGCTTCATCGCTGGCACGAGGGCGAAGACGCGGCCCTTCGCCTCTTCAACCCGACCGCCCGGCGGGTCGAGGTTGCCGTCACCGTGCCCGGTGTTCAGAAGCCGGCCACAATCACCGATTTCACGGGTACAAGGATCGCCGCGGCGCCACGTGACGGAGACAAAGTCTGCATCAATCTGAAACCCAAGCAGATCGCCACGATCCAGTGGAGCGACTGATAACCCTTGGGGCGGCACGATCAGACACACGGCATGACCGGAATCCTGCACGGTTCGCTCTGCTTGCCTCTGGTTATGAGGCATCTCGGCCAATTGGGGCCCTGTCCGAACAGCCATGTCAGCAGTTGAAGGTAAAGTAAAACAGCGCGTTAGTCGAAGAACCTGATGACGAGCCGCACGAGCAGGCGCAGGTGACTTGAGTTGAGTCGGCGATTGTTCTGCGCCGGTCGATCGTTGCGAAGGGACCGAGAATCATGAGTCCGGGTGGAAGGGAGAGGCGGACGGTATACCGGGGGGTGAATCTGGTCGAACTGCTCCTCGTTGTCATCATTATCGGCATCATCGCCTCGATCGCGATACCGCGGGCCAGCCGCGGATCACGTGTCACGACTGAACCCGAGTTGGTCAACTGCCTGGCGATTCTGCGAATGGCGATCGAGGAGTATGCCGCGGACCACGAGGGACGATTCCCGGGAACGAATCCGGACCGGACGGCCGGTGATCCCACGCTCTTTGCCGACCAACTGACGAAGTTCACGTCGGCAACCGGCGAGGTGTCGGAAATCCGGACCGCCGTCCACCGGTTCGGCCCTTACATCCGTCGCGGGATTCCGGCCGTACCAGTGGGAGCGCGCAAAGGATCATGGCAGGTGGCCATCGACATCGACAGCTTGATGCCGACCGTGGATTTGAGCAAGCCGGCGGGATGGATCTACAACCCGCTGACCGGCGACATCATCGCCAACGCGGAGGGCATGGACGAGGCAGGACTGTTGTACTGCAACTACTGATCGTTGAACTCTAACCAGACCGCGCGGTCGGCGGGCTCGACAAGACCCAAATTCGGCCCCTGAGTATCTCCTGATATCTGGGGACCGACAGCGAAGGCGGCCGTGAGCCGGCTCCTCAGCCGAACT
Source organism: Phycisphaerae bacterium (assembly GCA_030372985.1). Lineage (GTDB taxonomy): Bacteria > Planctomycetota > Phycisphaerae > UBA1845 > PWPN01 > JAUCQB01. The sequence goes on from JAUCQB010000055.1 coordinate 58,542, forward strand.
CACGGCCGCTTCTTTCAACACGAGCTGGTTGCCCGACGAGACTGTGCCCCGCGCCGCCTGAGCCCTCGGTCCAACCATCAAGTCGCCATCTCGCCTTCCGCATGCCGTGAAGCGACGGTCCGCCGGTGTTTCTCCACTCTGAACAGGCGCGATACCAGAACAAACGACAGCGGAATGAAGAGAAGATCGATGAACGTCGCGGAGAGCATTCCGCCGGTCACGGCGGTGCCAATGGCGTTCATCGCGCCGGCGCCGGCGCCGGTGGCGATGGCCAGCGGCAGGACGCCGAAGAAGAAAGCCAGCGAAGTCATAATGACCGGGCGGAACCGGACTCTCACGGCCCCGAGAGTGGCCTCGACCAATCCTTCACCGTGGGCCATCCGCTCCTGCGTGAACTGAATGATCAGGATGGCGTTCTTGGTGGTCAGCCCAAGGGTGGTGAGAATCCCGATCTGGAAGTAGACGTCGTTGGGCAGCCCCCGCAGCCAGGTGGCCGCGGTCGCGCCGAATGCACCCAGCGGCAGCATCAGCATGTTGGCCAGCGGAATCGGCCAGCTTTCATACAGGGCGGCCACGCACAGGAAAATCACCAGAATGGAGAACGCGTACAGAATGGGGCCCTGTTTACCGGCCATCCGCTCCTGATAGGACAACCCGGTCCAGTCAAAGCCAAACCCCTGGGGCAGCTTCGCAACGATCTCCTCCATGGCCTGCATCGCGTCGCCGGAACTCCTGCCAGGGGCCGGCTCGCCCCAGATGTTCATGGAGGGAAACCCGTTGTAGCGCTCCAGTCGGGCAGGACCATAGACCCAGCGGCTGGAGGCGAAGGCGGACAACGGAACCATCTTGCCCGCAGTGTTGCGGACGTAGATCTTGCCCAGATCCTTGGGCAGCATACGGTAAGGAGCGTCCAGTTGGGCATAAACCCGCTTGACCCGCCCGCCCTGGATGAAGTCGTTCACGTAAGCTCCGCCAAACGCCGCCGAGATCGTATTGTGGATCGAGGTGATCGGGACTCCGAGCGCTCCGGCCCGCTCCCAATCCACGTCGAGCCGGTACTCGGGCACGTCCTCCAGGCCGTTCGGACGAACGACGGCCAGCCTCGGGTCCTGGGCGGCCATCCCCAGAAACTGGTTCCGGGCCTGCATCAGCTTTTCGTGACCCAAGCCGCCCCGATCGAGCAACTGAAAGTCAACGCCCCTGGCATTGCCCAACTCGACCACCGCAGGCGGCGGGAAAGCGAACACCAGGGCACTGCGCATCCGGGAGAAGGCCCTGGTGGCCCGCTCGGCAACGGCCTTGACTTTCAAGTCCGGCCGGTCGCGAAGTTTCCAATCCTTGAGCTTAATGAAGACCATCCCGTTGGCCTGAGACCGTCCCGAGAAGCCCACGCCGCAGATGGTCATGCAGGATGCCACCGCCTCCTTCTCGTGCTCCTGGAAATAGCGCTGAACGTCGTCCACCACCTTCTGGGTCTGTTCCAAGGTTGACCCCGTCGGCAGGATGATCTGAGCCAGCATCATCCCCTGGTCTTCGTCGGGCACGTAACCGGTAGGCAGGTAGCGGAAGAAATACATCACGGCCGATACGATCAGGACGTAGACCACCCCGTACCGCAGTTTCTGTCCAAAGGATCGGCCGACGATCCCGACATAGATGTCCCGGATCCGGAAGAAAACGCGATCGAACAGCCTGAAGAAGGGACGGAGGAAGAAGACCGCCGCCTCGGCCGGCTCATGCCCCGCCGGTACCGGCTTGAGCAGGGAAGCGCACAGAACGGGCGTCAGGATCAGGGCCACGACCACCGACAGCATCATCGAAGAGATGATCGTGATCGAGAACTGACGGTAGATCACACCAGTGGAGCCGGGGAAGAAGGCCATGGGGCCGAAGACCGCCGAGAGCACCAGGCCGATGCCGATCAGCGCGCTGGTGATCTGCTCCATGGATTTCTTGGTGGCCTCCCGGGGCGAAAGCCCCTCTTCACTCATGATCCGCTCCACGTTCTCCACCACCACGATGGCATCGTCCACCAGAAGACCGATGGCCAGCACCATGGCGAACATGGTCAACATATTGACCGAGAAGCCGAAGATGTTCAGGGTCGCGAAGGTACCCAGAAGCACCACCGGCACGGCGATGGTCGGGATCAGCGTTGCCCGGATGTTGCCCATGAACAGCCACATGACCAGGAACACCAGTCCGATGGCCTCGAAAAGCGTCTTGACCACCTCCTCGATGGCCACCTCAACAAACGGAGTGGTTTCGTACGGATAGACCACCTTCATACCGGGAGGGAAAAACCGGCTCATTTCTTCCAGCTTGGCCTTGACCGCAGCCGCGGTGTCCAGGGCATTGGCCCCCGCCACCTGACGAATGGCCAAGCCGGCGGAGGGCTTGCCGTTGTACTTGCCCTCGATCTCATACGAGTCGGTGCCGAGCTCGGCCCACCCCACCTCGCTGACCCGCACGATCGAGCCGTCCGGATTGATGCGCAGTGGAATCGACTCGAACTCCTCCGGTGTTTTCAGCAGGCTCTGAACAATGATGGACGCGTTCAACCGCTGTCCTTCAACCGCCGGGGCCCCACCGAACTGGCCGGCGGAGACCTCCACGTTGTAGGCTCGAAGGGCCGCGACGACATCTTCTATCGTCAGGGCATACTGGGTCAGGCGGTCGGGGTTCAGCCAGATGCGCATCGCATACTGCGACCCGAAGTTCTCCACCTCGCCCACGCCCGGCACCCGTGCCAGCACCTTCTCCAGGTTCGATTGGGCATAATCCCGCAAGTCATGGCCGTCCATGCTGCCGTCTTCCGAGATCAGACCGACGATCATCAGCCAGTTCCGCGTGGCCTTGCCGACCGTGACCCCTGACCGCTGGACCACCTCGGGCAGGTTGGCCATGGCGAGCTGGAGCTTGTTCTGCACCTTGGCCCACGCCAGATCCGGGTCGGTTCCCGGCGCGAAGGTCAGCTCGATGCGCGATGCTCCGGCCGAATCGCTCGTGGCCGAGAGGTAGATCATCTGATCGAGCCCGGTCATCTTCTGCTCGATGATCTGAGTCACACTGTTCTCGGTGGTCTCCGCCGAGGCCCCTGGGTAGAAGGACTGAATGTAGATCGACGGAGGGGCGATAGGCGGGTACTGCGATACCGGCAGGTTGTAGATGGCCAAACCGCCCGCCACCATCATGATGATCGCGATAACCCAGGCAAAGACCGGGCGATCGAGGAAAAACTTGGATAACATCGGGGTGCTCCGCCTAATTCGCCTTTGGGGCCGACTGAACTTTCGTTACCGCCGCCGGACCATTCTTCTCGCCGGCATCAAACGGGACAGCCTGAACGGTAGCGCCAGGTCGCACTCGCTGAATGCCCTCAACGATCACCCGGTCACCGGGCGCCAAGCCCGAGGACACGAGCCATTTGTCACCGATCGCCCGGTCGGCCGTGAGCGCCCGCGGTTGAACCTTGCCTTCTGCATCCACGATCATCGCCACCGGGTTACCCTTGTGATCGAAGGACACACCTTGCTGCGGGACAAGAATCGCGGTCTCGAGAACCCCCTCCTTGACAAAAGCCCAGACGAACATGCCCGGCAGGAGCAGATGATCGGGATTCGGAAACACGATGCGCAGGGTGAAGGAGCCGGTTGACGGATCCACTGTCACGTCGCGGAATTGCAGTGTGCCTTCCAGCGGATACGGTGTCCCGTCCTCCAGACGCAGACGCACCTTTCTCTGGTTCTCGTCATCCTTACTCAGTCTGCCGGTTTCCAGACTGCGCTTCAGGCGTAGCAGTTCGGCAGTGGATTGCGTCACGTCCACGTAGATGGGGTCAAGCTGTTGAATCGTCGCCAGGGGCGCGGGCTGATGGGCCGTGACCAGTGCGCCCACGGTGATGTTCGACTTGCCGATGCGCCCGGAAATGGGAGCCTTGATGGGCGTATAGGACAGATCGATTTGCGCGCTCTCCATCTCGGCCTTTCGAAGCTCGATGGTGGCCTCAGCTTGTTCCAGGGCGGCAACCGCTTCGTCGTAATCCTGCCGGCTGACCGCTCGTTCCGCCAAGGCGTTCTGGTAGCGCTCCACTCGGGCCCTGACCGCAGGGAGATTCGCCTCGGCAGCCGCCAGCGCGGCCTTGGCCCGGCTGAAGGCGGCCTCGTAAGGGGCCGGGTCAATCTGGTACAGCACATCCCCCGCTTTGACGTCCCGCCCCTCTTCGAACAGGCGCTTTTGGATGATTCCACTTACCTGTGGCCGGACTTCGGCCACCAGGTAAGGCCATGTGCGGCCGGGTAACTCAGTCGTCAACTCGACCGGTTCCGGCGACATGGTGACCACGGCGACTTGAGGCGGGCCCTGAGGTGGGGGCGGAGCCTGTTGCTTGTTGCAGCGCAACACGTTCAGGCCCGCGGCGCACAGCCCTAACAGGGCGGTCCGTGCGAAGTACTCGGCGATCAGCATTCAACACCTCACATCCTCTATGACTCGAGGAATCCAGCGTTCTGTTCAGTACTCGTATCCGGTACAGGTTCACTCCGGGTAGGTCGAAGGCACCCCCGTCTCAGGTTGTTCGTCGGGGCGGGTCTCCCACGGTAGCGCCGCCGCGCCACCGGAGAAGAAGAAGCCCAGCGGGTCGGTAAGCACGTCGGAGCCATCCTCCAGGTACTGCTCCTGCGGAGCAACATCCGGCGACCAGCCGCCGCCGAGCGCCTTATACAGAGCAACGAGGTTGACGGCGACCTGCCCGCGGCTTTGTGCGAGGGCGGTCTCCAGATTCACCAGCGCACGCTGGGCGATCAGCACGTTCTGAAAATCGGTCAGGCCGTCCTGGTAGCGCGTCTCGGCCAGCTGCGCCGAGCGCCGGCCGGCCTCGGCTGCCCGCACCAGTGCCGCATAGCGGGCCTGCTCGCGCGTGTAGGCGACCAGCGCGGTCTCGACGTCCTGGAGAGCCAGCAGAAGCGTCTGCTCATAAGAGACGTAGGCCTGGTGGGTGGCGACCTGTTGCACCGCGATCCGGTTGAGATTGCGCAGACCGTCGAAGATATTCCACCGGAGAGCCGGACCGAATCCGTACGTGACGCTCCGAGCGTCCAGCATGTGATTGATGTCCGTCGCCTCAAAACCAAAAGTGCCGGACAGCGAGAATCGTGGATAGAGATCCGCCGCGGCTACGCCGATTTGAGCAGTCTGCGCGGCCAGACGACGCTCGGCCGCGCGAACGTCGGGTCGACGACGAACAAGATCAACCGGAACACCAATCAGGGTCTCCGCCGGCGGCTTGGGGATGTCCCCCACAACCGACAGCTCGTCGTACAACGCCGCCGGTTCACGTCCGATCAGGACGCCAAGGCGATAGATCGCGACGGACAGACCGGCCTCAAGCAGCGGCAGTTCCGATTCCGTGGTCGCCAAGTTGGTCTCCGCCTGACGAACATCCAGTTCGGACACAAGCTCGGAATCAAACTTCACCTGGGTCAGGACCACCGTTTCCTTTTGGAGCTTGATATTCCGCTGCGTCGCTTCGATCTGGCTCTGAAGGGAGCGTATGTCGATGTAGGTCGCAGCCACCTCGGCCAGCAGGCTGACCAACACACTGCGGTAATCTTCCACCGCGGCAGCCAGAACGGCGTCCGCCGATTCGATATTCCGCCGAATGCCGCCGAACACGTCGATCTCCCAGGAGGCATCAAAGCCCGCGGCATAGAGGTCCATTGCTTCCGTATCCGCGAGTCTTGTGGGGGTAGGAGCCAAACCCATGAGCCCGCTGGCCAGCGAGTTGGTCACGGCGGGTGCGCCCGGAAAGGCGGTGCCCAAGCCCTCGCTGAGAGCGCTGCCCGCGATGCCGCGTGCCACCGTGTTGGCAAACTGGGTGCCCTTCCCGGGAGCTTCCGGGGTGCCGCCCATGAGACCGTTTGCACTCGATCTCGCTCGGTGCCAGCCGCCTTGGCCGGCCAGTGAGGGCAGGAGCTCGCCGGCGGCGATGCCCCGCAGCGCACGGGCCTCCCGAACCCGAAGAACCGCGAGACGAAGGTCAAGGTTTCCTGCGGCAGCACGCTGGATCAGATCAGCAAGGGTGTCATCCTCGAAAACCTTCCACCACTCTTCCAGGTCCGCCCTACCGTGAGCCAGCCCGGCCGTTGCGTTCTGATGCCAAGCTTTCGGAAGCTCGGGCGTTGGAGCTCGATAGCTGGGCCCGACGGTGCAGCCGGACAGAATGCAACCCAGGCACACAGTCACCGTAGCGGAACATCGAGCGACTGGGGAATACCGTCTCATGCACAACTCCTCGGCTGTGGGCCGACGCGTTCAGACCAGATGAAAACCTTGCTTAGGGTCACGGCTGGTTTTCCCCGGATGGCGGCCGAGTCATCGAGAGCAACCTCTCAATCACCCGCTCATGCAGTTCACCTTCCGGTACGGGGACCTTCAAGAGCCGGCCGACCGCCAGCCCGTCAACGGCCAGTCTCACGATGGTCGCAGTCACCGGGTCGATGTGGTCGGCCTCCAGCCGGTTCTGCCATTCGGCAATCCGCTGGCGAAGCGGATCGAGGTACTCCGGGTCGGTGCCGATCGCCGCCAGCACGGCCGTATGGATCGGCTCCCTTTGTGGGTCGGGTGGCTGGGTTCGGACCGTCAGAAAGGCGCGAGCGAAGGCCCCCGCCTTTTGGGGATCGGCTGCAACAGCTTCCGCTTGCCTCGACTCACACCGATTCGCGAGCCGCTCGACAATGGCGGTGACCAGCGCCGATTTCGCGCGGAAGTGGTAAAGCAAACCTCCCTTGCTGACCCCGGCTTCGTTGGCGACTGCCTCAAGTGTCAGGTGGCTAACCCCCTCGCGCGCAACTACCGCCTCTGCCGCGTCCAACAACCTGTCGCGAACGGAAACCGAAGCGGCGTTCTCGGGCGTTTGATTCATGCATAGAACTATACCGTCCGGACGGTACACATGCAAGGCCCGTAGTACATCGCGTCAAGCATAATCACAAGTTTACTTAACTACGGTAAAAACAAATAGTTATGATTCAACAGCCATCGGATCGTGTTCAAAGGGTGAACGCATCGCTGCAACGCTTTTCCTGTCCGCGGTCGCGGCGAACGAAAACAAAAAACAGCGCAAATCATGACAAGGAAGAGATATTCGCCTTGCATAAAACATCGACGTCTGTGAATTATGATCCGAATGCAAGCGGTGTGGCAGCCACATCCATGTCGCCGTCGTGCTCCTGCCTGACCAGACGGTTCTTCTGCAAGTCACTTGGAGCCATTCACCGCGGTACTACTGCTCTCGTGAAATGATCAGCTTCGCCAGTCGCGAGAGGTTGTGTCGGGCCTGGGACGGCGGCAGCTCCTCCAGGCGGGCGATGGCCGATTCGACGTAGTCCCTGGCCGCATCCAGGGAGTAGTTGATGCTGTCGGTTGTCTCCAACAGATTTCGCAGCCGGCTGCGGTCGGGGCTCGACCCCGCCAGAAGCAGGTGGAGCTCTTTTCGAAGGGTATCGTCGGCTCGCGTCAGGCAATGGATGACCGGGAGGGTGAGCTTGCTCTTCTCGAGATCGCGTCCGAGAGTCTTGCCCATTCGCTTCTCCGAGCCGATGATGTCCAGCACGTCATCGGTAATCTGGAAAGCGATGCCGACCGCCAGACCATACCGTTCGAGATTGGCGGCAGGCTCGGCGCCGGCTCCCGCAAAGTGGGCCCCCAGTCGACAGCAAGCACCAGTCAGAGAAGCTGTCTTGCGGGTAATAATCTGCAAGTAGTCGTCCAAGCCCAGATTGAAGTCACCACGATGGTGAACCTGCTGCAGTTCGCCTTCGCAGACGATGTTGGTCGTCGCTGCAATCACGCGGGAAGCGTGCTGCGATTCGAGCAAACTGCACAGGTGAAACGCGTGGCTGATAAGATAGTCGCCGAGCAGCACGGCGGCCTCGTTGCCCTCCAGGCGGTTGATCGTCGGGCAGCGGCGGCGCAGGTCGGCATCATCGAGCACGTCGTCGTGCACCAGCGTCGCCATGTGGACCATTTCGACGACGGCCGCCAGGGTCAGGTGTTCGTCGGTCGTTTTCCCGCAGGCCTTGCCCGACAACAGCAGCAAACCCGGACGAAGAAGCTTGCCACGATACTGCCGGACGTAGGCACAGAGATCGTTGATCAGCGGCAAGTCGGAGAACAACTCGTCATCAAAGATCTGGCAGACTCTCTCCAGGTCCCTGGCGATAGGCTCATAGAGCGTGGTCAATACGGCCATGCAGGTTTTCCGCACAACACAGCGGCGCATCCCACTTGCGCCGACGCCGGTATTGTATGGGGCAGGGCCTCAAATGGCGAGAGGTCGGCGAATTCGTTTCTTCCCGCCATCCGGCTGCGGCTGGAGGGTGGACCGGCCGCACCCTTGTCAGACGTCCGACGCGACGTTACAAGGGGCGGTCCGGTTGGGGCTGACAAGGGCTTAACTGAGAGGAAACAGTGTCTGACATCAAGAGGACAGCCATCATCGGTCTGGATTGCGGGGAGCCATCGCTGGTATTCGACCGGTGGCCGGCAGATCTGGCCAATTTCCGCCGGCTTTGTGAGGGGGGGCAGTACGGTAACCTGCTGAGTTGCACGCCCCCGATAACCGTCCCGGCCTGGTCCTGTATGGCCGCCAGCAAGGATCCCGGCCAGTTGGGCATCTACGGCTTTCGGAACCGCGCCGACCATTCATACGACAAGCTCTCGATCGCAACTTCCCTGGCGGTTCGCGAGCCGCGCTTGTGGGACATCCTCAGCGCGCGTGGACGCGAGAACATCATCCTCGGGGTACCCGGTACATTCCCCATTACGCGGCCACCCAAGGGCCTCATGGTGACCGGTTTCCTCGCCCCAGACACCAAGTCCGACTATACGCACCCCAAGAGCCTGAAGGATGAGATCGCCCAGGTCGTCGGCGACTACATCATCGACGTCAAGGACTTCCGCACCGAGAACAAGCAGTGGCTGCTCGATCAGATCAACGAGATGACCGACAAGCGGTTCAAGCTGGCTCGCCACCTGATCGCCAGCCGGCCCTGGGACCTGTTCTGGATGGTCGAGATGGGCATCGACCGGATCCACCACGGGTTCTGGCAGTTCATGGATTCGTCCCACCATCGATATGAGCCCGGTGGTCCCTTCGAGTCCGCGATTCACGACTACTATGTCCGGCTTGACCGGCTGGTCGGTGAGTTGCTGGAGATCATAGACCTCGAAACCACGGCGGTGTGGGTGGTCAGCGACCACGGCGCCAAGTGCATGATCGGCGGCTTCTGCTTCAATGACTGGCTGATCCAGGAAGGCTATCTGGCTCTGAAGCAGCCGCCGTCCAAGCCGACCAAGTTCGACATTGCCAACGTGGACTGGTCGCGGACGAAGGCTTGGGGCGAGGGCGGTTACTACGGCCGGTGTTTCCTGAACGTTGAGGGCCGTGAGCCGCATGGCATCATACCCCGCAGCCAGTACGAGGCCGTGCGCGACGAACTAGCCAAAAAGTTGCAGGCTTTGCGCGACCACAACGGCGAGGTGATGGGCACACAGGCCTTCAAACCGCAGGACGTTTACAGGAAGGTCAACGGAGTGCCGCCGGACCTGATCGTGATTTTCGGCAATCTCAACTGGCGAAGCGTCGGGCGGGTGGGCAACGATTCGCTCTACACTTTCGAGAATGACACCGGACCTGACGACGCAAATCACGCGTTGGAGGGCATGTACATTCTTTCGCATCCGTCCCTGCGAGGACGCGGCCGTTGTGACGACGCGACACTCTACGACGTGGCTCCGACATGCCTCAAGATGCTCGGATACCCGGTGCCTGGGGACATGATCGGAAAACCGCTGGTTTGACCGCTGACCGATGCGAGTGAACCATGACGCCAAGAGAGCGACTGTTGACCGTCCTTCGTCATGGGCGACCGGACCGGGTACCCGTGACGATCTACGGTTACTCCAAGCACGATGATGCGTGGTATAACCACGAACCGTCCTATGCCCCGCTGATCGAACTTGAAGCCCGGTATGGCGATAGTTTTGTCGGTGCTCCGATCGATTGCCCCGTTTTTCTTGGGGATCCGAACGTCGTCCACGGACAAGAGGAAGTCCATCCCGACGGCTCGGTCGTCATGAGGACCGAGATCGATACTCCGAAAGGCAAGCTATCGGCCGTCTCTCGCCGGGATCCGGGGTTGATGACCAACTGGCAAGTCGAACCTCTTGTGAAGTCGGACGAGGACATCGAGCGGGTGCTTTCAATGCCTGACCCTCCGGCCGAGGTGAATGCCCGACGCATCGCTGAACTCGAAGCTCGCGTCGGGGAAGACGGCATTCTCTGCTTCAGCGTGGGCGATGCCCTTGGCCACGTTGTGGGGCTGTTCGATTTCGAAGACTTTGTGCTACGCTGCTATACCGATGACGGCCCGATCCGGGCCCTCCTCGACAAGGCCCAAGGGCAGGTTCTTCGAGCCATCCAGACCATCGGGCCGGTCGTCAAGAGCGCGGCGTTCCGACTTTGGGGGCCTGAGTATGCCGGCGCGCCGCTGATGGACCCGTCGGTCTATTTCGCCCGATATGTGGTCGACCGGGACCGCGAAGCGACCGATGCGATTCACGCTACGGGCAATCTCTGCGTGATCCACTGTCACGGCCGCCTTCGGGATCTGCTGGACATGATCGGGGATATCGGCGCTGATGCCCTTGAGCCCCTCGAGACGCTGCCCATGTCCACGGCCGATGTGACTCTCGCCGAAGTGAAGGAGCGAATTGGCCGGCGGATGTGTCTGATGGGTGCCGTCCAGGCACATACCCTCGAAACCGGCACGCCCGAGGACATCCGGCGACAGGTGAGGGAGTCAATCGAAACCGCAGCCGGCGATGGGGCCTTTGTCCTGCTGCCGACCTCGCCCCCGTTCATGGTGCCCCTGTCCAACAAGTGCCTTCAGAACCTCCAGGCGATGTATCAGGCAGCGCACGAGTTCGGAGTCTGCGGCTGACCGGAGGGGCGCGTCTCCAGGAGACTCTCACCAAAACCACAAACTATTGCAAGAAATGAGATTACGGCCACTCAGGTCGTCAAGAGTTGGCGCACTAAAAAGCTGATCGTGGCTGCGATTGATTCGGAGCGATAAAGTCTCTCTGACCGGCTTGGCTTCACACCACGACGACCGAGTCCCTGGTGCCGAACTCGTTGACGGTCTGCTTCTCGGCTTGAGGATCTTCGACCCACTGATCGTCGACCACGAACTTGTACCGGTGTTCGCCGGGCCCAAGCGTGACCCGCCTGCGGTACGTGCCGTCTTTCTGGCGGTTCATCTTGCCTTTGTCTGGTTTCCAGTCGTTGAATGAACCGGCCAGCGCCACGTCGCGGCACGAAGCTTGGTCAGGCCGGTATACGAAGGTTACCGTCTTGCCATTCTTCACTACCATGGCCCGCGCTCCTTTAATAGGGACGACGGACAATACTCCCAATTGAAATGATAGGACAAAACCGCCAACCTGTCCAACCCCTGGTGGACCTCACAGGCTCGCCCCGTACCCCTATACAACCCATATCGACCGAGATGGGCTCGATGCATCGACATCTTCCTGCGGTGCTTGCCGAGACTGGATGCACCAAGTGGCCTCGCGAGCCGCGGATTCGTCGTTTCGCTTCTCGCAACAGTTTGCTGGGGCAAGATTTGTACTCGGAGAAGCCTGTTCTTTCGGGCTCTGTTCCCGGTTTGACGGTTTTTCGCCCGCAGGCCGGTGCATTCGGACTGGTGGCAACAAAACGACTGGCACGCCAGCCTGCCCGGCAATCGCTCACTTCGAGAGCTATCCCGCACTCAGGACAGACGTGCGATCAGGAGCTTGCGCAACCTTCTGTCACTCTCGTCGCCCCGGCTCGGACAGGGAGGACACGGTCTACGATTCCATGACGGTCTGACAGACCTGCTAGCGAAGCCCCGGCAACTCCCGGAGCGCGGAGCGGCTCCGGAGTTGGTGGACCCAGGCTTGGGACGAGGTGGCCGCACGGCCCCCCTTCCATCCTGCTGCCCCGTACCGGGCACCAAGCCTTGACCTGAACGTCGAGAAACCGTATTGTCTCTGCTCCGCAGTTGGAAATCCTGCAAGGTACATCCCCCAATTGACGGAGACAGGTTACAGCATCAGGAGAAAAGACAATGGCGATTCGTGTAGCGATCAACGGTTTCGGGCGTATTGGCCGGCTCGTGCTCCGGGCAGCCATGGACGACAAGGACATCGAATTCGTTGCGGTCAATGACGTCGTCCCGGCCGAGAACCTGGCCTATCTGCTGAAGTATGACTCGACCCACGGCCGGGCGAAGGTGGAAGTGAAGCAGGAAGGCGACAACATCGTGGTGGCCGGCCGGAAGGTCAAATGCGTGTCGGTCATGGACCCCGCCCAGTTGCCCTGGAAAGAGCTCAAGGTGGACTACGTCGTCGAGTCGACCGGCAAGTTCACCGATAAGGCCGGCGCCGGCAAGCACCTGACCGCCGGGGCCAAGCGGGTGATCATCTCGGCCCCGGCCAAGGACAAGGATATCCCGACGTTTGTGCTGGGCGTCAACCAGGAGAAGTTCAACCCGGCCACCGACACCATTGTCTCGAACGCGAGTTGCACGACGAACTGCCTGGCCCCGATCACCAAGGTCGTCCTCGACAACTTCGGTATCGTGGAAGGCCTGATGACCACGATCCACGCCATGACCGCGACCCAGCCGACGGTCGACGGCCCGAGCAAGAAGGACCTTCGGGGCGGCCGTGGGGCCAGCCAGAACGCCATTCCGGCGTCGACCGGGGCGGCCAAGGCCGTCGCTCTGTGCATCCCCGAGGTCAAGGGCAAGCTGACGGGCATGGCCTTCCGCATCCCGACCGTCGACGTGTCGGCGGTGGACCTGACCGTGCGGACCGAGAAAGCCACCAGCATGGCCGAGATCAACGCCGCGATGAAGAAGGCCTCGGAGGGCGCCATGAAGGGCATCCTGGGCTACACCGAGGAACCGGTGGTCAGCAGCGATTTCATCGGCTGCTCGCTGTCGAGCATCTACGATGCGACGGCCGGCATCGAGCTGAACGCCAACTTCTTCAAGCTCATTTCCTGGTACGACAACGAGATGGGCTACTCCTGCCGTGTGAACGACCTGATGAAGTTCATCGGGAAGAAAGACGGCCTGCTGTAAGACAGGTAGTTCGAACAATGATCAGGGCCACGATGCGGCAAACCGGGTCGTGGCCCTGTTTATTGGGCAAGGCCTTGTCGGCGACAGCCATGTATACTGGTTGTGGTGCCAAACAGACCGCATTCGAGACGGTCCGACTGAGCTGGATCCCTGCGAGGTCTGATGCTCTCAGGAGTCGTCGATGCCCAACCCCATCCCAATGGGTCCTGACGATCTTTACCTCGAGGAAGTCCGTCGAGCACGCGACATGTCCCCCGAGGAGAAGATCCTTGCCGGCCCGAGGTTGTTCGGGCTTGCGTATGAACTGATGTTGACCGGCATCCGTCAGCAGAACCCTGGTTGCACCGAGGCCGAGGTCGCTGCGCTCGCTCGAGAACGGCTGGATCTGCAGAGAACCCGGGAGGCCTGCAAGTGACCAATGAGGATATCCTCGTCGCCATGTTGGATGCTCTGAACTCTGTGGGCGTGCCTCATATGCTCACAGGCTCCTTGGCAAGCAACCTCTATGGGATGCCGCGATCGACGCAGGACGCAGACTTCGTCGTACAGCTTACTGGCGACATGCTCGGCAGAATCACCGGGATTCTGCCTCCGTCGATCCGACTCGATCCCCAGGTGTCCTTTGAGACCGTGACCGGGACCACCCGATATGTCTTTGAGCCTTCCGATCACAAGTACCGAATCGAGTTGTTCCTGCTGAGCGACGATCCTCATGATCGCATGAGGTTCGGTCGGCGGCTCCAGTGCGCCGTCCTGGGGCGTAAAACGTGGGTACCGGCACCGGAGGATGTTCTCATCGCCAAGCTTCGCTGGTTTCATCGATCCAGGAGAACCAAGGACCTCGAAGACCTCAGGAACGTGCTCAGCGTCCAGCAGGATAAGCTGGATTGGGACTACCTCCAGCGGTGGTGCCAGGCACACGGTACGGCGGACCTGCTGCAACAGCTTCGACAGGAGATCCCACCTCTGCAATAAGACGGGTCAGTCGCCTCGCTGACCACGACTCCTACCTTCGCCAACTGGATTTGTCAGCGGATCTTGGGCAGAATATCCGCCATTGTGAGGTTTGACCTGAAGACCTGAGTTATTGACTGAAGGTGACAAGATGGCGAAGAAAACGATTGCGAGTGTTGACGTCAAAGGCAAGACCGTGCTGATGCGCGTGGACTTCAACGTCCCGCAAGATGACAGCGGCAATATCACCGATGACCGCCGGATCCGGATGGCGATGCCGACCATCCAGCACGTGATCAAGAACGGGGGCAAGGTGGTGCTCATGAGCCACCTGGGCCGGCCGGAGGGCAAGGACCGGGCCGCCGACGCAAAGTACACGATTAAGCCTTGCGCAGACCGCCTGGGCAAGCTCCTGGGCAAGCCGGTGAAGTTCGTCGGCGATTGCGTCGGCCCGGAGGTCCAGAAGGCCGTTGCATCGCTGCAGGCGGGCGAAGTGCTTCTGATCGAGAACGTCCGCTTCTACGAGGCGGAGCAGATCAAGGACAAGAAGGCCAAGGACGACCCGGCTCTGGCGGAGAAAAAGAAGAGCTTCGCCAAACAGCTTGCCGACCTGGCCGACGTGTACGTCAACGACGCGTTCGGCACCTGCCACCGCGACAACGCCAGCATGCTCACCGTCCCGCAGCAGATGGGCGGCAAGCCCAAGGTCGTCGGTTTCCTGGTCAAGAAGGAGCTGGAGTACCTGGGCGACTCGCTGAACAGTCCGAAGCGGCCGTTCGTGGCCATTTTGGGCGGCAAGAAGGTCTCCGACAAAATCGGGGTCATTGAGGCCCTGCTCAAGAAATGTGACACCATCTTGATCGGCGGGGCCATGCAGTACACGTTCATGCTGGCCCAGGGCCGCAAGACCGGCAAGAGCCTGGTCGAGGCGGACAAGGTCGAAGAGGCCAAGCGATTGCTCCAGTTGGGTGGCTCGAAGCTCAAGCTGCCGGTGGACGTCGTCTGTGCGGCCGAGTTGAAGGCTGGCGTGGCCACGAAGGTGGTCGAGGGCGACATTCCGGACGATCTGAGCGGCTTCGATATCGGTCCCAAGACCGTCGCCGAGTACAAGAAGATTATCGCCGGAGCCAAGACGATTGCCTGGAACGGTCCGATGGGCGTGTTCGAGACCAAGCCGTTCGACACCGGCACTTACGCGATCGCTCACGCCTTGGTCGATGCAACGGCCAGGGGAGCAGTCACGGTCATCGGCGGGGGCGACAGTGCGGCGGCCATCGAACAGGCCGGCCTCACCGACAAGGTCAGTCACGTCAGCACCGGAGGCGGCGCCAGCCTCGAGTTCATGGAAGGCAAAGCCTTCAAGGCTGTCGACGTGCTCGACGAGGCGTAGGGGCTGGGAACAGCTTGCGGTCCGCATCAAGGCAGGCCGAGCGATGAAGAAACGACCGGTCCTTTCGATCGTGCTTGTTGCCTTATCGCTCGGTCTGTTGCTCTTCTTGATTCTGCCCGGTGGCCACTGGGACGGCGTAGCGAGTGCCACGTTTCCCACTACGGTCCGCGATGCCGTTTCGCGAAAGCCGATAGCCGGCGCTCGCGTTGCGCGTGTTGGTCGACGGAGAGAGTCCCTTATGGGCTACTCATCCGGAGGCCGCAACAATCCAGTCTATGTGACGGATACCGCTGGGTTCGCTCAAGCGAGTTGGTCGTTCGGCGCGAACGGCAGGTTTTACCCGTTTTGGAAAACAGGTTCAGTCGGTTTCAGGTCGTGGGACCTGGAAGTATCCGCACCCGGCTACGAGACACTTGTGACGCCGCTGTCAGAGTACGCCGGCGAAAGCCGGTCGATCTGGCGGTCAATGAGGATCCCGATCACGGTGCAACTCAAACCGATCGTCGGCGGGATGACCTCCCAAGCCTCGGGATAGGCATGGCGTCTGGTCAACACCGCTGATCCCTGCTATTCTCGAAGTTATGAACAACTGGTCGCTTGCCCAACCCCGCATTCGCATGGCCCCTTCCGTCTTGTCGGCCGACTTTGCACGGTTGAAGGACGAGATCCAGCGGATCGAGGCTGCCGGGGCGGAGATCCTGCACCTGGACGTGATGGACGGTCACTTCGTCCCGAACATCAGCTTCGGAGTGCCGGTGATCGAGAAGCTTCGTCCGATATCCAAGCTGTTCTTCGACACCCACCTGATGATCACCGACCCGGTCAAGTATGCCGAGCCATTTGCCAAGGCCGGCAGCGATCTCCTGACCTTCCACATCGAGGTGGCACCCGACCCCATGGCCGTCGCGGACCATGTCCGGTCGGTGGGAGTGCGAGTGGGAGTGACGCTCAATCCCGGTACTCCAGTCTCGGCCCTGCGCCCGGTTATCGGGGCAGTGGACCTGGTCCTGGTGATGAGTGTCTGGCCCGGTTTTGGCGGTCAAAAGTTCATCGGGTCGTCGCTGGACAAGCTTCGAGACCTTCGGACCCTGCTCCGACCCGATCAGCGCCTGGAGATCGATGGCGGTATAGCCCGCTCGACCATCGAAGCGGCAGTGAAAGCCGGAGCCGACACCCTGGTGGCCGGGTCTGCCATTTTCGGTCAGCCCGACCCGCCGGCGGCGATGGCCGACCTGCACCGGTTGGCACAGGCCGCCCTTTGAGCGGCGTTGGAACAAGACGCTCGCTTGCGCACTTCGCAAGCTCGTTATTGGCCGTGGAATCCGGGTCGATCCCCGTTTCCTTGACCTGACTTTTGCCGCTGACATAGAATACTGCAACCCCACGGGATGTGGCTGGGTGAGATGTATCGGACGGGGTCAGAGGGCGGATGGAGCTGCCAGCCTTAATGCCCTTAAGGGCAAGCGCTTACGATAGATAAGGATCGCTTCGATGATAAAAGCTCGCCAGATCCGAACGACCGGTTTCTCGGTGTTCGTGGCATTGCTTGCAGCGATGCCGTTGCTTATCGGGCCGGGCTGTCCGCCGGTCAACTGGATATCACCGACCGGTGATCCCAGCGGCGACAGTTCGGGGGATGGACAGGAGATCCCCGACAACGGCACCAACACACCCCCTTATTTCGAGTTCACCGCGCCGCTGAGCACGATCATGCGCGAGGTGGGCGACGTGATCGAGATCAGTTGGCTTGACGGCGACCCCGATGACAACGCGGTCATCTCCCTGTTCGTCGACCCTGACAAAGTCTTTGGAAACGGCACGGAGATCCTGATCGAGTCCAATATCGCCGAGAATACCGACGACTCCCAGGGGTTTTACAATCTGGACACGCGCGCCAAGAACCTTCAGGCCGGCGAGTATCGCATCATCGCGAGCATCACCGACGGCGTGAACCCGCCCGAGTTGATCGTGGCGCCCGGGCTGTTGCAGCTCTTCCCGCCCGGAATGGTTCCCGGCAACCTCTCGCCGGCGGTCGTCGTGCGCGAGCCGAACGTACATTACAGTCTGGGTCACAACGGCCAGGTGCCCATCAGTTGGTGCGTGTCTGATCCCGACGACGGCGAAAACCAGCTTCTCCCGGATATCGTGGTCCTGTTCGATCTCGATGAGAACCCGGCCAACGACCTGGTCTTCACCGGTCCGACCGCCGAGCAGGACCTGGCCGAGGTCTGTTTCGCCGTTCAGGACCCGTTGGATGGTCCTTACCCGGTGATCGTCGACGGCCAGGTACGGGCGTATGTGCTCGGCTGCTTCAAGGACACCCTCGGCGGCGCGCTCGGCGAATGCTCCGATCCGGCCACTCCCGGAACGGATTTCCCGCCCAACGGCACTTATATCATCAACGCGATGAGGCTGCCGGCTCGCGTGAACGGCGAGCCCTACCGTGTTCGCGTAACCGCCTGGGACCACACCAACCCGCCGGTGAGCCGTTATGCCTGGGGCGGCGTCACGGTTTCGTCCACGGTCACGGGCGACGCGGGACTGGTTGATCTGGCCGAAGTGGGCCGCACGATCCGCGGCGCGAAGTTCTACGGATTCGACGAAAACGGCCAATCCGGCTACACGGGTGTCGGCGTCGGCGATATGAGCGGCGACGGCATTGACGACTTTGTGATCGTCAGCCGCTACGGTCGGGGCTATGGCATGGACGCGATGGGCTCCGCTCACCTGGTGCTGGGCATGACTGGACAGCAGTTCGGGGGGGATATCCCGCTCAACAGCATCGCCACCACGTACCCCGGCGCCCTGTTTACAATGCCCTACTCGACCAACAGCCAGGGCCTCGTCTCGGTAGCCCGCGTGGGCGATGTGACGGGAGACAATCTGTCCGAGATCGTGTTTGGGGCCCCCCATACCGAGGTCTTCTACGACCGCGTGGACGACGATCCGTGCGACAGCAGCCCGCCATCGTGCTACGCTGACTACATGCCCAACCCGTACTCGGATCCGCCGCCGGCCGACCCCGACGAGATGGGGGCGTACGACTGGCATGAAGATATCATCTTCTACGATCCCGAGCCCGATCCGCCCTTGCCGACTTATTACTATTGCTCGAACGACCAGGATCTGTCCGTCGTGACACCCATCGCCAGCGGCTACGCGATTGTGGTGGGGAGCAACAACTCCCTGAATAACGACATCTACGGGTTGGAGGATGCGGGACAGGCTTTGGGCTTTAACGGTGCTCGATTCAGGGGAGCCTACTTCGACGACCTCGATATTCCCGGAACCCTCACGGGTTCAGTGAATCGGACCTGGCCCTACTCGATCATCCCGGAGAACCAGTTCGGTCTGACCGTCAACAGCATGCCCAGCATCTCCGACTCGACTCCGGGGCTGACTGCCCGATGGGGACCAAGCCTGCTGATCTCCTCGCCGAAGAACGGCCGAGACCGTGGTCGCGTGTGGTATTTCGAGTGGTTTGATTACACCAACGATCTGCCCGGCTCCACAGACCCGGACATCCAGTCGTTCCCGGCGTTGGTGGGTTGCGGGTTCCGCGCGCGAATCATCCCCGGCGGAACAGACGGAACAGGGCGGTCCGGCAGCCAGGTCATCACCGGCGAGATGATCGGAGATCTGTTCGGATATGCCAGTCCGGCCGGTGATTTCAACCGTGACGGCTCTCAGGATATCGTGGCCGGTGCCCCGGGGGCCGATCGCGATGGGCTTGTCAACAATGGAATCGCTTACGTCGTCTTCGGCCGACCTGACTTCGACAATCCGGATATGACCAATCTCGAGGAGTTCGATCTGGACATCTGGAACAGTCCTCGCCTGGAGATCCACGGCAACTATAACAACGACCGGTTCGGCGAATCGCAAACATTGGTCGGTGATATCAACCAGGACGGCTATGCGGACATTGCCTTCGCCTCGCAATACGCTGGCAGCGATGGGATCGGCGGCGCCGAATCGGGCTTCATCGGCATCGTGTTCGGCGGTCCCAAGTTTGCGGGCGTCAACACGTTCAGCGCCAGCCATGTCGGCGGGCCTACGTTGCCGGGCGTTCGAATCTACGGCCACCAGGCCGGCATGCACGCGGGCGCGGTCATCAACAATGTGGGGGACTTCAACGCCGACGGCATCGATGACCTGGTCATCGTCGCGCCGGACGAGATCCGGCTGATCAACGGTCTGCGGCGTCAGGGCGTGGCCTACCTGCTGTTCGGCGGGCCGCACCTGGCCAACAAGACGATCAACCTGAGCCAGGTCGGCTCGACCGTACCGGGGCTGGTGTTCGTCACGCCCTATGGCATTACCGATGCCAGTGCGGCCCGCATCACCTGGGTCAACGGCGCGGGTGACGTCAACGGCGACGGGTTCGAGGATATTCTGATCGGCCTGCCGGAAGCCGATACGACCTACCCGCTCAACCCCAGCCTGCGAAAGAACGATACGGGCGAGATGTACCTGATCTACGGCAGCAACTCCGGCTTGAGCGGCATGGGCTGGTAAGCCGGCGCCAAGCGAGATCATTCCGAAGGGGCACCGATGCCAATCGATGCCCCTTCTTCATTTGCCTGACAGGGCAATCTCGATGCCGCTGCGGCGACCGAGACCTGCCACGCCCCAGCCGTGGCGACTACAGGCGGGCCTGCCTTGGGCGGCTCCGACCTTGTCTGCTCCTGAAGCCCCACAGCGCAACCTTGCCCATATTGTGCCTCGACTGTAGTTTATGCGGCATGACAGACGAACATCGGACACGCCGAAAATGCATTCTGCTCGAGGCATTGGACCCTGCTGACGGCAAGACGTGCTTCGTTCAGATCTCGTTTGAGCGCATGCAAGCAGTGGGACGCCGCGGACTGGGACATGCGAAGGAATGCGGATACCTCGTGCCGATGATTCTGCAGAAACCGGCGGCGGTTTTCGAGGGCTTGAGACGCGATGAAGACGAGGATCGACGGGGCTACGGCTGGCGATGCTATTGCGGTGTTCCCGACCACAGCTATCGCGTCGATGGGACGGAAGGACCGCCATACCCAGGCCAAGTCTACGTTGTCTTCGTCAATTCGAACGGTATCGCGTATAATTGGCGTTGGGAGAAGTGCGATTCCGAAGACCCGAGGTTGCCCGAGAATCACAGGGCACGTTTCAGAAAGAGGCTGCTATGAAGGCCGAATCCAACGCCGATTTCGCGAAGCGGATGATGCTGCTGGCGCGTCCGGCCGAGAGTTTCAGGCCGACCGCGACCTACGACCGTGACGGTGACTGCATCGAGTTCCTCGCCAAGCCGGATCCGTTTTACGCCGAGCGGGTCGATGATCTGGTAACGGTTTACTACAGCCAGGACACGCATGAAGTGATCGGGTCGCTGATCAAAGGTGTGTCTGCGTTCTGCGAGCGAGTCCTCGGTGTGATGCCCGGGTTCAAGATCGTCGTTCAGGAAGGCCGGGTTCGCTTGGAGCACATCTTCCTGGCGAAGTTGTGGTTTTCGCCGAGAGAGCCTGGCGATATCGCGACGCTGACCTACCAGAAACTGATTGAGGTGGCCGAAGAAGCGGACATCGAGGCCGATCTGTGTCCTTCCTGAGGCCTGCGACGCGGTCGCATCACTGGCCGCCGGCGACGACTCCGACGGCGTGCACGGGCTCTGTCGGATGGCCGTTGTCGGAAACATCCCTCCCTTGTGTATTGGGTGAACCATGCGTTTGATCTGCCAACGTTCTGCTCTCAGCGGTGCAGTGGATATCCCCGGCTCGAAGTCCCACACCATTCGGGCGGTGGCGGTGGCGGCCTTGGCCGATGGCGAGAGCCGGATCGAATCACCGCTCGCCTCGGCCGACACCCTGGCGGCTGTCGACGCCTATCGGGCACTCGGGGCCGAGATCGACACGTCGCAGCCGGAGTTGTGGCTGGCACGCGGTTTTGCGGGCAGGCCGAAGGCTCCTGCCAACGTCATTGACGTCCGGAACTCGGGCACGACGCTGCGTATCGCCACCGGCTCGGCGACACTGATTTCCACGGGGCTGGTCGTGTTCACCGGGGACGACCAGATCCGCCGGCGTCCGATCGGACCACTGACCCGGTCGCTCAACGATCTGGGAGCTTCGGTTACCTCCACGCTAGATAACGGCTGTGCGCCGCTGGTGATCGGCGGACGGCTTCGCGGTGGGAAGACCAGCATTGAGGCCGTGTCCAGCCAGTACCTGAGCAGCCTGCTGATCTGTTGCCCGCTGGCCGACGGGGTCAGCGAGATCGACGTGCCCCTGCTCAACGAGAAGCCTTACGTCCACATCACGCTCGACTGGCTCGAACGCAGCGGCATCCAGATCGAGCGCGATGAACTGAAATGGTTCCGCGTCGCCGGCGGCCAGCGATATCGCCCGTTTTCGCGGCGAGTCGCGGCCGACTTCTCTTCGGCAACGTTCTTCCTGGCGGCCGGAGTGCTGGGCGACAATGACGTGCTGGTACGCGGGCTCGACATGAGCGACCCCCAGGGCGACAAGGCGGTGATCGACTACCTTCGCCAAATGGGAGCCCAGATCGATATCCAGCCGAACGGCATCCGCGTCCGGCCGGGTGAGTTGAAGGGCTGCGAGCTTGACCTCAACGCTACGCCCGACGCCTTGCCGATGATGGCGGTGGTCGGCTGTTTCGCCCGCGGCAAAACCTCGCTGGTCAACGTCCCGCAGGCCCGGCTCAAGGAAACGGATCGCATCGCCGTCATGGCCGCGGAACTGTCCAAAATGGGCGCCGTGATCCGGGAGAGGCCGGACGGCCTGGAGATCGAGGAAAGCCGTCTGAAGCCGGCCGAGGTCTGCGGCCACCACGACCACCGCGTGGTCATGGCGCTGGCGGTGGCGGCCTCTGCAATCGAAGGCCGTACAATCATCCATACCGCAGAGGCGATGCAGGTGACGTTCCCAACCTTTGTCGATTGCATGAGCCGGCTCGGCGGGCGGCAGCAAGTGGAGCAGGATCCGTGATCTCGCCTGGGGCCATGCCCTTCTTCCGGTCATGACGCCGATACCGACCACAGAACTGATTGTTGTTCGCCACGGCGAGACCAAATGGAATCTCGGCGAGCGCATGCAAGGACATTCGGACAGCGACCTGACACCGCTGGGCCTGCGCCAGGCGGAGGCGGTGGCAGCGCGTCTGGCCCGGGAGAACATCGACGCGATTCATGCCAGCGATCTTGGCCGGGCGATGCGCACCGCGGAGGTTGTGGCCAAGGCGATCGGGTTGGCGGTCGTCCCCGATGCCCGCCTTCGCGAGCGCAACATGGGCGTTTTCCAGGGTCTGACCGTCGAGGAGATCCGGCGGCGATTCCCCGCGGAATATGACCATTTCATCTCGCGTCAGCCCGATTACGTCATCCCTGACGGGGAGAGCATGCGGCAATGCCACGAGCGCGTGATCCAAGGTCTTCAAGCGATCGCCGACCGGCACCCTGGCCACAGGGTGGTGGTCGTGACCCACGGCGGCCCGCTCAGCGGCGCGTTTCGCCACACGATGCAGTTGCCGATCAACGCCCCGCGACGATGGAGCCTGTTCAACGCGAGCATCAATCGCTTCAGGGTCCAGGAGAGCCGGTGGCAGCTCGTGTTATGGGGCGATCTGACGCACCTGGACGGGCTGACGAGCCAGGATGACTTTTAGACCATCCGGCTGCTAGACTATTAGGCTGTGTGAGAATGGTAGGGCATGGTCGTAGCCGCCGAGGGCGGCGCAGACCTGCCGCTCGGGTCGTCAGAAGTCAGCAGGCCTCGGTCGCCGAGGCGACCTCCATTCGGCCTGAGCTCATGGCCCACGGCGACTCTGCCCTTCGCCGGCCCCAGATTCTTCTGGGGCCTTTGGCGTGGAGGATTCCTATCCTCATTTTCACCGAATGCGGAATGGATTCCGCCAGGTGAGGCAGCCCGGAACGGATTCCGGGCCGAGCGGAGGGCCTGGCAGTCTGTTACAGTGGAGGCGCATGCCCACGCCCAGCCGTGGGCATGGCACCCGGCACCCGGCATAGCGCGTGACAAATGAACATTGTTCTGGTCGGCATGAAACATTGCGGGAAGAGTTCCATCGGCCGGGTGATGGCCGCGCGGATGGGCTGCGCTTTCCACGATGTCGATCCGATGATCGAAGCCACGCACGAATGCGAGGCGGGCGAGCGGATTCCGGTTCGCGAAATACTCATCCGCCATGGGGAGGATCATTTCCACCGCATCGAGGGGCACGTGGTCTGCGAACTCTATCTCAGGCTCGACCGTCCGGGCAGCAAGAGCGTGGTGGCCCTGGGCGGGCGAACGGCGCTGAACACGACGGTGGTGTCGCTGCTCAAGGCGATCGGGACGGTGGTGTATCTGCGGGTGCCGGCCGATGTCGTGTACCGGCGGATCGAGAAGGCCGGGTTGCCCCCGTTTCTTGACGAGAACGACCCGGCCGGGAGTCTCATGAAGCTGTACCAGGAGCGCGAGCCAAGGTACGTTGACCTGGCCGATGTGGTTGTGGATCTGGACGGTACGTGCGAGATCGAAGAGGCCGCGAACCGCGTGATGGCGAGCATCGAGGAGCATGGGCATGGCCGGCAATAGCTTTGGACAACTGTTTCGGATCACGACATTCGGCGAGTCGCACGGGCTGGCGGTCGGCGTAATCATCGACGGCGTGCCGCCGGGCTTTGATCTGGACCTGGCGGCGATTCAGACGGAAATGGACCGTCGTCGCCCGGGGCAATCCAAGGTCGTCACCATGCGGAAGGAGCCGGACAAGGTCGAGATCATGTCCGGCATGTTCGAAGGCAAGACCACCGGCACGCCGTTGATGATGATCGTGCATAACAGCAACGCCCGCCCGGGCGATTATGACAACATCAAGGACTTCTTCCGACCGGGCCACGCGGACTACACCTACCTCAAAAAGTACGGAATCCGCGACTACCGCGGCGGCGGACGGGCCTCGGCTCGCGAAACGGTCGGCAGGGTAGCGGCCGGGGCGGTCGCCAAGCAGCTTCTGGCCAGACGCGGCGTGCGGATCGTCGCCTACACCCTGCGGGCCGGCGGAATCGCCTGCAAACAGGTTGACCTGGATGTGATCGAGAAGAACCCCATGCGGGCCTGCGATCTGGAGGCGGCCGAATTGATGGTCACGCGGGTCGACGAGATCCGTTCGCAGGTCGACAGCATCGGCGGGATCATCGAGTGCCGGATCATGGGCGTGCCGGTGGGCTTGGGCGAACCGGTGTTCGACAAGCTCGACGCCGATCTGGCCAAGGCCATCCTCTCGATCCCGGCGACCAAGGGCATCGAGTTCGGCACGGGCTTTGCCGCGGCCGACATGACCGGCAGTCAGCACAATGACCCGATGACGCCCGACGGCTTTCTCAGCAACAACGCAGGCGGCATCCTCGGCGGTATCTCCAACGGCAATGAGATCGTCTTTCGGACGGTGATTAAGCCGACCTCCTCCATCGCCCACGAGCAGCAAACCATCAACACCAGCGGCGAACCGGTGACCATCCGGGTGACCGGTCGTCATGACCCCTGCCTGTGTCCGCGGGCCGTCCCGGTCGTTGAGGCCATGACCGCACTGGTTCTCGAAGACCACTTCAAACGGCAGGAATCGCTGGGGCATAGCTGCTATGCCCCGGCGGGCTAATCCAGGTCGCCCCGCCGGCTGGAGACCTCAACTCCTGGGATATGATCGAATTGGAGTGGTCTGGAGAATTGGGGCGAGGAAATCATGACCTACCGTGGCCACGTAGAGAATGGTGTTGTGCTGCTGGACGATCCTGTTCGTCTGCCGGACGGGACTGAGGTCAGCGTGCGCCCGGTTGTGGGTTCACATCCTGGTCAGCCGGAACCGAGCGGAGCTGCCGATTCGTCGTCCTTCTGGCAGCCGCTTAGTATTGCCGAGTTGGCCGAGCAACAGCAGGTTTCGCCCGCGCAGTCCCTGGAAGAACTCGCCGGCGACTGGCCCGAAGACGAGTCGCTCGATCAATTCCTCGATTCTCTTCGGCGCGACCGTACATAATGGATGCAGTAATCATTGACACCGACGTTTTCTCCTTCTTCTTCAAGCAGGACTCTCGGCGAGGGCTGTACGTCGATGACGTGGTGGGCCGGCGGCTGTGTCTTTCGTTCATGTCGGTGGCCGAACTTCGCAAACGGGCGATCGTCCGCAAGTGGGGTCGGCAGCGTCGAGATCGGTTGGACACGACTCTCCGGCGTTACGTGATTCTGCCTTACGATGATGCGATGGCTCGGTGTTGGCCCGAGGTCTCCGCTCACCGCCAGCAGCAGGGTAAACCCATCTCTTGCGGAGACTGCTGGATCGCCGCCGCCGCCCTGCGGCATGGCCTGCCCCTGGTCAGCCACAATGGTGACCATTACGTGGATGTGCCGAACCTCCGGGTGATCTCACATGGCTGACCCCTGATGGTCGGCCGGAGGCCGTGCAAGGCCTCGGCCGGATTGGCGTTTTGACACCCTTGGAAACCCCCAATCGGTCCCCTATACTCTCGCCCTCGTGCTCGAAGGGACAGGCGACGAATCGCGCTGCGGGTTTGGGCCGAACCCGCCGAGAAACGCAGGTCCAGCCGTTAACCTCCGCTGGCGCAAGGAGATAGGTGAATGCTCGGTTGCGATCTGGGAACCATGTTCAAGGTGGCGGTGGCGGGCGGCTCGTATCAGGACGGGCTGACGGTGCACCTGCAGGGGGTGCCGCCGGGGCTGCTGATTACCGAGGAGCAGATCTACGAAGACCTGCTGCTCCGCAAGCCGGGCCAGGGTGAGCTGACCTCGCCGCGGCGCGAGCCGGACATCCCGATCATCTACAACGGCATCAACGCGGCCGACACCATGCCCGGTTTCAAGAACGCCGGTCACACCAACGGCACGCCGTTTGTGATCCTGATCCCCAACCTCGATCGACACTTCGAGCACATCGAGCAGTACCAGGTGACCAACCGCACGCCGCGGCCGGGGCATGCGTCGTACGCCTCCTATCAGAAGTACGACCACTGGGATGACGCCATTGGGGCGGGCATCTTCAGCGGGCGGTATACCTCGACCATCGTCGCGGCCGGAGCCGTCGCCAAGAAGATCTTGGCCGGCAAGGGCATCGAGGTCAGCGCTTACGTCCGCGAGGCTGCCGGCGTCAGCATGCCCGATATGCCCATCGAGCAGATCCGCACCAAGGCGGCCGCCTACCGCAAGATCCGCAGGGAGCATGATCCGATCTGGCAGTTCGTCTACCAGTCCGGGCGGATCAAGCCGGGGATGCGTTTCCTGGAGAAGATGCCGGTGCTTTCCGAAGTCGAGAAGATGATCGGCAGCTTCCCCAAGGTCGAGATGGATGAGAAGAAGGTCCGCTCTGAGTACGGGGTTCATCCGAGCCTTTTCTGCCCGGACCTCCCGACGGCCGACGAGATGTACCGCAAGATCATCGAGATCAAAGATGCCGGCGACTCCAGCGGCGGGGTGGTCGAGGTGGTGGCCACGGGCGTGCCCGCAGGCATGGGCGAGCCGGTGTTCCGCAAGCTCGACGGCGAACTCGGCCGAATGCTGAGCATCGGGGCGGTCAAGGCGGTCGAGATCGGGGCCGGCGTCAAGGTTAAAGACATGACCGGATCGCAGTGCAACGACCAACTGTTCGCCGAAGGCGGCAACGTCCGCTTCGGCAGCAACAACGCCGGCGGCATCACCGGCGGGCTGACTACCGGCCAGCCGATCGTCATCCGGCTGACGGTCAAACCCACGCCCACGATCAGCAAGGACCAGCACACGGTGGACAAAGTGACGCGGGAAGGCGCCGTTCTCAAAGCAGTAACCCGTCGCGACCCCACGCTGGTCGCCAGAATCTGGCCGGTGGCCGAGGCCTTCATTGCAGTGATCCTGCTCGATCACCTGATGATGCACGTCGGCTATCAGGGCATGTGGCGGCAGTGAGCCTGGCCGGCGTTGAATGCGCAGTGAATTCCGTCAAGCAGGGCGACCCGGATGGGCATCCGGGCCGAGCGGCACCGCTGGTCCCAGAATCCTTTCTGGGACCTTCCGGGTCGAGCATTAACATCCTCATTATTCCCGCCGGCCGTTAGATCGAGAATGGTTGGCGCAAAGAGAGACGGTCCGGAAGGGAATCCGGGCCGAGCGGAATTGCCGTTTCTATGGCGACCGGGTATAGTGGAGCGCGAAGGGCGAGCCGTGCTGGAGGTTCTCACTCATGAATACCAAGGAACTCATCGCAGAAGCAACGTCGCTTCCGATCGAAGAACGAGCGATGGTCGCCGACTGCATTCTGAGAAGCCTCAACCCCCCGGAGCCGGAGATCGAGAAAAAATGGGCGTGCGTGGCGAAGCACAGACTGGCTGAGCTTCGTTCCGGAAAGAGTCATCCGGTTCCGGCCGATGAGGTGTTCGCGAAGATCTGGAAGCGTTTCCCGGCATGAACTGCTCCTTTCATCCTGAAGCGGAAACCGAGTTTCTCGAAGCCATTGACTACTACGAGTCTTGCAGGATTGGATTAGGCTGTGAGTTCTCGCTCGAGGTGTACTCAGCAATCGAGTTGATCCGTGCCCATCCGAAAACCTGGCCTGTTCTGGATGGAGAGATACGAAGATTCCTTGTCAGCAGATTCCCACATGGCATACTCTACGCTGACGACCAGGGGAGTATCCGCATCCTTGCGATCATGCACCTTCATCGTGATCCGGACTACTGGAAGCATCGGGTAAGGTCGTGAGGATCGGAGATCTTTCAAAGGTGTCGTTCTGCTTTTCGTGGACCGCTGGCCCCAGAATCCCTTCTGGGGCCTTCCGGGTTGTGGATTCACATCCTCATTGCTGCCGGCGGTCAAATCGTGTACGGATCACGCAAAGAGAGACGGCCCGGAAGGGATTCCGGGCCGAGCGAACAGCTAAGAGCTAACAGCTAATAGCTCTATATGGAATCTGAGCTTCCCCACCAGGGGCGTCAGTGATGTTGAAAGGGTACGTCAATGGCAGAAAGACTCACCTGGGGCCTCATCGGCACCGGCCGCATCTCGGGCGTTTTTGCCCGAGGCCTGGCGCACTCGAGAACCGGCAAGCTGCTGGCGGTCGCCAGCCGGACGCGGGAGGCGGCGGATCGGTTCGGCCAGGAGCACAACGTTCCGCGGTGCTACGGGAGCTACGAGGCCCTGTTGGCCGACAAAGACGTGCAGGCGGTGTACGTCTCGACACCGCACCCGATGCACGCTGAATGGGCCGTCAGGGCCGCCGAGGCCGGCAAGCACGTTCTTTGCGAGAAACCCATCGGCGTCAATCACACCGAGGCAACGGCGATCATCGAGGCCGCCCGCAAGCACGACGTCTTCCTCATGGAAGCCTTCATGTATCGCTGTCACCCGCAGACGCACAAGCTGATCGAACTGGTGCGCGGCGGGATCATTGGGCAGGTCCGGGTGATCCATGCCTCGTTTAGCTTTCACGCCACCTTCAAGGAGGACTCGCGAATCTACGACCCGTCCCTGGCCGGGGGCGGCGTTCTCGACGTCGGCTGCTACTGCACCTCGATGTCGCGGCTCATCGCGGGCGTCGCCACCGGAAAGGATTTCGCCGAGCCGATCGAGGTCAAGGGCGTCGGGCATCTCGGCAGCACCGGGGTGGACGAGTACGCGAGTGCGGTGCTCAAGTTTCCCGGAGACATCATCGCCAACCTGGCGACGGGCATCGCCGTTACCCAGGACAATGCGGTTCGAATCTTTGGGACGAAGGGGTATATCTCCGTGCCCTGGCCGTGGATCCCGAATCGGGAGGGCGGTCCCAGCCGGATTCTGCTGCACAAGCCGGGGCAGAGCGAGCCGCAGGAGATCATCGTTTCCTGTGACGAATGGCTCTACGGTCTGGAGGCCGACACCGTCGCCCGCGATCTCGACCGCCGCCAGGCCACACCGCCGGCCATGACCTGGGATGACACCCTGGGCAACATGAAAACCCTCGACCGCTGGCGCGAGGCCATCGGACTGGTCTACGAATTCGAGAAGCGGTGACGGTGGCCGCCCATGGCGGGTTCTCTTGTGCTTGATTCGGCAGGCTCGGCCAGATCTGCATGCAATTCCTGACGAGTCGTGGGGCCCGTCCCCACCATCTTCATCGCATACAAAAGGCGCCGCGGGATAAGCAAGCCGGTTCGCCAAGAGACCGGTCGTCACACCGGCAACTGCTGCACAATCGCCACGCTCGCCGAGCAGCCCAGGCGGTCGGCGCCGGCGGCGATCATCGCCAGGGCGGCCTCCAACGTGCGAATGCCGCCGGCGGCTTTCACCTTCATCGAGCCCGCGTGGGCGCGAAGCAGACGAACCGTGTCAACCGTGGCCCCCCCTGCCGGGTGAAAGCCGGTTGAGGTCTTCACGAAATCGGCTCCGGCCTCGGCGGCACAACGGCAACCGGCGATGATCTGCTCTTGCGCCAGCGCGGCTGTTTCCAGGATGACCTTGAGCACGTTCTGACGCGATGCGGCATGGACGGTCTCCGCGACAGTGGCAATGTCGTCCCGGACCGCCGAAAGACTGCCGTCGATCAGATCGCCAACGTGGATGACCATATCGACCTCGACGGCTCCGGCTTCGATCGCCTGCCGGGCCTCAGCGGCCTTCACCTCGGATCGATTTGCTCCCAGCGGAAAACCCGCCACACTCGCCACACGAACCGTCGAGGACGCCAGCCTTCGAGCACATCGGGCTACCCGAACGGGATTGACGCACACGGCCACGAACTCGTGTCGCAGGGCTTCATCGCAGAGCCGGTCGACATCCGCCGCCGTCGCCTCGGGCTTGAGCAGCGTGTGATCGATCATCGCGGCCAGCGCTCGTCGGCTGATCATGACAAAGTCATCCCACTCGACCCCGCTGGCGGGGCGGCCGGTCGCTGTCGAGCCGCAACTGGTATTCTTTGACATATCCCTTTTGCTGGAAGTGGTTCATGACCTCCGCGACCGACGAGAAAACCGCCGTTGCCGTATTCGTGATGAACGGCGATGGCTCGGTCCGCGACCGCCAGACGATGTAGACCTCCCGCGTCGACTCGTAGGCATGCTGCAACTCTCGCTCCACGCCACTGGAAAGGACCGGCCGGCCATCGGAAAGCTCAGGGATGTAGCTGACGATGACATCCGACTGGTCGATGAGTTTGAAGTCGCGTGCGTAGATCTGCCCGTCGATGTCGGCGGCCACCGAGTTGACCTCGTCCACGTCGAACACCAGGCGCCGGTTGTTGGACTCCACGGCGAAGCTCTTCTCGCCGCGCTTCGCAGCGGCAGCCGCCTCGATCAGAAGCCGTTTCTCGTCCAGGTCGCCCGGGTCAAAGGTGATGAAATGCTCGGCCAGAATGTCCCGGAACGAGTCGATCTCGGCCAGGATCTGCGGCTGATCCATCACGTGGGTCATGGGAAACGATGGATACACCTTGCGTCGTTGCGGCTCGAACATCAGGCGGTAGACGCTCTCGGCTGTGTCCCACTCGATTCCCCTTGCCACCACGAAGAACCGCCCATGGCCGCGGATCATGCTGGCCATCACTTCGGTCGCCAGCACCTCCTCCTCTCGCCAGACGAGGAGGTCTTTGAGCGTGTGCGCCACTGCATGCTCGCGGGTCAGCCGCTCGTGCACGGCGTCAACATTGTCCACCAGCGTGATGTAGATATCCGCGTCCAGTTCGACCATCTGGTCGTGGTCAAAGGCCGGGAACAGGCCGTGCCGCCAGCGGAAGGTGGCGTGGGTGTTGACCAGCAGGTTGTCTGCTTTCTCGGCCAGCCGAAGGATGTCCTTGAACACCGACCGGCGGAGCAGGTCCAGCCGCGAACGTGGCAGGTCGAGGATTCGCCCGGGGGCCACGTCCGGAGCCTCGGCATACATCATGTCGCCGACGTGGCAAACCAGCACATCCTTGCCCCGCTGCCTGGCAATCTGGGCGATTCGCTCGATGAACGGCTTCTTGTCCACACCCACTTGGCCGGTGATGACCGCCCGCACGCCCCCATGTATGAAATGCCCAAACAATGAGCCGGCCTGACTGAAACTCATCGCATACTCCAGATCCAATCCGACGGCATGCTATCCCGGCAACCGAAGGGGGTCAAAGACCGCAGGGAGGACCGGGGCGCTCACCCGCCCGGCCGCTCAACATCGCGAGGCGATGCAACCGACGAAGCGTGCCGACGGCGACGTCGGCACCACAGTAGGGCCAACGCCCTCGTTGGCCCATCCAAGCGAGAACGATACACTCCTCTACAGGCCGAGCCGACCGGCAGGACAAGTTCACACAGCACCAGCGTGCCGACGGAGACGTCGGCACCACAACCAGGACCAACACCGATTCGGCACCGCAGACAGCACCAGTACCTGTTTCCTTGCCGTGCCATCTCTGTACCATAATGTCTGTGAGCCACGACGATACCATGAGCGCCCCGGCCTCCGCACCGACGTTCCGCTTTCGTTGTTCGCGGTGCGCGTCGGTGCTGGAAGCTCCTGTCGCACAGGCCGGCGGGCAGGCCCGCTGTCCCTCGTGCGACGCGGTTTTCTTCATCCCTCAGGTGGACCCGCGGACGGGACGGGCGATGGGAGGTGCGGACCCCGGTCATGACGGCCAGTACCCTGCACCGGTACACGCCTATGCCGCCGCCGGGCATGCCGCTCCCCGGATTATTCGTCTTCCCGACGACAGCCTGGTGATCGAGTGCCCGAACTGCCGGCAGCGGACAGAGATCAGGGCCGACAACTGCCCGACCTGCGGACGACCTTTTACGCTGGAAGGCAGCGCGGCCTCCCCCAATCCCCAATCGGGTGACAATAACGTCCTGGTCCTGGGCATCATCTCGTTGCCTCTGTTGCTGCTCTGTGGCATCGGTGCAGTCGTGGGTTTGGTGGCCGTCATCTACGGCCTCTCGACACTCCGAAGCCGGCCGGGCGATCGTCGCAATCGAGAAGCAACAGCGGGCGTCATCCTGGGTGCCCTATCGTGCCTCATTGGCTTCGGGGCGGTACTGATTGAACTGTTCGGGTGAAATGGCTCTGGAATCCTGTGGTAAGTTGCACATGACGTTTCTCAATACCATCATCGAGTTCGAAGGACCGATCGTCGACGTTGAGCCGCGTTACTGGGCGGCACATCAGGCGGCGATTCAGGCGGTTGGCTTTCAGGGGCCGCCTCGATCTGAGTTCTGGCGGCTCTGGCGGACGGGAGCGG
Source organism: Phycisphaerae bacterium (assembly GCA_030372985.1). Classification (GTDB taxonomy): domain Bacteria; phylum Planctomycetota; class Phycisphaerae; order UBA1845; family PWPN01; genus JAUCQB01. Next base: position 91,302 of record JAUCQB010000055.1, read on the forward strand.
CCGACTCGCAGTTTGTCCGCTTCGGCCGGCCTCAAAAGGTCATCGACTACGCCCGCATGCGTGCCGAGAGGATCGATAGCACCGACTTGATGGCCCTCGACGCGGCCGGACCGAAAGTCGCGGAGAACCTGCGGCTGCTCAAGCAGATGGGCTCTTGCCAGCTCGTCTCGCTCAGCCGCAACCGTGAGGGCCTGAACGCCACGCTCGACCGCCTCGACATCTGGATGCACTTCGACAGCAAGCAGTGTCTCCCTGAGGACCGCGACCGGCGGATCGACGCCCTCCGCAGGCTGGCCGGTGGCATGCGCGTCACGCTGGCCGTCGTCGGCACGGTACCGATGGCCTATGCGGCGGGCGAAGCCGGCTGCCGAACGGTCGGACTGAAGAACGGCCCGGCAGTGCCCAAACTGCTTCGCCAGGTGGGCGTGGACGTGTTCTTCGAATCACTCGATGAACTGACCGGCGCCCTGACCACCCGCCACCCCGATTTGCAGAAGATCGGACTCTTCTGAGGCAGGCCCTGGTCGCCGTCGCGGCCGATCGCTTCGGCCCATTCCTCGCTTGGCGCCCCATTAAGTCCGCGACGTCTCGCGACGCAAGACCGCGCGGTCTTGAGGGAGGATAGGTGCCTTTCCGCACCGCATGACCGTCGGACGGAACAGCGATTCTCCAGAGAAACGCTCATAACCTTTTTCAAATAAATGATTTATCTTTTCTTGATTCCTTGCTTGCATTTCGATATTGTAATGGTATACTTATGATATCAAACAGGGCCATTGGCCCGGGAGGCAACAATGTCCAGTGAGAAGCTCCTTCAGACCAAAAGCGGCTGGGAGATCCTCGGCAAGCTCATCGTGGCGACTCTCGTTGTCGTAGGCGGT